>NZ_QJJP01000003.1:0-102072 GCF_003201565.1 Nitrosomonas sp. Nm84 | reverse complement strand
GTTCCAGTGAGTATCATGGCTTTAAGCGCCGTTGCATTCCAGCTGGTGCCATCACTGAATTCGATGGCATCGAGCACATACGAAGTTGCAGCATCTCGATAAAAGTAGTTGGCTACTGTGATCTTTTCACCGGTGTTTTTTAGCGTGAGAAATAGATTGCCGGTATCGCGTGTGATTGTGATGTCCGTAGGATTGATTCCTGGCATAAACCGCAATACATCAGGAGATGCACTGCTGGCTTCATAGTTGTTGATACTGGTGTTTCCATCACCGACCGAAAAAAGATAAGTATCGCTGCCATCATCGCCCGTTAAATAATTTACCCCCGCGCCTCCTCGCAACGTATCGTTACCGGTGCCACCAAAGAGAGTGTCGTTGCCATTACCCCCCTCTAATATGTCATTTCCACCAGTACCATTTAACGTGTCGTTGCCATCATTGCCGTTTAGCGTATCGTTTCCACCAGCACCGGATATGGTGTCATCACCGCTTAAGCCGTCAATATTGTCATCCGACTCAAAGCCGATAATATTGTCGTTACCTGCAGTAGTTTGCATAACCATTTGTCTGAGCGTTGCCATATCCCAAATGGTGCCATCACTGAACTCAGTGGCATCCAGTGCATAGATAGCGGAGGAGCCACTTTCATAAAAGTTATTGGCAACGGTTATTACCTCACCGGTACTCTGCACAGTAAGATATAAGTTGTGAGAATCCCGCTTTGCAATTACATCGCTTGGATGAATACCATCCATGAAGCGCAGCACATCATAACTTGTGCCCGTATCGCTATTGTTAATGGAAGTAACGCCATCCCCTGCTGCAAAAAGATAGGTGTCGTTGCCGTTGTCGCCTCTTAAATGGTCATTTTCACCTTTGCCGCCTCGTAAAATATCATCACCATCGCCACCCATCAGCAAATCACGGCCATCTCCGCCATACAGCATGTCATTCCCGCTACTACTGTACGACGTATCATTACCCGCACTACCATTGAGAATATCGTTGCCGGTGTAGCCATTCAATGCAGTATTTCCAGATACACTAAAAACAATCTCATCGGCCGTGCCTCGCTCAATAACGCTGACGCCGAGATCTTGCAGAATCGCAGCAGCTTGTGTGTCGGCAACGCCTTCATCTATCCAGTTTCGCAACATATTCAGGCCGGTCCAGCCGTTTTCTTGCAGTAAATGTCCGGCGTATTTGTTTAATTCGATTAAGTCAGCTAGAGCAGTTGCAGGATCGGTAACTTTCAGATCATCCAATAATGAATTCAATGCAGAGAAATTCATGAAAACTTGCGATGCTGCATCTGCATTCAGTGTTATTTCATTCAGATAATGTGCAAGGCGTGTTTGTAAAACCAGGCTGCCATAAACAGACTCTTTTAGCGTTTCATAGCTCTGTTGCATGAATTCTATTTGCTGGGTTGATAGCGAGACGAATACCCTTTTTGAATTGGCAACATTCGGTACGGTACTCACCATATTCTGAAAACCATTGCCCAGCGTTATCCGGTCTGTACCGACTGTTACCAGCGGTGAACCGTTAAAGCGCTCGAGAACACTGATTAGCCCGGTTATTTCCTGTTGTTGCTGTTGCAACATTTCATAGGATGCGCGTTTCTCAGGCGCCAGGGCATTCAGAATACTCATGTCTGAAGTATTCCAATAACCCATGTGCTGGTCATAATGCGACCATGATTCACTGGGCAATAGGTATAATAAAAAATACCCTTTCCCAGTTGCCTGCTCAACACTGGCTCTCATCGTCGAAGCCTGCGTCCAGGCGGCCAGCAGATCGTCTAATTGTGCTCTTTGGTTTGTATAACTGGACTGGTTTACAAAGTTTGTCAAAGCAATGGCTACCGCAGACGATGAACTTGCAGCTTCGCGCAAGTCGCGCACAAATCCGGCGCCTTGGGTATCCGGTAGACTGAGCGCTTGCTCCGTAAGCGGTAGGGTGTCGGTAAATTCGCGGAAGAACGGATTATTGGCCAGATCGAGATTGCCGGTTTGTCCTGTGCCGTCGACCGTCAAATGTGCCGCTGTTGCGGTCTGTACGTTACCATTGCCGAGATTGACGTTCTGGTTGGTGGCATTCAGTTTGATACTGATAATTCCCAACTGTGGCAATGAAAACAATTCGTTGGAAGTAGATATGCCATTCTGATTCAAATCACGCCACACCCGCACATGCGCAAATTCGCTATCATTTTGGTCAAACAGCTGGTCCGCATTGGAATCCAGATCCGATAATGCATCAAAACCATTGCTTGCGCGGCTACCATTAGATTTGATGGTATCAACGCCAAACAGCTCACGGCCCGAGTCGATCGTGCCATTGTTGTTACGATCCAGCACTAAAAAGCCGTCATCGCTTTTCACCCAACCCGTACCTGTTCTAATCCCATCGCTGTCGTGATCAAACAAAATGGCCGGATTGTTGATACCGATGGTTTCAATACCGTCATTATCCAAATCCAGCACTAATGGATCTGTGCGTGGCGGTGTCCAATTTTTGAATTGCAGGAAGAAACTATTGACAATGTTCGATATTTCAGCAAGTTCGCCGATATTTTGCAGCAACAAATCGCCAAGGCGACTGATTGCCCAGGCATAGTCACCCTTTATGTCCTGGAAAAAGAGCGCCATATCGAAACTTGAAATATTCATATACAAATCTTCGAAAAGCTTCTCTCCGGCCAATCCACCGAAATAACCGCCTGCAAGCCCAGCAGCTCCGGTAACTAACATACCGGCTCCGATGCCGACATTCAGGCCGGGTACAAGTAAAAGCCCAGCCGCAAGTGAAGCGCCATACCCAACCGCAATGCCGCCCGCCAAGCCACCAGCATGGGCTGCCAAAATGGCGCCGGCCTCAGTTGGCTTGCCGCTGTTATATGCTTGCTGTGCCTGCGCGATAGCGAGTGCCGTTCCCAGAATGTCTCCGAACCATCCTGCTTTATTCAGTAAACCTTCGTACTTAACATACTGCGTCATATCGCTATAGCTCAAACGCATGCTTTCCAATGATGCCAAGCGAGTTATCTCAGTTCCTGCCGGAATATCCTTGGCCGGCAACCCCAATGTTTTTCCCAAATAACTACTGGTATCAACATGCAATTTGCCGGCTGTATCCTTGCCGATTCGCATATCGGCCAAATCTGCCTTGGATGTCGAACCAATCAATTTGATGAGTTCGGCTTTTGCCGTGCTTTCGCCACTCAATAGCTTGTCCGCGTGGTACCGACTTTGCCAGTCTTTAAGATCGACGCCATTGATTTTCTGTCCGGATAGCGAAGCTTTGTTCAATAACGCTGGAATCTCGGTCTCTGCAGCCACACTACCGATTGGCGCAGAAGGCATAATCAAACGAAAATCTCCGGTATGACCATCGACCAATCGCGCTGATGCAGTGTCCCAGAAGCTGGTGTTGTTGATGCGTGTGCCGTTTGCATCAGTTCCTGAATATAAAGTATCAAAACTCAATCCTTCGCGATTGGCGGCATCATTGAGAGCTGTTCTAAAACTACTACTTCGCAAAAATTCGCCTACCTGCGTATCAGCAATTGTTTTAACGGAAGAACCATTAGCTAGCGATTCTGCGATATCTTTGGCTTTAAATTCCTTTCCGCTATTAGAATTGGCGTCTGTTCCTACACTTCCACTCCATAGCACTAACGTTGAATTTCCTAAGTTAGCATCAACAGAGTTTGTTAATGTTCGCAGCTCATTAACTGACATTGGGTTACCCGCAGTTTCACGGGTAGCAACTTCATTCAGCGCATCAGTTGCATTCATTTGTCAAAATTCCTATATATTGGGGACAAAAGTGACAACCAAGCTTGTGACATTTTTTCGTGAAGCTGCAAAGCCATAAGCATCCAGAGCTTCAGCAATCAGATTGTGCAATCGTAATTTGTCTTGTTTCACACGAGGGGGCGCATAAATTTCTAAAACTTGCCACTTGATGTCGTAACCCTTGTCGCGCCCTAATGAAATTATTTTTTGATGAGCCGAAAAATTGACACTTTCACCCGCGATATCAAGATTAAAGTCATAGGTAGAGTCTTCAGGCCCTCCCCATCCCACTTCCTTAAGAACAATATCTCGCTCCCGATCAATAGTTTGCCACTCATGGTTTTCTAATCTTTCATTCACAAACCCCATTACAAATACTCCTATAAGTAATTATTTATAAATAAAATTTATCCTTTCTCTTTCACTTCACAGCAACAAGGTGGAATTTCCTGTGGTGGCATCGACAGAGTTTGCCAGTGCCCGCTGCTCGCTGACCGACATCGGGTTGGCCGCAGTTTCTCGGACAGCAATTTCATTCAGTGCATCGGATGCATTCATTCCTTAAAACTCCTATACATTGGGGGCAAAAGTAACTGTCAAATTTTTGACATTTTTTCGCGAAGTTGCAAAACCGAATACATCAAGAGCTTCTGTAATCAGGCTGTGTAATCTTAATTTGTCTTGCTTCACATGAGATGGCGCATAAATTGCTAAAACTTGCCATTCGATGTCGCATCCCTGTTCACGTCCTAATGAAATTACTCTTCTATGTGCTGAAAAATTAACATTTTCGCCTGCGATATTTAAATTAAAATCAAATGGTTCTTGTGGCATTCCTCCTGTACCCTTGAGGACAATACCTCGCTCCCGATCAATAGTTTGCCACTCGTGGTTTTCTAATCTTTCGTTCACAAATCCCATCGCAAGTGCTCCTGTAAGTGTGTTTTTATAAATAAAACCTATTTCTGGTAAATCTACCGTGAAATACCGTGCTATCTCAGAATTTGGATTTTTTGCCTGGTATTTAATATGTTCGAGATGTGCTAGGAAGGTGATATTCTAGTTGCTTTAATAGCCGTGACAATTGTACTTTAGTATTAGTACGTTAGTACTAGATGCGCGATAACCGATCACTGCTGTAGCCAAGATTTAAGAGCGCATGGGTGGGGTAATCATGTGAAAACTATAGGCAATTTTTATCGATTTCAGAAAGAAATATAACGAGCACGAATTGCATTCTCAATCAAGTTTTGGCTTGTATCGAGCTACATAACAGACTAAACTTGGTTCTAATATTCAGCGTGTCAATTGAATTTTGGCAATATTATTTCTACTTTAAAATCTCCCGCATGGAAGCGAAATTACACAATAAACGCCCCAAGCATCTGAATTTGTTCAAGATCAGGCAGCCTTTGCCGGCTGTGGTTTCAATTCTGCATCGCATCAGTGGTGTGTTGCTGTTTTTTCCGGGTATTCCTTTATTGTTGTGCAGTTTACAAATGCTGCTGCAATCACAACACAGCTTCGAAGTGCTGCAAGACTATCTGCGCCATCCAATGATTAAACTGATGTTGTTGCTCCCGCTATGGTTCTTCTTGCATCACTTGTGCGCAGGCATCCGCCATCTGTTGCTGGATTTGCATGTCGGCGTTGCGCTGACGCAAGCGCGTGCCAGCAGTAAGCTGGTATTCACTGCTGGGTTCATGTTAACCGCGCTGGTAGGGTTGATACTATGGTAAAGCAACCCGGACGCGTGGTAACGGGCGCGCACTATGGCTTGAGGGATTGGCTAGCGCAGCGGGTGACAGCCGTGCTGATGACGCTGTACCTCACCGTGCTGGTGGGTGTTTTATGTAGTGCTACGCCGCAGGATTACGCGGCATGGAAGGAAATATTCAACCATCAGTGGATGCGCATAGCGACTTTTGTATTTTTCATGTGCATGCTTTGGCATGCATGGATCGGGATGCGTAATGTATTGATGGATTACGTGCATGCCACGGCGTTACGCCTGGCCATGCAAATTGCGGTGATTACTGCCTTGCTGTTTTATTGGGTGTGGGCTGCTGGAATACTGTGGAGTTGATGTGGCATTAACCAAAAGAAAATTCGATGTGGTCATTGTCGGTGCGGGTGGTGCGGGGATGCGCGCAGCGTTGCAATTATCCGAGGCGGGATTGAAAGTGGCGGTACTGTCCAAGGTATTCCCCACGCGTTCCCATACCGTCTCAGCACAAGGAGGAATCGCCGCAGCATTGGGCAATGTGACCGAAGATAATTGGCACTGGCACATGTATGACACGGTAAAAGGTTCAGATTACCTGGGTGACCAGGATGCCATCGAATTCATGTGTCGCCATGCCAACGAAGTGGTGTATGAGTTGGAGCATTTCGGCATGCCGTTTGATCGCCTGGACAACGGCAAAATTTATCAACGCCCGTTTGGCGGACAATCTCAGAATTTTGGTGGCGCGCAGGCAACACGTTCTTGTGCGGCGGCCGACCGTACCGGTCATGCGCTATTGCACACATTGTATCAGCGCAACGTCAGTGCTAATACGCAGTTTTTTGTTGAGTGGATGGCGTTGGATCTGATTCGCGATGAGCAGGGCGATGTTTTGGGTGTCACTGCATTGGAAATGGAGACCGGTGAGGTTTCTATCCTACAGGCACGGGCCACGCTATTTGCTACCGGTGGCGGCGGGCGGATTTTTCAGGCCAGCACCAATGCGCTAATCAATACCGGCGATGGTTTAGGGATTGCTGCGCGTGCGGGGATTCCGCTGGAAGATATGGAATTCTGGCAATTTCATCCGACCGGTGTGTATGGGGTGGGCGTGTTGATCAGTGAAGCCGTGCGTGGCGAGGGCGGTTATTTGCTGAACAAAGACGGCGAGCGTTTCATGGAGCGTTATGCACCCAACGCCAAAGATCTGGCCAGCCGTGACGTGGTTTCACGTGCGATGACGACTGAGATTAAAGACGGGCGTGGTTGCGGCGAGGAGAGTGATCATTTGATGCTGAAATTGGATCATCTGGGCGCTGAAATCATCAAAACCCGCTTGCCGGGCATTCGTGAACTGGCGATTAAATTTGCGCATGTCGATCCTATTAGTGGACCAATTCCAGTAGTACCAACCGCACATTACATGATGGGCGGTATTCCCACCAATTACTTCGGTCAAGTGGTGGCGCCGTATAAAACCGGACCGGAAGAAATTGTGTCCGGTTTTTATGCAGTAGGGGAGTGCGCTTGTGTGTCCGTACATGGTGCCAATCGCTTGGGCACCAACTCATTGCTCGATCTGGTGGTGTTTGGGCGCGCCGCAGCCATTCAGATCATCGAGGATTTGAGAACCCATCCGCATCATAAACCATTGCCGGAAAGCTCGGCTGATAAGACATTGGCGCGTTTGACTCGCCTGGAAAACCAGAAGGATGGTGAAAATGTCGCGCAGGTGAATGCCGCTTTGGCCAAAACCATGCAGACCTACTGTGGCGTTTTTCGTTTTGAAGACATGCTGCAGAAAGGCGTAGAAAAAATTCTTGAAGTGGGCGAACGAGTTGGCCAGACAGAGATTAACGATAAAAGCAAAGTATTCAATACCGCACGGATTGAAGCGCTGGAATTGGATAACTTGAAAGAGGTCGCGACTGCCACCATGATTTCCGCTGAAGCTAGGCGTGAAAGCCGCGGTGCGCATGCGCGCAACGATTATCCCGAACGCGATGATGTCAAATGGTTAAGGCATACCTTATATTTTAGTGAAAACAACCGGTTGGATTACAAGCCGGTACGGTTAAAACCGCTCACAGTGGAATCTTTTCCACCCAAAGCTAGAACCTACTAGGATCAACGGCTTGTTGTCAGTTTGAACCTGGTCGGATTCTATGGATTATTTAATTCTTGAATCTAAAATCTGAAACTATGAAAACGTATAAACATACCACCCTATTGGTCCTGCTTATCTACTGCGCTTTGTATTCGGTGTTGGCTGCTGCGGAAACACGCTATGTATCCGATCAATTGGAAACCACTTTGCGTAGAGGTCCGACCAACAGTCATGCTGTGCTCAGAATGTTGAAAAGCGGCACTGCCTTGGAAGTGTTGGAAAGTGATGCGGAAAGTGGACATACACGGGTCAAGACACAGGGTGGTATCGAAGGCTGGGTGTTGAGCCGCTATCTGAGTACCGAGCCAACCGCAAGGATGCAATTGGAAAAAATGATCAAGGAATTCAACCATGTCGATAATGCCGATAATTCTGTACTAGCACAGTTAAAAACCATAAAAAGTGAATATAACAATGCTCATCGGCGTGTTGCACAACTTGAAAGTGAAAATAAGCAACTCGAAGAACAACTGGCTTCGATCAAGCATACCGCAGCGAATGTATTATCCATCGACAAGGAAAATAAGAAATTTCGCCAGAAACTTGCCGCATCTGAAGAGCATTTGAATTCACTACAAATTGAAAACAGTGAATTGCACAACAGTAAAAATAAAGATTGGTTCTTTGCGGGTGCAATTGTTTTAGGAGTTGGATTATTGTTAGGTTTGATTTTTCCAAGATTGGTGCAGAGAAAAACTTCCCGTTATGGCAGTTTTTAAACTTTAGGTAAATTCATTTTTCCGTTACTTTGAGTGAAAAGCTTGTTGATAGTCATTCGACTGAATAATGCAGTTAATGCCCCCACGGCTTGCGACGAAGTTCTTTTGCACAAATCCAAGCCAGAACATTATTAAGTAGCTACATAGAATTACTAAGTAAACCCTTAGACCATATTAAATAAATCCTTAGGTCATACTAAGTATTTCGCCCATTTATTAGTTAAGTTTATTACCTTACAATGTAAGAATCAGGGTGGGCTACATTCGTGCCAAAGGAGAATCCTTTTGTGGATTTTCGTGAATGCTAATAGCCTATCGGATTTAAAAAGCAATCAATAATACACCACTACAATTAAGCATCCATTTTACTTGGAGTAACAATATGGCTGATCCTGTTTTTAATTATGTTGCTACCAACCCATTTGGTCTAAATGGCGTAGGCTTACGGGCCGCTCCTGATTTAGTTGATATAGATGGCGATGGTGATTTAGATGCTTTCGTGGGTAATTTGAATGGCGATACGTCATTTTTTAAGAATACAGGGACAACCAGTAATCCAATCTTTGTCGCTGCGGTTACCAATCCGTTCGGCTTAAACAACATGGGGGGAGATAATCCTACTTTTGTTGATATTGATGGTGATAGCGATCTGGATGCTTTGGTAGGCAGAGGCGATGGCGTTACATTATTTTATAAAAATACTGGCACAGCGGCGAGTCCGGCTTTTGCTGCCGCTATTATCAGCCCGTTTGGTTTGAGCGGTGTTGGGTTTGGTGCTGATCCCACGTTTGTCGATATCGACGGCGATGGCGATTTGGATGCCTTTGTGGGTGATTATTATGGCAATACCCAATTTTTTAAGAATACCGGAACAGTTAACAATCCAATCTTTGCTGCTGCCGTTACCAACCCGTTTGGATTGAGTGATGCGGGCGGATATGCCAGTCCTACTTTTGCCGATATCGACGGCGATGGCGACTTGGATGTTTTCGTAGGTAATGGTCATTATACCGGCAGTAGCGGAACATGGTTCTTTAGAAATGTTGGAACAATCAATAATCCGACATTTTACCGCGATAACAATAATCCATTCGGTTTGAGTAATGTAGGAGGCAGCTACACGAATCCTACTTTTGCCGATATCGATGACGATAGCGATTTAGACGTATTTGTCGGTAATAATAGTGGCAGCACGCTGTTTTTCCAAAACACCGGCATAGGCACCAATTCGCATTTCTCCTGGGATGATGCGTTCGGTTTGAATAATGCAGTTGAGTATACCGACTTTACGTTTGTCGATATCGACGGTGATGGTGATTTGGATGCTTTTGCAGGTAACAGTTACTATTATTATGATGCGGGCGGTGATACGCTATTTTTTGAAAATACCGGAACAATCAATAACCCGGTGTTTGCCGCTGCTAGTACTAATCCGTTCGGTTTGGATAATGTGGGGAGTTTTTCCAGCCCTACCTTTGTCGATATCGATGGCGATGGCGATATGGACGCCTTTGTGGGCGATGAAGCCGGTAATATGCACTTTTTTGAGAATACTGGAATAACCAGCAATCCGATGTTTGCCGCTGCCGTTACTAACCCGTTTGGCTTAAGTGACGCGGGCAATTTTGCCAGTCCCACGTTTGCAGATATCGACGCTGATGGCGACCAGGATGCTTTTGTAAATAATATGTTTTTTCAGAACACGGGAACAGCGAGTAGTCCGGTGTTTGCCGCACCTCAAGCCAATCCATTTGGCTTAACGGGTTCTGATTTTACCTTTGTAGATTTCGACCGTGATGGCGATTTGGATGCCTTTGCTAATAATACTCAGTTTTTTAGGAACACCGGGAGCGCCAGTAATCCGGCGTTTTCTTACGCAGGCAGCAGTCCGGCCGGTTTACCGGGAGGTATTTATCGTGGCAGTATTACCAGCCAAACCTTCGTGGATATCGATGGCGATGGCGATTTGGATGCCTACGTGAATGGCACTTATTCGTATAGTAGTGTCTCGGCCTGGGGAGGATTCCTCGCTAACAACAATGCACCCAACGTTGCGAATCTTACGGTTCCTGAAACGTATACCAAAAACACGCCACTCAATCTAGCTAACATTGTCATTAGCGACCCGGACAGTGCGAATGTGACTGCGACGTTGAAGTTATCAAATGTGGCGGCAGGCAGTTTAAGCACGGGAACATCAGGTGCGGTGACATCCACTTTTAACGCCAGTACCGGAACATGGACAGCCAGCGGTGCGTTGGCGGACGTGAATGCGTTGTTAGCGGGTGTGATTTTTACACCTGTCACCAACTTCAGTGGTGCTTTCACGATCAATACCAGCATTTCGGATGGTGTGGCGTCACCGCTACTTGGTAGTAAAAATTTCACAGTGGATGCTGCGGGTGTATTGTTAACGAGCACATCAGGAAACGATATTCTGACCGGTACATCATCCATCAATGATACCGTCACGTATGCTTCTGCTACTGGCCCGGTAACTGTTTCATTAAATATCACCACACAACAAAACACGATCGGTGCGGGATTGGATACCATCACCAAGGTTGAAAATTTGATCGGCAGTGCTTTTGGCGATAGTTTGACAGGCGATGCAACCGATAACGTTCTCGATGGCAAAGCAGGTAACGATACCCTGATCGGCTGGTCTGGAGCGGATACCATGATCGGTGGATTGGGTAACGACACTTATTTTGTGGAGAATGCAGGCGACATCGTTACAGAGAAACTCAACCAAGGCACTGATACCGTCAGTAGCCGGCTGGCTTACACGTTGCCCGTCAATGTGGAAAATCTAATATTGACTGGCACAGCGGTGATCGATGGTACAGGCAACAATCTGAACAACGTCATCACCGGCAACAATGCCGCCAATCAACTGAATGGCGATACCGGCAACGATACGCTCAAGGGCGGAGCCGGAAATGACACCCTGATCGGCTGGTCTGGAGCGGATACGATGGTGGGGGGATCGGGTAATGACACTTATTTTGTAGAGAATGTAGGCGACATCGTTACAGAGAAACTCAACCAAGGCACTGATACCGTCAGTAGCCGGTTGACTTACACGTTATCCGTTAACGTGGAAAATCTAATACTGACCGGATCGGCAGCAGCCAATGGAACAGGGAATAGTTTAGCGAATACGATTACTGGAAATTCTGCTGCTAACCGGTTGAGTGGTCTGACGGGTAACGATACGCTCAACGGTGGTGGCGGCAACGATGTGTTGAATGGTGGTGCAGGTACTAATACGCTGACCGGGGGAGCAGGTAAAGACATTTTTCTGTTTGCCACGGCCGCTCACAATGATACGGTTACTGACTATAGTGTAGCCAATGACACCATTCAGCTTGAAAATGCGGTATTTACTGCGTTAACGGCAACCGGCACATTGGCTGCCGGACAGTTCAAGGTTGGCACCAAAGCGTTGGATGCCAATGATCACATCATCTACAACAATGCAGCAGGTACGTTGTTATACGACGCGGATGGTAACGGTGTAGGTGCTTCGGTGCAGATTGCCACCGTTGGTACCGGGTTGGCGATGACCAATGCGGAGTTTGTGGTGATTTAGATGTTTAGCGAGCCAAATAGCATAGCATTAGAGAGTGTTCGGTGAACATGAATTAAAACCTTTTGCAGATATCAGTGCTATGCCTGCGTATTTGTGATTATGGACTCTTGAATGAGTTATTCAGCAAGCTGATAGCCGTTAGCTATGACACACACGAGTGTGGCAATAACTAACGAAATATCGGATGAATCCATTATCTATTTGGAGTAATAATAGCATGCAAAATCCTGAATTTACCTTAATTGCTACCAATCCTTTTGGTTTGAATGATGTGGGTGTTTTAGCTACACCTACTTTTGTGGATATCGATAACGATGGTGATTTAGACGCTTTCGTGGGTGAAGTATATGGCGATACGTCGTTTTATAGAAATACGGGAACAGCCAATAATCCAGTGTTTGGACCTGCCATCACCAATCCGATGGGTTTGAGTAATGCCGGTTTTTATACTGATCCTAATTTTGTGGATATTGATAGCGATGGAGATCTAGACGCTTTTATCGGTAATTCTGATGGCAATACCCTGTTTTATAGGAATACGGGAACAGCCGCCAATCCGGCGTTTGCCGCCGCCGTTACTAATCCGTTTGGTTTGAGTGACGTGGGTTCCCAAGCCAGTCTGACTTTTGCCGATAGCGATGGTGATGATGATTTAGATGCCTTCGTGGGTAATTTGAACGGCAACATCTTATTTTTTAGGAACACAGGAACAGTCAACAGTCCTGCATTTGCTGCTGCCGTTACCAATCCGTTTGGTCTGAGTGATGTAGGTTACCAAGCGAGTCCCAGTTTCATTGATGGCGATGATGATGGTGATGATGATGCTTTCGTGGGTAATTTGGACGGCAATATCTTGTTCTTCAGAAACACGGGAACAGTCAACAATCCGGTGTTCGCTGCAGCCAGCACTAATCCGTTTGGTTTAACGGATGTGGGGGCCAATGCGAACCCGACTTTCGCTGATTTAGATGGTGATGGCGATCTGGATGTTTTCGTCGGCGAGAAGCTTGGCAATACCGTATTCTTTTTAAACGATTCCTCGGCTGCGTTTTTGCCTAGCACAGCAGGAAACGATGTTCTGGCAGGCACAGGATCTCTTCACGATACTGTCAGTTATGCTTCCGCTACTGCCCAAGTCACCGTTTCCCTGACGATCACTACACAGCAAAATACCGGTGGTGCAGGATTGGATACCTTGATTAATATCGAAAATCTGATCGGTAGCAGTTCTAACGATAGCTTCACTGGTAATTTTAAGAGTAATGTCCTGAATGGTGGAAATGGTAACGATAGGCTTAATGGCCAGGGTGGCGCAGATACTATGATTGGTGGATTGGGCAATGATACTTTTGTGGTTAACAGTGTAGGCGATACCGTGATCGAATACAAAAATGAAGGTATCGACAAGGTCAGTAGCAACGTGACCTATACGCTTCCATCGGATGTGGAAGATCTGACATTGACCGGTGCGGCGAATATTAGCGGCATAGGTAATGATTTGAGCAATAAGTTAATCGGTAATAGAGCTGCCAATCAGTTGAGTGGTGGTGATGGTAACGACATACTCAATGGTATCGCAGGTGCGGATACTATGAGCGGCGGACTGGGATTCGATAGCTATGTGGTTGACAACGTAGGTGACACCATTATCGAAAATCCGGGCGAAGGTACCGATAAGGTTAGCAGCAGTGTCACTTACACGCTATCTGCCAATGTAGAGAATCTCACATTGACAGGTGCAGCAGCGAATAATGGCACAGGTAATGCGCAAGCGAATAGCATTACAGGGAATGTCGGCAACAATCAGTTAAATGGCGGAGCAGGTAGCGATATTTTAGATGGTCGCGCGGGTACCAATACATTAACAGGCGGAGCCAATGGAGATATTTTTCGTTTCACCACGCTCAATCACACTGACACGATCACCGATTACAACGTGGCTGAAGATACTATTCAGCTTGAGAATAATGTGTTTGCCGCATTAACGACGCCTGGCACATTGGCTGCTGATCAATTCAGAATCGGTACAAAAGCATTGGATACGAATGATTTCATCATATATAACAATGCGACGGGTGTATTGTTATACGATGCAGATGGAAATAACGCCGGGGCTGCGAAGCAAGTGGCTATCGTTGGTGTTGGGTTGAGTATGACGAATGCGGATATTGTGGTGATCTAGGCGTTGTTGAAAAACTATTTGCGTGCCGTTACGGTGCAAAAAACAAGCTAACATGTTACTCAGCGCCCGCTAATCCGGAGAGCTGGTTGTTTGAAGCGTGTGTGCAGGCAGACTAGAGTCCGATGAATCAGGAAAAAACTCTTCTTTGCGCTTTTGTTCATTAAAATACAACGACTCGCTGGGTTCAAGACGATGTCCCAAGTCTTGAATTTGCACCCAAATATCAGGAAATTTCCCCAACCGTTTAAAGCGGCGGGCATTCTTCTTGAACCCCGATTTGTTATTCAGCGTGTATAGTAGTTCAAATAATAGCAACCAGCCTGAGATATCAAATTGGTTGATTGCCAATTGTTTCTGTAGAAACTGAATGGCGGCTTCAGAATTGCCCTGCTTCATCAACAAACGGGCCTCAGATGCCATTTCACTGGATGTATCAAGCGAGTTTTCCATTGAATCGGCGTTACGGCGGTATTTATCTAGAAATAGCATTTGATATTGATGCTGATTGGAGATTCCCGATGGTAATGATGCATCACGAGGCCGCGTTAGTCTTTCCTGGATCCTGCGGTAGTTGCGCAATATTAGGATGACGGTCAGTACCATCAATAAAATTCCCAAAACAAATACACTATCAAAGCTGAATGGGTTTTCCCACGAAGTATCACTGGATTCTGCTGGCTGTATCGAATCTTCAAAGCGTTCAGGCGGTTGTAGGTTGATTTCTTGGAATCCTCCTGAATTGTCGATTCGCGGTTCGCTTGGTCGCTGAGTTTTTGTTGCATGTAGAGATTGAATTTCAGCGATTCGTGATGCAAGAGATTCGGTGTGTTGAGTCAATGCGGTAAGATCGTGCGTTTCTTTTTGCGCAATTTGCTCTAATTGTGTGATCAGTTGCAAGAATAAGTGATTGCTGGTCAAGTTGGAGATTACTGCGGTGGGCGTTGCCGAGGGAGTGTTTCGCGCTTCGTTGTTTGCGGTATTTGTGTGTCGTTTTTTGACGGCTGGTGCAGCATAAGTATGAATCGTTCTTAAATCCGGAATATGAATGACGGTGCCGGCAGGTAGTGGCTGATAAGTGCCGGCAGGAAAGTGTTCGGGATTGATGCGAATAACCGCACGAACAAATGTGTCGCGAGTGGTGGAATCCTTAGGAAACATCAGGCGCGCGATTTGTAAGATATTCTCGCCGGGCAGAAGCTCCCATTGCATTGTCAGGTTTGCCGCTTGTTTATGGACAGCGTTATCCTGTGCCGAATATGCAACAGGCGTTTCAGCGACAACAGAAACACCTGCCAGGAAAAATATGACAGTCAGTATTAATTTGCTGATCAATGCAACCATCTAGTCTTTAAGTAATTAATTTATTTGCAGAATGCTGCAACCGCCTTGTTGGCTTCAGCAATTTTCTTCTGACGAACATCATCATCCACATAAGCGATGCCGCCACTGCCGTCAGGCACGGTCAAGCGGGGCGAATCAGTATATAATCTAACCTGCCCTTGGGCGTCAATACATTTCTTTTTGTTTTCTTCTGCTTTCGCTAGTTGTTTGGTTTCTTCCTCTTTTCTCTGTTCTTGGCGTTTATTAAATTCAAGCCGTTCATCAGCCGGATTTTTGGATTTGCTGGCCTCATTATTTGCAGGTGCGGGTACCGGTTTTATATTCAATCTTTGCCCATCTCTGGCAGCACCCGGTGGAGGGGGGAGATCGGTGTATTGTGTTTTGCCATGTTCATCAACCCATTTATAAACCTGAGCGCTGGCTGTTACACTGAATAGCAATATGAGTCCTGTAAATACAAAATTTTTCATCGCATACTCCTGAGAATGAATGATTTGAACTACATCGGGCATATATTTATGTAACTTGAAGATTTGTCACATTACATCATAATTACCGCAGATATGTTGTATTCTTAGCTAAATTGGAGCGAAATTTGTGGTCGCTTTGGCTATAATGTCACTTTGTATAGGATTGTTATTATGCAGTTGATTCAAAAAGCACTCACTTTTGATGATGTTCTTTTAATTCCAGCTCATTCGACGGTTTTGCCGCGTGATGTCAGTCTGGCGACAAAGTTAACCCGCACCATTGCACTCAATATTCCGCTGATATCGGCTGCCATGGATACCGTTACCGAAGCACCACTGGCCATTGCCTTGGCACAAGAAGGCGGTATCGGGATTATTCATAAAAATATGTCGATCGAGGCTCAGGCAGCGCATGTGGCGCAAGTTAAGCGCTTTGAAAGCGGGGTAGTGAAGGACCCTATAACCATCCACCAGAATATGACGGTGCGCGAAGTGCTTGAGCTGATCCGCCGCTACAAAATTTCCGGATTGCCGGTGGTGAACGGCAAGAAGGTTGTCGGTATTGTAACCAATCGGGATCTGCGTTTTGAAACGAATCTGGACCAAGCCATTAAACATATCATGACGCCGAAGAGCCGATTGGTGACGGTCAAAGCGGAAACTTCGCGCGATGAAGTATTGGCATTGCTGCATAAACACCGTCTGGAGCGTTTGCTGGTTATCAATGATCAATTCGAATTATGTGGACTCATCACTGTTAAAGATATTATCAAAACTTCAGAATACCCACTGGCCAGCAAGGATGAGCAGGAGCGTTTGCGTGTCGGTGCGGCGATCGGCGTCGGAGAGGGTAGTGAAGAGCGTGCCATTGCACTGGCTGAGGCCGGCGTTGATGTGATTGTGGTCGATACTGCGCATGGTCACTCGCAGAGTGTTCTGGATCGCATCGCCTGGGTCAAAAAGAACCTGCCGTCAGTCCAAGTGATTGGCGGCAATGTCGCCACCGCAGCGGCTGCCAGAGCGATGGTGGACAATGGCGTGGATGCGGTAAAAATCGGCATCGGCCCCGGCTCCATCTGCACCACGCGCATTGTCGCCGGCGTCGGTATTCCGCAGATTACCGCCATTCACAACGTATCGGAAGCATTAAAAGGTAGCGGTGTGCCTACCATTGCTGATGGCGGCATCCGCTATTCGGGTGATATTGCCAAGGCATTAGCAGCCGGCGCGGATACGGTCATGCTGGGGGGATTGTTTGCCGGAACCGCAGAAGCACCTGGGGAGATCGAATTGTTTCAGGGCCGCTCGTATAAAAGCTATCGCGGCATGGGTTCGCTGTCGGCAATGCAACAAGGATCCAGCGATCGTTATTTTCAGGAAAAAGAACAGAAAAATAATGACAAGCTGGTGCCTGAAGGGGTGGAAGGGCGTGTACCTTTCAAAGGCAGTATTTCCGCAGTCATTCATCAACTCATGGGGGGCGTGCGTTCAAGCATGGGTTATCTGGGTTGTAAAACGATTGCGCTGATGCATGAAAAAGCCGAGTTTGTTGAAATTACATCCGCGGGTATTAGTGAATCTCATGTACACGACGTGCAGATTACCAAAGAAGCGCCTAACTATCATGTTAAATAAGCAGTAACGCCAATGCATCAAAAAATTCTTATTCTAGATTTTGGTTCCCAATATACGCAGCTGATTGCCCGGCGTGTTCGTGAGACGAATGTTTACTGCGAATTACATCCGTATGATGTCACCCCGGAGTTTATCAAAGCATTTTCCCCAAAAGGCATCATACTTTCCGGCGGTCCCGCATCGGTTACGGAAGATGAAACACCACGTGCACCGCAAATCGTATTTGAACTCAATGTGCCGGTGCTTGGTATTTGCTATGGTATGCAAACTATGGCAGCGCAATTGGGCGGTACAGTTGAAAATGCACTGGTGCGCGAATTCGGGTATGCAGAAATCCAAACGACGCAAGATGGGGCCTTGTTTCAGGACATTAAAGACAGCACCAATGCAATCGGAAGTAACGTTCTGGACGTATGGATGAGCCATGGCGATGCAGTGGTGGCGCTGCCTACTGGATTTCAGGTGATGGCACAGAATGCCGCGACACCAATTGCTGCCATGGCGGATGATGCGCGCCGGTTCTATGGTATCCAGTTTCACCCTGAGGTTACTCATACGCTGCAAGGCAAAGCGATTATCGACCGATTTGTACATGACATCTGCGACATTGGACATGACTGGAGTATGCCGAATTATGTCGATGAAGCCATCGGCAAGATACGCGCAACCGTCGGCAACGATCAGGTAATCTTGGGTTTATCCGGCGGCGTGGATTCTTCGGTGGCGGCTGCATTGATTCACCGCGCCATTGGTGATCAGCTCACGTGTGTATTTGTGGATAATGGTTTGTTGCGCGCTAATGAAGCGAAGCAGGTGATGGAAACTTTTGCTAATAATCTGGCGGTTAAAGTGATTCATATTGATGCCAGTCGTGATTTTTACCGCAACCTTAAAGGCATTACCGACCCTGAAACTAAACGTCGGGTGATCGGACGTGAGTTCGTTGAGGTATTTCAGCGTGAATCGGTAAAAATTGAAGATGCCAGATGGCTTGCGCAAGGTACTATTTACCCCGATGTGATTGAGTCTGCCGGTGGCAAAACCAAAAAAGCCCATACCATCAAATCCCATCATAATGTCGGCGGGTTGCCGGAAACATTGCACCTTAAATTACTTGAACCGTTACGTGAGCTGTTTAAGGATGAAGTGCGCGAGTTGGGATTGGCGCTTGGCTTGCCGCGCGAAATGATATTCCGTCATCCATTTCCCGGACCGGGTCTGGGCGTGCGCATTCTGGGCGAAGTCAAATATGAATATGCCGAATTACTCAGGCAGGCAGACCAAATCTTTATCGAAGAATTACAACATTCCGGCTGGTACGACAAAACCTCGCAAGCATTTGCGGTTTTTTTGCCGGTCAAATCCGTAGGCGTAATGGGAGACGGGCGCACCTATGAATACGTCGTTGCCCTCCGAGCCGTGCAAACTCAGGATTTCATGACCGCCAACTGGGCGGAATTGCCATACTCATTGTTAAGCAAAGTCTCCAATCGCATCATCAACGAAATTCGCGGTATCAACCGCGTGGTCTACGATATCTCCGGAAAACCACCGGCAACGATTGAGTGGGAGTGAAATATACTAGTCCACGTCGAGTGGGTGAAGTGGCCTCACTTGATTGGACAATTTTTTGCATTTCTTAAGTGGAAATCTTACGTTAATGCTTATCCTGCTTTTTGCATTGCGGGCAGGTTATTGAAGTAGAATTCACTTGGTGTTTTGTCGTCAAACGCGGTGTAAGGTCTATTATGGTTGTAGAACATGAAATATTTCTCTAAGCCTTGTTTTGCATCACAACGCTGTCGTAGGCGTGCAGATATACCTCTTCGTATTTAACGCTCTTCCAAAGCCGTTCGACAAATACATGATCACACCAGCTACCCTTACCGTCCATGCTGATCTGGATACCGTTATCTTTCAGCAGCCCGGTGAATTCCAAGCTGGTGAATCGGCAACCTTGGTCAGTATTGAAGGTATCCGGCTTGCCATGCTTGTTTATGACTTCTTGCACAGGTTCAATGCAGAAGTCGGCAGTCAGGGTGTTAGATAATCGCCATGACAGCACCCGACGGCTTGCCCAGTCGATTACGGCGAACAGATAAACGAAGCCGCGCTTCATTGGAATGTACGTGATATCTGCTGCCCAGACATGGTGAACGGGTGATGGACAAATTGCGCAACCGATACGGATAGACTGGATGCGCCTGATACCGCTTGCTGGTGCTGGGCTTGCGGTAGATTGCGTGGATTCCCATTCGCTTCATCAGCATGGATACACGACGCCGGCCGAATAAACTTCCTTCACGTTTGAGCATTTTGGAGAGCATCCCCTTGCGCTCAACAATCCCGCCTTGACGAGCGCACCTTCTAAAAAATCATTCTCCAACGTGAGCTGCCCAATTCAGGTGAAAGAGAAAGTAATACAATTTTTTGCTAACAATGGGTTATTGTTCAAAAGTTCATTATCGGATGATACTTTGAATGGTACAGGATCGCTGAATGATACAGTCACGTATGTTTCGGCAACGACTGGAGTTACCGTTTCTTTGCTAGATACCTCACTGCAGAACACCATCGGAGCGGGGTTCGACACTGAGATCCTTAATCAGGGTACTGATAGTGTCAGCACCAACCTGTCGTACACTCTGCTTGCTAATGTCGAGAACCTTACTCTAACGGATGCATCTGTAATTAATGGTATGGGCAATGCCCAAGCCAACATCATCATTGGAAATGCAGCCGTCAATCAACTAAGTGGAAACGCTGGCAATGATAAGCTCGACGGCAAAGCAGGCAATAATGTATTAACAGGCGGAACAGGTAACGATATCTTCAAATTCACTACAAAAGGTCACATAGATACGATTACTGACTATAACGTAGCCAATGACACCATTCAGCTTGAGAATGCTATATTCACTGCATTAACCACAACGGGCACCCTAGCTGCCACGCAATTCAGAGTCGGCACAAAAGCATTGGATCCCAATGATTTCATTATCTACAATAAAACTGCAGGAACATTATTCTATGATAGTGATGGTAATGGCGTTGTGGCTGCAACACAGATTGCAACGGTTGGTAGTGGATTGAATTTGACTAATGCAGATATAATAGTAGTTTAATACTTTGAATTATAAGATGAAACTATAATGCAAAATTCTTATGGCTTAAATGTACTGAGAATTGAGATTGAATTTGAACCAGATTCGAGATTGAGCCATATGGTTATTTCTTTCCAGAGTAGAGGTTGCAGACTTATATGTGTAGCCTTAGATTAGAATTCAGAATAATCAGATAGTAGTTTCAAACCTACTTTTGGAAGGGTATAACCGATTTTTTGCAATGAACTATGCAGATTCTCTATGCTTTCAAAATATAAGATTTTATGACGATCTGAGGTTAATAAATAGGCACTTGGTTCATTATCCCTTTTGGTTACGTTAACTTTTACCGAATATTGAATTCCCCAGTTATCCTGTGTTTCAATAAGATCGACGGTGCTGACATTACGATCTTTAATGGATTTCTCAAATTCTGACAGTGTCATTCCCATTAATTCAAAAGAAGCATAGTCGCTTACATATCTCGTAGAATAGTTATCTTCAAAAAAATAGGTCATAGAATTATTCCATAGTTTTAGAATCAACAAGAATCATAATTTTTAGCACACTGACAAGTTTCATTTACATCTTGATTATTATGATTACCTGTTAAAACCATTCTTTACCCATCTTTACGGCAAATCAACATAAATCATGAAAATAAAGGGAATCTCTAGAATACTCGTTGTATAGCAACAACAATAAAATGGTTTCCACATTTTGCCTACTTAAATGGATACCATTTTGCAAAAGAGTTTGACAGTTACAAAAAATAGAAGAGATACGCCCAAAAAAATTTACTTCTAATTGAAGTGTGTGTTTTTGAAGTTTAAGTCAAGGGAGACGATAGCGTATAAATATGAATTCCAATCATATGGATAAATTAATTTTATACAGTTAATGTTTTTTACCTTGGATTATTATTTGTTGTTTGTGTAATTAATAATTTAAAAACATAATGTTAATGATATGATGAAAAAAATACTTAGTGGTTATTTAAATCCAAGTTAATATGGCGATATACGACTATATTTGGAGTTTTTATTATGGAAAATACTGAATCCAGTATCGCTAAAGAAGAGAATTTTATTGAAAAAAATACAACTCCCGTAGCAACTAATCCTGAGAGTTTACAATTCGAAGGAGAACTTCTTGAAATTCCTTCTGATCAAAATAGTCCCCCCAGTGAGAAATATATTGAAGAATAGTAAATACTAATTAAGTGTAGCAGAAGAAAATTGCCTTTTTGAATAATACCTGATGCGTTCCTGTATGTTGTCAAGGCATTAAACTTTTGATTGACTGATTTAAGTTACTCTATGGGTCAAGTCATAAACTTTATTGTAGCCCTTAGTAGTAGAATCTAGCTGTTATGCTATGTTTCTGTTGGGATTAATTCTAATAAATTGTATGTCTTACTAGAGAAGTAATTATTTTTTATTTCAAACGAGATATTCGACACATTAGACACAATCTCATATTCTATCCAAATGTGTCTGCCTACAAAGCCCCATGCTTAATAGATATAGACAGATAAGGCGGATTAGACATATTTTTATTCATTGGGGAGAGAGAAGAAATACATACACGTAACAAGGATGAGAGGGTAATCATCCCAAAGTTAAGCTCTGTGCTTACGCTCTCATCACTCGATGCTTCAAATTTATCAAAATTCTCTGTAAAATCATCAGTCCTTAATCTTAAATCGACTTTCTCATACTTCTCAAATTTTGATATAGTTTCAATCAGAGGCCCAAAAGCATACCCACGTGCACCTCCTTTTAATGATCCAAAACCCAAAATTAATTTGGAAGTAGAAGTATCTTGGTAGTGTTAATCAATGAATTAAACTATTCACTAATTAAGTATTGGATTTCCTCTGCTAAAAAGATTGGTCGAATTTGTATAGAAGAAAAATATTGAGAGACAGGTAATCCTACTTGTTGTCCCTGAACATTATTATGTTCAGTGGCGCTTACAAGTTTAAATGACTGTGTAGTAGATGAATAATCAAAAATTAGATTGTAACTGCTTGGAAAGAAGCTAACATCATTACGTGATATAGGATTTCCCGGCACATACCCTTTATTTTCATATGAGAGTCCATATGAAATAACAAGAACAGTGCCATTAAAGTATGCTACTGCTTCTATATTTGGTAGACCTACGTTGTTTTCCGGATCTGAAGTTTCAATTGATTTTAAGCAAATTTTACCATCGGAAAAAACCAAATATCCGCCTACTAATACTAAATTATAGTAGTCATTTCCTGAATACGATACAACTATAAATTTACTTTGGGCAGGCTCGCCGAGAATAGCTGAATCCTCTGTACATTTAAAACCGTTATAAATGATCGATAATGCATTGGCGTTGCTAATCATTAAACAAAACAATAGTGAAATAAAAATGGCTTTCATCAATGACTCCTTTTTGGATGCACGTAGCGAATTAATCCTATTAAATTGTAAGTATAAAGAATACAAAAAAATAACACAGTTCATTGGGTGAAATGGTTAAGATTCTTATATCTTCCCACTTCGCCCATTGCCAGCCACAGCGCATACGAGGATTGGTTATATTGCAGGCAGGTTTTAGATTGTTCGAAGTGGCAGCCACAAATTAACCCCACGGAATGATAAACTAACACCGTTGCGTGACGGTATTGATGTCTTGAAATTACGAAATTCAGGGTTTTTTCATCGGTTACGCTGTCGGTATCGAATTTCAAAGACCGTAAACATCTCTGTATTTACGAGGTTCTTCAAAGGTACTTGATAATTGAGTAGGGTAGGGCGTCAACCCGGAGTCAGTGAAATAACCGTTGTTTTTACCTTTGATGCATCCAATGGAAGAATTACAACAAGAAATGATTTTGTTGTTTTGGTTGATGGGTGTGAATGGCGCGCCCATTTTGCTGGCGAAGTTTGCCGGTAGGCGGTTCGATTATCCGATTGACTGCAATCAGTTATTTTTTGATGGACGGCCCATCCTGGGGGCATCGAAAACCTTCCGCGGCCTCATAGCTGCGCTTGCGATATCGATTCTGATCGGCAGCGTTCTGATGCTGCCATTGCTTATAAGCTTGCTGTTTGGCACGTTATCGATGGCAGGCGATATGATCTCGAGTTTTATCAAGCGACGTTTGGGGCTAAGATCCAGCGCCATGGCGTTGGGTCTGGATCAAATCCCGGAATCTCTGTTTCCGCTGATGGGATGCCAAGTGTTGCTGGGAATCAATGCTGAGCAGATTTTTTCGATTGTGCTGGCATTCTTTTTTATAGAATTGATTCTTTCACGGATTTTATTCTGGCTGAAAATCCGCAAAACCCCGTACTAAGCTTGTAACAAGTGATGAATGGTGACTTCGGGCGGACAATTGAATCGCGCATTGACAATCGATGTGCCAGCGCCTACTGAGGTGTAACCCTGCATGTGCTGGTAGCGCCATTTTCCGGCGCCCATATAGCGCGGGCATTTGGAATCCAACGTCAGTGGGATGCCGCCGGGAAGACAAATCTGGCCACCATGCGTGTGACCGCACAGCATCACATCAAAATCAGCGTGTGCCGCCAGACGATAAATTTCCGGCGTATGCGAAAGCAATAGCGAGACAGCATCCTGCGGAATATGTTGAGCTGCTTTCTCAAGATTATCCACGCGAAAATAGTGAGGGTCATCAACACCTGCCAGGAAAATCTGCGCACCCTCTCTCTCCAAAACGGTGGCTTCATTCATCAGCATGATGATACCCATAGACTCCAACGCCGGCAGCATGCGCACCGAATCATGATTTCCCAGAATACCGTAGACAGGCTGCTTCAACATCAGTACAAGCCGCTGCATACCGGCCACCGCACCTTCAATCTCGCCAAAAGTACGCGCACGATAATCCCCCGTCAGCACACAAATATCGTAGT
The DNA here is from genome assembly GCF_003201565.1 of Nitrosomonas sp. Nm84. Classification (GTDB taxonomy): domain Bacteria; phylum Pseudomonadota; class Gammaproteobacteria; order Burkholderiales; family Nitrosomonadaceae; genus Nitrosomonas. Next base: position 77,410 of record NZ_QJJP01000003.1, on the reverse strand, counting down.
GCAGATCGGCAACCGTCTGAATCAGCGCATTGAGATTGCGCTCATCCATATCGACGTGCAGATCGGTGAGATGCAAAATCTTGAAATCATGGAATGCCTTCGGTAAATGCGGCAAATGAAGCGGATTTTTCTTGACTTGCAAGTTACGCGCATTGCGCTGTCCGCGCTCATACATGCCCACCAGCTGAATGGCATATCGAATCAGCGCATGCGCCGAGTACCAGTTTTCCGGATGGAAAAAATTCAACCCTCGACCAAATACATGGTGCCCCCGCTCAGCTTCAATGCCAAGCCGCTGCCGGGCATGCACTCGGCCCAAGCGTGCTGCTAATTGTTGCTCGATGTTATCCATTTTGGCCAGGTTATTCTGTGGTTGAAATTCATAATATTCGCTAAAAAACTTCCTTGTGCAATTAGTTGAGATATTGCTACGATATTTGGGCGGCGTTCAGGTAGCAAAAACATTCTACCAATACTTACATCAACGCACCTTGCCATATTAAGTTCTTAAAATAAAGCCGGTTAAGGTATAATCCCCGATTTCTCAATATTGGATTGTTGGAGGTCTCTATGCCAATTTATGAATATCTTTGCAATTCATGCGGTGCCGAGAAAGAACACTTGCAAAAGATTAGCGATGCACCCATTGCTGCTTGCCCTGTTTGCGGTAGCAGCAACTATACCAAGTTGATATCTGCTGCGGGATTTCAACTGAAAGGCAGTGGTTGGTATGTTACCGACTTCAAGAACAACAAAGCAAAGCAGACGGACACCAAGCCAGATGCTAAAGCAAGTCCGGAAAGCGCAGAGAGTACGCAGCCGGCAACACCTGTTGCTGCGGATACAGCTGTAAGTAAAGAAAGCAAGCCGGCTTCTACCGCAGCGGCTGATTAATTGCTAGCCAGCGATGTAATCGATCCAACAAATTTTTATCGCAACAACATTGCGGTATAACAAAGATAAAATCATCATCTCAAACTATTGAACAGAACTATGCGTACAAATTACTGTGGCGCCATTAATGCCGGATATCTTGATCAAACCGTGACACTTTTTGGCTGGGTTCACCGACGTAGGGATCATGGTGGCGTAATATTCATTGATTTGCGTGATCGTGAAGGCTTGGTACAGATCGTTTGCGATCCCGACAATGTGGAAACATTTCAGACGGCGGAAAAAATACGTAATGAATTTGTACTGAAAATTAGCGGTAAAGTCAGGAGACGTCCTGAAGGAACCATCAATGCGTCTTTATTCAGCGGTGAAATTGAGATCCTGGTGGCAGACATTGACGTGCTGAATGTTTCATTAACGCCACCTTTCCTGATGGATGATGACAATATCAGCGAAGTAGTGCGGCTGGAACATCGCTATCTCGACTTGCGGCGTCCGGCGATGCAGTCCAACCTGCGCTTGCGCCATAAAGTTGCTATGGCGGTGCGCGTGTTTCTTGATCAACATGGATTCCTGGATATTGAAACACCGATGTTGACCAAATCCACGCCGGAAGGCGCGAGGGATTATTTGGTGCCGTCACGGGTCAATGCCGGTCATTTTTTTGCGTTGCCGCAATCACCGCAATTGTTCAAGCAGCTTTTGATGGTGTCCGGGTTTGATCGTTATTATCAAATAACCCGTTGTTTCCGCGATGAAGATCTGCGCGCTGACCGGCAACCGGAATTTACACAAATTGATATTGAAACCTCTTTTCTGTCGGCGAATGAAATTATGTCGCTGATGGAAGAGATGATTCGCGGCTTGTTTAAAACCGTGAGCAATGTGGATTTGCCCAATCCATTCCCGCGTTTGACGTATGCCGAGGCGATGTTCAAATACGGCTCGGATAAGCCGGATTTGCGCGTTTCACTGGAATTTACAGAATTGACCGACATCATGAAAGATGTGACGTTCAAGGTGTTCCGTGAAGCGGCGGAAAAGCCGGATGGCCGCGTTGCTGCGTTATGTGTACCGAAAGGTGGGGAATTGTCGCGCAAGGAGATTGATGATTACACCAATTTTGTCGCAATTTACGGCGCTAAAGGTTTGGCGTATATCAAAGTCAATAATCTGGCCGATGGCGTGGAAGGATTGCAATCGCCGATTCTGAAATTCTTGCCGGAAGAAACGATTAAAACCATTCTTGCCCGTACCAACGCAAAGAATGGTGATTTGATATTCTTCGGTGCGGATAAAGCCAAAATCGTCAACGAATCTCTAGGCGCCTTGCGCATCAAAATCGGCCACCAGCACGGTCACGCCGAATCCGGCTGGAAACCATTATGGGTGGTTGATTTTCCAATGTTTGAGCGCGACGAGGAAGAGAATCGCTGGCAGGCGCTGCATCATCCCTTTACTTCACCCGCCGATGGACATGAGGATAGGTTGGAAACAGATCCGGGTCATGCCATTTCCAAAGCCTATGATATGGTGCTGAATGGCTCGGAAATTGGCGGAGGATCGGTGCGGATTCATCGTCAGGATATTCAATCCAAGGTATTCCGCGCATTAAATATTTCCGAACAGGAAGCGCAGGAAAAATTTGGTTTTCTGTTAGAAGCATTGCAATATGGTGCGCCACCGCATGGCGGCATCGCATTTGGTCTGGATCGTATTTTGACCATGATGACCGGTTCGGAATCGATTCGTGACGTGATTGCCTTTCCTAAAACACAACGTGCGCAATGCTTGCTGACCCATGCACCGAGTACTGTGGATGAGAAACAATTAAGAGAACTCAATATCCGCCTGCGACAAGTTGAAACCAAACCAAGTTGATAGATAGCCGGTTGTTCTGATGTACAAAATACCGATTTCTGTTTTGATTGTTATTCACACTACGGATTTACAGGTGTTATTATTGGAGCGCGCTGATCATCCGGGTTACTGGCAATCGGTGACGGGCAGTCAGAACCCAGGTGAAACGTTGTATCAGACCGCGGTACGCGAAGTTTCTGAAGAGACCGGCCTAAACGCTGCCGATTATCCACTGACTGACTGGCACATTGAGAACCAATACGAAATATACGAAGAATGGCGCTGGCGTTATGCGCCTGATGTGAGATTCAATACCGAACATGTCTTTGGATTATGTTTGCCGGGCATAACGCCGATAAGAGTCGCCGCAAGAGAACATCTAAATCACATTTGGTTGCCCTGGCAACAAGCGGCTGATAAGGTATTTTCAAGCAGCAATACAGAGGCCATTTTTGATTTGCCTGCACGGCAGCAGTCTGGCCCGAAATAACGCTGATCCACCTTATTCTCGCTGGAAAATCGTTCCAGAAATTTTCTTGATTCCAGTATTGTCTATCCGGCGCAAGGCTGAATTTTCAGATCATTGAGAGAACAGATTTGCGTCTTTTATCCAATAAGTTAAATTACCTCCGGCAAAGCCGGAGGCTTACCTCACTGAGTTATTAACCAATAGGAATGATACTCAAGGAACCGTGTCCCAGGACGGATGCGGTTGCTACATTTTGCAACGTAATCGCATTGGCAATGCGCTGTGCATACTCGTCACTACCATTGGAGTTAATATCATTTGCTGCAGTTGCAAATGCCCATGCATCAACCACGAACATGTCATACTGCGGACCGTATTTTGCGCGGATTGCCGAACGATCGACGGTTGTGCCGGGCTTGGTGTTCAAAGCGATTCCCAGTTCATTGTGCGCACCAATCAATTCTTCAAAGATTGCCCCGTTTTCCTGTGCTGCGCGGAGAATAGCTGCTCTATCTTCTGCAAAAAAATCTGATTGACTCAATCGGTTTTTGGCTTGTCGGACGATAGATGATTTTTCCACTTCAGTAAGATCGATACCAAGTTGGCTAGCCAGTGCTGCAATATCGTTGATACGTTCAGCGATATGTTGATAGATGGTTTTTGCTTTTGCGCAGGCACCGCAACCACAACTGCTGTGATCGTCTCCATGCACACCGGTGGAATGACCTTTTTCCTTCAAAGTGTTAATGATACGCTTTGTTAATTGCATTTCATCAATGTCATTGGCTGTCGGAGTGCCGCCAAGATCGCTGCCATAAACGATACTCAGCGTGCCGCCGGCTGCTGATGGGGCTTCTTTACGTTTGCCATCCTTATCGGTGCGACCATCAACACAAATCTCTGGAACAACGCCGGATACTGGTATATTAAATTTTCCGGATGCAACTGCTTGATACATATCACCTAATACTTTCTGATCGATATCTTTGCGATTTGCGGGGCCGATGGTCCCTAAACCTAAATTAAATTCGCCTAACGTGTGATATTGAGTGCTGCTTTTACCAACAGCCTGTGGCGCTGGCGCTGCTGGTGTTGATTGCTGACTGCTTGCAGCAGGTACGGCAGATTCTGCTTCCTGATTGCCTGTAAAATGTTTTAACAGATTTTTTAAACTTTCAAACATTTTATATATCCTTTGTAGTAATTGGTCAGTGGATCATAAATTCTATTTCATACTTGCCATATTCAAAGTAACTCAAAGAAAGGGCAAACTTTGCGAAAATTTTTTAATCGAGTTTATTTCTTAGCTTTTCAATTAACTTAATAAGCTAAGCGTTAGAATTCTAGCATTACTTTTCTTCACTATAGTTGTTATTCTGTATTTTTTACTTCTGGGCATTGTAATTTATTGCATTTTCAAGATTCTTACCTATTAGATCAGAATTCATGATTTTAATAATCTAAGGATTGTGCAAATAATTGTTGGCTTTGGTAAAAATATAGGATTGACAATTGTTTTATTGTGGAAGGAATTTAGACAAAAGACAGACCGATTTATTGATTCAGCGTACGTGTTACTATTTGCAGGATTATCATTTATTGATCTGCTTTCTATGAAACGCTATTTAAATTGTGTGATGATGAAAAAAATCACTCCGCCGTTAGCGGCGAAGTGATTGAATTAGCTTATACGATTAAGAGATTAGTTCACTATTAGGAAATCAGCCGCTGATAAGGGTGGAATTCCGCTTAAGGTGGCAAATTGAATTGCTGCACCGGCACCATTACCATTGGCATCATACGACAAGGCGCCTGTCGTGGTATTGTAAAGCAGGAAATCATTAGCATCGGCAGCAACGACACCAGGGCCTGCACGGAAATTACCTGCTGCAATTGCTCCCGGTAATCCAAAGCTGGTGAAAATATCATTATCCAATCGAATCGTATCGACGGGTGCGAAAAAGCCATTGATGGTATCCACATTAGTGGCACTATTCAGCGTGGTGTCGAATAGATAATGATCAGTGGCACCGAGACCCGCAAAGAGAGTATCGTTACCTAGGCCGCCAGCCAAGATATCATCGCCATTGCCGCCTCGCAGGATATCGTTGCCCGCATCACCTCTGAGGATATCGTTACCATCATCACCGCTCAAAGTATCGTTTCCGGTGCCACCAAACAGCAGATCATTGCCAGCCAAACCGGTAAGGGTATCATTGCCGCCTAAGCCTCTTAACGTGTTGGCGGCTGAATTACCAGTAATATTGTTGTTGTTGCCATTGCCTGTACCATTAATAACTGCAGCGCCTGTAAGATTAAGGTTTTCGATACCGAAACCAAGGGTATGGGTAACAGAAGAATTAACCGTATCAACACCGCCCAAGACATCATTAAAGGATTCTTCAGCAATATCTCCTAAATCATCTACAAAATAGGTGTCATTCTGATCACCACCATTCATGTTGTCAGCACCGGCACCGCCATCCAATGTATCGTTTCCATTGGCGCCAAATAGAATATCAGTTCCATTAAAACCAGAGATGGTATCGTTGCCATTGGTTCCATTTAATTGAGGAAAGAATTGGAGGATAGGGCCATTAAATTGATTTGTGTTGTTGTCATTAAAGTTTGTACCGTTAACAATTGCCATTTTATTTGCCTCGCAGAATATTATAGAAGAAGTTGTGACACGCTCGAGTACACTATACGTTATTACTATAGTGCAATAGCAGCAGGTTTCAGTTGCACGCTATCTTGTGAATGTAGTCTGAATCGGTTGCAGTTTTATTACGCAAGCTCAGAGTTGGATGATACTGCAACTCGAACGAGTTGCCATGAATTGTTGTGTTGAGTTATGAAAAATGTTGCCATTTTGCTTCCTATTTGCGTGCACAATCGGCCATTTAAGCTTTGGTAAATGTTACCAGCGCCTCAACATGCGGTGTGTGTGGAAACAAGTCGACGAGCTGAATGTCGCTGATTGCCCAGCCGTTTTGACTGAAAAACCAGGCATCGCGAGCGAAGGTTTCCGGGTTACAGGAAATGTAATAAATGTTGTTTAAAGCGGTGAAGCTGGTAAAGAACCCCTGGTGTTTTTTTAATCCGGCGCGGGGTGGATCAAGTACTAAAGTTTCAGCATCGCTGACATCTTTTTTTAGTTTTTTCCACACAAAAGGATCAAAAAGATCAACAACCTGAGGCGCGACTTTGGCGAGATTTTTGGCTTTCAGTGCCTGGATTGCGTCGGCATCTGATTCGTAAGCGATAATGGCTGTGCAATTGGACTCGGCGATGATTTGCGTGAAATTGCCGGAGCCGCAGAATAGTTCCACTACTTTGCCCAGTTGCGAATTATTTGCGAGTTTTTCTCTGAGCCATGCCTGCATCCATTCGTTTTGTGCTGTATTACCTTGCTTGAAAGGACGTTTCCAGTTGCTGCGAATCTCATCGGCTTGCATGCCGTCATCCAGTTCAATCAATTGCCAATTGTGTCCGGAATCCGCTTGCCATGCGCTGTTGGGTAGAGATTGGCGGGCGATTTTCAGCAGATTCCGGCATTTCTCATTAAGCACAATGCAATCACTGATGGGGGCGATCTGATATGAATTTTCGGACACAAATCCCAGTTTCACGCCGTCTGTTTTGACCTGGCATCGATTGCGATACCCGTATAACTGCGGGGCAGGGTGAACGGAGTTGATGTTTAATGAGTCCGTATCAAATCCGACTCTTTTCATGGCATAAATAAAGCGATTCCTCTTTTGTTCGAGCTGGCTTGTATAATCGGCAATCATCCAGGGGCAACCGGTGCAGGCATTTTCTTCCAGACTGACGTATGGACACACGGGAATCTGTCTTTGCGCAGAGGGCTGGGTGAGATGAAGTAATTTTGCGTAGGCGAATTTTTTATTGTTGAGTGGTTTGTCGATTACTTCAAATTCGCCGCTATCGCCTGGCCATGTGCCATGCACGAAATAGGAAATATTATTCTGGGTGTTTTTGACAACGCCCAGGCCTTTTTGTGATAAATGTGTAATCGTGCCTTTGAATTTCATGTTGATGGTTATTTTTTGATAATAAGGAAAATCCGCTATGGCGAATACCTACAAGAGTTTTAAAAAAGACCCTGCGTCACTAAAAACAGATTTGACGCCGCTACAGTATCAGGTAACGCAAAAAGCTGGTACCGAACCGCCTTTTCAGAACGAATACTGGAATCATAAAGCAGAAGGGATTTATGTGGACATTGTATCCGGTGAACCGTTGTTTGCGTCGATTCATAAGTTTGATTCGGGTACCGGCTGGCCCAGTTTTTATCAGATAATTGACGAGCAATATATCCAGTTCAAAAAAGATAATGAGTTATGGGTCTCTCGCACGGAAGTCCGCAGTCGCTATGCGGATAGTCACTTAGGTCATGTTTTCAACGACGGTCCATCACCTACCGGCATGCGCTATTGCATCAATTCTGCTGCACTGAAATTTATTAAAAAAGAAGATTTGCACGCGATGGGCTATGGCGATTTGGCCGTGTTGTTTGAAAATAAGCCGGAGAAATAGGGGCGTTAATGGCTGAAAACGATTCACCATTGGAGTCATTATTGACTACGCAGCGCCCGCCGTCGTTATTACAAGCGATTATTTGCTTTGCCGGTGTGTTTTTGCTGATTTCGCTGGGCATGTTTGTGTATGTAGTCAGTATTCACGCGCTTATCTTTTTAGCATTGATCTGGGTGACTTTGCATGCGCGCTGGCTGGGTTATTCGTTTGCCGACGTCCGCGGCATGATGGATGACGGTATCACTAAGGCGCTGCCGGCGATTTATATTTTTTTGTTGATCGGCATGGTGATCGCCAGTTTCATGCAAAGCGGCACCATCGCGAGTTTGCTGTATTACGGACTGGATCTGCTGAGTCCGGGCATATTTCTGGCGGCAGGATTGGTATTGTGCAGCTTTATGTCGGTTGCTACCGGTACTTCCTGGGGCACCGTCGGAACGATCGGCGTGGTGTTGATCGGTATCGGGGATGCCATGGGTATCCCGCTGCCGCTGGTGGCAGGCATGATCGTCTCAGGTGCTACGTTTGGCGATAAATTGTCGCCCATTTCCGATACCACCAATCTCGCGGCCATGAGTGCCGGCACCAATCTGTACCGGCATATCGGCTCCATGTTGTACACCACCTTGCCTACATTACTCATCGTTCTGGTTATCTTTATTGTTTGGGGGCTGCAGTATGGCGACAACGTATTGCCGAGAAATCAACTGGATGAGATTCGTGCTGCATTGGCAAGTACTTACCAATTAAATCTGTGGGTGACATTATTGCCATTGCTGCTGATGTTCGGTTTGAGTATCAAACGCTATGCCGCAGAGGTGAGCATGTCGTGCAGTATTGCACTGGCGATGCTGATTGCTGTTGTGTATCAGGGCAAGGAAAGCACGGATGTGATCAATGCACTATGGTTGAATTCCGCAGGTACCACCGGCGTGGAAAATATCGACGCGCTGCTCGGGCGTGGCGGTATTTACAGCATGGCTTGGACATTATTGCTATCGATCATGGCATTAGCACTCGGCGGGATTCTGCACCATACTGGGTTGCTGCGTGTGCTGCTGATGCATATCATCGCACGCATTCGGCGAATCAGCACATTAATAGCGACTACTATTGCATCCGGACTGATTGGCAATATGGCGATGGGGGAAGCCTATATCTCGATCATTCTCAATTGTCAGCTTTTTAAAGGGGCTTATCAGGAAAAAGGCGTGGACAAGGCGGTGTTGTCGCGCTCGGTAGAGGAAGGTTCCACGCTGACCGCTGCACTTATTCCCTGGACAACTGCGGGTACGTTTTATGTGGCAACACTTGGAGTTTCGACATTGGATTATGCGCCATATGCTTTACTGAACTTGCTGAATCCTTTGGTTTCCATGAGTATGGCGGCACTCGGGATTGGTTTATTACGGGGCAAAGATGGATCTGTATAAAAAAGGGAGCTACTATGAAAGAAGTATCAAATAATCGGAGTAAGGGGCACAAGTTATTGATCGGCCTGCTGGCACTGATTGGCGGTTTCCTATTGTCGTTCGTTGGCTTCGGGGTACTTTGGAGTGGTATATCCTGGCATTATCAGTTAATTATGTTTTTACCGTTTCTGCTACTGTCACTTGCATTAACTCGCTGGGGCAAGGGGGCGCCGGATAGTTTCATCCTCATACTGTGCGGTGCTGCGCCGCTCGGAATTTTAATCACGCAGTTTCGTGACAATAATGATTCACATCTCCTGCCGATTCTCATGGTATCCAGTTGGCTGATCGGAATATTCTCCGGTTATTTTTTGGCGAAAATATCACCGGATTCCCGATCGGAATCACTTGAAGATAACTCTTCATCCTAAAGATAAAGTACTCCTATGCATTATCTTGAACTTAAGATTCCACCAGCAGGATTGGTATTGTTGTTTGCATCGGCAATGTAGCTACTGCAGAAATGAATCCGTGGGCGATTACTTCAATAACTCACGCTATTAATACGATTTGATACAAATAGAGAAATTGTCAAAAGATGCCTCAAGATAGGTATTTTATGATTAAGCTTATATAGAATAGGAGATGAATATTCAACTATTTTTCGGGGTGTGAAACCCCAAAAAACTTATGATATATATCAGCAATTTGATTAATTATAAGGAATTATAATGACATGAACATTAAAAAATATAAAATTTCAATGGCAGTGCTTTTCTTAAGCCTACTAATAGCATGTGTAGAGTCTTCTAAATCATCATTCGAAGCTGGGATCGGACCTAATCCAAAATTGCCGCCACCAGCAACAACATTGATTCCTAACGTTAAAGTTGCCAAAGCAATAGGATGGTCGGACACGGCTATGCCTTTAGCCCCATCAGGTTTTCAAGTCACCGCTTTAGCACGCAATTTGGACCATCCTCGCTGGCTCTACACGTTGCCTAACGGCGATATTCTTGTGGTTGAAAGTAATAGACCTTCAAAATCAACGGATAGCAACAATATTAATAAAGATAAAGACTTTATTGCTTCGATTCGAGAAAAAGCTGCATCGTTTTTGATGGAACGTGCCGGAGCAAATGCACCGAGTGCTAATCGAATTACTCTTTTACGTGATATTGGACCTGATGGAATTGCGAAGCAGCGGACTGTGTTTATGAAAGACTTAATGTCCCCTTTTGGACTGGCATTAGTGGACAATGAACTTTTCATAGCTAATGCAAATGCTATTATCAAGGTTCCTTATATAGACGGTCAGACTGAAATCGACTCAGTACCCATCAAAGTTACAGATCTTCCTGCTGGAATTAATCATCACTGGACAAAAAATTTGATCGCCAGTCTCGACGGTAAAAAGCTCTACGTTACTGTGGGCTCTAATAGTAATATTGGTGAAAACGGTTTAGAGATTGAAGAAGGTAGAGCAGCCATCTGGGAAGTAGATATACAAACCGGAGAAAAGCGCATTTATGCTAGTGGGCTGCGTAATGCTAATGGTCTAGATTGGGAACCTGAGACTAATACACTGTGGACAGTCGTAAACGAGCGAGACGAAATTGGCAATGATCTCGTTCCAGATTATTTAACATCTGTTAAAGACGGAGCATTCTACGGCTGGCCTTGGAGTTACTTCGGTGCCCATGTTGATACTAGAGTTAAGCCTCCTCGACCTGATATGGTAGATAAAGCAATTGCGCCCGATTATGCTTTAGGCAGCCATGTTGCACCTCTGGGCCTTGTATTCTCGAATAAACACTCAATGCCACCAGCTTTTGCAAACGGAGCCTTTATCGGTGAACACGGATCATGGAATCGCAATCCACCATCTGGATACAAGGTAGTATTTGTTCCGTTCAGCGATGGCAAACCGAGCGGTATGCCTATCGATTTTTTGACTGGCTTTCTTAATGCAGACGGTAAAGCACAAGGTCGCCCTGTAGGCGTAGCGCTTGACAAAACAGGCGCATTACTTGTGGCCGATGATGTAGGCAATATAGTTTGGCGAGTATCATTTGTAACTACACATTAAGAAGTATGTACATCCATATAAGAAATAAATCGACAGTAACTCAGATTTGTCGGCGCCGGTCGAAAAGTGACCATGAATCGCCCCGGGAATTGCGGAGACTTTTTGGTTTGAGTCAAGCTGCATCAGCTGACTCCTTTAATTGGCGATAATATGCCATTTCAAATTCCGCTGGTGGAATATTCCAATCGACTCCAATAGCCGGCGATTGTCCATTCGAAGGTGGCAAACGCCACTTTTTCGATACTGCACCAGCTGGTTAGGGGGTGTGCAGGCGTTATTGCAAATGATAGGATGAGGCGTTCTATATCAATGAACTAGAATTCAATATGCGAAGTAAATATCGATCGTCGAGCCACGCCTGAAGCAGGTTTGGGGCTTTGCCTGCAGCGAAGTAGTCGGGCATTGTTTTGACGCCGGATTTGCTTGTCACTCACCTAGCCATGGTGATCCACAAGTTGTAACACAACGGATCAACTTGATTGGCGCCGAAGATCGGTATTTGCCGCATTAAAATATAAAGGAGTATCGAAATGCCTGCAAATACAACTGGCCAGTGGGGCTCCCTACAAGCCTATCCCTACGTTCCAGCGCATGCGGTCGTATTGTCCGATGGTAAACTGCTGACGTTCGGAACCGACCAGAGCTGGGTGCCTGGTAGCCCCGGCCATTGGTATCATTCAATCTTCGATCCAGCGACTGGTCAGAACACGCTCATCGATCACAGCGGCACAACCACGTCAGACATATTTTGCGCAGCAGCCATGATTATTCCCGGTACTGACAAGGTGATGATGTCGGGCGGTGGAGTGCCGAACAACACATGGCAGGGCCAGGGAACGTCGGACATCAACATTTTCGACCCTGCGACCGGACACATCATGCCCGCCGGAGACGGCGAAATGGTCTTTCCGCGCTGGTATCCCACGCTGATCTCGCTGCCGACCGGGCAAATGGTTGTTCTGGGTGGAACACAGTATACGACCACCCACATCGGCATGCCAATCCCGGAAATCTACACGCCGGGCGAGGGTTGGCGACAATTGACCGGCGCTGCCGAGAATGATTTCATCGGAGCTGCCGGCGACGCTGCCTTTTACCCCAAGACGTTCCTAAACAGTGCCGGCGACATCATCTACTTTTCAAACGGTAAAGGCGCCGATGGCGTACAGGAAGTGAACTTCTTCGATCCGTCAGGCAATGGCAAGCTGACCCAGATCGGTACAGTTCCCTTTTCCACCGGTTGGGGTCAACCGGCGATCATGTATGCCGAAGGTAAGATCCTGATCATGGCCAGCAATGGCGACCTGTGGACCATGGACATCAACGACGCGACGCCGACATTTGTTAAGACCGGTGCCAATGTTGCCTCGCAGATTCATTGGTCGAACATGTCTGTACTTGCCGACGGCTCGGTACTCATCACTGGCGGTGGCAATCAGGTCGATAATCCCGCTGGCGCTGATCGTGTACCGACCCTGTGGAACCCCAACACCAATCAGATCACCAAGCTCGCGCCGGAAGTCGAAGATCGCCTCTATCACTCTGCCGGCATTCTGCTTACCGACGGTACGGTGATGTCGATGGGCGGCACGGCCGATCCGAACAAGAACTACCAGATCTTCAAGCCACCCTATCTTTTCGACGCCAACGGCAATGAAGCCATGCGGCCAGTCATCACCTCCGCACCGCAGGAAATCGTACCGGGTCAGACTTTCTCCGTCACCGTAGATAATGCGGCGGCAATCACCAAGCTGACCTTCACCAAGACCGGTGCCGTTACGCATTCGTCCAATATGGACAACGGCTTCTTCGAACTGCAATTCGCCAAGGGCACCTACAATACCCTTACTGTAACGGTTCCAGATGGCGTCGGCGATCTGTCCGCCGGCAATTGGATGTTGTTTGCCTGGAACGACAAGGGTGTTCCTTCAAAAGCGCCCATCCTTTCCGTCGAACCGACCTTCACTTATTTCGAGGCCGATGGTAGTGGCGGTGTGCCGACCGATCCGAATGCGCCACCCACTGCCAGCAATCTGGTCGTCAATGGCGGCTTTGAAGCCTTCACGGGTGATCTCGTTGACAATGCTTATAAGCTGTTTAAGAATGGCGAAGTCGGCCCCTGGCAATCTTCGACCAACCAGATCGAACTGTGGGATAGCGGACATAACGGCGTGAGCGCTCCCGTCGGACGTATCTTCACCGAAATCGACGCACAGAACGGAATCCTGTCGCAACAGATCAAGACAGAAGCGGGTAAGAGCTATGACCTGTCCTTCGATTTTTCGGGGCGCCCCAATTACGTAGTGTCCTCGAAGATGGAGGTGCTGTGGAACGGGCAAGTGATTGCCGCGATCACACCAAACGATGCGACCTTCAAAGCTTACAGCTTCAAAGTGACAGGCACCGGCGGAAATGACGCGCTCGCCTTCCGGTCTATCGCCGACGACAATGACAGCGTCGGCGGTCTCCTGGACAAGGTAATGCTGACCTTGCCCCCGTCCGCTACCGGCAATCTGATCGCCGATGGCGGCTTTGAAGCGAGCCCTGCCGGATTTGGTAAGGTCGGCGTAGCTTGGACGCTGACGGGTGCCGGCGGAGTCGATACGACGGCTTCGCGTACTGCCGAAGGCAGCAAATATTTCGCCTTCGACGGCTGGGCCAATTCCCATGATGCTGTGCTGTCGCAGGGTATCAACACGGTTGTCGGCCAAATCTATACGTTGAAATTCAAGGCGGCGGTATACGGTCTCACGACCGCCGATGCGCAAATCAAGATGGAGGCATTGAACGGCACAACGCTCGTCGATAGCGAGACGGTCGCGATCAAGAACGGCATGACCGAATATTCCATGACGTTCACCGCGACCTCGGCACATACGGCCATTCGCCTGTCGGACGTGAGTCCGAAGGGGCAGTCGAACTTCGATATTGACGTCGACGCCGTATCTTTGACAGCTTCGACAACGCCGCCGCCCGCTACCGTCAATCTGATTATCAATGGCGGCTTCGAAGCCTTCACGGGTGATCTCGGCGACAATGCTTATAAGCTGTTCAAGAATGGCAAAGTCGGGCCCTGGCAATCCTCGACCAATCAGATCGAACTGTGGGATAGCGGCCATAACGGCATGAGTGCTCCGGCGGGTCGAGCTTTCACCGAGGTCGATGCATATAACGGTGTATTGTCGCAATCGGTGAACACCGAGACCGGCAAATATTACGGCATCTCTTTTGATTATGCCGGACGTCCCAGCTTCATCGCATCGTCCAAGATGGAAGTGTTGTGGAATGGCGCTGTCATTGGAACGGTGATGCCTGCCAATTCCACCATGACGGGTTACCATTTCCACGCAACCGGCACCGGCGGAAATGACGTGCTCGCCTTCCGTTCCGTCGCAGGCGACAACGATAGCGTCGGCGGCCTGCTCGATAAGGTCGAACTCATCGTCTCGTCCCATTTGCCGGCTGACAGTTTCAACATGATCCAAGCGACCACCGCCGACGGTTACATGACCGGCACCGATGGTACGGATCATTTGATGGGCGCTGACCACCTTGTCGGCAACGCAGGCAATGACATTTATGTAATGATTTAACTGCGATTCCCCGTGGTCTTGCCACGGGGTTGTTTAATAACTGATTTGATTTTTCATCCCTCCCTCTTATCCAATTATTTTATTTCCTGAAAAACCGGGGAGATTCACAATTTTAAACCGGTACCACGTCTCCGATTTTCAGATGTCTCTACTTTGAAAGTTAACGGGACAGTAGTGATCGCAATACTATCTCAGAAATTGTCTTTACAGTTTTTATGCCAGCTTTAATGCCATTTTATCTATAAAGCTGGTCATCAAGAACATTGAACATAATCTCTACGTTTCGGCTTGCGCCGCGCTAACAGTCGTACTTGTCATGGTCGATGTTGTGGCCGCAATACTGGTGTGCAGCGCCGCTGCAATGATTCATTCATGACAACAATACTAATTAATAGAGGTGCAAAGGTACTAATAAATAAGGACTAATTGTCTATTGAGCCAAGTTGTTGGAGCAGTTAAAGTGAGCGCCGTAGTAAACAATCTTTATTACGTTGTAATTGCAAAATATTTTGATACATGGAAGTCAATGGATCAATGCAACGATTTTTTAGGAGTAATAAAAATGATTTTAAGAAAATTAACAATATCGATAATGATTGCTGGACTTATTATCTTTGGAAGTAGTGCTCAAGCCGCAAGTTATCAGTTTGGTCAACTATTGGCTGGGAATGGGCCTGCAAATCCGTATTTTGCTGATTTGGAGATTACAGATAACGGTGGTGGTGATTGGACATTTACGCTATCGGCTTTAGACTTAAACACAATCTTTGGTGCAAGTTCATTCATAGGCGCATTGGCTGTGGATGGTATTAAACCAACATCAGTTTCAACTAATGCAGGTGGCGGTGTGGCTGCAGTTAGTTTGCAAAATGGTGGGGGACCAACCGGCATATTTGATTTTAGATACGACTTGATCAATCCACACAATGATAAGCTCACAGGATTTGAATCAGTTACCTGGCATGTCGGTGGATTGGGATCTGCTTTGCTTCCAAGCAATGGGGATTTAGCACTGCATGTACAAGGTATTGGTACTAATGGCGACTCTGCTTGGTATGTTTCACCTGTTCCAGAACCAGAAACCTATGCTATGTTGTTGGTTGGATTGGGTTTGGTGGGATTTTCATTACGTAGACAAAAACAAAACTAAAATCTTAGCTTCAATTTTTAAAAGCCTCTGAAAGTATTATTCTTTCAGGGGCTTTTTTTCTTGTGATGGCCGCAGGAGAAATTCACTCAAGGAATCATAGTGTCGGTTGGAGCGCTTGCCGCTAGTTTTTTCATTTTTTTGGAATCGGATAGGCAAACGATTTTTTTGTTAAAGCTATCTGACTTACCTCTTGACGAAGATGATATGTCTGACTACCATAAAAAAGAAGGCAGTATATGCTATTGCTTTTTCGTTACGTTTCTTTAATCATTTTAAGGGCTTATTATGTTACAGTTTAAAAAGACGCTATTAGGTAGTATCGCCCCGGTATTGTTATCTCTTGCGCTGGCAAGTCCGGTAAGTGCTTCTGATGCGCATGGACACCATAAAGATCAGAAGTTTGGTAATTTTACTAAAGAAAATGCATTGCTTACGCCAAGAGACTATCGTGAATGGATTTTTGTGGGTGCACCAGTTACTCCCAATGATATGAATGATGGAAAACCTGCATTTCCTGAATTTCATAACGTATACATCGATCCAGCCAGTTGGAATCATTGGAAAAAAACAGGTGAGTTCCGTGATGGCACAATCATCGTTAAGGAACTCGTTAGTGTAGGTGCAAAAGAATCGGCAAGCGGAAATGGTTATTTTCAAGGTGAATTCAATGGAATCGCCGCCATGGTAAAAGATTCCAAGCGCTATCCGGACAGACCCGGCAACTGGGCGTTCTTTGGTTTTGAATCCTATGAAGCCAAGCAAGGTGCAATACAGGCGGATGATGCCTGTGCAGCTTGCCATAAAGACCATGCCGCGCAGGATATGGTTTTCATACAGCATTACCCGGTATTACGTGCAGCCAAACCCAAGAAATAGCGGATAGCTGATTTATCTGCCAATAAGTTTTTTGTAATCAGGCAATTTGACAAATGCTTTGTTGCAGTCAAATTGCCTTTTTAGTTTAATAAGATCAAGTTGTTATTTTTGCCATTCATGAGAATACTTAGTAATTCTGTAAAAATATTCTGAATTTCTTCAAAAATTGTTTTTCCATTCACGTAACACCGTGAAAACACTTACAGGGTCCAAAAGGGATTTGGCAGAATAATTCTGCGCGCCACGAACAATGTCTTGCTGATCGCAGCGTAAAAAAGGATTGACTGTCTTTTCAAGTGCAAGCGTAGTAGGAATTGTTGGGATATGTTTATTACGTAATGCTTGTGCTGTGCGTTCCAATTCGATCAGCTGCAGATTTCCTGGATCGACGGTTCTGGCAAAACGAATGTTACTTAGTGTGTATTCGTGCGTACAATAAACAAAGGCATCATCAGGCAATCGACAAATTTTTTGCAGCGATTCATACATTTGCTGTGGAGTTCCTTCAAAAATCCGTCCGCATCCACAAGAAAAAAGGGTATCTCCGCAGAATACCAAATTGATTGGATCCGACCCATAATAAGTGATATGTCCTTGTGTATGTCCGGGGGTATCCAAGATGGCGAGATGAAGCGATATTTCTGGCAAATTGAGCTGATCCCCTTCTTTCACCGAATGAGTGACTGTTGAGATAAATTCATGTTGCGGCCCATAGACTGGAACATCGAACAATTTAAGTAATTCGGCATTGCCGTCTGTATGATCATGATGGTGATGCGTAATGAGGATTGCACTTAATCGCAATTTATTTAACGTAAGATATTCAATAATGGGAGAGGCTATGCCCGGATCGACAACAACAGCATAATCCTGATTATGGATAACCCATATATAATTGTCTTTAAAAGCATGTACAGGATAAATGGTCAACATGACATTCCCCCATGTAAAAATTACTGAGAGCTGATACGCTCAAATAACAAAAAACGATACCAATTTAAGTAGATAAGCTAATTAATAATGATTGTAAATAATCATCAGCAATGGTTTGAATCTTCACTTGGCCGATATTTTGTCGACCAAGAGTATCGCTATTTTGATCAAGCTGTGGCAAATATCTTTGGCTATAATGCAGTTCAGATAGGCTTGTCGCAATTTAATTTCCTTCGTCTGAACAGGATGCCTTTGCATTTCTCGATGGGACTTGAAAATCGGGTATCCGTGCGTGCCGCAGCTGATTTTCTTCCTATTGAAAGTAATAGCATGGATCTCGTAATTTTGCCACACGTGCTTGAGTTTAATCATAATCCACATCAAATTCTACGGGAAGTCTACCGAATTCTGATTCCTGAGGGGCATGTCGTCATATCAGGATTTAATCCAATGAGCTTATGGGGTGTTTGCCGCTATTTAAAATCTACGCCGAAAGAGTATCCATGGAATGGAAATTTTATCGCGCTATCAAGACTTAAAGATTGGTTGAAATTACTGGATTTTGAAATGGCCGGCGGCCGATTGAGTTGCTATGCGCCACCCTTTAAACAGGAAAAATGGATTCGGCGGTTTAGTTTTATGGAAGCCGCAGGTGATCGTTGGTGGCCGATTTCAGGCGGAGTTTACTTTTTGCATGCGATTAAGCACATGCATGGCATGCGTATTATTAAGCCCGGTTGGAAAAATTGCTTTAACCCGAAAGCGCGTATGGCGTCGGCTGCACAGAGACTGAATAATAAAATTTCCACAGAGGAACAATCTTCGGATCGCTCAAAGCTGATTGATGAATCGAATAAACCATGAATACCGGAGATTCTAAAGTCGTGGAAATATATACGGATGGCGCATGTAAAGGAAATCCAGGCATCGGTGGGTGGGGGGCTCTGTTACGTTATGCGGGTCATGAGCGTGAGATTTTTGGTGGCGAAATATTAACAACGAATAACCGCATGGAGCTGCTGGCGGCAATACGTGCATTAGAATCGTTAAAGCGCCCGTGCAAGGTACAGTTGCATACTGATTCGCAATATGTACAGAAAGGCATCAGTGAGTGGATCGATGCATGGAAAGCCCATAACTGGCGAACATCCGCAAAAAAGCCGGTTAAAAATGAGGATCTGTGGAAATTGCTTGATCAACTGACGCAACAACATGACATTGAATGGTGTTGGGTGCGCGGTCACTCGGGCAATGATGATAACGAGCGGGCCGATGAACTGGCAAATCGTGGCGTTGAAATGATTTCCGCCGACGACATGCAAAGTACTTAGAAATTTTAATATGCGCCAAATAATACTGGATACCGAAACAACTGGCCTGGATCATAAACAAGGGCATCGCATTGTAGAAATAGCGGCGGTGGAGTTAAATAACAGGCAGTTTACCGGCAATCACTTCCACTATTACCTCAATCCCGGACGCGACAGCGATGAGGGTGCGTTGCAGGTACATGGTTTAACCACGGAATTTCTGCAAGACAAGCCGAAGTTCCATGAAATATCGAAGGAATTCCTGAGCTTTATCAGTGATGCCGAGCTTATTATCCATAATGCGCCATTCGATGTCGGGTTTCTCAACCATGAGTTGAATTTAATGAATTTGCAGATATTAGGTAGTTATTGCCTATCCATAACGGACACATTGAAGCTGGCCAAGGAATTGCATCCCGGTAAACGTAATAATCTTGACGCCTTATGCGAACGTTACGCCATCGATAATTCCAAACGAACGCTGCATGGCGCGTTGCTGGATGCGGAGCTGCTGGCGGAAGTTTATTTGGCCATGACACGCGGCCAAGAAAGTCTGCATATTGAGCTGGGGCATAGTGAGCTTACACAATACGCAGTGGATCATCTGGACGGTTGCGACTTGAAGATCATTGTAGCGACAGCGGATGAACACGCCCAGCATCTGGCGATATTGGAAAGCATTGCACGCGAAAGTAACGATAAGTGCGTGTGGAAGAAGCTTGAAGCGGATCATCGCACGGAATCGAGCTGAGGATTTTTACGAAAACCGGCAAAGTTGTTGGTGATTACAAGGACTCAGTGCGGCTATTTGCAGTAACCATTTTCTTTGAACCACCGGATAGCGTCTTTGAGCGCTTCAATGGCAGGGCGGTATTGATAGCCTAATTCGCGCTGGGCCTTGGCGCTGGAGAAAAACATCAGTTTCTTGGCCATTTGCACACTATCCAATGTTGCGCGTGGTTCGGTGTGCGTGAAGGTTGCGATTTTTTCCATACACCATGCCATGGGCAGCATTAAATTCACAGGCATCCTGATGCGGTTTACTGGTACCTGATTGATTGCATCAATCGTTTGCAGGATTTGCAACAACATCATGTTATCGCCGCCCAATATGTACCGCTCGCCCGGTTTTCCATGTTGATAAGCCAATAAATGCCCGTACGCAATATCGTCCACATGCGCAATGTTTAATCCGGTATTCACATAAGCAGGCATTCGACCCATTAATGTATCCACTACGATGCGGCCTGTGGGTGTCGGGCGTACGTCGCCGGGGCCGATTGGCGTGGATGGATTGACGATGGTTAAAGGCAAGCGGTGGTCATCGGTCAATTTTTTTACGATTTGTTCGGCCTGATATTTGGATCGCTTGTAGTATCCATTGATCGTTGCGAGATTGGCGGATGTTTCTTCATCCGCCGGCAATCCATCCGAGTTCAAACCTAAGGTTGCCACACTGCTGGTATAGATAATACGCTTCAAACCAGCCTCTGCGGCAGCAATGATGAGTGCTTGTGTACCGGTGACGTTGATTTCATGCATTGTCTGCGGATCAGGCACCCACAGACGATAATCCGCGGCCACATGAAATAGATTGTCGCAACCGCTGACCGCTCGTTTAAGCGATTCGTGATCAAGCAAATCACCTTCGGTAATTTCGACCTGAAAATTTTCAAGGTTCTTGCGATTACTACCAGGTCTCACCAGCACACGAACTTCATGACCTGCGGTTAACAAACATCGCATGACAGCGGAGCCGAGGAATCCTGTTGCACCGGTAACCAATGATTTCATAATTAAATACGATCTTGTAGCACGTTATTAACAAGTTGCCTTAAAAAAACAAGCAGCACAATTCGGGTACGACAAACCAATCAGCGGCCTTTTATCTGATCTCAGAGCAAGACTTCTTGATGTATTTCAGCATCGGGAAGGTTCCTGGATGTCAGTTTAAACAATAAATTGAGTGCCCGGTTGTGACTCGCGAATAAATTGGTTGTGACGATGGTTGCTTTCACATCGCGACGACTGATTTTAACCTGTGTTCCTTCAGAAAAATTCCGGTGCTGATTGATTTTATTGAGCGTCAAGATGGCCATGCCGATTGCCCATAAACAGAAACGCCGAATCCCTTTTTCATGCGGGGGAATCAAGCTCGTGTATATAAGCGCATTCTGCAAATGGCCTTTAGCGATACCCAGCAACTCTGCTAATCCTGCCTGAAATTCCGGACTCGACATACCTGGCTGTAAGTTATTGAGATTGAATCCATGTTTAAGGAAAATATCCTGGGGTAGCCAACACGCGCCGCGTTTACGATCATCCCAAATATCCTTGAGGATATTTGTCATCTGTAGTCCCTGGCCAAATGAGACGGAAAGCTTCATCAGCGTGGGTTTATGGATATTGATTTCCTGAGAGTAGTCGCAAAACAATTCAGTGAGCATTTCACCGACTACACCGGCAACGTAATAACAGTACTGGTTCATTGCAGGCAAATCCTTCAATCCTTCCAGGGATTCCGTCTCCTGATAATCCGACATGCCCTGCGCCATGATGCGAACACAACGTTCCAGCGCGCTGCGTTGCGTGGAATTAAAACTATGTGTAATGCGGATAACCGCAGGTGTGTTTTTGATTAAATCATGCTCTGCCGGGATGGTATGGTTGGAGAGGAGCGGATAGAGCCTTTGTGCAAATTCTTCGGCGGATGCAGTACCGCAGACTACCGCAGAAAATAGCTGCGATAGTTGTCTGGTTTGTTCTAAGGTGAGCGCGCTATCATCTTCAATCGTATCGGTGATGCGGCATAGCAGATAGGCATTGCCGATAACACGGCGTAAAGCTTCGGGTAATTGTGGAATGGTTAATGCGAACGTGCGCGATACACCTTGCAGGATATGATCCTGATATTGCTCGTCGTTGATGCTGAGAAGGCTTGTCATTACAGATTTGTCATAAAGCGATAAGGCATGTTACTACAATTGGGCGCATCGCCATATCCTATGCCGCTAAATTAAGACAAAATTTGTTCGCCGGCGATGAGTTGATCGATGGTTTCACGTTGCCGGATGACATGCACTGTGTCCCCATCTACCATGACTTCTATTGCGCGTGGCCGGGTATTGTAATTGGAACTCATGCTCATGCCATAGGCACCGGCTGACATGACCGCCAATAAATCCCCATCGGTCAGACCCAGCTTGCGATCATGACCGAGAAAGTCGCCGGTTTCGCACACGGGGCCGACAACCTGATAACTTTTCATATCCCCATTATTGTTATTAACCGGAATAATGTCGTGATAGGCATCGTAGAGCGCCGGGCGCATCAGATCATTCATTGCCGCGTCGACAATGGCAAAGTTGCGTGCGGACGTGTGTTTGAGGTATTCAACGCGCATGAGCAGAATGCCTGAATTACCCACCAAGGATCGGCCCGGCTCAATGAGCAGACGCTGCTTGACTTGATCGGTACTGGCACATAGCGCGGCGACATAATCCTTGATGGACGGCGGCGTTTCATTAGTATAGCGAATGCCTAATCCGCCACCCAGATCCAAATGCTCAATTTCCAGCCCTTGTGATTGCAAGGTGTCCAGCAAATTGAGCATTTTGTTACTTGCTTGCATGAATGGCTCGAGTTCTGTCAGTTGGGAGCCAATATGGCAATCCAATCCAGTGAACCGGATAGAAGGATACAAGTGCGCGGATTGATAGATTCTTTCAGCTTCACTGGCCGGAACACCAAACTTGTTTTCTTTCAGGCCGGTTGAAATGTAGGGGTGGGTTTTTGCATCCACATCCGGGTTGACGCGCAAGCTGACGGGTGCAATCTTGCCCAATTCTTTTGCGACCCGATTCAAAGTGACCAACTCAGCTTCAGATTCCACATTAAAACACAGAATACCGGCATGTAATGCCATGCGCATTTCATGCGCATTTTTACCAACGCCGGAAAAAACGATTTTTCGCGGATCGCCGCCCGCCTTGATAACGCGTTGCAGCTCACCGCCCGACACGATATCGAAACCGCTGCCAAGTTGCGCGAATAGATTGAGTATGGCGATATTGGAATTGGCTTTTACTGCGTAACAAATTAAATGATCCCGCTTGGCAAAAGCGGCGTCGAATTCCTGATAAGTCTTGGTTAAGGCGGCGCGTGAGTAAACAAAGCACGGCGTACCGAATTCATCGGCGATCTGTTGTAAAGAGACCGATTCTACAAAGAGTTCATGATTGCGGTAGCCAAATTCCGGAAAGCCGCTCATTTCTTTTCGACTTCATCAGATGATGCGGGCTTGGCTGCATCAGCCGGTGGCGGCATATAGAGCGGCCCTTTAAGACCGCACGCAGTAAGTAGATAGGTTAAAAGCAAGGTAGTAAGAAATAAACGCACAAGAAAACCCCTGAACAATAATTTTCGGGATACTAACACAAGAGAATAACAAGGACATCTTTAAAAAATCCAGATTGTTGCAACACTACGTCATCCACAAAAAATATTCCTGCTAATTCCATGAAACGCTTGGACAAAGCGGATGACCGCTGCCAGGAGCAAATGCATCGATTGCAACTTGATTGAGTACACAACAAATACGTGTTAGGCACGATTGTAAGTAGGATTTTTCTGGCGTAGTATCGAATCATCTGATGGAATCGCGCGATGGCGATTTCCGGTACTTCGTTCTTTAATCAGGCTTATCGAGCCATTTTTACAGGGGATTCTGATCATGGCAATCAATAGCATTAATTTATCCAGCCTCGACGGCAGCAATGGTTTTCGTTTGGATGAGCGTATAACGCAGACATATGGTGGATTGGGTTCTTCAGTCAGTGCAGGGGATATCAATGGCGATGGCTTTGATGATGTGATAGTTGGTGCTATAGGTGAAGGTGGTTATCCGTACCATTTCGGTGCTTCTTCGAGTTATGTGGTGTTTGGCAAGGCATCAGGTTTTGATGCTGTATTGGATGTATCCAACCTCGACGGCAATAACGGTTTTCATCTTATTAGTGGTGAATATGATTTATTCCCGTTTAGGGTGAACAATGCCGGTGATGTCAACGGTGATGGCTTTGATGATGTGATTATTGGTGCTTCTAATTATAGCTATAGTGGGGCTGATCGCATTAGCTACGTAGTGTTTGGACGAGCTTCCGGTTTTGATGCTGAACTGAATTTATCCACTCTCGATGGCGACAATGGTTTTCGTCTGATCGCAGCGGCGAGAGATGAATCGGCGAGCTTTACAGTCAGCAGTGCAGGGGATATCAATGGCGATGGCTTTGATGATGTGATTGTTGGTGCTCATGGTGCTGACACAAACGGCAACTACTTCGGTTCTGGTTACGTGGTATTCGGCAAGAATTCCGGTTTTGATGCGACGCTGGAGCTGTCCACTCTCAATGGCAGCAATGGTTTCCGCCTGGATGGAACGGCATCGTTTAACCTTACGGGTGCCGTCAGCAGCGCAGGGGACGTTAACGATGATGGATTGGATGATTTGTTCGTCGGTGCGCCTAGCGCTAATCATGGAACTGGTTCCAGTTTTGTGGTGTTTGGCAAGGTTTCCGGTTTTGCCGCTGCACTGGATCTATCCAGTCTGGATGGTAGCAACGGCTTCCGGCTGGATGGGGCGGCAGAACTTGATCTTTCAGGCGCTTCAGTCAGCGATGCCGGGGATGTCAATGGCGATGGTTTTGGTGACCTGATTATTGGTGCACCTCGTGCTGATTCGAATGGCGACAGATCGGGTTCTAGCTATGTGGTGTTTGGTAAGGCATCGGATTTTAGCGCTATGCTGAATTTATCCAGTCTTGACGGTACAAATGGTTTTCGCCTGGATGGAGAAACAACCTATGATGGTGCGGGCATCTCAGTCAGTAGTGCCGGGGATGTCAATGGCGACGGGTTTGATGATGTGATTATCGGTGCCCCTTATGCCGATCCGGATGGCAATGTTAGAGCAGGATCAAGTTATGTGGTGTTTGGTAAGGCCGGTGGTTTTGATGCTACGGTGGATTTATCCAGCCTGGATAGCAGCAGCGGTTTTCGCCTGGACGGCGCGGCAGCGGTTGATTATTCGGGTTCGCCGGTCAGCGGTGCTGGAGACATCAATGGCGATGGATTTGATGATTTAATTGTTGGCGCACCTGATGCTCGCATCAATGACAGAGGCCTCGGCGCCGGCTACGTCATCTTTGGCCGCAGCGACTTTGGTGGTGGTGGCGGTAGCAATGTGATTGCGGGTACGCCCGGGGATGATGTTCTCAAAGGTACTTTGGCGGCAGATATCTTTGAAGCCGGAGACGGCAATGATCGGATGACTGGTCGCGGTGGCGCGGATGTGTTTCATGGCGGTGCCGGGGATGATTATATTCAGGTGGCGGATCTTGGCTTTGGCTCGGTTGACGGCGGCAGCGGCAACGACACGTTGCACCTGGACGGCAAGGATCTGAATCTGGACTTGGCAAATCTTGGCAACAAAATCCACGGCATCGAAACCATCTGCTTGTATGGCAAGGGCGATAATACATTGACCCTAACCGCAACAAATCTCCTAGACCTATCAGACACCACCAATACGCTCAGAGTCAATGGCAATGCGGGAGATCACATTACTATCCAGGACGCCGGCTGGGTCGACGGCGGTCCCCGCGGTTCCGGTTATTACCATGTGTATACCCATGACGACGCGGTGTTGTTGGTGGGACAGAATGTCACGGTGGATTTTGCATAACGCGAGAGTTGCATTTCACTTTTAATACAGTAGCAATTCAAAGATGATGCTAGAGGAGAATAATCATGAGTGTTCCAGTTTTTAATTTATCCAATCTTGATGGTAGTAATGGTTTCCGCTTGGATAGTGACAGCAATATATATATTTCAGTCAGCAGTGCCGGCGATGTCAACGGCGATGGCTTCGATGATGTGATAGTTAACTCAAATGATAGTAGTGACAGTAGTTATGTGGTGTTTGGCAAGGCATCCGGATTCGATGCTCATATCAATTTATCCAGCTTGGATGGCAGCAATGGCTTTAGGCTGAATCCGGGTGAGACGGTTGGCAATGCTGGAGATGTGAATGGTGATGGCTTCGACGATGTGATTGTCGGTTTTCCTTATGCTAACGAGAGTTACGTAGTATTTGGCAAAGCATCCGGATTCAATGCGCAGATCGATTTGTCCAGTTTGGATGGTCATAACGGTTTTCGATTGGATAGCGACAGCGACTTTGATGAGTTCGGCAACTCTGTCAGCAGTGCCGGTGATATCAATGGTGATGGTTTTGACGATGTGATTGTCGGTGCTCCTTTTGCGGTTGGGTCCGGCGCTAGTTATGTGGTATTCGGCAAGGCTTCGGGCTTTGCTGCGACATTGAATGTGTCCGATCTTGTTGGCGATAACGGTTTTAGTATGAGAAACGGACTCTTGTCACAAGCTGGTCTTGGCTGGTCAGTCAACAGCGCCGGAGATGTAAATGGCGATGGCTTAGACGATGTAATTGTGGGCGCCCCCTTTTCTGAATACCGCGATAACTATGGCGCGGATGGGTCCAGTTATGTGGTGTTTGGCAAGACCTCAGGTTTTGGCGCCACACTGGATGTATCCAGTCTTGATGGCAGTAATGGCTTTCGTCTGAACGGAGGAGCGTATAGCGGATCGGGTCAATCAGTCAGCAGCGCCGGAGATGTGAATGGCGATGGCTTAGATGATCTGATCATCGGCGCGCCTTATGCTGCTAGCGCTATCACAAATGATTTTTTCGTCGGAGCTGGTTACGTCGTGTTTGGCAAGGTTTCGGGGTTTGCTGCCACATTGGATCTGCCCAGCCTCGATGGTCATAACGGTTTTACTCTGGAAGCTGTAAACTCAGGCGGTAGCTTTGGCAACTCAGTCAGCAGTGCCGGAGATGTCAACGGAGATGGATTTGATGATGTGATTATCGGTGCTCCCCATGATAATCATTCTTCCGGTTCCAGCTACGTGGTATTTGGTAAAGCTTCAGGATTCGATGCACATATCGATTTATCCAATCTGGATAGTAAAAGCGGTTTTCGCCTGGATGAAGAAAATCCGCATTCTTTCGGTGGTTTGGGCAGATCAGTCAGCAGTGCCGGAGATGTCAACGGTGATGGGTTTGGCGATCTGTTGATCGGTGCTAGAGGGACTAGTTATGTCATTTTCGGCAGCCGTGATTTTGGCAGTGGCGGTGGTGGCAATGCCATTGCAGGCACGCCCGGAAATGACAAGCTCACCGGCACTTCGGCAGCAGAAATCTTCGAAGCGGGTGACGGCAATGACAAAATGATCGGACGTGGTGGCGCGGATGTGTTTCATGGCGGTGCCGGCGATGATTACATCCAGGTGGCGGATCTTGGCTTTGGCTCGGTTGACGGCGGCAGCGGCAACGACACGTTGCACCTGGACGGCAAGGATCTGAATCTGGACTTGGCAAATCTTGGCAACAAAATCCACGGCATCGAAACCATCTGCTTGTATGGCAAGGGCGATAATACATTGACCCTAACCGCAACAAATCTCCTAGACCTATCAGACACCACCAATACGCTCAGAGTCAATGGTAATGCGGGAGATCATATTACTATCCAGGACGATGGCTGGGTCGATGGCGGCCCTCGCGGCTCCGGTTATTACCATGTGTACACCCATGACGACGCGGTGTTGCTGGTGGGGCACAATGTGACGGTGGATTTTGCGTAACGGAAAGTTGCATCAGCGGCACTTGCGTTATTTCTAAAGCAGCCGGATTGAAATTCATAAGGAGATTTGATCATGGCAATATCAATTATTAACGTATCTATTTTGAATGGTAGCAATGGGTTTCGTTTGGATGGGCAGTATTCGGGTAGGTCAGTTAGCAGTGCAGGGGATATCAATGGGGATGGTTTTGATGATGTGATGGTCGGTGCTTTTTTTGAATCTTGGTACGCGGGCAATTTTGGCTCCAGTTACGTGGTGTTTGGACAGGATTCCGGTTTTGCTGCTGACATCAATTTATCGAACCTTGATGGCAGTAACGGATTCCGTCTTGATGCACCAAACTCCAATTTGCTCCCATTTTTCGTCAGCGATGCCGGGGACATCAATGGCGATGGCTTTGGTGATGTCATTATTGGCGCCAAGGGAGTTCATGATGAGTATGGTAATCCACAAGACCATGCGGGGGCCAGTTACGTGGTGTTTGGCCGGGATACCGGTTTTACTGCTGATATCGATTTATCTAGCCTGGATGACAGCAATGGGTTTCGTCTGGATGCTGGAGGTATAGACTTTTTAGTGAGTGGTGCAGGAGACGTCAATGGTGACGGATTTGATGATGTAATTGTCGGTACTGCAGGCACTAGTTACGTGGTGTTTGGCAAGGCTTCGGGCTTTAGTGCTACGATGAATTTATCCGGTCTCGACGGCAATAACGGTTTCCGTTTGGATGGAGCGGCGGAATTTGATCTTTCTGGCAGTTCGGTTAGCAGTGCAGGCGATGTCAATGGCGATGGTTTTGATGATGTGCTTGTTGGTGCTTACCGCGCTGAGCCGAACGGCGAGGTATCCGGCTCCAGTTACGTGGTGTTTGGTAAAGCAGGTGGTTTTGATGCTGTGATGAATGTATCCAGTCTGGATGGTACTAACGGTTTTCGTCTGGACGGCGTGGCGGAAGGCGATTGGTCGGGTCGCTCGGTCAGCAACGCAGGGGATGTCAATGGCGATGGCTTTGGTGATGTGATTATCGGTGCTTTTGGTGCTGATCCGGACGGTAGCTATACCGGTTACTCCGGTTCCAGTTACGTGGTATTTGGGCGTGCTTCCGGTTTTGATGCCACGATGAATTTATCCGGTTTGGATGGCACTAACGGTTTCCGTCTGGATGGGGTTGAGGCGGGTGACCGGTCAGGCAGATCGGTCAGCAGTGCAGGGGATGTCAACGGCGATGGGTTTGATGATGTGCTTGTCGGTGCGCCTGAAGCTCATCCGAATGGCGAATTGCATATCGGCGCCAGTTACGTGGTGTTTGGTAAGGCTTCCGGTTTTAATGCCACGATGAACTTATCCAGCTTGGACGGCAATGATGGCTTTCGTCTTGACGGAAGGGGAGAGAGTGGTTTTTTTGGCTATGCGGTCAGCAGCGCCGGTGACGTTAACAGCGATGGCTTCGATGATCTGATTATCGGTGATTCTATCGGTATTAGTTACGTAGTATTTGGCGGCAAATTCATTACTGGTGAGGCAGTATATCAGGGCACATCCGGAAATGATAACCTCACGGGTACGATCTTAGCAGAACGCTTCGAGGCGGGTGACGGCAATGATCGCATGAGCGGCCTTGGCGGCGCGGACATATTCCATGGCGGTGACGGTGACGATACCACTGCGGTGCCGGATCTCAACTTTCAACAGATAGATGGTGGGATTGGCGTCGACACGCTGGCATTGACGGGAAGCGACCTTAAATTGGATCTAGCCGACTTTCACGACACCATCGATGGCATCGAAACGATTGATTTGACCGGCAGCGGTGACAATGCATTAATGCTCACGTTGCCGGACTTGCTCAGTTTGTCCGATACCACCGATACTTTTACCGTGAATGGCAACGGAGGAGATAGTGTTGTAGGACTCAGTGACGGCTGGACGGATGACGGCATTGATGGCAATTATCGTATTTTTACCAATAGCGGGACGACGCTGCGGATAGATAGGGCTGTGCACACAGACGTACCGATAGCGGGTGTGATCAATTTGGCTGGTCTTGACGGCAGCAATGGTTTTCGTCTGGATGGGGCTGAGTATGATGGATCAAGTTCTTCGGTCAGCGGTGCCGGGGACGTCAATGGTGATGGGTTTGATGATGTGATCGTCAATGCTGGCGCTGCTAGCGGTGTGGTATTCGGGCACGCTTCGGGATTTAGTGCTGCGACGGATTTATCCAGTTTGAACGGCAACAATGGGTTCCGTCTGGATGGAGCAGGGGGAGGATTCAACGTCAGTAATGCCGGGGATGTCAACAGCGATGGTTTTGATGATGTGATTGTCGGTGATGCTAGTGCCGATTCGAGCGGTGATGAATCCGGCTCCAGTTATGTGGTATTCGGCAAGGCCGCCGGTTTTGATGCCGCGTTGGATCTGTCCAGCCTCGATGGTAGTAACGGTTTCCGTTTGGATGGAGCGACGAAGTTTGACTATTCCGGTCGATCGGTCAGCAGTGCAGGCGATGTCAACGGCGATGGCTTTGATGATGTGATTGTTGGCGCTGACCGCGCTGAGCCGAATGGCAGAGAATCTGGCTCCAGTTATGTGGTATTTGGTAAAGCGAGCGGTTTTGATGCG
The DNA here is from genome assembly GCF_003201565.1 of Nitrosomonas sp. Nm84. Lineage (GTDB taxonomy): Bacteria > Pseudomonadota > Gammaproteobacteria > Burkholderiales > Nitrosomonadaceae > Nitrosomonas. The sequence goes on along the minus strand of NZ_QJJP01000003.1, from coordinate 46,915 downwards.
GCAATGAATTTATCCAGTCTCGATGGTAATAACGGTTTCCGCCTGGATGGAGCAGCGGCGTATAACCAGTCGGGCAGTGCGGTTAGTAGTGCCGGAGATATCAATGGTGATGGCTTTGATGATGTGCTTGTTGGCGCCCGCTATGCTGACCCGAACGGCCTTGGCTCTGGCTCCAGTTACATAGTATTTGGGCGCGCCTCGGGTTTTGATGCTGCGATGAATTTATCCAATCTCGATGGCAGTAATGGCTTTCGCCTGGATGGAGTGACAGAGCAGGATGTTTCTGGGTATTCAGTCAGTAGTGCAGGTGACGTCAACGGCGACGGCTTTGCTGATATGATTATCGGCGCAAAGAGTGCTGGCCCGAACGGCTACGGTTCAGGCTCCAGCTACGTGGTGTTTGGCAAAGCAACCCGATTCGATGCACAGATTGACCTATCCAGCCTGGATGGTAGCAATGGTTTTCGTTTGGATGGCGTGGCAAGTAACGATTCTTTGGGTAGTTCGGTCAGTAGCGCCGGTGATATCAACGGTGACGGCTTTGACGATGTGATTGTCGGTGCTTACGCTGCCGACTCGAATGGCTACACCGCTCGCGACTCCGGTTCTAGTTATGTGGTGTTTGGCAAAGCTTCCGGTTTTAGTGCTGCAATGAATTTATCCAGCCTCGATGGCACTAACGGTATCCGTCTGGATGGCGTGGCGCGTGATGACTACTCGGGCAAATCGGTCAGCAGCGCAGGCGATGTCAACCGTGACGGATTTGATGATTTGCTGGTTGGTGCTCCTCGCGTTGATTCGAACGGTAAGGATTCCGGTTCCAGTTATGTTATTTTTGGCCGCAGCGATTTTGGCGGTGGCAGCGGCGGCAATGTGATTGCGGGCACGCCTGGGAATGATGTCCTCAAGGGCACCTCAGCAGCGGATATTTTTGAAGCGGGCGACGGCAATGACAAAATGATCGGACGTAGCGGCGCGGATGTGTTTCATGGCGGTGCCGGTGATGATTACATTCAGGTGGCGGATCTTGGTTTTGGCTCGGTTGACGGCGGCAGCGGCAACGACACGTTGCACCTGGACGGCAAGGACCTGAATCTGGACTTGGCAAATCTCGGCGACAAAATCCACGGCATCGAAACCATCTGTCTGTATGGCAGGGGCGATAATGAGTTGACCCTAACCGCAAATGGCGTGCTTAACCTGTCGGATACCACCAATACGCTCAGAGTCAATGGCAATGCGGGAGATCACATTACTGTCCAGGACGATGGCTGGGTCGACGGCGGCCCCCGCGGCTCCGGTTATTACCACGTATACACCCATGACGACGCGGTGTTGCTGGTGGGGCAGAATGTGACGGTGGATTTTGCATAGCGAAAAGTTGCAGCAGCGGCGCTTGCGGTATTCCTAAAGCTGCCGGATTGAAATTCATAGGGAGATTTGATCATGGCAATTATTAACAGTATCAATTTATCCAGTCTCGATGGCAGTAACGGTTTTCGCCTGGATGGTGTGGCAGCAGGAGATCTTTCTGGCTCTTCGGTCAGCAATGCCGGGGATGTCAACGGCGACGGCTTTGATGATGTGATTATCGGTGCTCGCGGTGCTTACCCGAACGGTGATCGTTCTGGCTCCAGCTACGTGGTATTCGGCAAGGCTGCTGGTTTTGGTATTGCCATGGATTTATCCAGCCTCGATGGCAGCAATGGTTTTCGTTTGGATGGAGCGAGTAGATCGATCAGCAGCGCGGGCGATGTCAATGGCGATGGTTTTGATGATGTGATAGTTAATGGCAGCTATGTCGTGTTTGGCAAGGCTTCCGGTTTTGATGCGACGATAGATTTATCCAGTCTCGATGGCAACAATGGTTTTCATCTGGAAGGAGCGGGTGGACCAGTCAGCAGTGTCGGCGATATCAATGGGGATGGCTTTGATGATGTGATTATCGGCGGCGGCGGAACTTATCCTTCTCCGATCACCGTTGATTATGTGGTGTATGGTAAAGCTTCCGGGTTCAGCGCTTCGATGAATCTTGCCGACCTCGATGGCAACAACGGTTTTCGCCTGGATGTCAATACCAATATCTATAGCGCTGGTGCTACTTCGGTCAGCAGCGCGGGCGACATGAACGGCGACGGCTATGATGATGCGATTGTCGGCGTTGTTTCTCTCTCGGGCTTTGATGGCCATCTGGATACCGAGAGTTATGTGGTATTCGGACAGGGCACTGGTTTTGATGCCGCGGTAAATTTGTCCAATTTAAATGGCAACGACGGTTTTGTTTTGGTAGGGGCGGGTGTTGGTTGGTTTGGTGGGGCGCTTGAAGTCAGCGATGCGGGCGATGTCAATGGCGATGGCTTCGGCGATGTGATCATTGGTGCCCCCGAAAGTAGTCGCAATGACTATTATTCTGGTTCCAGCTACGTAGTCTTCGGGCGCGCTTCAGGATTCGATGCTTCGATAGATTTATCCAGTCTGGATGGCAACAACGGTTTTCGCGTGGATGGTGGAGAAGCGTTAAATTCTTTGGGCAGATCAGTCAGCGGCGCTGGCGATGTCAATGGCGATGGTTTTGATGATGTGATCATTAATGTTAGCTCCATTGATCCAAACGCGGATTACTCTGGTTTCAGTTATGTCGTGTTCGGTAAAGCTTCCGGTTTCGATGCTGCGATGGATATATTCGCCCTTGACAGTAGTACTGGTGTTCGCTTGGATGGGGGTAGTTCAGTCAGCCGCGCCGGAGATGTGAATGGCGATGGAATGGATGATCTACTGGTGGGTAATTCATCTGCCAGTCCCAATGGAAAGGATTTTGCGGGTTCCAGTTATATCGTTTTTGGCAATCGTCACTTTGACGGTATCGTGACTTATGTAGGTACTGATGGCGATGACAATTTCACTGGCACCCCGGCCGGTGAGCGTTTCAAAGCGGGTGGCGGCAATGATGTCATGACTGGTGGTGGCGGAGCGGATGTATTTCTGGGAGGGGATGGTGATGATGTTATTCGCGTGCCTGATCTTGCCTTTGAAACACTGGATGGCGGTTTAGGCATCGATACGCTGGAATTAATCGGCAGCGGCATCGATCTGGATTTGGCCAATTTCCATGACAAGATCGACGGTATCGATACCATCGATCTGACTGGCAGCGGTGATAATACACTAACGCTGACCTTGGCAAATTTGCTCGAGGTGAACGGGGCGCTAAAAATCGATGGCGATGCAGGAGATCGTGTGGTGATACGCGGCGGTGGCTGGCTGGACGGCGGTATCGATGGCGACTATCACACCTATACCAATCGCGATAGCACGGTGCTACAGATTGATGTGGCAGTGAACACAGACCAGCCAGTTTTCGGTGGAGTATTCAGTTTGGTCAATCTCAATGGCAGCAATGGTTTTCGCTTGGATGGAGAAAAGTATGATCGTTCGGGATCGTCAGTCAGCGACGCAGGCGATGTCAATGGCGATGGCTTTGATGATGTAATTATTGGTGCACCTGGCGCTGACCCGAACGGCAATTATTCCGGCTCCAGTTACGTAGTATTTGGTCGTGCTTCGGGTTTTGATGCGGCCATGGATTTATCCAGTCTTGATGGTAGCAACGGTTTTCGCCTGGATGGGGAAGCGTCTGATCGTTCGGGCTCGCCAGTCAGTAATGCGGGCGATGTCAATGGTGACGGTTTTGCTGATTTGATAGTCGGTGCCTATGGGGCTAATTCCGGTTACGTGGTATTTGGGCGCGCTTCGGGTTTTGATGCGGCGATGGATTTATCCAGTCTTGATGGCAGCAATGGTTTCCGTCTGGATGGCGGAGCAGGAGCATTCAATACGGGTAGATCGGTCAGCCGGGCAGGCGATGTCAATGGCGACGGGTTCGGTGATGTAATTATTGGTGCACCTGGCGCTGAGCCGAATGGCGAGAATTCCGGCTCCAGTTATGTAGTATTCGGACGCGCTTCCGGTTTTGATGCGGCCATGGATTTATCCAACCTCGATGGCAGTAACGGTTTCCGCCTGGATGGAGAAAAGTATGATCACTCGGGATTGTCAGTCAGCAAAGCAGGCGATATCAATGGCGACGGATTTGATGATGTAATTATTGGTGCACCTGGCGCTGACCCGAACGGCACTTATTCCGGCTTTGGTTACGTGGTGTTTGGGCGCGCTTCGGGTTTTGATGCGGCGATCAATTTATCCAGCCTTGACGGCAACAATGGCTTTCGTCTGAATGGAGCGGCAAGAGATGACTATTCGGGCTTTTCGGTAAGCGGTGCAGGCGATGTCAATGGCGATGGCTATGATGATGTGATTGTCGGTGCGTTTAGAGCTGACTCAAGCGGCGATTACTCCGGCTCCAGTTACGTGGTATTTGGTAAGGCATCAGGTTTTGACGCTACGCTGAATTTAACCAGTCTCGACGGTAGCAACGGTTTTCGCCTGGATGGTATACGTGACGATAAAGCGGGTGTTTCAGTCAGCAGTGCAGGAGATGTCGATGGCGATGGCTTTGATGATGTAATTGTCGGCACTTCGTATGGCGGCTACGTAGTATTTGGCCGAGCTTCCGGTTTTGACGCCGTGCTGGATTTATCTGAGCTTGATGGCAATAACGGTGTACGCATTGATGGTGCGACGTATTCTAATATCTCTGGCAGATTAATTAGCGGTGCTGGCGATGTCAACAGTGATGGTTTTGCTGATTTGCTTGCTAGCCAGATTTATGCCCGTCCGAATGGCGATGAATCCGGTTCCAGCTATGTCATCTTCGGCAGCCGCGATTTTGGCCGTGCGGGATCTGACATCGTGGGAACGTCCGGCGATGATGACCTCATGGGCACTCCTTTGGCAGAACGCTTCGAAGCAGGCGACGGCAACGATCGCATGACCGGCCGTGGCGGGGCGGACATTTTCCGTGGCGGCAATGGCGACGATGTCATCGGGGTGTCCGATCTCGACTTCCAAATAATAGATGGTGGGATGGGTAGCGATACCCTGGAATTGATGGGTAGTGGTATCAACACGAATCTGGCCAACTTTAGCGACAGGATCGTTGGCATCGAAACGATCGATCTGACCGGCAGCGGTGATAATACATTGATGCTCACATTGCCGGATTTGCTCAGCTTGTCAGACACCACCGATACTTTTACCGTGAATGGTAATTCGGGAGATCGCGTTTTCGGGCTCATGGATGGTTGGACAGATGGCGGTATCGATGGCAATTATCGTATTTTCACCAATCACGCAGCGGTGCTGCGGATCGATACGGCTGTGAGTACGGATTCGTTGAAACCCGGCATTAACTTGGCCGACCTCAATGGTAGCAATGGTTTTCGCCTGGATGGCGTGACGATGCTTGACAAGACGGGCTCGTCGGTCAGCAATGCGGGAGACGTGAATGGTGACGGATTCGATGATGTGATCGTTAGCGCTCGCGGTGCTAACAATTCCTTTGGTGCCGGTTACGTAGTGTTTGGCAAAGCTTCAGGATTTGAAGCCACAATAAACCTAACCAGCCTTGATGGCAGCAACGGTTTTAGCTTTTATGGCAGCAATTCAGTCAGCGGCGCAGGCGATGTCGATGGCGATGGATTTGATGATTTGCTTATCGGCACTCGCTTTGCTGACTCGAATGGCAGTGATTCTGGTTCCAGTTATGTGGTGTTTGGGCGCGCTTCGGGTTTTAATGCGACGTTGAATCTATCCAGTCTCGACGGCAACAATGGTTTTCGTCTGGATGGCGTGACCGCATATGACCGGTCAGGCAGATCGGTCAGCAGTGTCGGCGATGTCAATGGCGATGGATTTGATGATTTGCTTATCGGCGCTCCCTATGCTGACTCGAATGGCAGTAATTCCGGTTCCAGTTATGTGGTGTTTGGGCGCGCTTCGGGTTTTAATGCGACGTTGAATCTATCCAGCCTCGATGGCAGCAATGGTTTTCGTCTGGATGGGGCAATGGCAGGTGACATATCAGGCGCATCGGTCAGCAGTGCCGGCGACGTCAATGGCGATGGATTTTATGATGTGATTATCGGTGCCTTCGGCGCTGATCCGAATGGTGATGATTCCGGTTCCAGCTATGTGATATTTGGGCGCACTTCGGGGTTTGACGCCACGATGGACTTATCCAATCTGGATGGTAATAATGGTTTCCGTCTGGATGGGGCGACGGAGAGGGACTATTCGGGTAGATCGGTCAGCAGTGCCGGGGATGTCAATGGCGACGGATTTGCTGATGTAATTGTCGGTGCTGGCAACGCCGATCCACAATTTTCAGGTTCGAGTTATGTGGTATTTGGGCGCGCTTCTGGTTTTGATGCGACGTTGAATCTATCCAGCCTCGATGGCAGCAATGGTTTCTGCCTAAATGGTGTCGCGGCGTATGACTATTCGGGTGGATCGGTTAGCAGTGCCGGAGATGTCAATGGCGACGGCTTTGATGATGTGCTCGTCGGTGCTTTCAACGCCGATCCGAACGGCTACAGCTCTGGTTCCAGTTACGTCGTGTTTGGCAAGGCTTCCGGTTTTGATGCTGCGATGGATTTATCCAGCCTTGATGGTATTAACGGTATCCGCCTGGATGGCGTGACGGTGTATGACCAATCGGGCTATTCGGTCAGCGGTGCTGGGGACGTCAACGGCGATGGTTTTGATGATTTGATTGTGGGTGCGCCTTATGCTGATGCAAACGGTCAAAATTATTATAACTACGGCTCCAGCTACGTCATCTTCGGCAGCCGCGATTTTGGCGGTGGCAACGGCGGCAATGTGATTGCGGGCACGCCAGGGGATGATGTTCTCAAAGGCACATCAGCAGCGGATATTTTTGAAGCAGGCGATGGCAACGACAAAATGATCGGACGTGGTGGCGCGGATGTGTTTCATGGCGGTGCCGGCGATGATTACATCCAGGTGGCGGATCTTGGTTTTGGCTCGGTTGACGGCGGCAGCGGCAACGACACGTTACACCTGGACGGCAAGGACCTGAATCTGGACTTGGCAAATTTCGGTAACAAAATCCACGGCATCGAAACCCACGGCATCGAAACCATCTGTTTATATGGCAGGGGCGACAATGCGCTGACGCTAACCGCAACAAATCTCCTAGACCTGTCGGATACCACCAATACTTTGAGAGTCAATGGCAATGCGGGAGATCACATTGCTATCCAGGACGACGGCTGGGTAGACGGCGGTCCACGCGGCTCCGGTTATTACCATGTGTACACCCATGACGACGCGGTGTTGCTGGTTGGGCAGAATATCACGATGGATTTTGTGTAGCGGGAAGTTGCATCAGCGGCGCTTGCGGTATTTCTAAAGCAGCCCGGCCTATTTATTCTATAAGGAGATTTGATCATGGCAATTATTAACAGTATCGATCTATCCAGTCTCGATGGCAGTAACGGTTTTCGTCTGGATGGAACAAAGAGCGAGGATAATTCGGGCAGCTCGGTTAGCAGTGCCGGAGATGTCAATGGTGACGGCTTTGATGATGTGATTGTCGGTGCTCTTTTTGCTGACCCCGCCGGTTCCAGTTATGTGGTGTTCGGGCACGCTTCCGGTTTTGATGCTGCATTGGATTTATCCAGTCTCGACGGCAACAACGGTTTTCGTCTGGATGGTGAAACGGCGGGTGATTATTCGGGATGTGCAGTAAGTAGTGCCGGGGACGTTAATGGTGACGGGTTCGATGATGTGATTATCGGTGCTCTTGGGGCTGATACGAATGGCGACAACTCTGGTTCCAGCTATGTGGTATTTGGCAAGACTACCGGTTTTGATGCGGAGATGGATTTATCAAGCCTCGACGGCAGTAACGGTTTCCGGTTGGATGGGGCAGCGTCAAAGGATGTTTCGGGTAATGCAGTCAGTGGTGCCGGTGATATCAATGGTGATGGCTTTGACGATGTGATTATCGGCAGTAGGGATCGCAATGACGACTATTCTTCTCCGGTTACTGTTGACTATGTGGTGTTTGGTAAGGCCTCCGGATTCAGTGCTGCAATGAATCTTTCTGACCTCGACGGCAGCAACGGCTTTCATTTGGATGCCAACACTTCTGTCGCTTCCACTAATTCGGTCAGCAGTGCGGGTGATGTCAACGGCGATGGTTTTGATGATCTAATTGTCGGTATCGATTTCCCATCGCCTGAGGGATATTTTACAAGAGACGCTGCAAGTTATGTGGTATTCGGCAAGGATTCTGGTTTTGACCCCGCGTTGAATTTATCCAATCTTGATGGCAGTGACGGATTCCGCCTGGCAGGTGCGAATTTTAGTGTATACAACGGAGGACTTGAAGTCAGTGACGCGGGAGATATCAATGGTGACGGTTTTGGTGATTTAATTGTTGGGAGTTATTCGGGAGGTAATCTCTATTTTTCAGGTGTCAGCTATGTAGTGTTTGGCAAGGCTTCTGGTTTCACTGCTGATTTGGATTTATCCAGCCTTGATGGCAACAATGGTTTTCGCCTGGATGGAGAGATGGAGGATGATGGTTCGGGAAGTTCAGTTAGCAGCGCCGGAGACATCAACGGTGATGGTTTTGATGATTTAATCGTCGGTGCTCGTGGTGCTGGCTCAAACGGCGATCAATCTGGTTCCAGTTACGTGGTATTTGGGCGTGCTTCCGATTCTGATGCTGTGATGGACTTATCCAGTCTGGACGGCAAAAATGGTATCCGCCTGGATGGGGCAGCAGATGAAGAGTCGGGTACTTCTGTGAGCAACGCCGGGGATGTCAACGGCGATGGTTTTGACGATTTGCTGGTTGGTGCTCCTCGTGCTGATTCGAACGGCGATTTCTCCGGTTCCAGCTACGTCATTTTTGGCCGCAGCGACTTTGGCGGTAGCGGTGGTGACAATGTCATTGCGGGCACGCCCGGGAATGATGTCCTCAAGGGTACTTCGGCAGCAGAAATCTTCGAAGCAGGCGACGGCAATGACAAAATGATCGGCCGTGGCGGCGCGGATGTGTTTCATGGCGGTGCCGGCGATGATTATATTCAGGTGGCGAATCTCGGTTTTGGCTCGGTTGACGGCGGCAGCGGCAACGACACATTGCACCTGGACGGCAAGGATCTGAATCTGGATTTGGCAAATCTCGGCAACAAAATCCACGGTATCGAAACCATCTGCTTGTATGGCAAGGGCGATAATACGTTGACCCTAACCGCAACAAATCTCCTAGACCTGTCGGATACCACCAATACCTTGAGAGTCAATGGTAATGCGGGAGATCACATTACTGTCCTGGACGACGGCTGGATCGACGGCGGCCCCCGCGGCTCCGGTTATTATCATGTGTACACCCATGACGACGCGGTGTTGCTGGTGGGGCAGAATGTCACGGTGGATTTTGCGTAGCGGAAAGCTACATCAGCGGCACTTGCGGTATTCCTAAAGCTGCCGGATTGAAATTCATAAGGAGATTTGATCATGGCAATTATTAACAGTATCAATCTATCCAGTCTCGATGGCAGTAATGGTTTTCGTCTGGATGGTGTGGCAGCAGAAGATTTTTCGGGTTATGCGGTCAGCAATGCCGGAGACGTCAACGGCGACGGCTTTGATGATGTGATTGTCGGTGCTCGCGGTTCTGACCCGAACGGTAATAGCTCTGGATCCAGCTACGTGGTATTCGGGCGTGCATCCGGTTTTGATGCCGCCATGGATTTATCCATCCTTGACGGCAGCAGCGGCTTCCGTTTGGATGGAGCAAATGAGTTTGATAGTTTGGGCGCTTCGGTCAGCAATGCTGGAGATGTCAACGGCGATGGTTTTGATGATTTGATTATGGGTGCGCCTTATACAGATCTAAACGGCAGTTACTCAGGCTCGAGTTATGTGGTATTTGGGCGCGCATCCGGTTTTGACGCTGCGATGGATTTATCCAGTCTCGATGGCAACAATGGTTTTCGTCTGGATGACATTGTTAGGGGTCAATCTGCTAGCGGCACAGGAGACATCAATGGGGATGGCTTGGGTGATGTGATTATCAGCAGCAGTGGTCGCAACGATGACTATTCTTCTCCGGTCACCGTTGATTATGTGGTGTTTGGTAAAGCTTCCGGATTCAGCGCTTCGATGAATCTTTCCGACCTCAATGGCAGCAACGGTTTTCGCCTGGATGTTGGTACCTATAATGCTGTTACGACTTCGGTCAGCAGCGCGGGCGACATAAACGGCGACGGTTATGATGACGCGATTGTCGGCATCGTTTTTCCATCTAACAATAGAGGCGCCATACGAAGTACCGAGAGTTACGTGATATTTGGGCATGCTTTCGATTTTGGTGCTGCGGTAAATCTATCTAATCTTGACGGTAGTAACGGCTTTCGCCTGACAGGAGCGGATGCCAATTTGCATGGTGGGAAACTTGGAGTCAGCGATGCGGGCGATGTCAATGGCGATGGCTTCGGCGATGTGATCATCGGCGCTCCCGGAGATAGCCGAAGTGGTCATGATTCCGGTGCCAGCTTCGTAGTATTTGGGCGCGCTTCAGGATTTGATGCTTCGATAGATTTATCCAGTCTGGATGGCAACAACGGTTTTCGCGTGGATGGTGGAGAAGCGTTAAATTCTTTGGGCAGATCAGTCAGCGGCGCTGGCGATGTCAATGGCGATGGTTTTGATGATGTGATCATTGGTGTTAGCTCCATTGATCCAAATGTTACTTCCTCTGGTTTCAGTTATGTGGTGTTTGGTAAGGCCTCCGGTTTCGATGCTGTGATGAATATATTCGCTCTTGACAGCAGCACCGGTGTTCGCCTGGATGGAAGCAGTTTGGTCAGCGGCGCCGGAGATGTGAATGGCGATGGGCTGGATGATTTACTGATGGGTGATTCATCTGCTGATCCGAACGGTAACGCTTCTGGCTCCAGTTATGTGGTATTTGGCAGTAGCAATTTTAGAGGCACAAGAACTTTTGTAGGTACACCCGGGGATGACAATTTCACCGGCACCTCGGCGGATGAGCGTTTCGAGGTGGGCGATGGCAACGATACGATGACAGGTGGCGGCGGGGCGGATGTATTTTTGGGAGGGGATGGTGATGATGTCATCCGCGTGCCCGATCTCACCTTTCAGACACTGGATGGCGGTTCCGGTACCGACACCTTGGAGTTGACCAGTGGGAGCATCGATCTGGATCTGGCCAATGTTCATAACAAAATCGACGGTATCGACGTCATCGATCTGACCGGCGGCGATGACGATACGCTAACGTTGACTCTGACGAATTTGCTTGAGGTGTCGGACAGGACGCTGAAAGTCAATGGCGATGCAGGAGATCGCGTGGTGATACGCGGCGGTGGCTGGATAGATGGCGGTATCGATGGTGGTTATCACACCTATACCAATAGTGGTCAGACGATGCTGCAGATTAATGTGGCGGTGAGTACGGATCCACCGTTGCTCGGTGGAGTGTTCAGCCTGTCCAGCCTCGATGGTAGTAACGGTTTTCGCATGGATGGGGAGATGTATGATCTTTCGGGCAGGTCAGTCAGTACCGCAGGCGATGTCAACGGCGATGGCTTTGATGATGTAATTATTGGTGCTCCTGGCGCTGCCCCGAGTGGTATCAGCTATGTGGTATTTGGGCGCGCTTCCGGTTTTGATGCGGCAATGGATTTATCCAGTCTTGATGGTGGCAACGGTTTCCACCTGTATGGGGAAGCGTCTAATCTTTCGCTTGCACCGGTCAGCGATGCAGGGGATGTCAATGGTGATGGATTCGGTGATTTGATAGTCGGTGCCTATGGGGCTAATTCCGGTTACGTGGTATTTGGGCAGGCTTCCGGCTTTGATGCCGCGATGGATTTATCTGCTCTCGATGGCAGCAATGGTTTTCGCCTGGATGGTGGAGCAGAAGCATTCAATACGGGCAGATCGGTCAGTAGCGCCGGAGATGTCAATGGGGATGGTTTCGATGATGTAATGATCAGCACTTATTATGCGGGCTTGAACTACAACTCCTTCGGTGCCAGCTTCGTGGTGTTTGGTAAAGCCTCTGGGTTTGATGCAGCACTGGATTTATCCAGTCTGGATGGCAGCAACGGTTTTCGCCTGGATGGGGAAACAGCCTATGCTGGTACGAGAATCTCAGTCAGTAATGCCGGGGATATCAACGGCGATGGCTTTGCTGATGTGATTATAGGGGATTCTCTTGCTGATCCGAATGGTGATCGATCCGGTTCCAGTTACGTGGTGTTTGGGCGCGCTTCGGGTTTTGATGCGGCGATCAATTTATCCAGCCTTGACGGCAACAATGGCTTTCGTCTGAATGGAGCGGCAAGAGATGACTATTCGGGCAGTTCGGTGAGCAATGCGGGAGATATCAATGGCGATGGCTTTGGTGATGTAATTATTGGTGCTCCTGGTGCCGATCTGAGCGACAGCTATTCCGGTTCCAGTTACGTGGTGTTTGGTAAGGCATCAGGTTTTGACGCCATACTGAATTTGGCCAGTCTTGACGGTAGCAACGGTTTTCGCCTGGACGGCGCATATGGCGGCGGAGTGGGCAATCGAGTCAGCAGTGCGGGAGACGTTAATGGCGACGGTTTTGCTGATGTTCTGATAAGTTCTAGCGGTGGTGGTCTGAGCGCTCCTAGTTACGTGGTGTTTGGTAAAGCCTCGGGGTTTGACGCCACGCTGGATTTATCCGTTCTCGATGGCAATAACGGTGTACGCCTCGATGGTGTGACGGATTTTAATACCGGTGGCAGATCGATCAGCGCTGGTGCCGGAGATGTCAACGGTGACGGTTTTGACGATTTGCTGGTTGGCCAGGATTATGCCAGTCTGAATGGCGATGGTTCCGGTTCCAGTTATGTCATCTTTGGCAGCCGCAACTTTGGCCGTGCGGGATTTGATATCGTGGGAACGTCCGGCGATGATGATCTCACGGGCACTCCTTTAGCAGAACGCTTCGAGGCAGGCGGTGGCAACGACCGCATGACCGGTCGTGGCGGAGCGGATATTTTCCATGGTGGTAGTGGTAATGATGTCATCGGAGTGCCCGATCTTGACTTTCAAATAATAAATGGCGGCACCGGCACTGACACGCTGGAATTGATGGATAGCGACATTAATCCGGATCTGGCCAATTTCCGCGACAGGATTGTCGGCATCGAAACGATCGATCTGACCGGCAATGGTAATAATATATTGACGCTCACGTTGCCGGATTTGCTCAGTTTGTCAGGCACGACTGATATTTTCACCGTGAATGGCGATGCGGGAGACCGCGTTTTCGGGCTCATGGATGGTTGGACAGATGGCGGTATCGATGGCAATTATCGTATTTTTACCAACCACGGAACGGTGCTGCGGATAAATACGGCTGTGAGCACGGATTCGTTGAAGCCCGGCATCAACCTGGCTGATCTCAATGGCAGCAATGGTTTTCGCCTGGATGGATATGCGCTTGATCGTTCAGGTTCATCGGTCAGCAATGCAGGGGACGTGAATGGTGACGGCTTTGATGATGTGATTGTTGGTGCTTCAAGTTATTATGGCCACAGTTACGTAGTGTTTGGGCGGGCTGCCGGTTTTGATGCTGCAATGGATTTATCCAGTCTCGATGGAACTAGCGGCTTTCGCCTAGACGAAGGTGGCACGGTTAGCACTGCAGGAGACATCAATGGCGACGGTTTGGATGATTTGATCTTTGGTGTTTCTGGCACTTCTGATTACTATGGCATCCCGATCAGCGATGGTGATGGTTTCGTAGTATTTGGACGGGCTTCCGGTTTTGATGCTGTCATAGATTTATTTAGCCTTGATGGTAGCAACGGATTTCATCTGGATGTAGCTGGAAGCCAATCCGTTCCAGTCAGCGGCGCCGGAGATGTCAATGGCGATGGCTTCGATGATGTGATAGTCGGCGATTCTAATGCTGGCTCGAATGGCGATCGCTCGGGTTCCAGTTATGTGGTATTCGGCAAGCCATCCGGTTTTGATGCTGTCATGGATTTATCCAGTCTTGATGGCAACGATGGTTTCCGTCTGGATGGAGTGGCGGCAGGTGATCTTTCTGGTGGTTCGGTCAGTAATGCCGGGGATGTCAACGGCGATGACTTTGATGACGTGATTGTTAATGGTGGTGGCTCCAGCTATGTTGTGTTTGGCAAAGCTGCCGGTTTTTCTGCTGTAATGGATTTATCCAGTCTTGATGGTAGCAACGGTTTTCGCTTGGATGGAGCGAGTAGATCAGTTAGTGGCGCGGGTGATGTCAATGGCGACGGGCTTGCTGATTTGATCGTTGGTACGCCCAGGGGCGGTTCGATAGATTCAGGCTCGAGTTATGTGATATTTGGGCGCGCTTCGGGTTTTGATGCGATGTTGAATTTGTCCAGCCTCGACGGCAATAACGGGTTTCGCCTGGATGGCGTGACGGCGCATGACCTGTCGGGTTATTCAGTCAGTGGTGCCGGGGATGTCAATGGCGACAGATTCGATGATGTGATTGTCGGTGCCAAGTGGGCTGATCCGAACGGTGATTACTCCGGTTCCAGTTACGTGGTATTTGGGCGCGCTTCCGGTTTTTCTGCCGCGATGAATTTATCCAGCCTCGATGGTAATAACGGCATTCGTCTGGATGGTGTGGCGGCGCTGGATGAGTCGGGTAGTTCAGTCAGCGGTGCCGGAGATGTTAACGGCGACGGTTTTGACGATTTGATGATCGGTGCGCCTAGTGCTAGCCCAAACGGTGCTGGTTCCGGCTCAAGTTACGTCATTTTCGGCGGTCGTGATTTTGGTGGTGGCAGCGGTGGCAATGTCATTGCGGGTACGCCCGGGAATGATGTCCTCAAGGGTGCTTCTGCAGCAGAAATCTTCGAAGCAGGCGACGGCAACGACAAAATGATCGGTCGTGGCGGCGCGGATATGTTTCGTGGCGGTGCCGGTGATGATTATATCCAGGTGGCGGATCTTGGTTTTGGCTCGGTTGACGGCGGCAGCGGCAACGACACCTTGCACCTGGATGGCAAGGATCTGAATCTGGACTTGGCAAATTTCGGTAACAGAATCCACGGCATCGAAACCATCTGTTTATATGGCAGGGGCGACAATGCGTTGACGCTAACCGCAACAAATCTCCTAGATCTATCAGACACCAGTAATACGCTCAGAGTCAATGGCAATGCGGGAGATCACATTACTATCCAGGACGACGGCTGGGTCGACGGCGGCCCTCGCGGCTCTGGTTATTATCATGTGTACACCCATGACGACGCGGTATTGCTGGTGGGGCAGAATGTCACGGTGGATTTTGCGTAGCGAGCCGTTGAAAAAATATCGGCGGCTAGTGGCGAGGCAATTCAGCGGCTAACCATGCAATCAATTGATCGATCAATTGATTGCTGGCGGATCCGAATGCGAATACGGCACCTGCCGCATCAGCAGTTGGTGCTTTTTCTGTGATACTAAAATCTTTCTGGGCAAGTAGGTTGCGCGAGCTGCGTTCTATCAAGCTGGCGCGCAAGCCGATGACGACGCGGTTGTCTTGCGTGGTATCAAATAGTTGCATGAATTCTTCCAATTCGATGTGCAAAATGTAGTCGGTTTTCGCCGTACTGCTACTTTTTATGACTTGCTCGTCGGTATTGGCGACAATACGGTCGCGTATTTGCTGAGTCAGTATGGCAGCCGGCGATGCTCTCCAACGGCTGTTGGCGTAGCTATACGATTGAGATGGATTATGATAGAGCAGCCGGTAATGAATTGCGGTGCTGTCCAGCCATGTTGGCACGGTAGCATCGGCGATGAGTATGCTTTTTCTGTGCTTATGCGATGGCTGCAATCTGTCCTGAGTATGCGACTGTGTGCCTAAATCGTAAGTAGCCATTGCCGAATGGGATTTGTGCAATGCGGTACAACCTGAAAATAGACATGCAATTACAATCAATAGAAGAACTTTCATCATTTGAAATTCTCAACGGGAACGGGTGATGTGAAGCCTGTTTCTCCAGGTCCGGGTGATGCTGACGAGCGACCGAATATCAGGCTTTGCGGATTCTCTTCCAATTGATGCAGTACCCGGTCGAGATTATTTGAATTACGTGCGATGCTGTTACTCACTTTATGTAGTTCAGGGATTGTTGTTGCTAATTCCTGCGCGCTTTGCGACAAGCTGTCAAAGATACCTTCTTTCTGATTGGCTTTTGCCAGTGCAAGATTGATTTCACCGAGCAATTGATCAAGACGCTTAACCAGAGTGGCGGATTCAATGGTCAGTTCGGTGAAAGACTTTAATACGGGTTGTAAATGCCCGGCAATTCCATCAAAGTTTCTGGTGGCTTTTTCAATATTTTGCAAGATTTTGGCAACTTGCGTTTGATTCTGATCGTCAATCAATTGATGCATTTTCAATACCAATTGATTGACATTGCTCAGTAAATCCTGGCCGGATCCGGTCACTTCATCGAGTAACGACCGGCGCATTGGAATCGATGCATCCGGCGGTAATGGTTCATTGTCGACGCCATCATCATTCAATTGTATATAAGCGAGTCCGGTAACACCTTGGTATCCTAACTGTGCATACACCGATTTGCTGAGCGCCACATTCTCATTAATCAGGATATGAACAAGAATTTGGCGTAAATTATCGGGATCAAACTCGATATTTTCAACTTTACCAATATTAACACCGCGATAGTGTACGGCGGATTGCGGGTTCAGTCCGCTCACCGATTCTTTGGTTATCACGAGATAAGCGTTATACCGAATATTGCTGCCGCTGAACTGCATCGCAACTAAAGCGATCGCGATACTGAGGAAAATAACGAATAAGCCGGCTACGAGAGCGTGGGCGCGGTTTTCCATGTTTGCTCCGAATAATCTTTTTGATCAAATTTATGTCGTATGCTCTTAAAGAAACTGGTTGTGAATGGGTGCTGAAGGCGACATATTTCAGCGACAGTACCGGTTGTCACCACTTGTTGGTCAGCCAGCACAGCAATGCGGTCTGATAATGCAACCAAGGTATCGAGGTCATGAGTTACCATGACAATCGTCAGATCCATTTCGCTGCGCAATGTAAGAACCAGTTCTACAAAACTTTCGCTTAATTCAGGATCCAGTCCGGCGGTGGGTTCATCCAGAAATAATAATTCCGGATCTAATGCCAGCGCGCGCGCCAGGGCGACACGTTTGATCATGCCACCCGATAAGGCCGAGGGCATTTTGCTGGCATGTTCCGGTTCGATTGCCACCATATTCAATTTGATCATGACCAAATCACGAATCATATTTTCACTCAGTGTGTGTAGCTCCCGTAGCGGCAAAGCAACATTATCAAACACGGTCAATGCGCTGAATAATGCGCCTTGCTGAAACAGCACGCCGGAGCGACTGCGGATGCTTTTTTGCTGAAGACTGAGATTGGTAGGCGCGCTTCCAAAAATTTTTACGCTACCTTGAGTGGGTTTTTCCAGACCCAGCATCTGGCGCAGCAAGGTTGTTTTCCCGCTACCGGAACCACCGATCAGTGTCAGTATTTCGCCATGATAAATGGATAAATTGACATCTTTATGGACGACATGGTCGCCAAAGCGCGTATGTAGTCCTTTAATTTCGATGATGCATTCCGCGGTTATCATTGTTGAGTGAGCCCTACGTCGGAAAATATGACTGCAAAAATTGCATCGACGATAATCACCATCGTGATCGCGGTAACCACGGAAGTGGTCGTGCCTTCTCCTAGGCTCTCGGTATTGGGTTTTATTCTTAGGCCAAAATGGCACGCGATCAGCGCGATCACCATGCCACATACTACCCCTTTTCCTAATCCCAGCCACAGATTGCCGATCGGCACAGTATCGGGTAATGCAGTAATAAAATATTGATAGCTCAAGCCTAACTGTAATTCGGCTGCAACCATTCCACCCAATAGCGCCATGGTGCTGGTCCACATGACCAACAATGGCATGGCAATCCCAAGACCTACTATTTTGGGCAATACCAAACGTTGACTATGCGAGATGCCCATGACCGTCAGGGCATCCAATTCTTGTGTTACGCGCATGACACCCAATTGCGCTGTCATCGATGATCCGGAGCGACCTGCTACTAATATGGCGGCCAGCATGGGTCCCAATTCACGGGTAATGCTGATGCCCAATATATTGATGATGAAGATATCCGCGCCAAATAATTGCAATTGTTTCGAGGATAGGTAGCTCAGTACGATACCAATTAGAAATCCCACCAGTGCTGTGATTCCTAGTGCTTGTGCGCCGGTGCGAAATAAATTGGCGGAGATTTCACGCCAGGGAATGTAAACAGGGTGCCGGATTAAATAAACAGCATCAATCAGTAATTGACCGATCAGCGTGATCAGCCCCACGGTATGTTGCCATAGCAGTAGCGCTAGTCGCCCCAGGCTGGTGATGGGCCACAGGATATCGGTATATTGGGTTGCAGGTTGCGGAATAGGAGACTGCTCCAACCGCTCAAACATTTTTTCATGTTCCGTGCGTAGTTGAAGCTGTTTCGGACGTTGTGCCTTCCAAGCATGCCATAGCATCATCATACCGGCGGTATCCAATTGTTGGATGCCGGTTAGATCCCAGTGTAAGTCAGCATTGGCTGCCTGTTGAGTCAGTTCGTCTGCCAATGTTTCCATCACTGGTTCAAGCGCTGCCAACGTATAATTACCCGCAAGCGCTATGCGTTGCGTGCCTTGTTCATTACTCAGCTGATACCATTTTATTAGGGTTTGATCGGTGTGCATTCACTCATGCTTGCTTGGTAATCGTATATGTGAATTCTTTGGGCAGCGGTTATTGTATATCGTTTGCTGCGACAGTTTTAATGCGATTGCATTGCTTCACGAATGATGGTTGGTTTATTTTACTTGTGCCATTTCGGCGCGAGTGAGCGCCGGATTACTTGCAAAGTAGTTTCTAATTCCCACAAAAACCGCGTCGGCCATTTTGTTTTGATAAGTATTATTGCGTAACTTCTCTTCTTCTTTGGGGTTGCTGAGAAAAGCGGTCTCAACCAAAATGGATGGAATATCCGGTGATTTGAGCACGGCAAAACCGGCCTGCTCAACCCCCTTTTTATGCAAGTGATTGATGTCGCCAAGTTGTTTCAGAACGTGTTCGGCCAGTTTTACACTGTCGTTAATGGTTGCGTTGAGTGATAAATCCAGTAACAGCTCTTTGATATCTTTTGATTTGGATGTGATATCAATTCCTCCCATCAGATCGTTGTCTACGCTGTTTTCCTTGTCAGCAAGCCAACTCGCTGTGGTTGAGGTTGCGCCATGCTCGGATAGTGTAAATACTGAAGAGCCGTGCGCATGCGATTTGGGATTGGCATCCGCATGGATCGATACAAACAGATCGGCATTGGCGCGCCGGGCGTTGATACGTCGCTGCGGAAGTGAGATATAGTAATCGCCGGTGCGGGTCAAGATCGCGCGCATATTCGGTTCTTTGTCGATTCTTTCTTTGAGTTTCCTGGCAATTGCTAGAGTCACGTCTTTTTCGTGAGTGCCTTGATAGCCGACTGCGCCAGGATCTTTACCGCCATGGCCGGGGTCAATAGCAACAATGATGATTCGTGGAACCATCATGGGTTTGCGGTTTTTGGCGGCCTGGGAACCAGCGGTGGGTTGCTTCGATTGGCTTGCCTGCTGAGGTTTGGGAAGCGGACGGCTGGGCTGCGTGTGACTTGCCTTGGGTCGCTTACCACCCTGTATCAGTGTGGCAACCAATTCATCCAACATATCCGCCGTAGAATCAGCACCCAAACCGGCCTCGAAATTGGCATTCGAATCGGTTTTCGCTGCTTTGTCTGGATGGTAAATATCCAATATCAATCGATGTGCATAGTTTTCTTTTGGTGCAACCACAAAAGTGCGTGGCACTACATTCGCTTTCAAATCGAATACCAGCCGGATGACATCGGGTTTGAATTGTCCGATCCGCACTTTCTCCACTAGAGGATCGATGGCATTTACTTTCTGCGGCAATGTGGCAAGTGCCGGGGAAGGCTTGATATTGCTTAAATCTACGATAACCCGGTGCGGATTGTCGAGCATGCTGAGTTCATACTGCAGCGGCTGATTGGATTCCAGTGTGATACGGGTATAGTCCGGTGTTAGTCCAACACGCACGGATTTAACGGTGACATCTGCAGCGAGTGCAGGTTGGTTTAGCAATAGCAGCAGGCAGGTTAGAATAAGGAATGCCAGGAAAATACCTTTTGCACAAGCAATATTATGCTTACTAAAATAGGTGATCACACGCTGTTCTGATTTTTCCAATGTTCTAAGCATTGCTTTCCTGTCTCTGTACCCACTCGAATTTCGACACTTCGACCTGTTTCAAGTATTTTAAAAAACAGCTGAAGATCAGCCACAGGCAATAAATCTCCCGCTTTTTCAGGCCATTCCACTAAGCAGATTGAATCCGAATTAAAGTATTCGCGAAAACCTGCTTCTTCCCATTCAAAATAATCATTGAAGCGATAAAAATCAAAGTGATACAAGTATAACCTAGAAATTTTATAGATTTCAACTAAATTATACGTAGGACTTTTTACAATATGTTGGTAGCCAAGGCCGTGTAAAATACCTCGTGCGAATGTTGTTTTACCGGCACCTAGATTGCCAACCAGATTAATAACCAACCCGGCATGCAGGATAGCAGCCATTGCTTTACCAAAATTCAACGTCGCTGTTTCATCAGCTAGATCATATGTAAAGTGTTGTGCTGGCACAGAATCTGAAGAATGAATGTTATGCAAGAAAATACCTCAACGAATAAATTGCCTGATTACATTGCTTTGGCGACCGCCATTAAAGCGTGGAGCAAGGAACTTGGTTTTCAGGATACCTGTATCGCGGATGCCGGTGCTGATATGTCCGCAGTGGAATCCGGGTTGTTCCAGTGGTTGGATAAAGGATATCACGGCGACATGGATTATATGGCGAAACATGGCACCAAGCGTACTCGTCCCGCTGAGCTCGAGCCCGGAACGCAACGGATTATTTCGGTGTGTATGAATTACTCTCCGCCTGCTACCAAGAAAAGCTGGGATGTGATCAACATGGGGGACCAAGCCTTTATTTCACGTTATGCATTGGGGCGTGATTACCACAAGGTCATGCGCGCACGCTTGCAACGATTGGCTGATAAAATCACTGCAGCAGTAGGGCAATTCAATTACCGGGTTTTTTCGGATAGTGCACCGGTGATGGAAGTGGCATGGGCGCAGAAAGCCGGTCTGGGCTGGCGCGGCAAACATACCTTATTGTTGTCGCGTCAAGCAGGTTCGATGTTTTTTCTCGGTGAAATGTATACGGATTTACCGCTGCCCGTTGATGAGACAACTGGAGATTATTGCGGTAGTTGTTCCAAATGTATCGATATATGCCCAACGCAAGCCATCATTGCGCCGTATGAGTTGGATGCCCGGCGCTGTATTTCTTATTTGACCATCGAATTGAAAAGCAGCATTCCGGAATCGTTGCGTCCGCTAATTGGCAATCGAATCTATGGGTGCGATGATTGCCAGTTGGTGTGTCCATGGAATAAATTTGCCAGGATCACCAATGAAAATGACTTTCATGTACGGAATGGCCTGGATGATGTATCGTTGATTGCGTTATTCAGTTGGGATCAGGAAACATTTGAAACCAAACTGGCCGGCACGCCAATCCGCCGCATCGGTCACCAGCAATGGTTGCGCAATATCGCCGTCGGTCTGGGTAACGCGCCGTATTCCGGCGAGATTGTCACGGCATTGCAAGCCCGGTTGGATGATGCATCGGCTTTGGTGCGCGAACACGTGCAGTGGGCGTTACAACAGCAGGACAAAAAAAGAACAGAACAATAAAACAGTAATTTTGAAACAGCATAACATACGATGAATAAACGATCAGTGATTGGCACACCGCTGAGTCCGTCAGCAACCAAAGTCATGTTGCTGGGTAGTGGTGAACTTGGTAAGGAAGTCATTATCGCGCTGCAGCGGCTTGGCGTCGAAACCATTGCGGTGGATCGCTATGCCAATGCACCGGGACATCAGGTGGCGCATCGCTCGCATGTGATCAATATGGCGGACGGCAAGGCATTACGTGCCCTGGTGGAGCAGGAACGTCCCGACATTATCGTGCCGGAAATTGAAGCCATCGCCACCGAGATGTTGATTGAAATTGAACAAATAGGATTGGCGACAGTGATTCCAACCGCGCGCGCCGCCAAATTAACTATGAATCGCGAAGGCATTCGTTGCCTGGCAGCGGAAACATTAAGCTTGCCGACGTCGCCTTACGCTTTTGCCAACAGTTTGGACGAATTGCGCGCGGTGATTGATGGCAAGATCGGTTATCCGTGTATAGTCAAACCGGTGATGTCTTCTTCCGGCAAAGGACAATCACGTATTGACACCGCCGAAGCAGTTGAAGCGGCCTGGCGTTACGCCGCAAGCGGCAGCCGGGTGGATCAAGGGCGGGTGATTGTCGAAGGGATAATTCACTTTGATTATGAAATCACACAACTGACCGTGCGTGCGCTGGATGCCAACGGTGTCGTGCAAGCGCATTTCTGCGAACCGATCGGGCATGTGCAAGTGCATGGCGATTACGTCGAAAGCTGGCAGCCGCAAGCGATGACACCGCTGGCATTGCAACGTGCACGTGAAATTGCCAAGAAAATAACCGATGATCTCGGCGGTTTGGGTATTTTTGGCGTGGAATTATTCATCAAAGGCGACGAAGTCTGGTTCAGTGAAGTCAGTCCGCGACCGCATGACACCGGTATGGTGACGATGTGCAGCCAACGGCAGAGTGAATTTGATTTGCATGCGCGCGCCATCTTGGGACTGCCAGTGGATGCCTCCTTGCAGGCGCCGGGTGCCAGTGCGGTGATTTATGGCCAACTGGAAGCCCAAGGCATTGCGTTTTCCGGCGTGGTTGAAGCGCTCAGTGTGCCGCAAAGTGACTTGCGCTTATTTGGCAAACCGGAATCTTTTGTGCAACGACGCATGGGAGTCGCTTTGGCGAACGGCACCCATACAGATGAAGCGCGGAGCCGTGCTAAACTTGCAGCCAGCCGAGTCAAACCCATTCAAGAATAGAAAATCAAACAACAACTTAAAAAAGGAAAATCATGACTATCGAACAACTCAACGCGCAATTCGGTATTGCAGGTCAACTTGAATTCGTAGTAGGCAAGGGCGGATTACCGATGATTCAGGTCAATAGCGCCAAAGCCAAAGCACTGATATCGATCCATGCCGGACAGGTGCTGTCATTTAAACCCGGCAACGAGCCGGAAGATGTGATGTTTTTGAGCGAAAAAGCTTATTATCAGGACGGTAAAGCAATTAAAGGCGGCGTACCGATTTGCTGGCCATGGTTTGGTGCCGATCCGGAAGGCAAAGGACGTCCGGGACATGGCTTTGTACGCAATCGTCCGTGGAATGTCATTGCAACGCAAGCCACTATAAATGGCGACATCGTCATCACGCTGGGTCTGACGGATACTCCAGAAACCCAGGCTATCTGGCCACATTCCTTTATCTTGAATCAGGAGATTATCATCGGCGATTCCTTGAATCTATCCTTGATGACCCGCAACACAGGGAAAGAAAAATTTTCCATTACGCAAGCGTTTCATACTTACTTCAAGGTTGGCAATATTGCGCAAGCCAAAGTGCTTGGCCTGGAAGGCTGCAATTATATTGACAAAGTAGGCGGCAGCAATGCGCAAAAGCAGCAATCAGGCGCAGTGACCATCGATTCGGAAGTGGATCGTATCTATTTAGATGTCGGCAATACCATGATCATCGAGGATAGCACATTGAACCGTCGTATCCAGATCACTTCACAAAGCAGCAAAACCGCTGTGGTGTGGAATCCCTGGGAGAAAATATCCAAGGAAATGGCCGATCTGGAAGATGCGGATTACCAACGTTTGCTATGTGTTGAAACGACCAATGCCGCCAACGATGTGGTGGAAGTTGCACCGGGAAGCGAATGCCGATTGGTTGCTAATTATCGAGTGATACGCAACTAGTCATGGGTTTCTAATACCGGATGGTGAGGTGTGCGGATGCCTCATCATCAGGAACATGAAATGGTTTTGAGATATTCATGATCGCCCAAGCTGCTGGCATATTTTTGCCAATCGAAACGCGGTCCAGGATCGGTTTTGCGACCAGGGGCGATGTCTGCATGCCCGACGATATGCTGGATGGGATATCGACTGCATAAACATTGCGTTACTGCAATCAGCATTGCATATTGGGCATCGGTAAAAGGCATGGTGTCGCTACCTTCCAGTTCAATGCCAATCGAAAAATCGTTGCACCGCTCCTTACCTTGCCAGCTGGATACGCCTGCGTGCCAGGCGCGCATGTTGCAAGGCACAAACTGTATGATCAAGCCATCACGGCGGATGAAAAAATGTGCGGATACCTTCAATCCCTGCAACGACTGGTAATAAGGATGCGCGTACGGGTCGATTTGATTTGTGAACAGTTCAAGTACGCCATTGCCGCCAAATTCATTCGGCGGCAGGCTGATGTTATGGATCACCAGTAAGCTGATGTGAGTACCTGCCGGTCGTTCGTCAAAATTCGGGGAAGCGATAAACTGGGCAGTATCCAGTAGGCCTGCGGCATCTATTTGCATGCGTTAAAATGGACGGATGATTAACTGATCGTGCATGGTAGCTTACCTTCATAACACTTGAAAACAGAAAAACACATGACACAGGGCAAATTCATTACGCTGGAGGGCATTGACGGCGCGGGTAAATCGACTCAGCTTGCCTGGATCATCGAATTATTGCAGCGTGCGGGATTACAAACTGTGGTTACGCGGGAACCGGGCGGAACACTTTTGGGTGAGCAGTTGCGCGCTTTGTTACTGGATAAATCCATCGCCATGCATGCTGAAACGGAAGCGTTACTGATGTTCGCCGCGCGCCGTGAGCACCTTGACAAAGTGATTCTGCCGAGTTTGGCGCAAGGCCAATGGGTCATATCCGATCGCTTTACCGATGCCAGTTTTGCCTATCAAGGCGGCGGCAGAGGATTGGATAGCGAGAAACTGGCTATCCTGGAACACTGGACGCAAGGTACGCTGCAGCCCGATTTAACGCTGTACTTCGATGTACCTGTCGACGTGGGGCAGCAACGCGTGAGTCAAATCAAGGTTTCCGATCGATTTGAGCAAGAACAGACTGACTTTTTCCAGCGGGTGCGTGCGGCCTATTTAACCAGAGCCAAGCAGTTTCCTGATCGCATCAAGCAGATCGATAGCAGCCAATCGTTATCCGAAGTCAAAATTGCGGTTGAGCAAGTTCTACAGCATTTATTGCATGATGAGTGATATTTATAGCTGGCAGCAGGGCATCTGGCAGAAATTGACGCAGAACCGTCAATTCCGGGGTCACGCATTGCTGCTAAAAGGGAAAAAGGGCATCGGCAAGTACGGTTTTGCACGTCATCTGGCGAAATCATTGCTATGCACAGCGCCCACAGCAGAACAAAAGGCTTGTGGGGAATGTTCAAGTTGCGGATGGTTTGAGCAGCATGGGCACCCCAATTTTTATCAGGTGATGCCGGAGGCGCTAGCGGTCCACTCTGGTGAGTCGAGCGAGAAAGAAGAAAGTGACGAGAAATCCGGCAGTGCTACGACCAAGAAAAGTGCCAGCCAGCAAATCAGTATCGAGCAAATCCGCAAACTCACCGATTTTGTCTACATGACCGGGCATCAGGATGGTTACAAGATTATCCTGATTTATCCCGCCGAAACCATGAATAGAGCGGCAGCCAATGCACTGCTCAAGAAGTTGGAAGAACCGCCGGCCAATGTGTTGTTTATTCTGGTAACGCATCAAACGCAGCATGTATTGCCGACCATACGCAGCCGCTGCCAGCAAATCGCAATGCCGGTCCCGGACATTGAAACTTCCATTGCGTGGCTAAAGCAGCATGCGATCAATGATCCGCAAGCCTGCCTCGCAGCCGCCGGCTTTTCTCCCTTGTCGGCACAGCAGTTCGATCAAGGAGAAAATGTAGCGCAATACCAGCAATTTATCCAACACATCGCTGATTCCAAGCGGCTGGATGCGCTTTCTCTGGCTGAGGCCTTGCAGCAGACAGCTTTATCTGTCGTCGTCAGTTGGTTGCAAAAATGGTGTTATGACTTGATCAGTTATCGCACCACTGGAAAAATCCGCTACTATTTGAATCAACTGGCTACCATCCAAGCGTTGAGTGGGCAGTTTGATTTGCTGGAATGCATTACTTTTGCGCGTACTCTAAATACCAAACAACGATTGTCCCACCACCCGCTGAATCCCCGCCTGTTCCTGGAAGAAATGTTCATCGACTATGCAACGATGATGCATGGCAGTAGGCAATAAAGGTTATTTCAAGGAAAGACATTAAGCAGGCTCGCTTGCCAGCAGAATTTTCCAAGCGTACATTGACCTCGTTACTTTATAAAATAGCGGATTAGATGCTTTTTTCAGGTAAATTCCTGATAAATTCTTTGAAGGAGTTCTTATCATGGCAACAACAATAATTAATTTATCCAGTCTTGATGGTAGTAATGGTTTTCGTTTGGATGGGGTGGCGAAGGGTGATAGATCAGGCTTTAGTGTCAGCAATGCGGGAGACGTCAATGGAGACGGTTTTGGTGATGTGATTATCGGTGCAGACAGTGCTGATCCGAATGGCGAGAGATCCGGCTCCAGTTACGTAGTGTTTGGCAAGGCTTTCGGTTTTGATGCCACATTCAATTTGTCCAGTCTCGATGGCAGCAACGGCTTCCGTCTGGATGGAGAGGCGGCAGATGATTCTTCGGGCAGACGTGTCAGCAGTGCCGGAGATGTCAATGGGGACGGTTTCGATGATGTACTTGTCGGTGCGGACCACGCTGACCCAAGCGGAATCTATGGCGCTGGATCCAGTTATGTAGTGTTTGGCAAGGTTTCCGGTTTTGCTGCTACGCTGGATTTATCCAGTCTCGATGGCAACAATGGCTTCCGCCTGAATGGAGAGGCGGTGTCGGATAGATCGGGTAATTCGGTCAGCAATGCAGGCGATGTCAACGGCGATGGTTTTGCTGATGTAATCATCGGTGCAAGTTATGCGGCACCCAACGGCATTTACAATGCTGGTGCCAGTTATGTAGTTTTTGGCAGGGCTTCCGGTTTTGCTGCTACGCTGGATTTATCCAGTCTCGATGGCAACAATGGCTTCCGTCTGAATGGAGAGGCGGGATTCGGTAGATCAGGCAATAGTGTCAGCGATGCCGGAGACGTTAACGGCGACGGTTTTGATGATGTGATTGTCGGTGCTCCTAATTCGTATGGACAGGTAGACAGTTCCAGTTATGTAGTGTTTGGCAAGGCCGCCGGTTTCAGTGCCGCGCTGGACTTATCCAGCCTCGATGGCAGCAACGGCTTTCGTTTGGACGCAAGAGCGAGGGATGATGGACTAGGTTATTCGGTCAGTAGTGCAGGCGATGTCAACGGCGACGGTTTTGATGATGTAATAGTCAGTGCCTATGGAATAAACCAGAATTACGATATCTCCGGATCCAGTTATGTGGTGTTTGGCAAGGCTTCCGGTTTTGAAGCCGCGCTGGATCTGGATGGTCTCGACGGCAGCAATGGTTTTCGAATGGATGGAACAATAGAAGGTCGTCCTGTTGTTTCTGTCAGTAGTGCGGGGGATGTCAATGGCGATGGTTTTGCGGATGTGGTTGTCGGTGCTTCCCACGCAAGCCCGAACGGTAACTTCTTCTCTGGTTCCAGCTGCGTTGTGTTTGGGAAGGCTGGAGGTTTCAGTGCTACGGTGGATCTATCCAATCTCGATAGCAATAGCGGTTTTCGCCTGGATGGCGTGACGCGAGGAGATACTTCGGGCGATTCAGTTAGCAGTGCGGGGGATGTCAATGGCGATGGCTTTGATGATTTGATCGTCGGAGCTCTTGGAGCAGGCCCGAACGGCGATGTCTCCGGCTCCAGTTACGTGGTATTTGGCAGAAGCAACTTTGGCGGTGACAATGTGATTGCGGGCACGCCGGGAGATGACATTCTCAAAGGCACCCCGGCGGCAGAAACCTTTGAAGCGGGCGATGGCAACGATCAAATGATCGGCCGTGGCGGGGCGGATACCTTTAAGGCGGGCGCGGGCAATGACAAGATTACCGTGGCCGATCTCGATTTTACATTGGTCGATGGCGGTGCGGGCAACAACGATGTGCTGCATCTTGCCGGTAACGGTCTGAATCTCAACTTGGCGGATTCCGGCGCCAGCATCAGCGGCATCGAAACCTTGTGTTTGTTCGGCAAGGGCGATAACACGCTGACATTAACCGCAGAAGGCTTGCTCAATCTGTCGGATACCAGCAATACCCTGAGAGTCAACGGCAATGACGCAGGCCACATCATTGTGGAAGATAGCGGCTGGGTCGACGGTGGCGATCGCGGTTCCGGTTATTACCATGTGTATACCCATGACGACGCGGTATTGCTGGTGGGGCAAAATGTGACGGTGGATTTTGCTTAACAAAAACTATCTGCATTGCCGCTGCGGTGTTTAAAACGGGCTTGAAATGCGCATTTATTGCGTATACCTCGCATTTTCTGGCCTGTTTTTGCGCGGCAATTGGTTTTGCTTCGAATGCGTTTTGCGATGATTTGATAAGAAGCGTAGAACGCCTGTCACTTCAAGCACAGCAGAAAATCCATACTGCTGATTCCATAAGATTCCTCACTGCGTTTGGAATGACGTCAGTGGAATTATCCAAAATACCTTAAAATTGATAGCAATTACAAAAACTTTGTAATTGGTAAGCAGTTTTTTCAGCGTAGCATCAGCTACCTACTTGTTGAAATAACATATCGATATTTCTGATACTTTTTTCAAGTTGTTAGTTGATTAATTCTTTTGTGGAGATTATCGGTCATGGCTACAGCAATAATCAATTTATCCAGTCTCGACGGCAGCAATGGTTTTCGTTTGGATGGAACAGCGGCAAGTGACTATTCGGGCAGTTCAGTGAGTAATGCAGGCGATATCAATGGGGATGGCTTTGATGATGTGATTGTCCAAGATAGTGGCCGTGACCCGCACGGTGATAGCTCCTCAGGATCCAGTTATGTGGTGTTTGGTAAAGCTACCGATTTTGATGCTGCACTGGATCTATCCAGCCTCGACGGCAGCAATGGGTTCCGTGTAAATACGGAATCGACATATGATTATTCGAGCATCTCATCCAGCGATGCAGGGGATATCAATGGCGACGGTTTTGATGATTTGTTTGTCCGTACCTTTGGTCATGATGCGTACAGCCATAGCAATGGTTTTGAAACCAGCTATGTGGTGTTTGGCAAGGCTTCCGGTTTTTCCGCTGCGCTGGATTTGTCCAGCCTCGATGGTAGTAATGGTTTCCGCGTGGATGAGGAGACATCCCATAATCATTCGCAGACTACAATCGTTAACGCAGGGGACGTTAATGGCGATGGACTGGAGGATATGTTTATCCGTGCCATTGGTGATACTTCGAACGACAATAGCTTCGGGTCCAGTTATGTAGTATTTGGGCGCACTTCGGGTTTTGATGCCACGCAGGATCTATCCAGCCTCGATGGCAGCAATGGTTTTCTGCTGGATGGGGTAACAGTAGGCGGCCAGTTAGGCTTCTCGATCAGCGATGCCGGCGACGTCAACGGCGATGGCTTTGATGATGTGATTATCGGCGCGCCTGACGCCGACCCGCACGGCGAGAATTCCGGTTCCAGTTACGTGGTATTTGGTCAGGCTTCCGGTTTTGATGCCACGCTGGATTTATCTACTCTCGATGGCAATAATGGTTTTCGCATGGACGGCGTGGCGGAGGATTACCATTTGGGAAGCGCAGTCAGCAGCGCAGGGGATATCAACGGTGATGGACTTGATGATGTTATTGTGGATGCTCCCGGTGCCAACAAGTACAGCTATGGATACTACACGCTCTCTCGCGATGCCCATTACGTGGTATTTGGTAAGACTTCCGGCTTTGATGCCACGCTGGATTTATCTACTCTCGATGGCAGCAATGGCTTTCGCATGGATGAATCATCTGCCTCGAGTTCCTCGGTCAGCAGTGCAGGAGACATCAATGGCGATGGTTTTTCTGATATGTTGGTAGAAATCTCGGGATTTACCCGGTACTCGAGCTACCAAGCCGGTTATGTGGTGTTTGGGCGCGCTTCGGGATTTGATGCTACGCTGGATCCATCCAGTCTCGATGGCAGCAACGGCTTCCACTTATTTGCGGGAGATGTGAGTTCTGTAGGTCAAAATCCGTCTATGGCGTTCAATAGTGCAGGCGATATCAATGATGACGGGTTTGATGATTTGATCGTTGGCGTTGTCGATGCTGATACGAATGCCTATGCTGGATCCAGCTATGTGGTGTTTGGCCAGGCTTCTGGATTTAGTGCCACATTGGATCTGTTCGATCCGGACAGCAATATCGGTGTGCGTCTGGAGGGGGCAGCAGCATCTGATGAATCGGGCAGCGCTGTCAGCCATGCAGGAGATGTCAACGGCGATGGGTTTGATGATGTGATTATCGGTGCACCACGCACTGATCCGAACGGCAACAATTCCGGTTCCAGCTACGTGCTGTTTGGCCGCAGTGAATTTACTAATGATAAGACGATCCGGGGCACTGCCGGCAATGACAAACTCACCGGCACGCCGGCAGCAGACCGCTTCGAAGCGGGTAACGGTAACGATAGCATGATTGGCCGTGGCGGGGCGGATATGTTTCTCGGAGGTGACGGTGACGATACCATCGCGGTTGCGGACCTCAGCTTTCAATTGGCAGATGGTGGAAACGACACCGATACGCTGAAATTGGCGGGTGGCGGTCTTAATCTGGATCTGGCCAACTTTCACAATGCCATAAATGACATCGAATCAATTGATCTGACTGGTAACGGAGACAATACCCTGACGCTCAGTTTGCCAGATTTGTCGAGTTTATTCAGCCTCGGTACGCTTACCGTGGATGGTAATGCGGGTGATCGTGTCATAGCGCTCACTAACGGTTGGACAGATGGTGGTGTCGATGGCGATTATCGTATTTTTTTGCATAGCGGGGCGGTGCTGCGGGTGAATAGGGAGATAAGTGCAGACGTACCGCTAGCAACAAATGTGATCAATTTGGCCGATCTCGATGGCAATAACGGTTTCCGCCTGGACGGATCGGCAAATAATTCGTCGGGAGGATCGGTCAGCAATGCAGGTGATGTCAACGGCGATGGTTTTGATGACTTAATTATCGGGATTAGTAGCGCTGATCCGAACGACATCAATGCAGCAGGATCTAGTTATGTGGTGTTTGGCAAGGCTGGCGGTTTTGCTGCAACGATGGATTTAGCCAGCCTCGATGGCAGTAATGGTTTCCGTCTCAATGGAGTGAAAGATTATGATTCTTCAGGAAGATCAGTCAGCAGTGCCGGGGATGTCAATGGTGACGGTTTTGATGATGTGATTGTCAGTGCCCCTGATGCTGACCCGAATGGCGAGAGATCCGGCTCCAGTTACGTGGTGTTTGGCAAGGCTGCCGGTTTTGATGCCACGTTGGATCTGTCCAGCTTGGATGGCAGTAATGGTTTCCGTCTGGATGGCGTGGAAGATTATGATTCTTCAGGAGAATCAGTCAGCAGTGCCGGGGATGTCAATGGTGACGGTTTCGATGATGTAATTGTTGGTGCGCCTGGTGAATTTTATTCTGACTCGCAGGTCTCCGGTGCCAGTTATGTGGTGTTTGGTCAAGCATCTGGTTTTGATGCCACGTTGGATTTGTCCAGCTTAGATGGCAGTAACGGTTTCCGTTTGGATGGGGTTGAAGCAAATGATCGTTCGGGCTATTCGGTCAACACTGCCGGGGATGTCAATGGCGACGGCTTTGATGATGTGATTGTCGGCGCGACTGATGCTGACCCGAACGGCATTCACAACGCAGGATCGAGTTACGTGGTGTTTGGCAAAGCCACCGGTTTCGATGCCGCGATGGATTTGTCCAGTCTCGATGGCAACAATGGTTTTCGGTTAGATGGAGAGGAAGCGGGTGATATTTCTGGCTTTTCGGTCAGCAATGCGGGAGATGTCAACAGCGATGGTTTTGATGATGTGATCGTCGGTGCGCCAAATGCTAACCCGAATGGCGATTACTCTGGTTCCAGTTATGTGGTATTTGGCAAAGCTGCCGGTTTTGATGCCGCGATAAATTTATCCAGTCTCGACGGCAACAACGGCTTTCGCCTCGATGGCGTAACCGAGGATGTCTTTTCCGGTAGATCAATCAGTAGTGCGGGAGATGTCAATGGCGATGGCTTTGATGACGTACTCGTCGGTGTCTCTTTCGATGGCCCGTATAACAATTCCGGTTCCACCTATGTGGTGTTTGGTAAAGTCTCCGGTTTTGCTGCTGCGATGGATTTATCCAGCCTGGATGGTAATAACGGCATTCGCCTGGATGGCGTGACGGCGTTTGGCGAGTCAGGTGCTTCAGTCAGCGATGCGGGGGACGTCAATGGCGATGGGTTTGATGATTTGATGGTCGGTGGTATCTCCGGTTCCAGTTACGTCATCTTCGGTCGCAGCGACTTTGGTGGTGGTGGTGGTGGCAATGTCATTGCGGGCACGCCCGGAAATGATGTCCTCAAGGGCACATCAGCGGCGGATATTTTTGAAGCCGGTGACGGCAACGACAAAATGATCGGCCGTGGCGGCGCGGATGTGTTTCATGGCGGTACCGGTGATGATTACATCCAGGTGGCGGATCTTGGTTTTGGCTCGGTTGACGGCGGCAGCGGCAACGACACGTTGCACCTGGACGGCAAGGATCTGAATCTGGATTTGGCAAGCTTCAGCAACAAAATCCACGGTATTGAAACCATCTGCTTGTATGGCAGGGGCGACAATACATTGACATTAACCGCAGAAGGTTTGTTGAATCTGTCGGATACCAGTAATACGCTCAGAATCAATGGCAATGCCGGAGATCATATTACTGTCCAGGACGACGGCTGGGTCGACGGTGGCCCCCGCGGTTCCGGTTATTACCATGTATATACCCATGATGACGCGGTATTGCTGGTGGGGCAGAATGTGGCAGTCGATTTTGCTTAGCAGGTTTTTGCAGAACTGCCATGTCGAGCGCATGAGGAACTAGGATATTGACTCCAAAAATTCCTCATGTACTCGGAATGACAAAATTGGTGTAACGAGCTTCTTGTATCCTATCTGTTCTCCAACAATTACTTGCTTTCGAACGTGTCGTCCGCTTTCAGGACTTTAAGTGCAGCGCTGGCGCACACTTCATCGAACTGAATTCCGGGAGCACCGCCTACACCGATACCGCCGACCACTTCACCGCCGATCTTGATGGGGAAGCCGCCGCCCAACAACAGAATGTTTTCATTCATTCGTGCCAGGCCTTGTAATTCTGGTTTTTGCGCCACCAGCATGGCATATTTCTGTGTCGAGTCGCGCAGACTAT
The DNA here is from genome assembly GCF_003201565.1 of Nitrosomonas sp. Nm84. Classification (GTDB taxonomy): domain Bacteria; phylum Pseudomonadota; class Gammaproteobacteria; order Burkholderiales; family Nitrosomonadaceae; genus Nitrosomonas. The sequence continues at coordinate 13,365 of NZ_QJJP01000003.1, read as the reverse complement.
TCGCTGTGTAAGCTTTGCGGCGGCTGCTATCCAGCGTATGCGGTCCGGCGCCATCGGCTTTTAACTGTACTTTGACTAATCCGGATTGGTCGACAATGGCAACGCTGACCTTGAATCCATCGTCATGACATTTTTTTACAGCCGCCATGGCTGCCTGAGCTGATAATTCCAGCGGTAGAATTTTCTGCGTCGATAGATCCTGCGCCCAGACCGGATTGGATAATGCGCAGATTGATAACGCTGAAATACTGAGTACAACTTGGTGGAGTTTGTTAGTCATGATCAGGTTCCTTTTTAGGTCAATTAATGATATGGCTTGCTGGATCGCTGGTATAGCAAGGCTAACATTCTTTTGAATCGATTTTCAGATTAAATATTCCTGAAAATGGATTTTACCTGATGTTACTTTGGGGCAGGGCGGCAGTGATTATTTTCATAATATTACCGCCCTGTGAGATGCAATCAGCAGTAAAGCTGATCAATCATGATCATTTTTAATGACCTTTTTGCTTACTTTTGCTGTCGTCATCTTCCTCATCATCATTGCTGGCATCGCTGTAATTTGCCATGTTGGCATTATCTTGAAGGAATGTGACTTCCCAATTAGACGAACTGCCGCGGCGATCCATATTGACTGTGACAATGGAGTCATTAATCTGAACGCATGGGATCGTCAAAACGCCCCTGTCCAGATCCACGGTGGAGATACATTCTTTGACGGGAATAGTTTTTTGTACCAAGCACTTAGATACGTCGACAGTCACGGTGTCGGTCAGCGCGTTGCCTTGACTATCAAGCGGGTGCACAGTCACGATTGCATAATTGCGCTTGATGACGACATCGGTTGCAGTTGCCAGTAAGCTGGTGACATCATTACCTGCTGGATCGAGCAAGGGTGGTGCGGTGCATTGATTCAGTTGTCCGGTGAGCAAATCCTTAACAACCAGGCCTTTGTCAGCGATGAATATTTGATCGTATTTGATGGCGACGCTTTCCGCAAATACTGTGCTGGTTGCACATAGCAAAGAAGCTGCTACGCATGTGGAAAAAATTTTATTTCTTAGAAGTGCCATTTTATAAATTCCTCATAAAGGTTTTGTATACGAGATTTCTTCAGATCCTTTAATTGTTATAAAGTTTCATAACAATCAAAGTGTTCTTGCTGTCGCAGCATAAATATTCAGTTGCATAGATGAGATATGTGCGATAGCAAGATGCCGTTGTTATCGAATCAGATTTTTATTTATTGAATTTTTTGCAACGGGAGAGTTTGCAAATGCAATATAAAATAGTCTTTGTTGAGCAATTGTCATTGAACAAGATGCTATGCTCTTTAATGAGGGGAGTAATATATTGCTGGTGAATATTTAATAAAGGAAGAGAAATATGATTACAAAAAACATTGATTATGAAGATGGCAGCCGTCGATTGGAGGGGTACCTAGCGTATCACGACACCGGTGAGCCTAAGCCCGCTGTGTTGGTAGCGCACGATTGGAGCGGGCGGCGCGAATTTGCCTGTAAAGCTGCCAAAAGAGTCGCCGACATGGGCTATGTGGGTTTTGCGCTGGATATGTATGGCAAGGGGATTGTCGGCGCTGATGGCGATGCTGAGAAGAACGGTGCATTGATGAGTCCGTTTGCGAAAGATCGGGCATTACTCCGGCGCAGAATCAATACCGCCCTGAGCATAGTACGGCAACTGCCACAAGTCGACGCAACCAGAGTTGCAGCCATGGGTTATTGTTTTGGCGGTATGTGCGTGCTGGAATTGGCTCGCTCGGGAGCGGACGTGCGCGGGGTGATCAGTATTCACGGCATTTTGACACCGGGGACTGTCGCAAATGAAACTATAGTCGCCAAAGTACTTTGCCTGCATGGTCACGATGATCCGATGGTGCCGCCGGAGCAGGTGTGCGCATTTGAAACCGAAATGACGCAAGCAGGCGTGGATTGGCAGATTCATGTTTACGGCGGCACGATGCACGCTTTCACGAATCCGAAAGCCAATAATCCTGATTTCGGAACGGTATACAAGGAAGCGGCAGCAAATCGCGCGTATCGATCGATTGCTGACTTTTTGGGCGATATTTTTAACTAAATTGGATATGACTCAACGCTCAGATTCTTTTACAATTTTTCAATGGTCGGTATGAAAGGTATTATTTTAAGCGGCTGTGTCTTTTTACTGATCCTGTTAATTGCACAACAGAGTTTTGCCCAAAAGCGGATTTATCTTGCGCCGGATGATCATACCGATTACATGTGGACGGCAAACGAAGCCGAATATCAGGATGTTTTTCTGACTACTATCGACTATTACCTGGATCAGATGGATGCGACTGCGGCAAGCCCTCCGCCGTATCAGGCGCGCTGGAATGCCGACGGTAGTTTTTGGTTGTGGGTTTATCAAAAAAATCGCTCAGTGACGCAATTCCAACGATTGATTAACCGCATCAAGGACGGGCATTTCAGTGTGCCGCTCAACGCACTGGTGCTGTCAAGTGGCGGTACGCCGGCGGAAGCGATTTTGCGCGGCATGTATTATCCGGGATTAATCCAACGTGCACACGGCATTGATTTTCCACTGGCGATTGCGATGGAAAATCAAACTTTGCCATACGGCCTATCGTCGCTGTGGGCCGGATCGGGAGCCAAGTATTCGTGGAAGGGCGTGTGTGGATGCGCCACGCATGTGCCGCACCTGAGTAACCGCGAACGCGAGATTTATTATCTCGGCGGTCGCGACGATAGCCGCATTTTGATGAAATGGAATTCACTATTGCTCAATATTACGGGCGATAATACCTCCATTGGCAGTTATGCCGAAGGGCGCGACCCTTATGCAACGATTCCATTTATCGATACGGATATGTCATTTGCAACGCGCTATCCTTTCCCGGTCATTGGTGTTTTTGGCAAGGGAGAAGATGATCTCATCACCATCGACGATGAATTTGTCACTGCCGCGAAGCAATTAACTACCGAAAAACGCCAAGTCATTGTGTCGAATCAATTGGATTTTTTTAGGGATTTTGAAGCACATCACGGCGCAGAATTGGAAACCTTTGCAGCCAGTTATGGCAATGAATGGGAGCTGTATTCGGCTTCAATGGCGGAAGTTTCAGCACGGGTTAAACGCGCCGTGGAGAAGCTGCGCAGTGCTGATGCGCTGGCTACGCTGGTTTCTTTGAAAAATTCTACCTTTATGAATAGCCGGATTGCGGCACGCGATAAAGCGATGCTCAATTTCGGTTTGTACTATGAACATAACTGGACTGCAGATGGCCCTGTTTCGCGTGCCGACAGAGCTGACTGGCAGCGTAGAATCGAAGGTGAGATTACATCGTACGTCGACACGCTGCACGAGGACGCAAAAAATCAGCTTAGCACGATGATTGCCCGAAGCGGCACCAATCCGAGATTTTACGTGTTCAACAGCCTGAGTTGGAACAGAACCGATTATGCGGATTTTCCTGTCGACAATAAAAGCCTGATTCATGTCGTTGATGTGGCAACCGGGCAGCAAGTGCCTTGGCAGTATGTGAGGATTGACGGACAAACCCGATTGAGAATTCTGGCCAGCGATGTGCCTTCGGTCGGTTACAAAGTGTTTGAAATCAGAAACGGCGCTGGAATTTCATTTTCAAATGCGGTAAGCGCGATCGGCAATATCATTGAAAACGATTTTTACCGCATCACCGTTTCAAACACCGGCGCGATTACGAGTCTGATCGATAAGACGCAAGGAAATCGGGAATTTGTGCGCAAGATAAATGACCGATGGGTTAACGATCTGGGGGGAAGGGGCGGCAGTTTTGCAAGCAAGAATCCTGGTGCAGTGAGTGTAACCCTACGAGTGATTTCCATGAGTCCGCATTTGCATACGACGCGTATTACATTGATTCGCGGCAGCAATCGCATCGAAATTCAGAACGATATTCTGCAAAATTTCGGTGAGACGCTGACGTGGGGTTACTCATTCAACATCGATTCGTCCGATGTTTGGCATGAAGAGGTTGGTGCGGTCATTCGCGCCAAACTGCTGCCGAATGGCGGACATTATTCGCCGCAGAATGCGCGGTATGATTGGCTGACGATCAATCATTTCGCCGATGTATCCGACGATAATGTTGGCGTAACGCTTTCAAACCCTGATGCGTATTATATGAAACTGGGCAACAGCACACTTACCGAGCTTGATACCGACACGCCGCAACTGAGCATTCTGGCGGGCGGCCAAGTGGATGGCAAGCATTTCGGAATTCCCAATCAGGGCGGCGATTCACGATTTTTGCAGCGGTTTGCCCTGCAAACACACGGCGCCTTTAATCAAACAGCGGCGATGAAATTCTCGCTCGAACACCAAAATCCATTCGTAACGGGTGTTGTGATCGGATCAAATCCGGTTTACAGTGAAAACAGTCATACATTTCTAACCATTTCCGATCCGGATGTGCTGCTGTGGGCTTTGAAACCGGCTGAGGACGGAATAAATCAGGGTGTGATAGCGCGAGTCTGGAACCAGGCCAATGTGGCGCGCGATTACACATTATCGCTCGCCTCCGATATTTTATCGGGGAAAAGAACTACGCATATTGAAACGGACATCGACGACGCCATGATTATCAGCGGAGATTTATCGGCATCGCTCACCGCACATCAAATGCAAACGCATCGGTTGCAGCTTCGATAACTGAGCAAGACAGGTATGCTGGAATGTATGTGTGTCCAGATCATTAAATGTCTGCATTCGTGCATACAGGAAACGTAAATCAAGCAGAATCTGATGGCGGTTCTCAATATATCAGCTGCTCTTTGCGGAGATGCGCGGCAAACAGAATTTTGTATTGAAATGAGGAAATTAATTATGTTGAATTATAGTGAGTGTATACGCATGACGAAGCATCTGAAGAACACAGGTTTTCTTGAGAAATGTACTGGGACTGTAGCCGTTGCGGTTATTTCTTCCATCATTATATGTAATTCTCATGCAGCCACAGTGGAAGAAAAAGTTTCAACGGCCCAGGACCAGGAAAATATCGCGATCACGATTTACAATGAAAACTTGGCTCTGATAAAAGATTTGCGCCAAGTTACATTGGATCAGGATATTAATCGTTTGGCATGGCGCGATGTGTCAGCCCAGATCCGCCCTGAGACCGCATTGCTGCGTAATCTCACCGCGCCTTCTAAGTTTCGCTTGCTCGAGCAGAATTTTGATTTTGACCTGCTCACCCCGGCGAAGCTGCTGGAAAAATATTCCGGCAAGGAGATCACCGTTATTCGCACCAATCCGATTACAGGCGCAGAGACGAGCGAAGCGGCCACTATCCTTTCAACCAATGACGGCGTGGTGCTGAAATTTAATGACCGTATCGAAACGGGTGTGCCGGGGCGGATGATATTTCCTGGTGTACCGAAGAATTTGCGTGATAAACCCACTTTGCTTGTTTCACTGCTGAGTCCATCCCAGGGTAAACACGATTTGGAGCTTTCCTATTTAACGCAAGGACTATCCTGGCACGCTGATTATGTGGTTGCTTTAAGTGAAACTGGCAATTCGCTGAATCTGAATGGTCTTGTCACGCTGACCAACCAAAGTGGCATTGCTTATTACAATGCCAATCTGCAATTAGTCGCGGGTGATATCAATCGTGTGCAACCCGAACAACGCATTGCCCGAAAAATGATGGCGATGGCAACAGAAGCAGTTGATGCATCGCAGATGAAGGAAGAGTCATTCTTTGAGTATCATCTGTATACCTTGCAGCATCCCACGACACTTTCTGAAAATCAGACCAAACAGGTTGCACTGATGTCCGCGCTGAATATTCCTTTCAACAAAGAGTATTTGTTGCGGGGGGCGGATTATTATTATTCCGGAAAGCACGATACGATCAGTCAAAAGCACAAGATCCATGTATTCATCAATTTTCGCAATAAAGGGGAGGGCTTGGGTATTCCATTGCCCAGAGGTGTTATTCGCGTTTACAAGAAGGATTTGCAGGGCAATAGCCAATTCGTCGGGGAAGATCGCATTGATCACACGCCCAGTAATGAACTCATACGCCTTAAGCTAGGCAGTGCATTCGATATCACCGCTGACAAAATACAAACTGATTTCCAACAAATTGCCGGCACAGTGCGTCATTCCAGCGTATTTGAAACTGCGTATCAAGTTACCTTAAAAAATGCCAAGAAAGAAGCGATCACCGTGCAAATCCAAGAACCCATACCCGGTGATTGGGAAGTGATATCCGAATCTTTGCCGCATGTGAAACTCAGCGCCAGTTTGGCGGAGTGGAAGGTGCCTGTTGCAGCGGATAGTGAAACTACGCTGACTTATCGCGTACGCGTCAAATATTGAGAAGGAGATGGCATAAACACCCCAGGTGATCCAAACGTTTTAAGCACCACACCGGGCGAGACAGAACTATGCTATTGTCGAATGTTTCTTGCAGTGCGCCTATGCACAATCAGAGTAGAATAATTAACAGCATATTGTACGCAACCGAACAGATAAGTCTGAGAAGAATGGTTATTATCAATTTTGTAATCTTATGAATGGTAAATAAATAATTCTAAATTAAGGAGCTATATTCAAAATGAAAACATCTAATTTACTACTGGCACTGACTATCGGTTTGTTTTTCTCAACTGCATATGCTGCTGAAACACTGTATGAAAAAGGCGAAGCAACTAAAAATGAAATCAAACGCGATGCGAGCAAAGCAGTAAATCGTGTAGAAGAAGCGACTTGTACTGGTACTGATGTCGAATGTGCGAAGAAAAAAGTTGATAACCGCGTTGAAGAAGGAAAGGATTTGATTAAAGATAAATCTTCAGAAGTAAAAAATAAGATAGATTAGTTTAGATTCTTCCATTATTATTTGAAATTGACACAATTAAATGGAGAATTATTATGAATCAAGGAAAAATCTTAACGATAGCGACTATTATGTATATGGCTTTTTTTACAGGTAGTGCATTTGCTTTTGATAAATCTTTTCATCCAAACCATCAGTTTGTTGAGAGAGAAAGTATCGGACCGAACCTTAAACCTGACCTTATTATCGATAAAGAAAAGGCAGCAAAAGCAAAAACTGCAGAAGAAGAAATGCAGCTCCCTTCTGGAGTAATTCCAAGTGATCCTTCACCAAAGAATTCAAACATACCTACAGGAGTAGCTCGTAGGTTAACCCCGGCTTTGTACTGGTGATAAATGCATAAAACAAAAGAGCACTTAGTCAATATTGATCTAAGTGCTCTTCTCTTATGTACTGGCAGAAAAGAAATGAATGATCACCAGCCTCGATGCCATCCATATTGGGGATGATGCCAACCCCATCCGTATTGAACATGATAATTCCATAAATATCCAGGGCCTGGACGTACATAAGCAGGTGCAACATAAGTAACACCAGCCGGTATAGCTGGAGCGACAGGAACTCCAACTACTGGTTCTGCGACACATCCCGCCATTAAAATAATCATCATTGTACTTGCCGTAGTGATAAATAATTTCATAATTTAAACTCAGTAAATATAATTATATGGATCATCGAAAAGATGAAATGCGTTCGCGATTAAGTATTCGCATCCGCTGGTAACTCATTAGATTCTTTAAGTTTCTTGATTGAAAAGGAGGCCAATATAAGCATGGTTCCATTCATAATCAAATTAATCGCGAGAAGGGTTCCAAGTGCAATACCAGCCAATTTATCGATTTGAACCAAAATTATGGCACCAAACAAGACTACCATGATGCCGCCAAACAATAGCCAGATCCAACCACGAAATGAGCGAAGCTGGTATGCATAAAAAATCTGCGTAATTCCGTAAACCATTAGTAACGATGCAACCACAAGAGTAAGGCTAAAAATACCTTCTATCGGATTAAGAATAAGTACAATACCCAATATTATCGATAACGTGCCTGACGTTATGATCCAACCTTTTCCTTTCTGTTCGGTCTGGAAGGCTTGCAAGATACTTGCAATACCGGAAAAAACAAATATCCAGGCAACTAAAATTTCTACAGTAAGGGTTGCAAAAAACGGTTGATATAAGGAAAAAACTCCCCCAATCAAACTAATAACGCCTATGATCAAAAACCAATACCATTTGTTGCGTAATTCAGTGATGTCTTCTGGTTTCAAGTTTATAGTAGTTTTCATAAATTTCTTTGCTCCTAATAAATTGGGAATCAGTTTGAGAATTTCAGGACATAGGTCATGAAAACTGATTCTGAAATTAACAATCTTATTGATTAATTAGATAGCGATTAGCTGATATTTTAACAGCAATGGATTCAGCTTGTTCTCGAACACCGGTTGTTTATGATTACTCCTTGTACTTCTGCCGGTACCGCATTTGCACACCCGCTTCTCGCATCAGGCTTCGAGCTTCCCAGCGACCAACCGGATAACCCGATACATTCATTCAGTGCTTTTGCGATTCTACGGCTGCCGTAGCTAAGATTGCTGGAGTTCGCTATGCCTTCCGTAACACGGATCTGCAGAACGGACATAATCCATCAGCCTGTCTGAGCTTGACAATCAACTTTGGCAGAGCTTAATCTTACTTCAGTCTGCACAGCTTAAGAAGACCACTTCGGTTCGATTTCCCATGCGCAACTTTAGAAAACAAAATAATCGCCATAGGAGTTTAATGACTTGGCTGTAACCTGCTAATTTAATGAATAATTTTCACTGGATATAGCAGGATCCTCATTAACTAATTGTAATGAGTAATCTGATCGGGCTGACTCAGCTACTAGGCCATTATAAACAGCTTTCTCCCAAGCCTTAGTGAAATAATCTTAGTATAAATCATCTCCTAATAGTTCTATTGGATACTCAGCGATAATATTGTCTGAGTTAATTTCAATAATTTGCACGCTAGTAAACATGACAATAATCCCTTTATATTTTAAATATTCCTCCAAACACCAGAAGCGTTTCAGTCCGCTTTCGTGCGCTGATGGGAAAATCCCGCCGAGGCGGGTCAAGTAAAGTACCGATAATTTTATTTCTCTTTAGCGGGGTTACTACTTGCTTTTTTAGATGTATGTTCCCCGGCCGCATCATCGCGAGGACCTTCTGGATGGTTATCGCTGGAAGAATTGTATGTTTCCTTATTATCTTTATTCTCGTCAGGTGAATGGGAACGAACTGGCTTTGGTGAATTTTCCTTATTATCTGTTTTATTTTGAGTTTGTGGATAATCCGCAGCAAATACCGGCGCACCAACTAATAAAAATCCACTGATAATTGTTGTGAGTAATATTTTCGTCATGATAATAATCCTTTCATTTTTATAAGGATTTTTAGAATGCCTTATTATTCAGTGACAGTCTGTACGTAAAAGCACAGAGTTAGAGATCTTTGTACGGAAACAGTCCAAGGGTACTGGATCGGGTGATATAATTATTTTTTAAAACAATATCATTGAAGTGATTGGCATCAATTTCTCGGAATAACTCACATTAGTTATTCCGAGCGTAGAGAGAAATTCTTAATAATCAATGTAATGGATTTCTTACTCTTGCTCGAAATAACACTTGTTAAGGGTCTCCTTAAGTATATTTATAAAACAATCACCTGCAATGCTTGCCAGCAATCAAACTGGTGTCGATCTACCTCAATCAGCAGTATTCTCAAATAAAGAACCCGCGGGAAGACCACGGGGAATCGCAAATTGAAGCTTCTATGAACAATATCTAGAATCAATAATGCATTGATTTTTCATTGAATTTAATTAAGGGAATCAACATGACAGCTGCAAATATAACAGATGCGCAAAAAACAGAAGTTCTGAAAATTGTCGTGGGATTGTTCAGCGCTGCGCCAGGAAGTAATTATCTAAATGATTTTACAACTGCAATAACTCATGGAATGACGACACTGCAGTTGGCTGAAATTTTGGCGATGCAAACTGATTTTTTTGACACGATTATGCCATCATGCCACGAGATTTCTAAAGAGCAGCAAGCTGAATTATTGATGAAAAATTTTGACCTTAATACCGGCAACCCTGACCTCTTAAGTGCAGATGCTCAAGCTGAAGCTTATTTCAGAGGACAAATTGACGCTGGCATTGGCTTGGGAGAAATTGTCTATGATGCCGTACAGTACCTATCTACCTTACCTGCACCCGAATTCAGGGATACCGCAGCACTACTTACCAACAAAGCTTTGGTTGCTGAACAGTATTCTTTGAACTATTCATCAGATGATCTGACTGAACTGCGATCTATACTTGGTGCAGTATCCACCACATACCCAACTGACGTGACTGAAGCGCAAGAATACCTGCTTACCGACTATTCTCACAGCGAATTCTCACACTTAATTTATGGGCAAGATACTGTTGCAGGTTTCGCCGGTGATGATACTTTTACGGCAGGCCTCGTTAGTGACAGTAAAGGTAATTTGGTGAACAGCCTCGAGAGTGGCGATATTTTGGATGGCAGTAACGGTAAAGACACCTTGAATGCTACGCTTCATGAAGCAACAACGATCACGCCTATGATGACCGGAATTGAGATAGTGAACATTCGGAATGTAACTTCTGATGCGATTATCGATTTCGCCCGCACAACCGGTGTAGAACAAATTTGGAACAATGCATCTTCATCCGATAGAACGCTAACTTATGAAACTGCGCCGATTGCGGCTATTTTTGGGGTTAGAAATACCAGCTCAACAACCGACATAAAGACTTTCGATGATGCAACAAGTAACGCAGATCATTTATCGCTAGCGGTAGCTGATGCGGGTAGCATTAAAACCAACGCCGTTATCACCTCTACAGATAATGCCAGCGCTACTGAAACATTGAGCATTGCTGCAACTGGAAAAAACTTTGTCGATGTTTCTGCATTTAATGCCATTACGAAATTAATAGTAACCAATACAGGCACTGTAGCAGCCGTTGTCGATGCATCTGCTTTAACAGAATTGGATGCATCAAATAATTGCGGCGGAGTGCAATGTGATCTCAATAAGGCCAAAACCAACTTAACGATAGCCGGTGGTTTGGGGAATGATGTAATTTTCTCAGGCGATGCTAACGATAGCATTCATTTAGGTGCGGGTAATGACAGAGTAGTATTCGCTGCGGGTACGATCAATACTAACGATATTGTCGACGGTGGAGAGGGTAAAGATATCTTCGCCATTGCTGGTGATGATATTGGTCTTTTAAATGGTGCTGTACATACTGGTTTTGAAGTATTGGAACTAACTGCTGCGAAAAATGCTGTTTCTTTCGACAATACCGGATCAATTGTGGAAAAAATCATTCTATCGGGTAGCGTCACCGATGGCGGCGATTTAAATATTGATAATCTGGGAGATGGAATACTCGAAATTCAATCAAACCAGAACAAGAATGATATTAATGTATCCGGAATAAACATCAGCTTGCTTATCAATGCTAATACAGCAATCACGGTAAATGGTTTGAGTGTTACCAATGATGCCGCAGTGACTATCAGCACAGCAACTGAGGCCGACGATATAAGGTTTTCCGCAATCGAAACAGATGGCGTAGCAACATTAACATTTTCAGGTGCTGGCGATGTGATCATCACAGATATGACGGATGTGAATTCTACCAACAATGCAACAGCGAGAATGACAGAATTAAATCTGATTAATCAAACTGGTGGATTTGAAATATCAGTCAACAACATCGGTTATGGTACTCAATTCCTATTGGCAAACTTAGGCAATACCACCACAGCGAAATTCGATTTTGATGGTGACAAAGTTACTGATGATGCCTCATACCTCGATGCTGCGGCAGGATCTCGCGATACTTTTGTGTTTACCACAGCATTTGATGGAAATATTGCCATCACAAATGGTGAATTTGGTAGCAATGCAACGGATGATCAAATCGATTTAACTGCTTTCAATCTTACAGGAATTAGCGATCTCAATTTCAATTTAGAGAATACCGGTTTATTAATTTCTAGTAAGACAGATGCCTTTGATGGCCACATTCTCCTCGTTGGAATATCAAAATCAGAAATCGACGCAGCGGATTTCGTTTTTTAAACATTATCGAATGATTAATTACCTTTAAATCGATCAGGATATTATGAACAATAATACCCTGCAGATTCCATAAATGGAATCGCCCATCGCCATGAGGAAACCATGGTTGCAGCGGCTATTTTTCTACTCTTTGCAGTCCAGGCTACGGCGATGTTCACTTATGGCCGTGTAACTGAGCGGCTTGAGTCTCCAATCGCATCCACAGAACCGAGAAAACAGCCAGGGTGAAACACCACTAGCAAGCGCAATACCGGTATCTCAGCCTGTCGCGTGTAGTTTGTGGCCTTACCAAGTACAAAACAATCGCTCTCAATGCTTTCTGATGCGGTCGATTGGTTGCAGGTCGCTGCGTGTGTCGCCAATAAGACTAATTGTGTTTGTTATGGGCATCAGGCTCAACGTTTGAATATTGTTCCTGATACCTGTCAGGCTGCAATCAATTATGGGTGGATTGTGCCTAAGAAACTTTGAGCAAAGTTATAAATAGGGCACTTAATCCATTTTTGTTTAAAGCAATAAGATGATTTTACAAATTTATACTTATTTTTCTGATTTTGATTTCTGAAAATTCTAACTTTGTTTGTAACATAATGAGAAATAAATAAATTTATGCTAATAATTAATAATGTTGTTAACACGATGTTATACCTCAGTGTTACACTTATCTTTCTATTCTTTCTTTCAGCATGTCGGACAGAAAATCATTTACATCAGGCAATTAAATATTCTGAAGCTGCGGTTTTGGCAGATAATCGAAAAATTATCTCTAAACATTTAGAACTAGCAAAATTTCATGCTCTTTCGACCCTAAACCAAAAAAATATGTCATCTGCGGATCGTATTCATTTGGCTGTTGGTATTGTAAGTTTGGATCAGGCAATTGAAAATGGAATACTTGAAGCTGATGATTCATCGAGGAGATCTGCAAGAGTCGCAATGGCTCACTTCAAGGAAATTACACCATAAGCTATTTGTTTAACCTTTAGAACTTTCCAGGGTCGCGCCGCCGATCGGCGCGAAGGGTATGCTCCCGAAAGGGGGCATGCTGCCCGAACCCTAATGCGATTTATTTTTATTCAGACTACACCATATTGCTAAACAGTTTTTGATAATTTCTAATTGTTCTAGAATAATATGACATATATCAGATTACTTAAAATTCAAATTTAAATGTGACGCCAACAACACGCAGATAAGCAGCACTGTCAATCGGCATTGAAAACTTTCCAGGAATCGGCGTCGAAAAGTTTCCACCTGGTATAGTTGGTTAATCGGTTTTTATACACTTCTTACGATGC
>NZ_QJJP01000002.1 GCF_003201565.1 Nitrosomonas sp. Nm84 | reverse complement strand
CGCTGTCAGCGTCGTCTTTCCATGATCCACGTGACCTATCGTCCCAACATTTACGTGTGGCTTCGATCGCTCAAATTTACTTTTTGCCATGACCTATCCTCTACACTCTATCAATTTGATTATTTCTTATTTATTATTGCTTCTGCCACATTCTTCGGAGCTTCAGAGTAGTGTTTAAACTCCATTGAATATGTTGCTCTACCCTGTGTCGCTGATCGCAATGCGGTAGAATAACCAAACATCTCGGCGAGCGGCACTTCAGCCCGAATTACCTTCAAACCAGGAATATCTTCCATGCCTTGTATCATGCCTCTTCTTGATGACAAATCGCCAACCACATTTCCCATAAAATCCTCGGGGGTTTCCACTTCGACGGCCATCATGGGCTCTAACAAAACCGGATTTGCTTTGCGCATTCCATCCTTGAACGCTATCGATGCCGCCATTTTAAATGCATTCTCATTCGAATCCACATCATGATACGAACCATCGAAAAGCGTAACCTTTACATCCACCACAGGATATCCAGCCAATATCCCGCTTGGTAACGTCTCTAGCAATCCCTTTTCAACTGCAGGTATGTATTCACGCGGAACTGCCCCACCTTTAATTTCGTCGACAAACTCAAAACCTTTTCCAGCCTCGTTAGGTTCCATTTTAAGCCAAACATGACCATACTGACCTCGACCACCAGATTGCTTAACAAACTTCCCTTCTATCTCAATTTGCTTTCTTATTGCCTCGCGATATGCAACTTGAGGTGCACCAACGTTAGCCTCCACACCAAATTCACGTTTCATTCGGTCAACAATAATTTCCAAATGCAACTCCCCCATTCCAGAAATAATTGTCTGACCTGACTCCTCGTCTGTTCGAACTCTAAATGAAGGATCCTCCTGCGCAAGTCTATTCAACGCAATCCCCATTTTCTCTTGATCTATTTTCGTTTTCGGCTCAACCGCAACATGGATCACTGGCTCTGGAAAATCCATTCTTTCCAATGTAATAATCCTCTGTGGATCACATAAAGTATCCCCAGTAACCACATCTTTTAATCCAACAGCTGCCGCAATATCCCCCGCCCGAACTTCTTTGATCTCATCTCGTTGGTTTGCGTGCATCTGCAATAGCCTACCAATCCTTTCTTTCTTTCCCTTAATAGGATTGTAAATTGTATCGCCGGATGTAACGACACCTGAATATACTCTAAAAAATATTAGTTGCCCCACATACGGGTCGGTTGCGATCTTAAATGCCAGAGCTGAAAATGATTCGCCATCATCCGCCACTCTTTTATCTGCCTCTCCATTTTCAGCCTCACCTTCTATTGCCTTAATATCTGTGGGCGATGGCATATAATCAATAACCGCATCCAGCATCGCCTGCACGCCTTTATTCTTAAAAGCAGTACCGCACATCATGGGCACTATCTCATTATTAATAGTGCGCGCACGCAAACCAATCTTAATTTCAGCAGCCTCAAGATCTCCATTCTCGAGATACTTATTCATCAAATCCTCATTCGCTTCTGCCGCGGTTTCCAACATTTTTTCGCGCCATTCTTGAGCATCGACCTTCAGATCTGATGGTATATCGCGCTCATCAAACTTCATTCCGCGACTTTCGTCATCCCAGTAGATGGCTTTCATTTTTATCAGATCTATAACACCTTCAAACTTATCCTCAGCACCTATTGGCAACTGTATCGGCACAGGCGTCGCCTTTAGCCGCGTTTTGATTTGCTCATATACACGCATAAAATTAGCACCCGAGCGATCCATCTTATTGACGAACGCCAATCGAGGAACGCCATATTTATTTGCCTGCCTCCAAACTGTTTCAGTTTGAGGCTGCACGCCGCCAACTGCACAAAACACCGTACAAGCACCATCTAAAACACGTAACGAACGCTCGACTTCAATAGTAAAATCCACGTGCCCTGGTGTATCAATGATATTGATTCGATGCTCAGGATAGTTGCCTGCCATCCCCTTCCAGAAACAAGTCGTAGCCGCAGAAGTAATAGTGATCCCTCTTTCCTGCTCTTGCTCCATCCAATCCATAGTGGCCGCACCATCATGAACCTCTCCAAGCTTGTGAGATACGCCAGTATAGAAAAGCACACGCTCAGTGGTAGTAGTCTTACCAGCATCTATATGCGCCATAATTCCTATGTTTCTATAACGTTCTATGGGAGTTTTTCTTGCCACAGTTATAATGCCTTACATTTATTTCAATTTGATTTTTGATTGAATTTATTACCCAAATTCAATCTACTAAAACCTAAAATGCGAGAAAGCTTTATTTGACTCAGCCATTCGATGCACTTCCTCTCGTTTCTTAACTGCCCCACCCCGCCCTTCAGCCGCTTCAGCCAACTCACCAGCCAGTCTAACATCCATAGATTTTTCATTTCTTTTCCTAGCCGCATCCCTTAGCCATCTCATAGCTAAAGCATTACGCCGCACCGACCTTACTTCAACAGGAACTTGATAGTTAGCACCACCGACACGGCGACTCTTAACCTCTACTATTGGCCGCACATTAGTCAATGCTTGCGTAAACACCTCCAACGGATCGCCACCGGTTTTCTTTTCTATATGCTCCAGCGCTCCATAAATAATTCTCTCTGCAACCGATTTCTTACCACGCGTCATCAGAACATTAACAAACTTTGCCAACTCTACATTGTGATATTTTGGATCTGGCAGTATCTCACGCTTTGGAACTTCTCTACGTCTTGGCATTATGCAACCTCATTTTCTTACTACACATCTCTTTAGTTACCTGAACATCAGCTCTATATTTTAAGCACTCTTTGGCTTCTTAGAACCATACTTCGAACGCCCTTGCTTGCGATCTTTCACTCCTGCTGTATCCAAGCTACCCCTAACTGTGTGGTATCGCACACCAGGCAGATCTTTGACGCGACCACCACGGATCAATACTACTGAGTGCTCCTGAAGATTATGCCCTTCACCACCGATGTAACTTGACACTTCAAATCCATTGGTTAACCGAACTCTCGCAACTTTACGTAAGGCTGAATTCGGCTTCTTTGGTGTTGTAGTATACACCCTTGTGCACACCCCTCTTTTTTGTGGGCAGTTTTCTAATGCAGGCACATTACTTTTGACCCGCTTAGCAACACGTGGCTTTCGAACTAACTGACTAATTGTCGGCATTTCTATGTCCT
Source organism: Nitrosomonas sp. Nm84 (assembly GCF_003201565.1). Lineage (GTDB taxonomy): Bacteria > Pseudomonadota > Gammaproteobacteria > Burkholderiales > Nitrosomonadaceae > Nitrosomonas. Next base: position 189,071 of record NZ_QJJP01000002.1, on the reverse strand, counting down.
AAAAAACTGGAACGACCCTTTAGTCGTTCGCATACTAATTTTATTTGCTGATTATTCCGTGTTTAATCGTCATTACCAATTACGATTATTAATTCAGCATCTTTAAGGTTAAAGATGTGACAAAAAAGAGAGCGGATTCTATGGGGTTTATCTTTGCATGTCAAGACAAACATGGATTATGAAATCTTATTTTATCTAACAAAATAATTTAGAAAATTCATGCTTCAATATAATACCCTAGCGCTATGCTCGTATTGTATTTTATTAATCCCTAAAATTCTGGAACTGCAATGGGAAATCATCAATCAATTTCTTCACCATTTGCATGGTTTCTTGCAGCACATCTTTTTTTGCTCCTGATACACGTACTACTTCCCCTTGAATGCTTGCTTGAACTTTAAGCTTGCTATCCTTAATGCTTCTTACAACCTTTTTTGCCAACTCGGAATCGAGACCGGTTTTAACTGTTACCACCTGCTTTACTTTATTGCCACTTACTTTCTCAATCTGCCCCGTGTCCAGACACCGCACATCTACATTCCGCTTCGTCAATTTGATTCGCAGAATATCTAAAACTTGCTCCAATTTAAACTCATCATCAGCAAACACAGTCAATTGATAATCAACTTGCTCAACCCTCGCATCAGAGCCTTTGAAGTCGAATCGAGTACTCACTTCTTTGTTGACTTGATCGATCGCATTCCTGATTTCTTGCTTATCAACTTCCGAAACTATATCAAACGTTGGCATAATATTTCTTTTAACCTAGTCAATCAATTCGTGTTTTCTGCATGCCCACTCTAACTCATTTGCTGTTCTTAATCTTCTCTTTCTATGTTGAGAGGTTTCTAATTCTTGCTTTTCTTCCTTTCAACTCCTGCTGCAATGCGCAACCTTAATGCATTCAATTTTATGAATCCTGCCGCATCTCCCTGGTTATACGCACCCGCATCATCCTCAAAAGTCGCAATATTAGGATCAAACAATGAATCGGTTTGAGAATCTCTACCCACCACAATGACATTGCCCTTATACAATTTTAATCTCACCCATCCATTCACTCTTTCCTGAGTGGCATCAATCAAGGTTTGCAGGATTTTTCTTTCCGGGCTCCACCAATACCCGTTGTAAATCAGAGCAGCATACCTTGGCATCAAATCATCCTTTAGATGCGCCACTTCGCGATCCAGAGTGATCGACTCTATTGCTCGATGTGCACGTAATAAAATTGTTCCGCCGGGAGTTTCATAACACCCTCGCGATTTCATGCCAACGTAACGATTCTCCACCAAGTCCAGCCTGCCGATTCCATGCTTGCCACCCAACTGATTCAGCTTCTCCAAAACACTTGCAGGTGATAATTTATTACCATTCAACGCAACGACATCGCCACGCGCAAACTCGATATCCAGATACTCCGGCTCATCCGGCGCTTTTTCCGGTGCGACACTCCAGCGCCACATTGATTCTTCAGGTTCTGCAGCAGGATCTTCCAGAACCCGACCTTCGTAGGAAATATGCAAAAGATTGGCATCCATGCTATAAGGCGACCCCGCCTTTTTCTTCATTTCAACCGGAATGCCATGCAATTCCGCGTATTGCAGTAATTTTTCCCGTGAGACCAAATCCCATTCGCGCCATGGCGCAATCACCTGTATGTTTGGCTGCAAGGCATAATAACCCAATTCAAAACGTACTTGGTCATTACCTTTACCTGTTGCGCCATGTGAAACCGCATCTGCACCAGTCTCATTAGCAATTTCAATTTGCCTTTTTGCAATCAATGGGCGCGCGATGCTCGTACCCAATAAATATTCACCTTCATAAATTGTATTGGCTCGAAACATAGGAAACACAAAATCGCGTACAAATTCTTCACGCAAATCATCAATATAAATTTCTTTGACGCCCAGCTGCTTTGCCTTTGCGCGCGCTGGCTCAACTTCTTCCCCCTGTCCGATATCAGCAGTAAAAGTAACTACCTCACACTGATAAGTATCCTGCAGCCACTTCAAGATAACCGATGTATCCAGTCCACCCGAAAACGCCAAAACCACTTTATTAATTTTTTTCATTGTCTTAAATATTGAGTACTTCCGTTGTTTTGTACTGTTATAACTTAGTGTCTCGTCATCATTCTCAAATTGAAAACTTAACTTCCACTATTTAATTTACCCAGCAGTAAATATTCCATCAATGCCTTCTGCGTGTGTAACCGGTTTTCTGCTTCATCCCACACCACTGACTGTGGTCCATCCAGAACTTCGGCACTTACTTCTTCACCGCGATGAGCCGGTAAGCAGTGCATAAATATCGCATCTTTCTTCGCTAAAGACATCATTTCCGCATTCACACAAAATGCGGCGAAATCACTTCTCCTTTGCTCTGCTTCTGCCTCAAATCCCATGCTGGTCCACACATCCGTCGTTACCAAATCCGCACCGATCACAGCTTTCCGGGGATTAACAAATTTCTCAAAATGAGCCGTGCTGTTTAATCCTATTTGTTCAGGATGAATATCGTAACCTGGTGGTGTTGATACATGCACTTTAAAATCAAAAATTTCAGCCGCCTGTAGCCAGGTATTGCACATATTATTGGAGTCACCGATCCATGCGACTGTTTTGCCTGTTATGCTTCCTCTGTATTCTATATAGGTAAAAATATCACTCATTATTTGGCATGGATGATATTCATCGGTTAGACCGTTGATGATGGGAACTCTTGAATGCTCCGCAAAGCGTTTGATTGTGTCATGCTGATAGGTACGAATCATGATCAGATCGACCATTCGTGAAATGACCCGGGCCGCATCTTCTACCGGCTCTCCTCGTCCCAATTGCGTATCCCGCGTCGACAGATAGATCGCCGCACCACCTAATTGATGCATTCCCGCTTCAAATGACAGACGTGTACGTGTTGAATTTTTATCAAAAATCATAGCCAGAGTACGGTCAGCCAATGGCCAGTATTGCCGGTATTGTTTGAATTCCCGCTTTATCCAGCGAGTACGTTCAAACAAATACTCATACTCTTCTCGGCAAAAATCTTTAAATTGCAGAAAATGCTTAAATTGCATAACGAGATAAATAACCAATCAGTGATACATGAATTATGTAATCTGTTTAGTTATTCAAAAACTCCTTTATCAACAGACAAGTGATATCAACTACCTGCTCAGCTTCGTCTTGCTGCATCACAAATGCGGGCAACAAACGTATCACTTTATCGGATGTCACATTGATTAATAATTTCCTTTCCAACGCTTTTTTTACCAATTCTCCACAGGGCGCTGACAGCTCAATACCGATAATCAAACCCTGGCCTCGGACTTGCACAACACCCGTTACATCAGCTAGTTGTTTTTTTAGCCGATCACGCATGAAGTCACCCAACTTCGTCGCATGATCGAGAAGATTTTCATCGGCAATCACTTTCAGTGCCTCGATCGCCGCTGCGCAGACCAGCGGATTACCACCAAAAGTGGAAGCATGGTTACCCGGCTTGAAGACTTCAGCAGCCGTCCCTTTTGCCAGACAAGCACCAATCGGCACCCCGCCTCCCAGACCCTTAGCCAGGGTTACCACATCCGGCATAATATTACTATGCTGAAATGCAAACCACTTCCCGCTACGCCCGATTCCGGATTGCACCTCATCCAGCATGAGCAGCCAGCCATTCTGGTTACACAAATGACGTAATTCCTGTAAATAATGCGCTTCAGGAATATTGACACCGCCCTCACCTTGAAAAGGCTCCACCAGCACCGCAACTACATCTTTATTGTTGGCGGCAACTTGTGCAATCGCATCCATATTGTTATAGGGAACCCGCACAAAGCCGGACAGCAACGGCTCAAATCCTGCCTGCACTTTGCGATTTCCGCTTGCTGTCAGCGTTGCCATGGTGCGGCCATGAAACGAACGTTCCATCACAATGATGGTAGGAAGCGAGATCCCCTGATTGTGTCCATGCAGTCGCGCCAGTTTTATCGCTGCTTCGTTAGCTTCCGCACCGGAATTACAGAAAAACGCATTGTCCATTACTGATAACTCAATCAGGTAATCAGCCAGTCGTTCCTGCTTTTCGATATGATAAAGATTGGAAGTATGAATCAGCGTCCCAGCTTGCTCACAGATCGCTTTGGTCAACCTTGGGTGACAATGCCCCAACCCACATACAGCAACGCCAGCCAAAGCATCCAGATACCGTTCACCACGGTCATCCCACAACCACACTCCTTCGCCTCTGACAAAGGTAACAGGCAGCCGTGAATAAGTATTCATCAAATTAGACACAACACAACACTCACATTTCAGATGGAAAATTCAATTAAGCGCTATACCAGACAAGGTATGAGAAATTCGGAGAAGCGATTATGTTCACCTATTTAATCAGCTTTTTCAAGCTTTTTTCTTTAGGAATCCTTAATTGGCTTTATGCTCACGCTGTTAAACAACGATACCATATCACCCAAAACTCAGTCACTAACAACCAAGTTTTGATGAAAGACAATTACAGCATCCCTCCACTTCATCCATCATATGGACGAATAGCTCCTTCACTTTTCCTCATTTACATTCATAATACTTAACAGATTACTATCAAACGGCATAGCGGTTGATGATTATGGAATATCTGGCGTCGCGGGCGCTCACCCAGCTCAGCCATTCCAATTAAACCAGGAAAGCCTTGAAGCACGCTTTCAAGGCGGTCGATACCGAGCAAGAACAGGCGAAAAAGCATAGTTTATGCCTGATCAATGAGCATTTGAGTCTATTTCAACATCGTAGCGGCAATGCAGATAGCTCTTTAACGACTTGTTAAGTGATAATCTGCTGTTTATGATAGTTTATCAGGATCACAAACTGAAGTTACAATCCACACTCGGTCGTCCAGCCAAGGTTTCTTGGTTTAAAAACCATCTGATGATAACCGATCAAATATTTTTTAAAGTGTTATGACTGTTGTACTCGCGTTATTGATCCATCAATTTTGCAAGGTGTTCTAACCCAGAATGCGTTATGCAATATTATGTTTGTTGCTTTGCTGGTCGAATATGAGCTATTCGTCGCTTGCTGTGGCAGAGGAAATAGCGGAGTACACCGTAAAAGCAGCTTTCTTGTATAACTTCGCGATTTTTACAACATGGCCCGACAGTAACTCTGATGCCTTTAATCTATGTATTTATGGCGCCGATCCTTTCGGCAAAGATCTTGACAAACTGGTAAAGAAGAAAAAGAGAGTCAATGAGCGCAACGTTACCATTTACAGAACAAACAATATTGATCAGCTCGAGCAATGTCAGCTAGTTTTTATTTCCCACTCAGCAATTGATAGCCTGACAAGCATCATTGATACTTTGAGAAACAAACCCATACTCACGGTAGCAGACAGTCCCGGTGCTGCTCGGAGCGGTGTAATTATCAATCTGGCTGTCAAAGACAATAAAGTGACATTTGAAGTCAACTTATCTATGGTCAGAAAAGCCGGTTTGAATCTAAATGCCCAGTTATTGCGTTTTGCTACCAAAGTGCACTATTAATCAAAGAAATCGCAATTCAATTCTTACGTTTCTCTGTCGCAATAAACTTCTTACGTTGATGTCACCTATTCCACTAGCGCATGTTTGGCTTTTCATTCTACTAATTAAGCTGATAAAGTCTTATTTCTTTGCTTTTTAATCAATATCCCGGCATGTTTAAATCTGGATACCTGAAAAACTAATCCTACTCATCGTGCTTATTCCACAAAAGCTCAACGCATTGAATATCAGTTCTTCTGTAAAAAAAGCACTACCGTTTAGCTTGCTTTTCATGTCATCGTTACCCGTTCTTGCAACCAAGAATCTGGAGCAACTGAGCCTGGAGCAACTGATGGGTATTACTATCATAGGCGCTTCAAAGTATGAGCAGAAGCAACAGCAAGTCGCGGCAGCAGTCAGCATCATCACACGCAAGGATATCAGAACTTACGGTTGGCGCACACTGAATGAGGCGCTCGCCAGTCTGCCAGGAATTCATTCCACCTATGATCATCAATATGATCATCTTGGCATGCGCGGTTTTGGTCTGCCGGGGGATTTCAATACCCGCGTACTGATCACCATCAACGGCAATCGCATCAACGATGCCACTTATGATCAAGGACCAACAGGACGTGATTTTCCACTCGATATCGATCTGATCGAACGCATCGAATTTATACCGGGACCGGGTAGTGCCGTGTATGGCCAGAATGCCATGCTGGGTGTTGTCAACATCATTACGCGCAATGGCTCTAGCGTGAACGGCGCCGAGCTTTCGGCTTCCTATCAAACAGCTGAAGTTATGCCGCAAGAACGTGTTACTTTGGGCAAGCAATTCGATAATGGGATTGATGCGTTAATTTCCGTTTCAGGTCTTCAATCCCGTGGCACAGATCGTTTCTTCGATTATGGCAACTCCGGTATTTCAGGTGTGGCGCACCGTATGGATGGAGAAAATGTTAAACAATTATTCGCGCGAGCAACACGTGGTCCCGTTGCATTTGACTTCATTTATGGTGATCGACGTAAAGATGATCCTACCGGCATGTACTTTTCTGACCCGCTGGCGAGTGGTGCATCAATAAACGATCGTCGTCTCAACACACAGATCCAGTACAACGACAATTTTGCCAACGATACCCTCAATGTACTGGGTCGAGCGTTTCTCGGTCAATATCGCTACGAGCAGCCAACTATCTACAACGGCGAGAAAACGCTTACTACCGGCCCCAGTAACTGGCACGGTGCTGAATTACGCCTGCTGTCCACTGCTTTGACCGATCATAAGCTCATGCTCGGGTTTGAGTATCAAAATAACACCAACATCAAACAGACTTTCCAGAATTCTGCCAATCCCGATGAGAATGTAGCGATCCATGAGGCTGTCGTGCGCATGGGTGTATATGCCCAGGATGAATGGCGCATCACCGATACCTTGTCGGCCACGGCAGGGGTACGTTACGACCATAACAAATGGATTGGCAATCGATTAAGTCCGCGTGGTGCGTTGATCTGGCAGGCCACTCCAAAAACAACACTGAAGGCACTTTATGGTCGTGCTCACCGTTCGCCCAATTCGTATGAACGTGACTTCAATGACGGCGTATCTCAAGTTGCGAATCCGGGATTACGCAGTGAAACAGTTGATACGGCTGAACTCGTGGCAGATTATCTTCCGTTACCTAATATGAATGTACGCGTTACCGCTTATGCGTGGGATATGTATAACATTATTACGTTAGGCATGGATCCGATCAGTGAAGTCCCTCAGTATCAACAGGCATCCAACAAGGTGCTAGCCAGAGGAGCAGAGTTATCGTTTGATAAAACTTGGAACTGGGGTGCACGGCTACGTGGTAGTTATGGCATTCAGAATGCTGAACAACATAGCTCACATCTTCCCAATTCACCCTATCATCTGGGTAAGCTGAATGTTTCCATGCCCATACCACTGATGACAGGCCTGCGAGCTGGTTATGAACTGCAATATTACGGCAAACGTAAAACACTGAACGGCACGAATACCGATGATTATTTTCTTTCCAACCTGAACCTAGTGACTGATGTGCGCTGGGTAAAAGGATTGGAGGCATCATTGAGCTTCTACAACCTGCTTAATGGGCACTATCAGCATCCGGCCGCGGACACCAACTGGCAAAATAGCTTTGTTCAAGCTGGTCGGACTGTACGTTTTAGGTTGGATTATCGTTTCTAGCAGTCTGCTAGACAGTTGAGTGACGCTCCATACTGAGTGAAGCGGCATTAAAACACTTCAGTGCCTGTCTGAGAAGGCAATTTCTTCAAAATAACGTAAGAATTGGATACATAGAAATATTATTCCGCAGCATATTGAGGATGTCACACCTTTTAGTTAGCACACGTTACTATTGACACAAAGGTATTCTCGGAATCAAGTGAGTATAGCAGAGAGGGGGGTTTGTTTACGGGTTCGATCAAAGTGCTGCAAGCCACAGTCTTCATGAAATGCCGCATTAGCGTGGCGCTTATCGATTGATGACCAGCGCTACTTCAACTCTATAATGTAACCGCTAAAGCAAATGGCTTTTTCATAAACGGCTCATTCATTGTCATACCGGTTCATCATGTTCAATTTCTTTCAGGTCAATTCATTTAAAGAAAATTCTCCTGCAAGAGGATTACTGTTTTATTTGCTTTTCAGTCACATGCAATTCGCCTATGCCGCAAAAAATCTGGAACGCATGAGCCTGGAACAATTGATGAACATCCGCATCATTGGTGCTTCAAAACATGAACAAAATCAACAAAAAGCTGCCGCAACTGTCAGTGCGATTACATGCGCGGATATCAGAACTTATGGTTGGCACACGCTTAATGAAGCACTCACCAGTCTCCCGAAAGTTCATACCACATATGATTATCGCTATGAGTATACGGGCGAAGGGTATTTGGTTTGCCGGGGAATTTCAACACGCGTATTCCGGTTTTGGTAAATGGGATCCGCATCAGCGATATAACTATTGATCAGATCAGACCGAACGAATTAAGTTTATCCTTGGGCCCGGTCGTAGTTTACGAGCAGAATGCCATAATGAGTGTTGTCAATGTCATTACATACAATGGTTTCGGTATAAACGGTACGGAGCTTTCCAGTTCCTCAAGCAACAGAGGGCGTGATATGAGAGCATCTCAGTATGGAGAAAAACTTGGCAATGACACTGATGCGTTGGTTTCCTCTTCGGTTTTACGATCCCGCGGGGCTGATCGCTTTTTTGATGATGGCAACTCCGGAATTTCCGGCATAGCGTATAATTTGAGTAGCGAAGATGTTAAACGAGAACTCGCGCGATGATTGTATAAATCGCTGTCATTTGATTTTATTTATGGCAATCGCCATAAAGAAGATCCTATTTCCTCATTCTTAAGCGATCCTCTAACACGTACAGTACCCAACAATCTGCATTTGCAAACACAACATCAATATAATAAAAGTTTTGCTCATAACATGCTGAGTGTATTAGGATGGGAGTTTCTGGGGCAGTATGATTCTTCGCAATCATTTCTTCTCGGCGGAGAGAAATTTAAAGTCACCGGCCCCGGCAGTTGGCGTGGCACTGAATTACGCCTACTTTCAATAGCCCTCAATAATCACCAGTTGGTGATGGGAGTCGAATAGCAAAACAGCACAAGTGTCAAACAAACTTTCCAAAATTTGGCTACCAATGAAGACCTTATTGTCACCAATAGCGCTGTCGTGTGTATCAGTGCGTATAAATGTGCATGCGCAAGATGAATGGCGTATTCTGACACGTTGTCTGCAACGCTGGGCTGCGCTATGATTACAACAACTGAATTGGTAGCCGGTTAAGTTCACGCGGCGCGTTGATCTGGCGGGCTATGCCGAAGACAACATTTAAGGCATTGTATGGGTGTGCACATCGCTCGCCGAATTCATATGGATGTGACTTCAGTAGTGTCGCATCCAGTGGTGTTGTCAGTTCGGCATTGTACGTTAATGCGGATACGGCCGGGCTGGTAGCGGACTATCAGCCGATGATCAATACGAATGTACATGCACCCACTTATTATTGGGATTTGCAACACATTCTTTCAGTAGTACCCTACCCGGGTGGTATCAATAGCTTGATACATCAACACGCACTTCATCGAATAATAGCCAAGGGAGCAGAATTGTCAGTGGATAAAACCTGGGACTGGGGAACGCGCGTGCGCGGTAGCTTCGATATTCAAGATACTGATCAACATCATTCTCATCTTCCCAACTCTCCCTATCATCTTGGCGAACTGAATTTCTCCATCCCGATACCTCGGATGAAAAACTTATGTGTCGACTACAAATTGCAATACTACAGCAAGCACAAAACAGTGGATGCCCCCAATATAGGTAGCTACTTTCTTTCTAACCTTAATTTAATGACCGATGTTCGATGGATAAAGGGACTTGAAGCATCGCTGAGAATCTGCAATCTACTTGACGAGAATTATCAGCATCCAACCACAGCTCCCAACTGGCAAAACATTTTTTTGCAACCCGATAGAACCGAACGTTTAAGAATGGGCTATCGCTTCTAAGTACATGTCAGTATGACATACTTGTACAAGGTCCTCTGCTATCTCGACCAGCGGATATCCGAGTGGATATGCGACGACGGCTGGATACTCAAAAAACCGAAAGTAGTCAGTGAACTGAGCAATCATTTTGCCAAGAAATCAATAGTTGTCATTTATTCCGCGATTCTGTCACTCCATTGGCTCTTATTATTGAGTTATTCACCCTCGGGACAAGCTGAGCAACCATCAGAGTATCGACTGAAAGTGGCATTCCTCTATAATTTTGCTGCTTACACTGAATGGCCCCATGCGCATAATTCAGTGTTAAATCTATGCATTCACGGTGAAGACCCGTTTGGCGAGAATTTACGGCACATACGGCAAAAGAAAGTCAATGAGCAAGAATTATTAATTCGCCATACAAAAAAAATTGAGGATCTTCCCGATTGCCAGATTGTTTTTATTACCCGTTCTGTTGTAGATAGTCTTGATAGCATCATCAATCTACTCGACGGGAAACCGATATTGACAGTCGCTGATACCCCCGGTGTCGGTCAGCAAGGTGTTGCGCTCAACATGGCTATCAAAGAAGGCAAAGTGATATTTGAGGCCAATCTCACTGTCGCAAGAAAAAACGGTTTAAGACTTAGCGCCCAACTGCTCCGTTTCGCCACCAAAGTGTATCAGGAATGAGCGTATGGGCTGCTCAGGTGAGATCATGGAAATTGCTTGGAAAATTCTTCAATCCTACTCGATAAATCAGCTGCAGCGGTTATTATACGTTGATTATCTAAAGGAGAAATTAGCTGGATACATACTGTGGAAACCCAACTGGCTGAAATAAATAATCGAACTGACGATACACTCGCACTCAACTCAACTTGATCAAATTTGGAGTCTGGATATTTCTGGCGAGCATAAACTGCCGTGAAGAATTCTACAAACCTTTCTTGAGTCTACTGAGGGTTATATTCGTCAGCTTGAGCAAGCAACAAAACCCAATGTGAGGTTAATATTGATTATGAATATTTTTTATCATTAATATTCAAACTGCAGAATTGCTACAGGAAAGATTGCAGCAACATGATCAACAAGTAGTAGCTGAAACTAGAGAAATACTCGACAATGATGACCGTAGAATCTGCTGAAATTTTATCGTCATCGATAAGCCAATGAAGAATTTTTCTTTCCGGAAAGCGGTTGCTCGTCCAAACGGCTGAATCTACAGGAATAAATTATGAAAATAGCTGATATTAATCAGTTAAAAATTAGCACTTTATTACCCAGTCCCAAAGGCGTGGCGCTTGCCTTATTGGAAGCCTGCCGGCGAGAAGACGTAACGGTCAATGAGATTACTAAACTTGTCCAAACTGATCCCGCGCTCTCAGGTCGTTTGATTCAGCGAGCCAATTCGGCCAATCAAACTACGCGTGCTATCACCTCTATAACAGAAGCGGTTTCTCGTGTCGGTTTGCTGTCAGTTAAACAATTGGCAATGGGATTCTCACTGATCGATCAATATCAAAAAGGCTCTTGTAAGGAATTCGATTACCAAGGATTCTGGTCACATTCGCTCCTCATGGCAATTGTGACGCAAGAACTGGGGAAGTCGACACGAGTATCTGCACCTGATGAATTGTTTGCTTGTGGTTTGATGGCACGTATTGGTTGTTTGGCATTAGCTGTAATCTATCCGGATAGATATAGTGAGCTGATAGCACAGCAAACGCTCGATACACCACTGATCAGACTGGAACAACAATATCTGAAGACTGATCACAACGAATTGACCGCAGCAATGTTGATCAATTTTGGTGTTCCTAAGATTTTTGTTGAATCTATTTATTACCATGAAACACCTGATGAGTCGGGTTTTTCTGAAGGATCCCGCCCGTTTCAACTGGTGCATCTATTTTATTTAGGAAAGCAGATTGCTGATTTTGGATTGGCTGAGGAATCAGAGCGCAACCAGCGAATTTCCGAGCTGATGCTGCTGGGTGGGAAAATCGGCTTGGATGCCGAATCATTTGGCACATTGATAGATCAGGTTATGCAGGAATGGCAGTCGTGGGGGAGGATGCTCAAGATATCCGCTGTGGAGCTTCTCCCGCCGTTTCATAAGATAATGAATGCGGCTGCGCCGCGTCAGGAAAATGACGCAGATGCCGCGCCGCTGCGGATCCTCGCAGTAGAAGATGACCCATCCGGTCTCATTCTTATCAAGGGATTGTTAGCGAATACTCGTGGGCACACATTATTTACCGCAAGTAACGGCCAGCAAGCCTTATCTTTAGCGGTGGAAATCTCGCCGCATATTGTCATCACTGATTGGATGATGCCGGTGATGAGCGGGCTGGAATTAACCAAATCTTTGCGCGCTACCGAATGGGGTCAGAATTTATATATCATCATGCTGACTGGGGTTGAAGATGAGGAAGAAGTCATCAAGGCCTTTGATGCAGGCGTCGATGATTATGTGACAAAACCGATCAACTCGCGTGCCTTTCGAGCCAGATTACGAGCGGCGTGGCACTATCGAAAGTTGCAAGAATCCTGGGAGCGTGACCGGGAGCAACTTAAACGCTTTGCTGCAGAGTTGGCCATCACCAATCGTAAGCTAGAACATTTTGCATTAACCGATGTGTTGACTGAATTGCCTAATCGGCGTGCAGGTATGGAAGCACTGGCCGATGTATGGAGTGTTGCAAACCGATCGGGGCAATTAATGGCCATCATGCTGATTGATATTGATCACTTCAAGAATATCAATGACACCTATGGGCATGCCATTGGCGATAAGGTGCTCAAAGAAGTAGCCGTATCGATGAAAGACGCTGCACGAAAAGGAGATACTTTTTGTCGCATGGGTGGAGAGGAGTTTCTGATTGTTTGTCACAATGGAAATACCGATGCGAAATCTGTTGTTCTTTTTGCAGAAAGAATCCGCCAACATGTTAGCAAGCAACAAATTCATATTGATGAAGCTCACATTAATATTTCTGTCAGCATCGGCATTGCCTTAAAAGAAGCGCACATGAAGAGCGGGGAGCATTTAGTCAATGCTGCTGATAAGGCACTTTACGCCGCTAAGAATGCAGGGAGAAATAGAGTTTTTCTGGCGCTAGGTGATCGATTCATTAGCTGTAGCTCAGACAAACCACTCAGTCATTTGGATTAAATAGCATTTGCCAATCACCCACCTTTTCGATAATGAACTTTAACCCACCTTCTGTATCTACTGCTGTGGTCATTCCGTTCGTTGAGTGTAAGCTTCCAGATACTGAAATTATGACATAATTAGCCGTCTTAACTATTGATGATCTAAAAGTGACCAAGCAAAATTCTTTTATTCATTATTCGATATTTTTTTTGGTTGGAATGTTTGGTCTATCAGCATTACACAACCCTGTTCGAGCCGATAATGGAATATGGATTGATGTTGATACCATTGAACACACGTTATCGGTGATGCAAGGTAGCACTATTCAAGCTGTATTTAAGAATGTAGCTATCGGGCGCTATGGCACTACTTGGTCCAAGATGACAAAAGACGACAAAACACCGTTAGGTAGATTCAGAGTCGGTTGGGTCAATGAAAAAAGCCGCTATTATCGTTTTTTTGGCTTGGATTATCCAAATCTCGATACAGCTAAACGTGCACTCGATGAAAACAGAATTTCTGAAGAAATTTGGTTATCAATTCTAGAAGCAAAGAATTTGGGAAAGACGCCACCTCAGAATACACCACTGGGTGGCCACATTGGAATACATGGAATTGGCAGGGGCGATCAAGATATTCATCATAAATACAACTGGACGAATGGCTGTATTGCACTCACTAATGAGCAGATTGATCAACTTGGCAAATGGATAAAACCCGGTATCTTAGTAAATATTCGCTAAAAACTCGAATAGCCAGTCTATTGATATCATTCAATATGTTGCTAAATGCTTGAATTGAGTGCTCGAAACAAATATTTATTCATGTCATATAGTTACAGAATAATCTGTTGTCATGGGATGAGCATTTTTGTAAATTTGTCACAGAATCCATTTATTTTGCAGAAAAAATCAGATAAGATTCCAACAAGTTGCTGATATCTAGGTATCAGTAGCTAGTAAAGTGGCGGATGTTTATGCGCATTAAAGCATTAAATAGAATAAACACTGAGGAGATCGGAATGAAAGAAAAAATCAAGCATCCAGTTCGCGTTTTAACACTGGCAGCAATAACAGGTGCTTTTATTGGATTAACAGGTTGTGCAACCACAAGTCAATTAGAAGAATTACAGACTAAAGTTAATGCTGTTGCAGCTGACGCGGCTGCAGCTAAAGCAGAAGCAGCCGCTGCAAGCGCTAAAGCAAACGATGCAGTACGTATTGCTAATGAAGCAAACAATCGTTCAATAGAAACAGAATCAAAAATTGATCGTATGTTTAAAAAAGCAATGCATAAGTAATCAGTTAGTATCACAGTAAGAATTGAAAAAGCCCCTCATTTGAGGGGCTTTTTTATGAGTCACCCTTACTATAATACCCCATTTCACTCTTTAATTATTCTGTGTATGGAATTGAATTTGATGGCGTGAGCGTGAGATTAAAACCGGTATTCCATTTTTCTCAATGATTGCTTTTCTTAAAACCTCTTGATCAATTTCAAAATCCTCAGTTATATTTTTCTTACTACCTTTTAATGCAAGAAAATCATTGATAGCATTTACTGTCATTTGTTTGTAGTTAGCAAACTTCTCTTCATCTTCTTCTAATGGTGGGTGCAGTTCAATAAACAATGAGTCAAGCAGCCAGCCGACTTTAATAGGCTGATTAACGATCTGCACTTGTGTTCCTAATGGAATCTTATCAAATAGTGCTTCGATATCTTCAGGGTACATGCGAACACATCCGGCTGAAACACGCATTCCAACACCGAATGGTTTGATTGTTCCATGTATCAGATAGCTACCGCCACCGATACTTAAACGCATTGCATGCCGCCCCAAGGGATTAGTAGGGCCAGGCGGCACCACACTGGGGTAAGGTTGTTCTCCATTAGCTATTCGATCCATTTGTAGTGATTTCGGCGGTGTCCAAGTTGGATCTTTCTTTTTATCAACTATCTTTGACACGCCCAATGGAGTCACCCAATCCATTCGACCAATCCCTACTGGGTGCGTAATAATCATAGGCTTCTCCCCTCTGACAGGTTCGGGGAAGTAATAAATTCTCATTTCGGGTAAATTAAGTACCAAGCCTTTGCGATCAGCATGAGGGATTATATATCGACTTGGTAAAATAACTTTTGCACCATCTTCGGGTAACCATCGATCAACAGTTGGATTGGCTAGCAGAATTTCAATCTGACCAATATCGTATTGACGTGCTATATCCAGTAGCGTCTCTTCACGACTTGCGTGAGTAGTTCGTATTTGACCAAAAATATCAACATCATGAGGCGGAAGCACCCATGTTTCGGCGCGAATAGCAGAAACAACAACAAGATTAATTATGGCAAAAATAAGCAGGAAAAATCTATACATAAGTTATATCGTGCAGTATCAACGAAAGAAATAACTACGACTAATGGAATAATAACTGAAATCTTCTTGATAAAAGCAGAAAAACAGATGCAAATTTGAACAGTCTCCAAGAAAGCCATCGTGACAATCTCTTTAACAGGCCGTTGAAAAACTATTTGCGTTGCCTACAGTGTTAAAAACAGACCAAGAATGCTCATTGATTATGCACAAACTGCACTTTCTCGCCTGTTTTCGCCTTGTACCGGATCTTAGAAAGCATTTTTCAACAACCTATTAGCATCCCTCGACTAAACAAATACACTCACCATAACAAACCTTAACGCCAAGTTCATAGCGCTTACACACTTATGCTTTCACTTCCCGGGGGTATATACGCTGCGTACACTCCGCGCCTTCCGCGCGCTTATCATTATGTTGCTATGCGTAAATTCTTTTGGCAATCCCAGCAGCCAATAAAGCCGACAATGATTTAGGAAATTGATGATAGCTCAGTTCAATGTCACGAATCACTCTTCCAAGGTAGATCTATATCACTGTTATTCACGCTTAGCTCATTACATTTGCCGCACGTGCAGTACACGACATGTAGTGTTCATCAAGAACACACATCTTGAGACTGTTCAACCCACTTTAGCAAAGCAATCCTCAGTTATTTCGCTTGATTCAGCCGCGTTTTTATCGCCAATAAAGAAATCTTTTCAGTAAGCCACCGCTACCGCTGCTTCATTCGATTCGCTGAATTGCTGGCTTCAGACAGTATTCCCATCACCAATCGGATTGGTATATTAGAGTGCCTTTTCTGAATACAATCACCAAACTGTTTCTCTGCAAACAGACAAGCCATCTTTTCAACCAAACAGAACAGAATATCTATTGATCCAGCAATATCTATCGCAATTCCAGCAACTCAGCGCCTTCCGCTACTCTTAAGTGGCAATATTTAGAAGTTCTCAGGGTTTGTCAGGAGTAGGTTCAGAATCTCTCGGTGCATAAGCTGATGGAGGCGGTTTATCCATCGGGTAACCGTCCAAACTTTTCTTTCCTTCACAAGCAGTTAATACTAATATTGCAAATGCAGTGGCTAGTAGTGAAAATTTAATCATTTGATCTCCGTATTTTTCTGTTTACTTGTGTGTAATAGCATAATCGAAGTAGTTTGATTATACAAATTTGAGTCAAATGATTAAGATTAAATAGCCACAAAGTGTAAAGCTGGATATGTCCAACATCCTTCTATCTGACGCACAAATAAAAAATATTACTTGGCAATCTACGGTTTTAAATACCCCAAAAAAAACCGCCCTGTAACGGACGGTTTTTTTAAACTAAAAATAAACCAATATTTCATTATTTAGGTGTACCTTCACGATCATCCATAAAACTGGGTGGATATTGACCTGGTTTTGGCTCGCCGCAACCAACTAAAAAAGTCGCTAAAAGAGCAGCAATCAATAGAGAGTATTTCATATTCTTTATCTCCTATATTCAAAAAATTTTTTTGACGAAAAATAAATTATGTAAAACAGCTCATTGGTCATTCAGAAATAATAAATGACCATAACCTTAATACCAGAATACAATAATACTGTCCAGAAAAATTAGAGAAATCTATAAAATATCAAATGTCGGTTTGTTATTCGCTTAATTCTTATTCATAATGTAACCGCTAACATACCATTGATAAAGGACTTTTTTAGCCTCACTCCCAATTTCATAAAATGGCAGAAGCTCCTGATCGTCAGCAAGCTTAATGAGTTCTTTGTATGTATTAGTACTTACTTTATAGACTTCACCATTTATAAAAATCTTGTTATTACCGCTTAACATTCTACTTTTCAAGTTAAGCTGCACACCATTCTTTTTAATCTTCTGCTGAAATATGTTGGGTGTCAAAGGCTTCGCAGGCTGTTCAAAAAAAACATGCGTTTTAGGCTCTGAAAGATAAATACCCAGAAAATCTTCGATATCGCTGCGGTTCCATTTAATTTTCTTCAATATCGAATTCACCTGAGACTGCATTGCTGCACTGATTTTTGACGAATGAAGTTGCAATTGTAAGTCGGGATCGGAATACCTGCCTTCCATCGCAACATTATCTTGTAGATAATTAAGAAATTGCGTTATCAACTCATGATGACTCGGCGCACGAAAACCAATGGAATAGGTCATACAATCATCTTCCGCAATACCATTATGTGCATAATGAGGTGGCAGATATAGCATATCGCCAGCTTCCAGCACCCATTCCTGTTCGGGTTGAAAATTCCTCAAAACTCTAAGTGGCGCATCAGCAATGAATTGATCATCCTGTTGTGCGGATATTTGCCAGCGCCTGGATCCCATCCCTTGTAATAAAAACACATCATAGGAATCAAAATGTGGCCCGACTCCACCGCCTTTAGGCGCAAAACTCACCATTAAATCATCTAGGCGAGCATGGGGTATAAAACGAAATCTTGATAACAAATCACGCGCGGATGGGAGAAAATGGTTCACATCCTGTACGAGCAGCGTCCATTGCTTTTTAGGCAACCTTGCCAAATCATTGTCGCTGAACGGGCCATGCTTGAGATGCCATTTACCCTTTTTCTGAACAACAAGACGGGATTGCGCATCTTCATCACATGCCAATCTCATCAATTCATCGGGTGTTAACAAACCGTCAAAACCGGGTAAAGCATTTCTTATCAACAAAGGCCGCTTTTGCCAATAATCACGTAAAAAATCTTTGAGTGTGATCCCCCCCAAAGCGATAGCTTGTATTTTATTAATGTTTTGTTCCCCACAATTCTTCCAGACGTTTATCACGTCCACAGTTTTTCCGGTAATACCCATAGCGAAGTGGATTCTTGATGTAATAATCCTGATGATATTCTTCGGCACGGTAAAATTCGGAGGCGGGTAGAATTTCCGTCACGATAGGCTGAGCAAATCGACTGGATGTTTCCATTGCCTTTTTTGAAGTTTCTGCCAATTCTTTTTGGTCAGGATTAAGGTAAAAAATCACACTGCGATATTGCGAGCCAATATCGCAAAACTGTTGGTCAGGTGTCAGCGGATCGATCGTTAACCAATATGCTGTCAATAACTGAGAAAAACTGGTTTTTGACTTATCAAAATGAACTTGCACAGCTTCCACATGCCCAGTTCTTCCGGCGGATACTTGTTCATACGTTGGATTTATCACTGTACCGCCAATATAGCCCGATGTGGTCGAAACGACTCCGGGTATTTTGTCAAAATCAGACTCAGTGCACCAAAAACAACCGCCGGCAAAAATTGCTACCTCCAGATTCTCGCTGGGTACCTTTGCAGTTGCTGATTCCGCGATGGGTGTATTCATTTGCTGGCAGGCACTCAATATCAATATGGACAGCAATAAGACAATCATAAAATGCCCTCGACAAAGCCACGTCCACATATGCTCACCCTCTCGGTGTCGGCAGTTGATCGGTTTCCAGTACAAACTTTAGCGCCAGTCCGTTATTACACCAGCGCTCACCTCGCGGTGGCGGTCCATCTTTGAAGACATGTCCCTGATGACCTCCGCATCGTATACAGTGATATTCAGTACGCAGAAAAATCAACTTAAAGTCGCGTCTTGTCCCCATATGTCCCGGAATAGGCTGTGTAAAGCTCGGCCATCCAGTCCCGCTTTCATACTTATGCTGACTTTCAAACAGCGGCAAATAGCATGCAGCACAGATAAAAGTCCCTGCCCGATGCTCATGATTTAATTCGCTACTTCCAGGTTCCTCTGTATGCTCTTCAAATAAAACCCGATAGGCTTCCGGCGAAACCAATTCACGCCATGCTTCACGGGGTTTGTTGAGTGGCTCGATTGCAGTTTGCGGATTAATATCACCCGCGACCAATTGCGTTGGTAACAAAAATGAAAGCGCGGGTAATGCAGTAGCTACACTTATTCCTTGTAGAAAGGTGCGTCGTTTCATAAGAAATCCCTCGTTGAGTTAATGAAGTCCGATACTGCATTGCACAAAAATTAACATCAATCGACCAAGCGAGTGTTACTCGCAATTTAAGATGCTAGCTCAGGATTGACATCATTTTGATTAACTCTGCCCTGCAGATTTACCTACAAATCCTGTATCATCACGGTTTTAGGATTATATCTTAGTCTACATGAAAATCACTTTTCTGGAATTTGAACAAAATATTGCAGAATTTGAATCAAAAATAGATGAGCTACGCTTTGCTCAAGATGACTCTGCATTGGACATTTCATCTGAAATCACACGATTACAGGCAAAAAGCCAATCACTCACAAAAAATGTCTATGCAAAATTGACCCCGTGGCAAATTTCGCAAGTCGCCCGGCACCCGCAGCGCCCTTATACGCTGGACTATATAGAGTATCTATTCACAGATTTCGAAGAATTGCACGGTGACCGAAATTTCTCTGACGATCATGCGATTGTGGGCGGTTTGGCACGTTTCAACGGCCAAACCGTTATGATTATCGGTCATCAGAAAGGGCGCGATACCCGGGAAAAAATTTATCGTAACTTTGGCATGCCGAAGCCGGAAGGCTATCGTAAAGCGCTGCGCTTAATGCGCTTGGCCGAGAAATTTTCCATCCCGCTGATTACTTTTATTGATACGCCGGGCGCCTATCCGGGTATCGACGCAGAAGAACGAGGACAATCTGAAGCCATTGGTAAGAATCTTTATGTCCTGGCAGAATTAAGAGTGCCCGTGATCTGCATCATTATTGGCGAAGGCGGCTCCGGTGGTGCCTTGGCGGTAGCTGTCGGTGATGTGATACACATGTTGCAATATGCCACCTATTCCGTCATCTCTCCTGAAGGTTGCGCTTCTATTCTATGGAAAAGTGCAGATAAAGCACCGGAAGCCGCAGAAATTATGGGTATTACCGCCGATCGGCTGAAAGCAATGAATTTGATCGATAGTATTATTACTGAACCCATTGGCGGAGCGCATCGCGATTATCCGGCAGTGATGCAATCGGTAAAAATCGTTTTACAGGAATCGCTCCGCAAGCTTCAAGATCATTCTACCGAGACACTTCTGGGAAAACGCATCGAGCGGCTCATGGCATATGGCTCATATAAGGAAGTCAAAGTCGAATAGTCTGGTATGTGATACTCAAAAAGTATTACTGGCACATATTAAACAAGGTAGTCATTTAACGATTGCCTTGAGTGGTGGCATAGACTCGATCGTATTACTGCATGTACTTGTTACGCTATCCAAGCAAATGCAATTTACGCTTTCCGCAGTGCATGTTAATCATGGCATCAGCCGCAATGCAGTACTGTGGAGCAGATTTTGCTGTGATCTTTGTAACGCTTATGGCATTTCTATCCACGTTGCATATATACACATCTCCAAAGAATCCGGCATAAGCCTTGAAGCGGTTGCTCGCGACGAACGCTATCGCATTTTTAATCACGTACAAGCTGACTATGTGGTGCTCGCGCAGCATTTGGACGATCAAGCCGAAACATTGTTATTACAATTATTTCGTGGTGCAGGCATTAAAGGGTTAAGTGCCATGCCGGTTGTGAGAAAACAATCCTCTGATAATGCACCGCAGATACTGCGGCCGCTACTGGAAGTTTCTCGTAGCAGAATCGAATCCTATGCACGGCAAAACAAATTGAATTGGATCAACGATGAAAGTAACGACAGTATTACTTTCGATAGAAATTTTCTGCGTCATGACATTCTACCGGTATTGAGAGAACGATATCCCAATTATCCTCAAACGCTGTTACGTACCAGTCGCCACTTGTCCGAAGCATCGTTGTTATTGGATGAATTAGCTGTGATGGATAGTGAACACTGCCTTGTTTCCGGTAGGCTTCAAATCGATGGTCTGCGCCAACTGAGTTTTCCGCGCGCCAAAAATCTTTTTCGCTATACTTTGTTGCAACAGGGTGCAAGCCTCCCCAGCACGGTGAAATTAGAAGAAACTTTGCATCAGCTTTTATCGCTATCCTCGGATAATCAATTTCATATCAGTTTTGGCAATACTGAAATTCGTTGTTATCAAGGTGCTGTCTACATATTATCCAGAAAAAAACTCTCAGAGCAATCCGAACAATATCAATACATATGGCGCGGAGAAGCGTTTTTAACACTCCAACATGTAAACGGGACCATTCGTTTTATCCAGGCAGCAAACCAAGGTATCGATCAACAGAAGATATTAAATAAAATAATGACTGTGCGTTCGCGTAGCGGGGGAGAACGTTTTACACCGGCTTGCAACCGTCCGCGACGAAGTTTAAAGAACCTATTACAAGAAGCTTCGATACCACCGTGGGAGCGTACTATGATGCCGTTGCTGTTTTGTGATGATAAGCTCATATGGGTACCGGGAATCGGCATTGACTGTGAATTTCAAGTAAAATCCGGTGAACTGGGAACGCTACCTATCTGGAATCCTGGGTAAGAGTAGGTTATGTAATTTTAAAAACAATAGGAACTTTAAAGATCATTAATACAATCAATTTATTCTCTAAGGAAGCTTCATGATTCTGGTCACGGGTGGCGCGGGATTTATTGGAAGTAATTTTATTCTGGATTGGCTAGCGCAATCTGATGAAAAAATTGTAAATCTTGATAAATTAACTTATGCGGGTAATTTGCAAAACCTGTCCTCATTAACGGGAAACCCAAGACATATTTTTGTGCATGGGGATATCGGAGACATCGAACTCGTTTCACGATTATTGGCTCAGTATCAGCCTCGGGCCATTATTAATTTCGCCGCTGAAAGTCATGTAGATCGTTCAATCCATGGTCCGGAAGATTTTATTCAAACCAATATTCTGGGCACATTTCGCTTATTGGAAGCGACGCGTGCTTACTGGAACGCACTCGAAACAGCCGCCAAACAAAATTTCCGCTTTCTCCATGTTTCAACCGACGAAGTGTATGGTTCGTTGATCCAGAATGAACCCGCATTTACTGAGGAACATCGCTATGAACCCAATAGCCCTTATTCAGCCAGCAAAGCTTCCAGTGATCACTTGGTACGAGCCTATCACCATACCTACGGCCTGCCTGTACTGACTACAAATTGCTCGAATAATTATGGTCCTTTTCAATTCCCAGAAAAACTGATCCCTCTGATGATTGTTAATGCGTTAACAGGGAAATCTTTACCGGTATACGGCGATGGCCTGCAAGTTCGTGACTGGCTATACGTGACTGATCACTGCAGTGCGATTCGCCGTGTTTTAGCAGTAGGCGATCCGGGAGAAACCTACAATATTGGCGGCTGGAATGAGAAACCCAACATTGAAATTGTGCAAACAATTTGTGATTTATTGAAAGAGTTATATCCAGATTCTATGTTTCATCATCTGATCACTTACGTCAAAGACCGGCCAGGGCACGATCGTCGTTATGCCATCAACGCCACCAAAATTGAACGCGAGCTGAACTGGAAACCGGCGGAGACTTTTGAAACAGGGATCCGTAAAACTATTCATTGGTACTTGGAAAACCGGCAATGGATTGCTGATGTTCAAACTGGCGCATACCGGGAATGGCTGGAAAAGAATTACGCTGAGTCGCAGTCATCGCAATGAGAATTTTGCTATTCGGTAAAAATGGTCAGGTAGGATGGGAGCTGCAGCGAAGCTTAGCACCTTTAGGTGAACTAATTGCATTAAATTCAATGGATAACGAGTATTGCGGTGATCTTGCTAATTTTGCGGGCATACGACAAACGATACGGAGAATTGCACCCGATATCATTGTCAATGCCGCCGCCTATACTGCTGTCGATAAAGCTGAAAATGAAACGGAATTAGCGCATATCTTAAATGCTCAAGCCCCTGGCGTGCTTGCGCAAGAAGCAAAGCAATTGAATGCTTGGCTGGTTCATTATTCCACAGATTATGTTTTTAACGGCGGTGGTGAGCAACCGCACCTTGAAACAGATGCAACGGATCCCATCAATGTATATGGAAAAACCAAACTGGAAGGTGAAAACAATATTGTTGCGTCTGGATGCTCGCATTTAATATTCCGTACCAGTTGGGTTTATGCAACGCATGGCAATAATTTCATTAAAACGATACTACGTTTAGCACAGCAACGCGACAAGTTAACAATTGTCAATGATCAGATTGGTTCGCCCACCGGTGCGGAATTGATTGCGGATATTACTGCCTGCGCATTGCTTTCATTGAGGCATCAGCATAAGGTCTCCGGCTTATATCACTTGGTAGCTAAAGGATATACTTCATGGTATGAATTTGCTCGTTTTATCTTGGAACATGCGAGGCAAGAAAATTTTTCATTGAAGACTCAGTTGGATGCCCTGTTACCCATAGCAAGCTGTGATTTTCCGTTGCCTGCAAAACGCCCGCTAAATTCACGCTTAAATGCTTGCCTGCTGGAAAAGCAATTTAATTTAAATCTGCCCGATTGGCACACAGGCGTATCTCGAACGCTGACTGAGATTCTAAACAAGGAAGTATGATGCGCTCAGAGTTTAACCTTCCGCCACATCCTCAAGGCCGATAATCATATTTCCTTCGAGCGTTCCCGCGCTTCCTGAGTCCTGTATTGCATCAATCGAATAGATTTCATAAGAGGAAATATGTATATCGTTATCTATTTCAATTGATATACCGAAGGTAAATATGAAGAACTTCTCAGTTAAACCAAAAACAAAAACTTGCTTGAATGATTGGTTAAGTTCGTTATATACTCATTTTTTTAACTAATAGTTAAGAAAAAGAGAACTTTTTTATAAGGAAAATTACACAATGAAATATACTCTTCTAACTGCATTTTTATTGGCTCTTCTAACATTGTCTGCGTGCGGTGGCAAACCTAGCCAAGCGCTGCCTGAAACCGAAAAAGCAAACTATGAAAAAATCATGAGCGGTGGAGAGGCAGATAGCAAAAAGTAATCCCTCTGTTTGAGGAATTAATAAAAAAACCGCCTTTCAAGGCGGTTTTGTTTTTTAAATTTACAAATTCATTTCTAACGTAGTTGACTTGAGTTATTGAAAGTTCGCCTTACTCTAGACTACTACAAGGAGAAAATAAAATACTCAGCTATCTTTCCGGTAAGTTTAGGTCAGCTTACTTTCCTCTGCTATTTAAGTTGTTCGTGTAATAGCTTCAAAATACGACTAGTAGTAGCAGAATTTATTGCCGTTCCATCATCATTAAGCAGAGTAACCTTGCTGGTATTGGTTCCGGTATTATCAACGTGTATGCGGTATTTTGCAGCTTTTGTATCTGTCTTATCATCATCACTACGCCAGAACATAATTCCCGACAGAATACCTTCGCCATCGCCTTTTTTCTTACTATCGTTATCAGGATTAACATAGCGAACGAAATAAACACCTTCTACCCGATTACGGTCCTCAACGGTAAAACCGATGCGATCAAGCGCCAGCCCGACGCGTCGCCATGATCTGTCAAACGCTTCATTGATGATCAGTGTGTTTCCTGTTTCCCTATCAATGTAGGCACGCTCTTGCGTGGTGCTTCTACCTGCAGTCAATTCCAACTTGGCTTGTTCTTCTGCTACACCAAAACGCATCATCAGCCGGGATAGCATTTCAGCCTCCAAATCAGGATCAGCAGGTCGAGGCTGCCAGATGGTGCGGTTAAGACTGCCCCCTTCCAGCACCTCATTCATACCGCGATGACTGATATATATCTCGGTGTTGCCTAGTTCATTCCGTTCCAGACGGGTCCGGAATTTATCGCGCTCAGCAGTTGAATAAATGCTGTCCAGAAAGGTCGAAAGAATGGTTCGCAAAGGATCTTGAGGAATCTTGGCCCGATTTTCCGCCCAGTCGGTTTCCATAATACCTGTTTCAGGAACTTCCACTTTAATCAGAAAACCCAATTCTTGCCAGAATTCTTTGACTACCGGCCACACCATTTCAGGCGATTGAGGGACAACCAGCCAACGTTGCGTTCCGGCGCGCTCAATATGTACATTCTGAATCGATGATGGTATAAAGGAAGACGTACCAGCCTTCGACTGTCCGCCACGTTCGTTATTATAAGCAGAAAACGTTGTGCTACTACTAGACGAATTGGACTCAGGAATCGAGTAGCGCTCATCAATAGCAGGTTGAATTAGATCGGGCGGAATATCCAGGGGTGGTAGTTTTCCAGCCGATTTGTAATCAATACTCTTGGTTTCAGGAAACAGATCGAGCGTCTTACAGCCCGTGTTTGTCAATGAAAACGCCAATACCAGTGACGGTATAGTTACTTTCCGCCATTTCATTTTTGACATCTTACTCCTTCAAATCACGGATATTGGCCGATCGCATGGCTTCGCGAATCAGCTGATGATATTGAGCAGATAATGGCGTGAGGGGAAGGCGAATTCCGAGACCCATTAAGCCCATTTGTGCAACAGCCCATTTCACAGGAATCGGATTAGCTTCGACAAATAGATCGATATGTAAACGTAGCAGCTGATCATTGAGTGCTCGAGCGGTTTTCAGATCGCCAGCAAATGCGGCCATGCACATGTCGTGCATTATTCTGGGAGCCACATTTGCTGTAACTGAAATAACGCCATGCGCACCTAATAACATCAGTGCCAATGCACTGACATCGTCTCCGCTATAGATGGAAAAACCCGCTGGCGCGCGCGTTAATAAATCAGAGCCTCGTCCAATATCGCCGGTTGCATCTTTGATACCCACAATATTGGGAATCTGTGCCAAGCGTAACGCGGTATCGTTGTGGATATCTGCAACGGTCCTGCCGGGAACGTTATATAAGATATGCGGAATTTCAACCGCCTCCGCAATTGCCTTAAAGTGCTGATATAGCCCTTCCTGAGTGGGCTTATTGTAATAAGGGGCAACTGAAAGGCAAGCATCTATTCCAGCATTTTTTGCGTAAATCGATAAATCAAT
Organism: Nitrosomonas sp. Nm84; assembly: GCF_003201565.1. Classification (GTDB taxonomy): domain Bacteria; phylum Pseudomonadota; class Gammaproteobacteria; order Burkholderiales; family Nitrosomonadaceae; genus Nitrosomonas. The sequence continues at coordinate 162,549 of NZ_QJJP01000002.1, read as the reverse complement.
CGCTTCACGGGTTGAGTTAGCACCAGTACCTGCAATGACCGGTATACGTCCAGCAACGTGATCCACCGCAGTGCGCATGAGTAGATGGTGTTCTTCAAAATCCACAGTTGGAGATTCGCCTGTAGTGCCAACTACCACCACACCATCGGTACCCTGGTCTATATGAAAATCGAGAAGAGAGCGGAAACGTTCCAGATCTAATCCCCCCTCTTCATCCATCGGAGTAACGATGGCAACCAAGCTACCTTTAAACATGACAACTTATCCAGTAAAAAAAATATATTTTACCCGAATCTCGCTGGGACGCTATGTTTTAATCAATCGATATCAATGTTCTATCCATTCATTTTAGAGAAAATGATTTTGTCATCGCTATAATCAACTTTAATCGTATCTTTGGCAACAAAATTACCCTCCAGGATCTCTTTTGCGAGTGGATTTTCAATTTGAGCTTGGATCGCGCGCTTCAAAGGTCTCGCACCGAATACTGGATCAAAGCCAGCTTGAGAAATCACGGATAATGCTGCATCGCTAACCTCAAGTTTCATTTCCAGTTTGGCCAGTCTGGCTTCAAGATATTGAAGCTGTATCTTCGCAATTGAATGGATATGTTTTTGATCCAAAGCATGAAACACCACGACTTCATCAATACGATTAATAAATTCAGGGCGGAAATGGGCTTTTACTTCACCCATCACCGCATACTTGATCGATTCATATGGACTGCCGGACATTTCCTGAATCATTTGCGAGCCCAAGTTGGATGTCATGACAATCACCGTATTCTTGAAATCGACGGTACGCCCCTGACCATCCGTCATACGACCATCATCCAGAACTTGCAGCAGGACATTGAATACATCCGGATGTGCCTTTTCCACTTCATCCAGCAAAATGACGGCGTAAGGCTTTCTGCGTACAAGCTCAGTTAAATAACCGCCTTCTTCATAGCCGACATAGCCGGGCGGTGCGCCGATCAAGCGTGCTACCGAGTGTTTTTCCATAAACTCGGACATGTCGATACGTATTAAATGATCCTCTGAATCAAATAAAAATCCGGCTAACGCCTTACATAATTCAGTTTTACCTACACCGGTTGGCCCCAGAAACAGGAATGATCCATAAGGACGATTAGGGTCAGCCAAGCCAGCACGAGAACGACGGATCGCATCGGATACCAAGCGTACCGCTTCATCCTGGCCGATTACCCTGTCATGTAATTTTTGTTCCATCAACAACAATTTTTCACGTTCACCTTGCATCATTTTAGACACAGGAATACCGGTAGCACGCGATACCACCTCCGCGATTTCTTCAGCGCCAACTTGAGTGCGCAGTAACTTAGGTGCGGCGGCAGAGCCTGATTCAGTTCCTCCGCTTTTCTGTTTTTGATCGCTAAGTTGGGATTGCAATTGCGCTTCCAGTTGTGGAAGGCGACCATATTGCAGTTCCGAGACTTTTTGCCAGTCACCTTTGCGAGTGGCCGCTTCTATTTCCAGTTTAATCTTTTCCATCTCTTCCTTGATTTGCTGGGAATCTTGCACATGGAATTTTTCAGTTTTCCAGATCTCATCTAAATCAGCATATTCACGTTCTTTCTGTTTGATCTCATCTTCAAGTAATTGCAGACGTTTCTGCGAAGCTTCATCTTTTTCTTTTTTTATTGCTTCACGTTCGATTTTGAGCTGTATCAGGCGTCGATCCAACTTATCCAGTGCTTCGGGTTTGGAGTCAATCTCCATACGAATGCGCGCTGCGGCTTCATCGATTAGATCAATGGCCTTGTCAGGCAAAAAACGATCGGTGATATAGCGATTGGATAATTCCGCGGCAGCGACAATTGCAGGGTCGGTGATATCAACACCATGATGCACCTCGTATTTTTCCTGTAAGCCACGCAGGATCGCGATGGTAGCTTCCACAGTAGGTTCTCCCACCAATACTTTTTGGAAACGTCGCTCCAGCGCAGCATCTTTCTCAATATACTTGCGATACTCATCCAAAGTGGTGGCACCGACACAGTGCAACTCACCGCGGGCCAATGCGGGCTTTAACATATTGCCCGCATCCATTGCACCTTCTGCTTTACCTGCACCCACCATGGTGTGCAACTCATCAATGAACACAATGGTTTTTCCTTCGTCTTGTGCGAGTTCTTTCAGCACTGACTTCAAGCGTTCCTCAAATTCGCCGCGATATTTGGCACCTGCCAGAAGTGCGGCCATATCCAAAGAGAGCACACGTTTATCTTTCAAGCTTTCAGGTACCTCGCCATTGATAATACGCTGCGCCAAGCCTTCAACAATGGCGGTTTTGCCGACACCCGGCTCACCTATCAATACAGGATTATTTTTAGTGCGCCGCTGCAAAACTTGAATCGCACGGCGAATCTCGTCATCGCGTCCGATAACCGGATCCAATTTTCCCTGGCGCGCACGTTCGGTCAGATCCAGGGTATATTTTTTCAAAGCTTCGCGACTGCCTTCTGCTTCAGCGCTGCTGACTTGTTCGCCACCTCGTATCGCATTGATGGCCTTTTCCAAAGCTGTGTAATTGGCACCATGCTGCTTGAGTAATGTAGCAATTTCGCCCTTATCCTGCAGGATTGCCAAAAGAAACATCTCTGAAGCAATAAACTGATCGTTGCGCTTCTGCGCTTCTTTGTCTGCCAGATTCAATAGGTTATTCAACGTACGAGAAATAGTAACTTCTCCGCCCGAGTGATCTACTTTCGGTAGACGCTGCACGCTTTGCTTAATACTCTCCAACAATGGAACGGTATTGACGCCAGAACGTTGCAGTAAAGAGAGTGTACTGCCATCCTCCTGCTGCAGGAGCGCCAATAGTAAATGTTGCGGTTCAATTACCGGATTATCCTGACCGACAGCGATACTCTGAGCATCCGCAAAGGCTTGTTGAAATTTGGTGGTTAGTTTGTCAAAACGCATGAAATTCTCCCTCCATATATTATTGGCTCCTACGTGGGGGGCGGATACCGGAATTTCAAGAGCGGATTATTTTGCTATGCGAAGTGCGTGTACTTTACTTATTTCTGGTATGAATTTCTTTAACATGCTCTCGATTTCAGAAACAGGTACCGGTCTGCTGAAATAATAACCTTGATAGTGATTGCATTTTTGTGCGATTAATAGATTAAGCTGTTCTTCTGTTTCGATACCTTCTGCAATGACATCCATCTCCAGACTGTGTGCCATTGCAATGATAGCAGCGACAATCGTGTGATCGCTCTTATCGGTTACGATGTCACGAACGAATGTGCGATCTATTTTTAGCGTATGAATTGGGAAACGTTTCAGATAACTGAGGCTTGAATAACCAGTACCAAAGTCATCAATTGAGATATGTATGCCCATTTCACTCAAGCATTTAAGTGTCTCTACGACTTTCTCAATGTTATCGATCAGCATACTTTCGGTGATTTCCAGGGTGATATATTTTGCTTCCACCCCGGTTTCATTCAATATGCGAGCAATATTTTTTGTTAAATCTTTATCCCGAAACTGTCTTCCTGACAGATTAATGGCCACCCTTGGAACAGTGTAACCCTGATTCCGCCACGTTTTGATTTGTATACAGACTGTTTTTAGAACCCATTCGCCTATCGGAATAATTAGTCCGGTTTCCTCCGCCAAGCTAATAAATTTATCCGGAGAAATCAATTTATGCTCAGGGTGCCGCCAACGCAACAGTGCCTCCACACTATAAAGTTGATGATCGGGCATATCCATGACAGGCTGGTAGTATAGAACCAGTTCGCCACGCTCTAACGCATGGCGCAAATCAAGACCGAGGGTATGCCGCTCGTGAGCAGATTTGTTGAGCTCATCGGTAAAGAACTGATAATTATTGCGTCCATTTTCTTTAGCATAGTACATGGCAACATCACTGTTCTTTAATAATGTCTCCGCATTGGTTCCATCATCCGGGAATACCGCAATGCCAATGCTGCCGCAGATATGTAGCTCGTTTTCATGGATATGGTAAGGTTGTATCATCGCATCCAGAATTTTTTGGGCCACCTTTGCCGCATCCAGAGACTCCGCAATAGAATTCAGCACCACAATAAATTCATCGCCGCCCTGGCGCGCAACGGTGTCTTCGCTGCGGACACAAGCCGACAATCGCTTGGCTACCGCTTTTAATAACAGATCACCGATGTCATGGCCTAATGAGTCATTGATAGTTTTGAAATGATCCAGGTCGATAAATAACACAGCCATTTGCCTTTGATGGCGTGTGTCATGAACCAATGCTTGTTCGATGCGATCCTGTAGCAAATGCCGATTGGGCAAACCTGTTAATGCGTCATGTGTTGCCATTTGGATAATGCGCCGCTCAGCTTCTTTGCGTTCGTACCAACGACCTAGGTCATGTGCAATGGTGTCAATCAGATTCTGTTCATAGGGAAATGTGAATGGCAAGTCTTGCAAGTAAGATACCTTTAACAATCCACACACTTCTCCATTCGACATAATTTTTGCGCTGATTTCGTTGCGCAGGTCTTCATGATACTCCGCTGTAGTAATTCGCTTGTTTCCCAGTTCAATCATGGCAACAGCCATTTCAGGAAAATATAAGGCCAGCACGAGGGATTCCAATATGTTTTGGCATATCTTTTTTGTACTTAGATCTTGGCCCATATAACTTCTGATTATTTGCAGACAATTACTTTCTTTAAGCCGTTCGCTCAAGCCACGGTCTTTTTGTTTGTGTGCGGTAATATCGACACTGATCGACAAATAACAATCTGTTTTTTCAGGGGAACTTACAATCGATATGATTGCTGAATCCACCCAATAGAGTGTTCCTGCTTTATTGCGGTTACAGACTTCCTGATGCCAGACCTCACCTTTGGTAATGGTCGCCCACATGTCAACAAAAAATGATTCGGGATGAATCTGTGAACTCAATAAGCGATGATCCTGTTCTATCAGTTCTTCTTGAGAATAACCGCTGATTTCACACAACTTATCATTGACTTGCATAATCTTCCCTTGACGATCAATAAAGGAGATTAAAGCAATCTTGCCAATAGCATTGATATAGGCAGTCAGCTCAGAAGAAATTTTCTCGGTATGGTTTCTAGCCTGTATTAACTTTCTATGTGTTTTTATCAATGCATCTCTGGATTTAATGGATTTTTGAATCAACGGCAAAGTTAGCCAATGCAGAATTACGATGCCAAATGCGACAAACAGCCCCAGATATAGCAAGATCGTTTTAATCTGATTCGACAGATAACTATATAACTCGTGCTCATTAATCTTGAGTACAGCACCTAATCCATAGGCAACGGATGAATGCGCTGCAACAACATCAATCTGCCGATAGTCTTTGGTGAATTTAATACCAGCTTGCCCTGCTAGCGCATAATGGATTGGTAATGGTTTGTTATCCATGATGCGCTGCATACGTCTAAAACGATTACTATCAAAACCGCGCAGAAAGCAATCCATCTCCAGGTTACTTCCTTTCACAGGGGCACACAGCAGGAAGTCACCTGTCATGCCAATCAGAGTGATTTCTGTAAATATCTTGGTGAGAGCGGGCAGCGGTTCTTCCGTCATGATACGGCCAATGAATTTACTTTCATCATTCAAGATGGGCATAGAATTACGCACAACAAATTGTCCATCATCCCACAACAAATCGCTGTGGATATCTGGACCAGTATCTAATTCAATCATGCGATCCGAGTAATTGGCATGAAGGCCCGATCTAAGTATCAAGTTGCCTTCAGGACCATAGATACTAATACCTGAGAAGTTATTCTTCAGCATTTTTTCTGAAGACTTAATTAAATTGACAACTCCTTCGTCTTTGAGCGCATCCGAATTGGCTTTTTCTAAGCTTTGAATCAGGAAAATGCGTGTGGATGCTGTTTTTGTGTGTGATATGGAATGTGTAATCTGATTTTCGATCAACTTGACCATATTTTCCAGCCCCACTTGCAAACCTGAAGTCGTCATCACTTCAGTCTGTGGCTGCATAATCCTATAGACAGAGAAACCTGTTAACAAGATGAGAGTCACCAGCGTCAATCCACTGATGGTAATAATTCTGCGATCATCTTGATTGATAAAAAAACGAAACATTGTCTATTAGTATTTCCAAGAAACAGAGATTTTTATAACGACTCGTACTTAGGTAAGGGCTATTCAAAGGACGACGAACTATTATCGGTAGGCGGCTTCTATACTTAAGCTGCAATTAGGCACTCTTTCACCCCTTTATCTGCAGTTTTCTGAAAATAGCTTGTCGCAAGTTGATGAATAAGCAAACGCAACGATGCAGAAAGATGATTCAGAGTTGATTACGTTTTGGGAAAACGACCGAATGAAGGAAATAACTTATATTTCTTTCTTCTGTGGTTCGGGATAAGGATACAAAATATTCAGTGCTACGCTTTTACCCGCCGTTTCAACGATGCGCACATGCTCACGCTTAAACTGTCGTGCATGGTGTAAACCGCATGAATGAGCAATCATGTTAATTTCCTTGTTAACATTCTTGGCATAATTAGCAACTCGCAGATATTTTTCTTCAACCACCAAACCGTTTTGCAAGCGTACATCGTGGGTTGTAATGCCGGTAGGGCAAGTATTGAGATGGCAACGCATCGCTTGGATGCAACCCAATGAGAACATAAAACCTCGTGCCGTATTGACAAAATCAGCCCCGGCGCAAAGTGCCCAAGCACCTTCCGCGGAAGTAACCAGTTTTCCCGCAGCGACGACATAAATGCGGTTTTTCAGGTTGGACTGAATCAGTGCATCCACCACGCGCGGCAAGGCTTCCGCAATCGGCAAGCTAACATGGTCAAGCAGTGTCTGCGGTGCGGCGCCGCTGCCGCCTTCACCGCCGTCGATAGTCAGAAAATCGGGAGCATACTCGAGTCCACGGCGATTGATGCTGTCACATAGTTCATTGATAAAATTCCATCCGCCGATCGCCGTTTTGATACCGACTGGACGTCCAGTCAGCTCACGGATGTAATTGATTTTATCGAGCAGTTCGTCGATGTTATTAATGTCCTTATGGCGATTCGGACTGATAGAATCCTGATGTTCAGGAATACCGCGTATCGCGGCAACTTCACTACCTACTTTAGTGCCGGGCAATAATCCGCCTTTTCCGGGTTTTGCGCCTTGCGACAATTTGATCTCAAACGCTTTGACCACCTTGCTCAATTCTTTAGCGCGTTGCGTAGAAAAATTGCCGTGTTCATCGCGAATACCGTACTTGGCAGTGCCGATTTGCATAATCACATCGCAATCGCCTTCCAGATGATACGGAGCCAGCCCGCCTTCGCCGGTATTCAGCCAGCAACCCGCTTGTGCCGCACCAAGCGATAGCGCACGAATGGCAGGTTTCGAAATAGCACCGTAGCTCATAGCGCTGATGTTAATAATGGATTTGGCCTCAAAAGGATGTTCGCAATAGCCCTGACCGATGTGCAATGAAGGTGTTGGCAACTGATCTTCTTCCTGAATCGGGAAAGCGGCGTTCACGAAAATGATCGATCCCGGCTGGCGCAAATCATTGGTGGAACCGAAACCGACCAAACTACCCTTGTTCTTGGCATTTTTGTAGATCCAGCCGCGCGTGGCACGATTGAACGGCATTTCGTCGCGGTCATTGGCAAAGAAATATTGCCGGAAATATTTTCCCTGTATTTCGAAAAAATAGCGCAAACGTCCAATGACAGGATAATTGCGTAGTACTGTGTGCTTTTTCTGTGTGACATCCTGGATGAACCAAAAAATAATCATCACGACGATAGCAACACCGAGTATCGTGACAATGCCGTGGATGATCAAATCAATCGCGTGAGTCATATAATTTCCTTCCTAACAACCTACTGTCGCGGGAGCCTATATACTATCCGTTCGACAATAGTAAGTGAACAGCTTGGGTGCATAAAGAAATTGAACAATTTACTTGATGAAATTAATGACAATGTAAAGCGTGCGTTAGCGGAAGATATTGGTGCGGGCGACCTGACGGCTGCATTGATTCCGCAAGACAAGGAATTAAACGCGTTGGTAATCAGTAGGGAAAACGCGGTATTGTGCGGAATGCAGTGGTTTGAGACCTGTTTTCTGACGTTGGCGCCGCAAACAACGATCGACTGGCTTGCCCGGGATGGGGATTATGTTCAAGCCGGGCAACAACTTTGCACGATCCAAGGACCAGCCCGTGCACTGTTGACTGCGGAGCGCTCCGCACTGAATTTTCTGCAGATGCTGTCTGCCATAGCGACACACACCAAACGCTTTACCGATGCCATCGCCGGCACAAAAGCGCATATTGTCGATACGCGAAAAACCCTGCCAGGTTTGCGATTGGCGCAGAAATACGCGGTAACCTGCGGTAGCGGTGTCAATCATCGCATCGGCCTGTATGACGGCATTCTTATTAAGGAAAACCACATCATCGCAGCGGGTGGCATCAAACCGGCTTTGATGAAAGCGCAAGAAATCGCGCCACCAGAAGTTTTTATCCAGATCGAAGTGGAATCGCTGCAGGAATTACACGAAGCGCTGACTGCCGGAGCAACGATGGTGTTGCTGGATAATTTTACGTTGAGCCAATTGCGTGATGCGGTTGCTTTGATCCTCCAGCGGAGCAGTGAGCGGATCGTCTTGGAGGCATCCGGCAATATCACACTGAATAACGTGCGCCAGATCGCTGAAACGGGGGTTGATCGGATTTCCGTCGGCGGCTTGACTAAAAATATTCAGGCAATTGATCTGTCCATGCGTTTTGTTTAATAGGTCGAAAACTATCTGGGTTGTTGCTACGGCGCTCAAAATAGGCCAAAAAGCGTTTTTCAACAGACTGTTAAGACATATTTATCTTATCTTTTTAAGGCTGACCTGCGCACGCCCTTTTCCCAGAAATCCCAGCTTTTTAGCTGCATGTTTTGTAACATCGATGATATTTTGATTATGCTGTGCCATGCGGTCATTAATTTTGACGATGACACTTTGTCTATTTGCTAAATTAGTGACTTTAACTTGCGATCCATAAGGAAATTTATTATGTGCAGCGGTCAGTTTATTTTGATCAAAAACTTCACCATTCGCTGTTTTTTTACCCTGATACTTGTCGTGATAGTGGACGGCATTGCCTGTTCCCGCTAGGGCAACGCAGGAACTTAGTGTGATAAAAGCAACAGTGCCATGAAATAATAGTGCAGTAACGTATTTATTCATAAGAAATTTCCTCTGCAAAATATCAGCATGTCAGCAATACTGAAAACCGATTAATTTGATGATTTTTATACTAATCCGCAGCGAGACAATCGATGTGGATTGCGGTGGCGGCAGTTTACAGGCATTCGCGCGGTTGGTTTTTGATAATTGAGCATGATTTTACCCGCATTTTCAGCTTGCAATTTTCATACTCATCACTTTTGTTCCATCGTACTGATAAATGCATTCGCCTCATTGATCGATTTTTCCATCGAAGCAACCAGCGCCGACACGTCGGATTTGATGTTACCCAATTCGCCTTTGAGTGAAGCAATGGCGCGGGCATTGAGGTTATGTTTGAGGAACATGACCTGATCATGAAACACGGTGAGGATCGGCTCGATTTTGGCTTCGGCTTGCTTCATCGAAGCGATTAATTGACGGTAATGCGCTTGCGTGGTATCGAGTTTTTTCTGGCTACTTTGTTTCATCGATGCGTTGCTGTATTGCGTAATTTCCGTTTTCCATTCGGTGAATAATGCTTCGGAGACACTTTCTATGTCCGCAATCCGTGTTTTGACTTCGTCGGCTTTGCTCACGCTGGCTTCATACTCGTCGTTGAGTCGTTTATAGGTAGCTTCCAGGTCGCCGCCGCTGAAGTTGGTGGCGGCAGTAAATTGTTCCAGCGCGGATTTGAATTGCTCCTTGGTTTCTTCCTGCGTATCGCGTGCTTTTTCAACTCGCGACACCATCACGTCGCGCTTCGGAATGCCAATCTTCTCCAGGCCTTCGAGATACATCGTGGTGCAGGCCGTAAGCGCCAGCGCTATTGAAAGAATGAATAAACGGGACAGAGTGTTCATGTTGTTCTCCATTAAAATGGTCTACAGGTTGTTGATTTTTATTGTCTGCTACGAAGCGGTCGGATTTAGCGTAACACACCACGTCGTAACAATCGCCAGGCTACTTTCAAGCCCCATAGGATGGGGTGACGGCGCAACATCGGGGTAATTTCGACGCGCACACCGGTGTGCCGCTCAATTTTCCAGGCGGCATATTCGACGCTATTGTTGAAAGTCAGCGTGGCTTTGGATAAGCGCAGGATCGACAAAATTCTTCCCTGCCAACGGCGCAAACGCCATCGCCACAATGTTCGTCGTTGTGTCGCTGGATCGGTCAGGCAGCGGTATTTTCCATTATCTTGTTTCTCCAATATGCCTCGCAGCATAGGGGTTGCCACTTCTGTCAGGCGGGTAAAGGCGCCCAGGTTGGTCTGCGCCAGATGGCGTGCGCGCGTTTCCCGCTCTGCCCGTAATTCGGCGGCATAGGTGAGCATCAGACAGCGTGTCCAGATTTCTTCCACATCGAATATACCTGCTTCGAGTGCTGCGGCTCCCGATTTTAAAAAAGTGACAACAGAGTGCGCCAGCGAAGCATAGATGTGTTCCCGCACAGCATCGTCACGGCAGTAAAGCAACCGCGACGGTTGCGCAAAACGCGCCCAGATATACGGATGAAACCAGTGCTGCGCACCACGCCTGAAGTCGTGTGTTGAAATGACGGCGTATTTGGCGCGTAACGTTCTTCCCTGATGCGGTACTTCTATATAAAAAACATTAGGTGCCAGCCAAGCGTTTAAATTGGCCAAATAGCGCACGGAATAAGCCTTGTGGTAACTATCCACGATGACATACAGATCAACGATACCTTCATCCAGGCTGATCGCGGAATGCAGACAGGAACCATAAAGAATTATGGCATCCAATGACTCGCCGAAGCGCATGATGAGTGAATCCACCACTGGAACAAGATCAGGAGATGTCTCTTTGTTGCTTTCCCAAGCAACTTCACTGAGCAATCGGATGGGCAGTTGTTCGGTGGACGTGACTTTAGTATGAGCCATAGTAGTAACAGCGCCTCCCAGCACTAAAAATGTCACAGGATTGGTTGCGGTAATTCGTAACGGCTTGTTTGCACTGGCAGATCGATATAATTCACCGTCGACAATGTACTCATCATCCATCTGCAGCGTTAAGGAATGGGTATTATGGCTATAGTAACCGTCTTTTTCCTGCAGCACTTCGCCACCGCCTGAAATTAACGGCCATATTGAGCGCCACAAGCGTTTGCGGTGTTGATCGACCAATGTCACATGCAATGGTGCCGGTTCTTTTCCCCAATATGGACGGATGTTTAGCAACAGGCAATCCAATGCACTGACCAACGCAAACAGATAGGTGCCTTGATAAATTCGTCCATCGGTTTGCGCCATGGCCATGGTGACCGGCGCCCATTCGCTTTGATGGCGACCCAATATCATACCCGCAAGAGATCGCAGCATAATCAGGAAGGTAAAAATGCCACCGGTGATTCCGATTTGCTTGACTGGACTGCGCGAGAATTTGACACCGCGCGCAACCAATCCGACGGCGAAGAACATGCCATAGATTGCACCCATTCCTGCCTGCTCGATACGCAGGACGGAACGCTGTACCAGCCTGGGTTCCATTGGCTGTAACAGGAAATCGCGTAAACGGCGCAGGATTTGTTCGGGCTTGCCGCGCATTCCCAAGTCCAATGACGTCATATTGGTGGTACCGCCCGGTATGACCATCAGCACAGGCCATTTCGCTGGCGCCAATGCAGCGAACAAATGGCCGAGTATCGCGTGTGTCGTACCATCTCCCGCGACAATTACCAGTAAATCGATTTTCATTCGCAGCAATTGATCGATTGCACTTTTGAAAGCGATCGCATCGATGGCCTCGCAGACGAAGATGCCAGGTATTTCGCTCAATGCCTGCCGGATGGCCGGTTCATGTTTGCGCGCCTGACCTCCCATTGGGTTGAACAGGCAACCAACTTTAGCTGTCCCTGTTCTCAAGCGGTCAATCCGTGTTTGTAATGTCATTGGGTGTGATAAACGATTAATTGGATGATACCGGATAAGGCTTTTTGAGATTGATCGGGGCGCGCGTAAATATTTTAACCGCCCATATTTCCCGGTCACGTACCGGATCAACATCTTGCAGCCAGGATTTCAGCGATCCTTCTTTTTGCTTGGTTTTCCAGCCGGTCATCAAACGCCATACCAGGATTCCGGTAGAGATCAAATGCCACGCAACGACCAGCAAAAGCCCGAAATCAGGTTGACCGGTCAACCATCCGTATGTCAGCAACAAAAGATTCGGATTGCGCCGGGCGGTGATGAGCCGATTGAAAGAGTCCCATTTGTGCCAGATGAACATATCAAAGTGTGCCAACCAGAATTGGAACACGCCTTCGCACAAACGTCCGCCGACATAGCCGATGAGCATAAGCCACATGAGTATTCCCAGGCCAGCAATGGGCGTCAGCGTACTTGTCAAACCGACTCCCCAAGCCAGATACCAGAGTGGCGGATGGATAATATCCAGCCCATGGTCTAATACATCGCCGAATCGACTTGACGTCACAGTGACGCGCGCCAGTTTCCCGTCCACAGTGTCGAGAAAGGTCATAAACCATCCCATGAGCAGTCCGATACCAAAGAATCCGAACCAGAATGCGACTCCCGCCAGCACGGCCAAAACGACGCTGAGATAGGTGACGTGATTGGGTTGCCAGCCTTGCCGCACGCAATAATGTGTCGCCCAGAATGCCGGCACCGGCCAGATCCACTTGGTGACCAGATCGGTCACACCCTTATACGATCCGGAAAACAGTTCTTGCTCCAGTAGCGGACGATTCTCTTCGCTGATAGGCAGGATGTAAGGCGGGTCCTTCTTTTTCAGATTCTGCTGAAAGTCTATGTGCAGATCTTTCAAGCCAATGCGCGGAATAGTCAGCAACACAAAGCGATAATTCTGGCTCTTGTTATTGTTGAGATTCCTGAGTAATTGCTGTGCTTGATCACCATCGGTGCGTATCGCGGCGGGACAATTTTCGTCGCTATATAACGCTGTTTTTTTCTCCATGCCGAGCAATGCGGTGAGTACTCGGGCATCAAACAGAAAATTGGCGTTCAAAAATAATGCAACAGCGCCGGAAGGAATCTTCTCAACATCCTCAATCAGGATGACTTGTTCTCTCGCTTTCAACATGCGCTGCAAACGCTCGCGGCCGGTTAATCCCCAAATTTTGGTTTCAATTTCACCGAAGATATAGATATAGGTTGAAGTCGACATGTATTGTAGTGATTGGGTTTTGTCTGAGTTATGAAAGGTCTGTTATGGATAAAACAAGACTGCGCAATTATATAGGCATTGATACTACACTAACCCATTCGTGTTAAAAAGTTCTGCGTAACCATAAAGTTGCTAGAATGATCATGGCAAAACCCGGTACCAGTGCGATGAATGCGGGGTTTAAACGCAATATCAAACCCGTATTCGCAATAATTTGATCCAGCAGGTAAACAGCAATGCCGATCAACGCAGCAAACACCAGTTTATTGCTCAAACCGGTGCGAATCGATCCAAATACAAATGGAATCGATAATAGCAGCATTGCAATCGTCATCAGTGCACTACCTACTTTACGCCATAACGCCAATGCATACGAATCCATATCCTGCCCGGTGCTGCGCAAGAATTCCACATGCCTTACCAATTCAAGCGGTGACAGGCTCTCGGGTAGTTTGGTGAGGGTTAGAATATCATCCGGATTCAGAAACGACGACCAGTTTAAGAAAGCGTGACGGGTCGCTGAAATTTCGCCGTCTTTAAATGTTCTGACGGTTACATTGTTTAATTCCCACCTATCGTCATCCTTGATGTCTGCATATTGGGCCAGGGTGTGCGTGAGTAAAAAACCTTCTTGATCCAGTTGCAGGATTTCAATATCGGCCGCTTGTTTGGCGTGCATCATCTGGCCGATGCGCAGAATACTGCGCTCATTGCGCGTCCAGATTCCTAGATTCCTGCCTAATTCGGCACTGAGCTGCAATGCGACAGCCCGATTGGCAATCGCTTTTTGCTGCAACTGAGGCGCAACAAATTGCTCTAGGATGGCGACCCCCAGCAGCAGCAGCATACCAACGCCTAAAGGTGCGAGACTGATACGCAGAGGTGAAATTCCGGCAACCCGTAAAGCGATCAATTCCGAATGAACCGCTAGTTTCCCAAGCGCAACTACTGTACCTAGTAAAGCAACGAAAGGCGCGATCTGGATAAATCTGCGCGGCAATAACATGACTGTGTATAGAAATGCATCTGTGACGCGGTAGGTGCCCTTTCCAACATCCTCCAATTGATCCAATAAATCAAAGAAACTGAATAACGGTAACAAAACCGCTGTGGCAATCATGAAACCGATCGCCACCTGATAAGCAATATAGCGATAAATAATCATGATGGACGCGGGAATCGTCTGCGTTTTGATATCAATGCATAGATACCCAGTACGACAAACATCAGCAGATATAACCACCAAACGCCAGGCATGCTGCCCACAACACCCTGTTCAACCCAAGTTTTAGCCAACCCAGTCAAATTATAATAGGCAGCGAAAATAAGTGCTGCGATCAGATACGTTCGATCGGTTTTATCATGCCGCGGTGTGGTGCGAATAAACGTCACCGCGATTAAAGCCAGCAGAATGGTAGCAAGCGGGCGGGAAATGCGCCATTGCAATTCCGCAATATCACGCGGTTGATCGGATTCCCACAGCGTTCTCGTGGCGGCCGCCTTACGCCGGTAATTCAGAACAAAGTCATTATCAATAAAATAAATCATGTTTTCAAACTGAATGACTTCATCAATGCTTGCTGCATTGGTTAATTGATATATCACACCCTCGGATAATTGAATATGCGGCCTCAGTTCTTCCGCCGTTGGCTGAATCTGACGAGCTTGTCTGGCAATGACAATTTCACTGCTGTCCGGCTTCTTGATATAGTGAAAAATATTCTGCATTCCCTGATCGACATCACTTTTGCTGCGCACATAGACAACCCTGCCGGTCTTTTCACTACCATAAAAACGCCCAGCCTGAAAACGGTTGGTATTTAATTCCGCTTCAGCCTGCGCGTCCAATATGTAACTTTCCGCATAAGCCCAAGGCCGCACATACGATGACAACATGCCGCTGGCGATACCAACCGGTATGGCTACCGTCAGCACGGTAAGGACAATGCGCGTACCACTGACGCCGACAGAACGGATTACATTCAATTCTTGATCTTTGTTGAGTCTGCCCAGACCAATAATGACAGAAATATAAAGTGCAATAGGAATGAGTACTTCCAGTGCAATCAGCGTTTTTAGAAATACCAGTTTGAGCAGTGCGGCGATGCCCAGTGTTTCTGTGACCGCACCCGCCAAAAGCCGGGCGCTGCTAAAGCTGGCAAATAATCCGATCAAAATCAGGATGACCACCATGAAGGGCAGCGATATTTCACGCGCGATGTACCGCTCAATTAATTTCATATATCGGTTTTGAGTATCGACTCAGCAAGCACTAAATCTTCTACTTTATCAACATCTACACCGGCTCGTGGATCATCAAGCACGACGGCCTGTATGTTTACCCCTGATTTCTCCGATACGGCGGCTAATGCTTGTTGCAGTGTAAGCAGCCCAAACAAATAAGACAGCACCATTTTGAATCCAAGCACTTGTCCGATCAAGCGCCAGGGACGTTTGCGCAAATCTTCAGCTTGCTGCCAGAATCCGACCAGCGCCCTTCCATGAGGATTGAACATGAACAAATTACAGCCGCAGAATCCGCCGTCGCGCAACCGTATGACGGTGCGCCTGGAGCCAGGAAATGCGGCGGCGATCGTTTGTTGCCTGATCGCACCGACAGCGGCGTCGCACTGCGTTGCCAGGGAGCTTTGTAAAAAATTGCGCACGATGTCGGGTGTGAGCAGGGCATGGTCGGCGGTGGTCAATAATACCGGCGTCTCGCTCGGCACATGACTCAAGCCGCTTTCAGCGCTACGGCTAGGCGAGTCCAGATTCGGCAACCAGGTCACTTGTCCAGATGCGATGCGGTGTTCTAGTTCCGGACAATGTGGAAGCAAAGATTCGGAAGGGCCGCAGAGCGTAATCGAGGTGATCAAATCGCAAGCTGCCAGCGCATCTACAACGCGGATAACCATCGGAACGCCGCCAACGGGTGCAAAAGCCTTGCAGGCTGCGCCGGTGTGTTGCGTGATGGGATCTTTACTGGTGCGGTCAGCGGCCAGTACCAGTGCGGCGAAACGCTGCGATGCCGGATAAGATTCAGCGTTCACAATGTTTTTCCATAAATACGATAACGTTTGTATTGCTCACTGCCAATGCTGTCGAGAATGTTGCGCATAGCAACGTTATCTTCCAATATCCATGACATTTCGACCTCCTGGATGCCACGCGCGATTCCCGCTTGCCGTGGCGCATCAATTACCAGGCAAGCCAATGCCAATCCCAATGGCGTATTGTGAAATTGTTTACGAACGCCCATCAGCGGTATGCGACCTGTGCGGATCTGATGATTTCTGACTCTGTTGACCAGTTTTAGCCAGCCAAGCGGAAACAGGCTGCCGTTTAATTCAGTTAAAATTTCATTAAGATTAGGCAATCCCACCATGAATGCCGAGGGCTTGCCATCGACTTCGGCGACTTGAATGAATTCATCGGGCAACAACAAGCGCAGACTGCTGCCCAGTTCGGCAAATTCTTCACGCGTGAAAGGAATGAATCCCCAATTTTCAGACCAGGCATCATTAAAAATATCCCGCAACATTTCCATTTCCGCATCGAATTGATCGCGATTCAGTGTACGTAATTTTATTTTTGGAGAAAATCGATTGATCATTATCTGCATGACACGCGGTACTTCAAAATCGACTCTGACTTTATAAGCCAGCAAATCTTTTACCGGCTGATATCCTTGTTCTTCCAACAAGCGTCCATACCAGCGCGGTGAATGGGGCATCATGATAACCGGTGGCGTGTCGAATCCATCGACCAGAATACCGCACTCCTGATTGATCGAGAGATTGAATGGCCCGCTGACACGGCGGATTTCCCGGGATGCCAGCCATGCTTCTGCGTTCAGCATCAGCGCGCCACATACTTCTGCGTCGTCGATGCATTCGAACAGGCCAAAATGACCGCTGTCTGTACCATAGCGTTCTTGATGCAAGGAATCGATCTGCGCACTGATGCGTCCAACCGCTTGACCATTTTGAAAGGCTACCCAGGCTTGCCATTCGCCATGCTTAAAAAAAGGATTGAAACGCGAGAAGTGGAAACGCCGCTCCAAGCGTAAAGGCGGCACCCACAGCGGATCATTGGCATAAACATGCCAAGGTACGTCAATGAATTTTCCCATATCACGATAAGACATGACCGGACGCACCGTTACTTTGGAATTGCCCGGTTTATCGTGTTTATTCATGGCAGATAAGTACTATCGTTTGAGTGATCATCGGAACAAGGATAACTGATCCGTTCGCTAAATAACTTAAAGCAGAAATTGCAGCCAGTTCACTGCATCAATTAAGTATGATAAAAAAATAAAGTTTTTTATAAGTTAGTATGTTTTAGCAAATCCGATACTAATCGATGAAAAGTTTCTTTGGGATCCGGTTCCTTATTTGTGGATTGCTTGGTAGCCGCAACATGATCAGATGCTGGAGGTTGTTCAGCAACGGCGCACTTCTCATCAGTGATATTCCGACAGAAATCACAAAAATTATTCCAATCCGTGTTGTAACTCAGCAGGCGATCCTGTGGAATGAATACGCGCAAAACCTCAAAGTTTTGCTGCATTTCGGGTAGACGAGAGCACAGGTAAGTATTGATATTTCTGGGCCAGCCTTTATGGACCGGGTACAGAAGCTCCAATTCTGTTTCAATGGTGTAGCGGAAATTATCAATTGCATTGGCGCGGCGTTTGCGATTAAGAATTTCAACAAATACAGCCACCAGCCCCAAAAAGCCAAACAAAACAAATGGCCATAACGGTACAGTTTCAAAATATCCGGTGATTTGATTAATATTTTCGTCCAAGGTCGTCTCAATCCAATTTTAAGTATATTGAAAAAACAAACTCAAGTAATTAGTTCAATGTTTACTTGATTCTATTAATGTTTGTGCAGCGTATTATCTTGCCATAGTAAAATCTATGTATCAATATTGTTATTTTGCACTGTTTAGCAGCTTACCAACTAAAAATTATGCTGATATGCAACTATATTTCTGTGAAAAATTAATAACTGCGCATACCTGTTGATTCACGTGGTTTTTCAGATATTGATGCGGAACCTGTAAGGAGAATAATAACGCGTATTACTAAATTTGAATTGACCTAATAGTGCTTATTGCGTTATTTTTACCTGTTTTGTAATGGCCGAGAAGCACTTAATTTATTTAATTTTGTATGTATGGCATCCAAGTCTTCCAAAAATACTGTGACCTCTCAGCCAGAAAGTTTTGAAGCGGCATCGGCTGAGTTGGAAAAAATAGTGTCAGCCATGGAAACAGGACAAATGTCATTGGAAGCCTCCCTTTCAGCCTATCAGCGCGGAGTTGAATTATTGCAATATTGTCAGAATACACTGCAAGGTGCGCAGCAACAGGTAAAAATACTTGAAGCAAATATGTTAAAAAATTTTACAAGACCTGACAGTGATGAGCGCTGACTTTCAAAGCTGGGCCAGTAACTGTCAAGCCAGTATCGAAACGTTTCTTGAGTCCCGATTACCCGTTACTGATTGCGTTCCTGTACGATTACATAAGGCAATGCGTTATGCTGTCTTAGGAGGCGGAAAGCGGGTGCGGCCTTTATTGTCTTTTGCGGCGGGAGAACTCGCACACGCGGATGTCGAACGTGTAACGGTGGTTGCTGCGGCGACAGAACTTATTCATGCGTATTCTCTGGTACATGATGATCTGCCTTGTATGGATGATGATACCCTGCGGCGTGGTAAACCTACTTGCCATATCGAATTTGATGAGGCCACTGCATTGTTGACGGGCGATAGTTTGCAAACGCTCGCGTTTGAATTACTGGCGGAAAAACGCCTGGCCGACACGCCCGAGACGCAATTAGCGATGATCACACAATTGGCGCTGGCTTCCGGTTCGCGTGGTATGGCAGGGGGGCAGGCATTTGATCTGGATAGCGTTGGCAAGACGCTAAGTCTGCCGGAGCTGGAGTTCATGCATATCCATAAAACGGGTGCGTTGATTCGTGCCGCCGTGATGCTGGGAGCCCGCTGCAGCAGCCGCTTGAATGACGATCAGCTGGCCAAATTGGATCATTTCGCCAAATGTGTCGGCCTGGCATTTCAGGTGGTTGACGATCTGTTGGACGCTGAAGCAACAACGGCTACATTGGGCAAAACCGCCGGTAAAGATGCTGAAAATAATAAACCCACGTATGTCAGTATTCTCGGTATTAGCCAAGCGCGTGAATTAGCGGAAAAATTACAGCATGATGCCGATCAGGCTTTAGATGGTTTTGGTGAAGCTGCATCCAGGTTGCGTCAAGTAACCGATTTTATAATTAAACGTAAGTTTTAGCATTTTCCTCATTATTTTTATT
Source organism: Nitrosomonas sp. Nm84 (assembly GCF_003201565.1). Lineage (GTDB taxonomy): Bacteria > Pseudomonadota > Gammaproteobacteria > Burkholderiales > Nitrosomonadaceae > Nitrosomonas. The sequence goes on along the minus strand of NZ_QJJP01000002.1, from coordinate 142,816 downwards.
TTCAGGTTTTGAATGTATCCACTGTTAGATATCATTAATTCACCATCTCAGTTACGTGAACTGGATCAAAAGAAATTACCGCAGTTTGCCAAGGAACTACGTAGCTTCTTGATTGAATCGGTCGCAAAAACCGGTGGGCATCTGTCTTCCAATCTGGGTACTGTCGAATTGACCGTTGCGCTGCACTACGTTTTTAATACACCGTATGATCAACTGGTGTGGGATGTCGGTCATCAGACTTATGCGCACAAGATTCTGACAGGCCGGAGAGATGGCATGAGCACGCTGCGCATGCAAGGCGGCATAGCCGGATTTCCACGCCGCGATGAAAGTGAATACGATGCATTCGGCACCGCGCATTCCAGTACCTCCATCAGCGCCGCGTTGGGTATGGCGGTCGCGGCGCGATTAAATAAAACGGATCGGCGTGCAGTGGCGATTATCGGCGACGGTGCCATGAGTGCAGGCATGGCATTTGAAGCACTGAACAATGCTGGTGTGATGGATGCCAATTTGCTGGTCATCCTGAATGACAACGACATGTCGATATCTCGGCCGGTCGGAGCACTCAACAACTATTTAGCCAAGTTGATGTCCGGACGATTCTATGCCACGGCGCGCCGTGCCGGTGAGAAAGTGCTCGGTGTCGTGCCGCCCATGCTGGAATTGGCTAAGCGCGCGGAAGAACATGTCAAAGGCATGGTGACACCCGGTACGTTATTTGAAGAATTCGGGTTTAATTACATCGGCCCGATTGATGGCCATGATCTGGATGTTTTGGTTACCACGCTGAACAACATCAAGCTGCTAGAGGGCCCACAGTTTCTGCATGTGGTTACCCGTAAAGGTGCTGGGTACAAGGTGGCGGAAGAAGATCCCATTCTATATCACGGTGTTGGCAAGTTTGATCCGAAAAAAGGAATCGTTGCCAAATCAGCCGGAAAGCCCGCCTACACACAAATATTTGGCGATTGGCTGTGTGACATGGCGGCACAAGACTCCCGTTTGATCGGCGTTACTCCGGCAATGCGCGAGGGATCCGGGTTGGTGCGTTTCTCACAGGAATACCCTGAGCGTTATTTCGATGTGGGCATCGCCGAGCAACATGCGGTGACATTCGCAGCAGGTGCGGCATGTGACGGCCTAAAACCGGTCGTGGCGATTTACTCAACCTTTCTGCAACGCGCTTATGATCAATTGATTCATGATGTCGCCATCCAGAATCTACCGGTGGTATTTGCCATCGACCGGGCCGGCTTGGTGGGCGCGGATGGTCCAACGCACGCGGGTAGTTTTGATCTGTCTTACTTGCGTTGCATTCCAAACATGACTGTCATGGCACCATCCGATGAAAATGAGTGCAGGCAGATGTTATATACCGCCTTTAAACTGGACACGCCATCAGCGGTACGTTATCCACGGGGAACTGGAACCGGTGTACAGGTTCAAAAGGAAATGCAGGCATTGCCGATCGGCCGGGGCGAAATCCGGCGGCAGGGAAAAAAGATTGCTTTCCTGGCATTTGGCAGCATGCTGACACCGTGTCTGGAAGCAGCAGAAGAACTGAATGCAACAGTGGCCAATATGCGCTTTATCAAACCGTTAGACGATGATCTGGTAGCATCTCTGGCTGCCGGCCATGATCTGCTGGTTACCGTGGAAGAAAATACCGTGATGGGTGGAGCTGGTAGCGCTGTAACAGAATCCCTCAACAGCCAGAGAATTGGCACCCAAGTGTTACAATTAGGATTACCGGACATTTTTATCGACCAAGGTGATCCAGCGCAGATGCTTGTAGATTGCGGATTGGACAAAAATGGACTTATTAAATCAGTGCGATCAATATTGCCTGAGTAGTTTTCTGAGAGTCGGTCATGTGTGATCGGATTGCTGCTAGGCATGCCTCGTTGCACAGGAGATAAACATGAATAAACAGATAGACTTACCGATTGCTGATGTACAAAATTCACCCGATACTCGGCGTATTGCAATCGACCGGGTTGGCATTAAGGCCATACGTCATCCTGTGGTTGTAGCGGATAAGGATGGTGGAATACAGCATACCATTGCAATTTTCAATATGTATGTGAATTTGCCGCATAATTTCAAGGGCACACATATGTCTCGCTTCGTCGAGATACTCAATGGTCATGAACGGGAAATTTCTGTTGAGTCATTCCAGGTAATTTTGCAGGAAATGATCGAAAAACTGGAAACGGATTCAGGTCATATTGAGATGACTTTTCCTTATTTCATCAATAAATCCGCACCTGTTTCACAAGTAAGAAGCCTATTGGACTATGAAGTGACATTCATTGGTGAAGTTAAAAACAATGAATATCTCTTTACCATGAAGGTCGTTGTTCCGGTCACGAGTTTGTGTCCATGTTCCAAGAAAATATCCAATTACGGCGCACATAATCAACGTTCGCATGTGACCATTTCCGTACGTACCAACAGTTTTGTATGGATCGAAGACGTTATCAGGATTGCCGAAAATAATGCGTCGTGTGAGCTGTATGGCTTACTGAAACGGCCGGACGAGAAATATGTGACTGAGAAGGCTTACGATAATCCCAAGTTTGTGGAAGATATCGTCAGAGATATTGCGGAAGTGCTGAATCACGATGTGCGTATTGATGCCTATGTGGTCGAGTCGGAGAATTTTGAATCGATTCATAATCATTCAGCGTATGCGTTGATTGAGAACGATAAGAAACGCCGCCAATAATTACATAACTCCTGAATAGTCGTCTTAGTCAATAGCCTGTTAGGGAGGTGACATCATGCCGGACACGATAATTCAACAGCGCGCTACTGGTGCCATCATGGGCGCGTTTATCGGCGATGCATTGGCGCTCGGCCCTCATTGGTATTACGATCTCGCCGAACTCAGACATGACTATGGCGAGTGGATTACTACTTATACCGATCCCAAGCCTGGCCGTTATCATAGCGGACGCAAAGCAGGCCAGCTCTCTCAAGCAGGCATTATCCTCACACTCATGCTGCGTTCCTTGGTTGAGCAAGGCGAATACAATGAAGCGGATTTTTGCCGCCGCATGGATAAAGACCTTTTCCCGTTTCTCGATGGCACGCCGATGGGTGGACCAGGCGGTTACACCAGTCAGTCAATTCGAGAAGCATGGCGGCGGCGTGTGGAGCAGAAATTACCGTGGGGACAAACCGGTGGCCATGCGGATGACACGGAAGCAATTGAGCGCACGCTGGCACTTGCTGTTCGCTACGCATTTCGACCTACCGAGTTGGCCACCACAGTCGCAAGCAATACCCGCCTGACCCAGATTGATGATACCGTGATTTCGATGACCGTAGCTTACGCTGCGGTGCTGGGTATGTTGGTACGAGGACATGCACTGGATAAAACGCTATCCGGAAAACTGATGGAATTGGTAAAAACCGGAAAACTGCCCTTCCATGCCGTCACCTTTGCCGATTTGCAACCGCCCCGCCCGGGTGATCCCGATCCGCCGCGTGTTGGACGATTCGCGTCACCAGATGCCTTGCTCACGCCATCATATATGGCTGAGGCCGCGGCAGATCCGGATATACGCATAGACCCGGCGTGGAAGGTATCGATTGTTTACGGCATGCCCTGCGCGATTTATCACCAACTCCCTGCCGCCTATTATCTCGCTGCCCGCTTCCGAGATGATTTTGAATCTGCCGTACTGCATGCAGTCAACGGTGGCGGACAGAATCAGGCGCGCGCCATTCTCACCGGCGCACTTGTCGGTGCTCAAGTAGGTTTTCCCGGTATTCCACAAAGATTTCTTGATGGACTCGATGATAGTGACACCCTCAAGGGTCTTGCCATGGATCTTGCTACCCAGATAGACAACCCCAATTAATATCCAACAACTCTATGCCGGTAAAATGAAGCAAGGACTAGGGTTTGCGACCAGTTACGATGCTGTAGTAACCAAAGGCTTTATGAATTTGGATATCCTCAAATCCTATTTCCTGTAACATTGTTGATAACTCCAGACCAGAATATTGCCTGCCTTCGGTCCAGCCCATCATCATCATACTGAATGCTGCGGAGGAAAAAGGGCCTGTTTTCTGATCATCATAGAGCATTTCATGAATCACGATGCGTCCGCCGGATTCAAGGCTATTAAAACTCTTCGCAGTCAGAAAATGACATTTTTCCGGTTCCCAGTCGTGATAGATGTTTGAGAAAAAATGCAGATCGGCTGAAGGCCAATGATCATTCCAAATATTGGTTTCATGTGTTTTGATTCGCTCCTGCAAACCATACTGATTAATATATTCCTGAGCGACCTCGCATACCGGAAGAAAATCCAGAAATATTACTTGCAGGTTGGGCAACTTGATGGCTGCACCAATCGAGTGCGCAGCAGAACCTCCCGCAACATCAAGCATCACCCGATGCCGGGAAAAATCCAAGACCTCGGGCCAAACGAATGCTGATGTGATACTGGTGCTGTGCATTCCACGCGTAAAGCGATGCAGCAACTCGACCTGCTCTTCGTGCGTCTTAAAAATATCACCGCCACCATAAGCTTGTGGAGAATCTGTCAGCACCGCTTTTTCCAGGCTTGCGAAGGAAGACACTTGATAGTTGTCGATCATCAGATCCCAGAAAAATCCGAAGTAGTTAGGGCTTTTTTCCAGCAAATATTCCTCTGACACCGCAGTCAAAGAATAGCGTCCTTCCTGCAACGATAAAAAACCCAGTGCAGTCGCCGCTGTCAAAATTGCTTCTGCCGGACGTTGTTTGATATTGAGTGCGTTGCAAATATCTATTAATGTGCGTGGGCCCTCCGCCAGCAAAGAGAAGACTTTTAGCCGATGCGCCAGCAGCAATGCCGGATAACCATACACCGCAAAAACCACGTCCCACACCGGACGATCATCGACCCGGGGCGTCTGAATGTTGGAAAAAGCATCGTGTGCCATCAATCCTCCTTTACCTTTAATTGGCTTATCCAGCATACCAATCGTAAGTATTTATTATTTAATTTATTGATAGATACTCAGGTTGCTCGCCGCGCCGCATGATTCACAGCAATTCTTGATTGGCGGAAGCTTTCATGGACTTTTCCATTTCCACCAAACGCTTGATATTCTGGACCGTTCGCTCAGCGCCGTCCTTGATGGTAGCACGGACTAGCCCCTCAAAAGGTCGCATAACCGCCAGAATTTCAAGCAGCTCAAAAGAAAATGTCAGTTTGGTTGAATGTTCGGGATTGATTGCTTGTAATTCATAGGTACAACGAAAAGGATCGGAAATCCCGACCAGCGTTAAGCGCACGCCAGGCTCATACATCGAAATTTTAAATTTCGATTCGGAACGGCGCCCCTGGTCGATACGCACTTGCCGTCCTTCAGTTCCTAACTTTACCGGGCCGGGAGTGATCTGTTCAAGTTCTTTAACTTCTGGCGACCATTTGGAATAATTTTCGAACAGACCATCTCCAAGATACCGAAAAATTTCATCGGCCGGACACGCCACGACAGCGTGCGCTCTACCGATGACCGGCTCGTTGGAGCCTAAATTAAGCATGGAACCTAAATTGAACATATCGCTTGACCCTCTCTGACCGACCGATGCCCAGAATCAGTGTATTGATTGGCAATTAGCTTTAACGTTAAACGAATAAACAATCGATTTCAAGCACTATGTCAATCTGGCATATGCTGCTTGCAGCGGAAAACTTTTTTAGGATCTGATTTATCTAAGAAACCACTCACCATTAGTCAGAATATTCAGTGCAACTTGGCCAAATCGTTTCGCAAATAAGTCTGCAAAACCTTCATGAGGTGTGAAGTCAACCAACACTTCTGCGTTAATTACTTCACGCGCAACATATTCCGCACTACCTAGCGCATCAGCAAGCCCTAAATCAATACTTTTTTGCCCCGTCCATATGATGCCGCTGAATATATCCGGTGCATCTTTTAAACGCTCGCCCCTGCCTTGTCGCACTACGTGGATAAATTGCTCGTGGATTTCTTTTAACATTACTGTCGCGTGGTTCTTTTGAACCGGATCCATCGGTGTAAAAGGATCGAGAAATCCTTTATTCTCACCGGATGTTAGTAAACGCCTCTCAACACCTAATTTTTCCAAAGTGCCGGCAAAACCGAAACCGTCCATCAAAACACCGATTGAACCCACCAAGCTTGCTTTATCTACAAAGATTTTATCTGCAGCGGCAGCCACATAATAACCGCCTGAGGCGCAAATATCGCCAATCACTGCATAAAGCGGTATCTCAGGATATTTATCCCGCAGTCTCTTTATTTCATCATAAATATAACCCGCTTGCACCGGGCTTCCACCGGGGCTATTAATTCGTAATATAACTCCCTGAGTATTCTTATCCTTAAACGCAGATTGCAGACTGGCATTGATTTTGTCAGCACTACTGGCACTATCCGCAGTTATGACTCCTCGCAAGTCGACGATCGCAGTATGCTTATCAGTGATTCGTATTTTTCCAGTATCGATCCACCCGAATGCAGCAAATAGCAACGCAAAAATATAGATAAAGAATAATAACTTAAAAAATATCCCCCAATTACGCGCGCGGCGCTGCTCGCGCAAGGACGCCAAAACAATATTTTCTAATAAAACTTTTTCCCAACCTTCATCCTTCACTTTCGGCTCATCCATTTACACATACTCACAAATCAAAATTAGAATTGTTGCAGTCTAAACTAATAAGCTGAATTATCACAATCTCATCAGAAAGTGAAGTGGTCATAAATTTCACGTGCTCGGAATAAATTTGCTCCGCGCGCTCTGCACCCCTATCCCCGTGGCAGAACCACGGGGAATCACAAGTTAAATCTTCTTCAGTCTGGTCAATCAATATCGCCGCTTAATTACGCGGTGATTGTCAACACAATGATCAAATACATCTGGCAATACAATCAGATAATATCTATTGTATTGGGCTTCTGAGCAGAAAATCGCAGTTCAATTAGAAACAATGCAGGTCTGCTAGGCTCAAGATCGGAATTATCTTGAATGAGATGATTAATACATTGCATGTAATTGATAACTAAATAAATAACGAAATCTTATAGCCAGAAAAGCAACAACCATGTTGTCTATTTACAACACAGTTGTTATTTAATTTACAAAATTTGCTTGTTTTCCTTGCGATACATTTCCGTGTTGGGCACAATCCAATCAAACCTTCCAACATGGTGGGTCCGAACAACGGGGTACATTCCACCGGAGTGTAGCAAGGTAAAAATATGACGCCCCCAGTCGCTTTAACATTAAAGGAGAACTTCCGTATGAAGAAGAAACTTATTTCGCTGGCAGTAGCCGGTGCACTTGCAGTCCCAATGGTTGCATCAGCACAAGGAACCAATGTGACACTTTTCGGTAGTGTTCAAGCTGAGTATGCTACAGTTAACAAGGATGGTCAAAGTAGTCAAGCCCTTATCGGTGATGATACCGGTCGTTCAAGATGGGGCGCACATGTCACCGAAAACTTGGGCGGTGGACTAAAAGCAAAAGCACATGTTGAATATGGTTTCAATACAGGTAGTGGTGCTTTAGGAGTCGCACGGGAACGTTGGGTTGCATTAGCTAACGATAGCTGGGGTGAAGTAAAGTTTGGCCGTGTTCAATCACCATTTAAAGATTTTGCGGGTGGTATGACTATTGATCCATTTGCATACACGACTCTGCAAGCTTCTGGTAGCGGTGGCACCATGACTGCTTCAGCCAATGGCTTAGGTTCAGGTGCTCAAACCTTTGTAAATAGCGCCGCTCGCTATGATTCACCAAAAGTTGAAGGCTTCAGCTTTGCAGGTATCATTATGCCTGGCGATTCCAATAGATTGGATCCAGCAAACGTTATCAGTCCATCAGGCTCTTTCCAAGGAAGCAACTCTAATTCGGGTGGTGAAGATGGTGAATGGGACTTCCAAGTCGCAGGTAAATATGAAGCGCAAGTAGCGGGACATAACATGGGCGTATTTGGTGGATACTCTCGCGACAACATCAGTACCCGTCAAAGAACTAATCTTGGTTTGAACAACAATGAACACGTTTGGCGTGGTGGTGCAATGTGGAGTTTCCAAAACTTCAAGCTCAGTGGTCAATACGAAAGAGTCAGCAATGCGGTTGGCGCAGCAACCTGTAGCAATGCTGCTGCATTAGGTAATCCCGGAACAGGCTTAGGCGATACTCGTGGACAATGTAATTCAGCAATGAATTTGGGCGGTGACGGTCATCTGTGGTTTGCGGGTGGTCAGTATGATTGGGGCAATACTAGTGTAATCGCTCAGGGTGGTATGACAGATGCTAATGCAACCGCTTTAGCAGCAAAGCGTGAAGTAAGTAGCTTCACAGTTGGCTTGATACATAACCTCAGCAGACGTTCGAGCCTTTTTGGTGGTTACCAACGTGCCATGGTTGATGATAGAAATTCGTTGTTCAGAGATAGCAATACCTACTCAGTGGGTATGCGTCACAATTTCTAATCAGCAAAGTTGACTTAATAAAAAAGGCACCAGTAGGTGCCTTTTTTATTTTTAGAAAGAAATATAGTAAATCCGATTAGTCTTTTTCCTGCTGTAAATTTATACTTCAGGAAATTATTGAAAAACTTTTAGCGGAGATTATGTAATTATGAGTATGAAAAAATGGACAGATGAAGAACTGATTACGACGCGTGACAGCCTGGAAACATGGAGTAGCCGAAATAATAATACAGGATCCGGCTCGAAATTATGGTTGTTCACAGCATTCTTAGGAGCATTTGCCATTTCAACCGGCGTAGCATTTTTCTTTCTTGATGGCATTGATGTCATGAATGTCCTATTAATAATTATGGGTACAGTCACATGTGCATCTTGGTATAAAAGTGAAAAACAGCGGAAGGATAATATTGCATTTCTTGCTGAAATCAATAAAGAGATTAAATCTCGCAAAGTAAAAGATACGCCGAAACACAAAGATAAAGCCGATGCACCAGTAGAAACGGTTAAAGAAGATGCTCAGAGAGATGCACCCGCAACAGAATCCCAACCTACCGAAAAGACACTTGAGAAAGTGGAAGAAAAATCCGGGAATTAGTTCAGGTATGAAAATAAGTAATTTATTGGCAATATTTGTACAATTCATTACGCCCAGAGCATTCCGCGCGGAAAGTAGCTTGCCGAGCGGTAACATAAATTTTACGTCGGACTTGAACCAAAATGACCGGCAACTTTTTGATACCTTGTGTCAATTCTTATGGATTCAAGGCGATCCGCTGCCACTGATCTTTGACGTGACAAATGTGGTGTATACAAAAGAAGGGATTACATCAGCAACATTAAAACGTCTTGACGCAATTGGTTTAATTATTTTCGATACCAATGGTTTTGTTAAGAAAGGATTTGGTAAGCATACACGGCTATTTTATTGCGGTAAGCCGACAAAAATAGGCTTTCAGAATGATGCAAACAATTCTCTGGATTTAGGGCATGTTGTGCTTACAGAGCGTGGCAAAGCACTGGCTCTGGCTTATCAAACACCGAGAAATCAGGAGTTTTATGAGTATGTCATCAAAAAATGGTTTCACCAGGGATTGATTTTATCATCCATACAAATTGATCGGAATCCGCGAACCGATTTCGTTGATTGCGCGTGTTCGATTAAAGAATAAGAATAGCGCGATAATCATTGACATTGGTATAGGTCGGTCCAGTCACCACTAGATCATTCAAGTGCCGGAAAAATGTATAAGCATCATTGTTGGTTAAAAATGCGGCAGCATTCAATCCAAGCGCCTTGGCACGAATGAATGAATCGGGTGTCAAAAGTGCTCCGGCACTATTCTCTGTGCCGTCTATCCCATCGGTATCACATGCAAGCGCATAAATCTTCTCCAGACCGTCAAGCTCAATCAGCAGTGACAATAAAAACTCTGAATTACGACCTCCACGTCCATTGCCCCGGATAGTGACTGTCGTTTCACCACCCGATAACAACACAATGGGTGCCCTTAACAATTGCGGGTGTAAGCGGATTTCTTTGGCAAGCGCTGCATAGCCTTTGGCAATTTCCCGGGATTCCCCGGTTACTGTGTCGCCGAGTATCAAGGTGGCAATGTTGAGACTCTGGAAATAGTCCGCCGCTGCCATCAGTGATTGATGAGCATTGGCAATAATTCTGTTTTCAACACGGGTAAAGACGGAAGCGCCGGGTTTGGGTGTTTCATCGACCGCGCGTTCCACTCCTGTCAATAAAACCTGCCTGACTGCTGGCGTCACATCCAAATGGTAGCGATCAAGTACGGTCAGCGCATCAGAAAAGCTGGTCGGATCGGGCGCACAAGGTCCAGAGGCAATATGGGTTGCTGCATCTCCGGTCACATCGGAAATAATTAACGCCATTATGGGAGCCTTGCAAGCTGCAGCCAGTCTACCTCCCTGGATAGCCGATAAGTGTTTGCGGACGGTGTTGATTTCCTGAATACTGGCACCACACCGTAACAGTTGCCGTGTAACTTCTTTAAGTTCCCGTAATGAAACACCATCGATTGGCAGGGAAAGCAAGCTGGACCCTCCGCCACTGAACACGCACAGCAATAAATCTTCAGGTCCTAACGCTTTGACGGCAGCTAAAATTTCTCTCGATGCTTGTTCTCCATTCTCGTCAGGAATGGGGTGTCCGGCTTCGATTATTCTAATTTTATGCGTAGGGAGCGCATGCCCATAGCGAGTGACAACGAAGCCATTCAGCTGCGCATTGGCAGGCCAGGAATTCTCAATCGCCAGCGCCATAGCTGCAGATGCTTTGCCAGCACCGACAACGAACGTGCGGCCTCTCGGAGGATCGGGCAGATGTTGCGGTACGATATGCAGTGGATCTGCTGCTTTAACTGCAACTGAGAAACTTTCCAGCAAACAGTTGCGTGGATTCATTTTGTGAGCATGGGCCGCAGATAATAACCGGTGAAACTGTTGTTATTATCTGCGATCGTTTCAGGCGCGCCTTCTGCGATGATACAACCGCCGCCGTCGCCGCCTTCCGGTCCCAAATCAATAATCCAATCGGCAGTTTTGATGACATCCAGATTATGCTCAATCACTACCACGGTATTACCATGATCCCGCAGTCTGTGTAACACTTTCAGCAGTAGATCAATATCCTGAAAATGCAGACCCGTGGTGGGTTCATCCAGAATATACAGCGTGCGCCCCGTGTCACGCTTGGAAAGCTCCAGCGATAACTTTACCCGCTGCGCTTCACCGCCGGAAAGCGTCGTAGCAGATTGTCCCAACGTAATATAGCCAAGCCCTACTTCCAAAAGTGTTTGCAATTTACGTGCAACGGCCGGTACTGCACTGAAGAATTCAAGTGCATTTTCCACAGTCATCTGCAGCACTTCATTGATATTCTTGCCTTTATATTGAATCTCCAGAGTTTCACGATTATAACGCCGGCCATGGCATACATCGCAGGTAACATAGATATCCGGTAGAAAATGCATTTCCACCTTAATCACGCCATCGCCCTGACACGCTTCGCATCGCCCGCCTTTGACATTGAAGGAAAACCGACCAGGCGCATAACCGCGTTCGCGCGCTTGCGGTACACCGGCAAATAATTCCCGAATGGGTGTAAATAGCCCGGTGTAAGTTGCAGGATTGGAACGCGGTGTGCGTCCGATAGGACTTTGGTCCATATTGATGACTTTATCGAAAAAAGCCAGACCTTCAATGTGTTGATAGGGTGCGGGTTCGGCATTGCTAGCATAAAGGTGTCGAGCTACTGCGCGATGCAGTGTTTCATTGATGAGCGTCGACTTGCCGGATCCAGAAACGCCTGTTACGCACACAAATAAACCCACCGGGAGGTTCAGCGTAACGTTTTTGAGATTATTACCGGACGCACCATCAATTCGCAGTATGCGATCTTTTATAGGCTCATGACGTTGCTCCGGTATTTTGATCGATAATTTCCCCGATAAATATTTGCCGGTCAGAGAATCGTTATTTCCCTGAATAGCGTGCGGATCACCTTGAGCAACAACAAAACCACCGTGCTCTCCAGCGCCAGGTCCCATATCCACCACATAATCCGCAATTTGTATGGCATCTTGATCATGTTCGACCACAATGACGCTATTGCCGAGATCGCGCAGATTTTTAAGCGTATCCAGCAGGCGACCATTATCACGTTGATGCAAGCCAATGGAAGGTTCATCCAGAACGTACATGACACCGGTCAAGCCTGAACCGATTTGACTGGCAAGGCGGATACGTTGGGATTCACCGCCAGACAGCGTATCCGCCGAACGGTCCAGCGATAAGTAATCCAATCCGACATTGTTGAGAAATTGCAAACGACTGGAAATTTCCTTGATAATCCGCTCGGCAATCGATTGCTTATGGCCAGATAATTCGATTTGGTCAAAAAATAGTTTGGCCGTTTTCAATGGGAATGCGCTAATTTCAAAAATCGCCCGTCCGGCAACATGCACATGACGCGCAGCCTGGCATAAACGCGTACCCTGGCATTCCGGGCAGGTTTGTGCATTGAGATATTTTGCCAACTCTTCACGTACAGTCTGTGACTCTGTTTCCTTATAACGTCTTGTCAGATTGGGAATGATTCCTTCAAAAGCATGTGTCTCCTGGTGCTTTTTCCCCCCTTCCGTTAAATAGGAAAAATGTATTTTTTCTTTGCCAGAACCATGCAGAACGATGTTCTGAATAGAGTCATCCAGATTCTCAAATGACGTTTCCAAGTCAAAATCATAATGTTTAGAAAGGCTTGTTAATAATTGGAAGTAAAATTGATTGCGTCTATCCCAATTTTTTACCGCTCCTGCGGCCAGTGACAGATGTGGAAAAGCGACTACTCGCGCTGGATCGAAAAAGGTAATTTGTCCCAAGCCATCACACTTTTGGCAGGCACCCAATGGATTATTGAATGAAAATAATCTGGGTTCTAGTTCGGACAACGAATAACTACATATGGGACAACTGAATTTGGCGGAAAAAAGGTGTTCCTGGCCAGTATCCATTTCAACTGCTAGCGCACGTCCATCGGAATGGCGCAATGCTACCTCGAATGATTCGGCAAGCCGTTGCTTGGCATCTGGAGCAACCTTCAAGCGATCAATGACAACCTCAATCGTATGTTTCTTGGTTTTCTGCAACTTGGGCATTGCATCAATTTCATACACTTCCCCATCAATGCGCAAGCGGATAAAACCTTGCGCGCGTAGTTCATCAAATAACTCAACCTGCTCGCCTTTGCGTTCCACGATCAACGGTGAAAGAATCATCAATCGCGTGTCGAGTGGAAGTTGCAGCACATGATCGACCATTTGCGAAACGCTTTGTGCGGTCAGGATAATATTGTGTTCGGGGCAGTGCGGATCACCAACCCGGGCAAATAGCAAACGCAGATAATCATGAATTTCAGTCACCGTGCCCACAGTCGAACGCGGGTTATGCGAGGTTGCTTTTTGTTCGATGGCAATTGCAGGTGAAAGCCCTTCAATCAGATCCACATCGGGTTTTTCCATGAGTTGAAGAAACTGTCTCGCATAAGCTGAAAGTGATTCCACATAGCGACGCTGACCTTCCGCATAGAGTGTATCAAATGCCAGTGAGGATTTGCCCGATCCTGATAGCCCGGTAATGACAACGAGCTTGTTACGCGGCAGATCGAGCTGGATGTTTTTCAGATTGTGGGTGCGCGCCCCGCGTATTTTTATGGATTCCATGAACTATCTATGTATGAGTCAACCTGCTAATATACCCAACTTTCTGGAAATATCACAACCTGATTCATGCCTGTACCAACTTCATCTGAAAAAATGTCTCCCGTGGAACTGCGCGCGACCATCGGTCTGGCAAGCGTTTATGGCTTGCGAATGTTTGGATTATTTATCATTTTGCCGGTATTTGCTTTTTATGCCGAGGACTTGCCCGGTGGAAACAATTACACGCTGGTCGGCATTGCCCTAGGTGCATATGGCTTGACACAAGCCATTTTACAAATTCCTTTCGGTTGGTTGTCTGATCGTATCGGACGTAAGCCTGTCATTTATTTGGGTTTGATTTTGTTTGCGATCGGTAGTCTGATTGCTGCTGTCGCAACCGATATTTACTGGGTAATATTGGGGCGCATCGTTCAAGGTGCCGGCGCAATCTCGGCTGCTGTGATGGCACTCGCAGCGGATCTCACGCGCGAAGAGCATCGCACCAAGGCCATGGCAACCATCGGTATGACGATTGGCACTGTTTTCGCCATTTCTTTAATTGCCGCTCCAGTTTTGAATCAATGGATTGGCGTGCCAGGAATCTTTGCTATGACAGGCGTATTAGCGTTGCTAGCAATGCTTGTAGTCAAGAAAATCATCCCTGATCCGCAAATCAGCCGTTTTCATTCAGATACGGAAGCATCGCCTGCAAGTTTTGGCAGCGTATTACGCGATACACAGTTGTTGCGTTTAAATTACGGTATTTTTGCTTTACACGCCACGTTGATGGCGTTATGGCTGGTTGTGCCACTCACTTTGCGCCAAGCAGGGATGGCAGCCGACGATCACTGGCAGATTTATTTACCGGTTCTGTTGTTGTCGATTGTATTAATTATTCCGGCAATTATTTACGCCGAGAAAAAAGCAAAGTTAAAATTTGTATTTATTTCAGCTATCGCTATGTTGTTGATAGGACAGATATTGTTAGCAATTAACTTTGATTCAATTTGGGGTACAGCTTTTGCGTTACTGGTTTTTTTCACGGCATTCAATTTGCTGGAAGCCAGCCTGCCATCCCTGATTTCGAAGATTGCACCGGTTGGTGCAAAGGGAACGGCGATTGGTGTCTACAGCAGCACGCAGTTTCTGGGCGCTTTTGCAGGAGCGGCAGCGGGTGGTTATTTATTTGGAGTATATGGAAGCTACGCGTTATACACATTTTGCGGATCCTTACTGATCGTATGGTTGATACTTGCGGTCACTATGAAAGCTCCCGCTGCCGTGCGTTCCAAGATGTATCATGTGCAAGAAATGGATTCGGATAAATCCAGAGAGCTATCACGTCAGCTTGCGGCAATATCAGGTGTATATGAAGCCTTGGTGCTGGCTAACGAAGGTGTCGCCTATCTGAAAGTTGACATGAAAGGTTTTGATGAAGAAAAAGTGATTAAATTGCTTGGGGAGGAAACATAAATGGCATCAGTCAATAAAGTCATACTCATTGGTAACTTGGGAAAAGACCCGGAAACCCGCTACATGTCAAATGGTGACGCAGTAACCAATATCACATTGGCGACGACAGATACCTGGAAAGACAAGAATGGTGAAAAGCAGGAAAAGACTGAATGGCATCGTGTGACTTTTTATCGAAAACTCGCAGAAATTGCGGGAGAATACTTAAAGAAAGGCCGCTCTGTTTATATTGAGGGCAGACTGGAAACCAGAAAATGGACGGATAAAAACGGTGTGGAGCGTTATACAACAGATATTATTGCAAGCGATATGAAAATGCTGGGCAGTCGATCAGGAAGCGGCAGTTTTGAATCTCCTGATCATGAAGAAGACAATTCTGCTCCTAATCGATCTTCTTCAGCCAGGGGTGCAAGTGGATTTGATGATATGGATGATGATATCCCGTTCTAAGCGAACGGAACGAATCAGTGTGATTGAGTGTTAGTGCCTGTCAGGAAGTTGAAGAACTCCTTCTCGGGACTCTGATCCAGAGACGCTTGATTGACGACGAGGAGGTAATGAAAATTCAATACTTTCTATACTGCCACCAATTGTTTTAGCCATATTTCTGAATTCCACTGCCAGCATACATTTGGGAACAATGAATGTTTGCTTAAATCCGGATTTGAAATTAACAAGAATTTTCATAACGTTATTCCAGGTAAGTTTGATTTATTTATTTATTTAAGAATCTAACCAATGATTTTATAGCGACGCTATTAATTATTTTGATTCTAACGACTTAAGTAAATTAAACTTTAACGGGCTGTATGCTGCTGCGGTGTTAAAAGCAGGCTAAAAATATGCATAAACTGCGCTTTCTCGCCTGTTTTTGCCTCATATGGGTTGCCTCGAAAACATTTTTTAAAGGCCTGTAATCATTATCGTGCTATTTTCATTGTATCTGCGCGACATTCTGCACCGTATATATGGAAAAATATAGGTGCCATACTCGAAGCCATTTAACGTTGATACTGACCAGTACAATAAACTAAACACAAATTTTTATGGAATTAACCCTGATCTGCCATCCATCTTGCTTTTTTTGCATGCTTCTCTCTGATAAACTCAGCGCTTAGATAATACACAAAAATATATCAGCTAATTGAGGAGTCTAGGATGTTTGATAAACCCAACCAACTTATTTTCTACATCAATGTAACGCTTATTGTTTTCGGTGTCTTGGTGGCATTGCTAACTGATCATGTTGTAATTGGGTTAATATTCGCTATCTGTGGATTGGTACTGGTTTATGATCAAATCAAACAAAACAAATTTACATTTACCATCGCAGATTTAAGAAAAATACTGACTGTTCATGACACTGCCGGAAATAAAGCAACATTGACGCAAACACAAATGACAACGGCTTGTCACGTTGATAACTCGGAATATTGTTTTAGAAATATTCGCGCCATCGGAAGTATTAGTAATTTCAGAGTTAACAATGGCGATCTGTCTAAGCAAAGAAAAGACAATGGCGACTACCAAGTTTGCATGAAGTTTCCACCTGAATTAAAAGTAATTAATGGTTGTGACCTGACTCTATCGTATGAGTACCAGGATGCTTTTACACAAACAGAAGGAATCCTTTCCCACATTGTTGATAACGACACACGACAATTGCATCTGGTCGTTGAATTACCCGAGGGCCGCACTATTTCTTCAGCTAGGTTCTTCTGCAAACATCATGGTAAAGAAGAAGCACTGCTGCCGCCTGTTGTGACCGGACAAACAAAAATTGAAGCAAATATTAAAGATCCGAAACTGGGTGCAGAATACTGCTTACAATGGAATTGGTCTGAAGAAGGTTTATTAAAAAAACTAGGGCGTTTTTTCTAACGATAAGTAACAACTGTAACCACTTTTTCTATCTAACTTTGGTTTAAAAAACACAGATCAATGAGCCAAGGGTAGATTGATATGAATCTCACAGAATTTTTCAATTCTTCCCATTGTTTGCAAGAAACTTAAACGCCATTGAATTTACTCAAAGCCCTCGCTGCTATCAGCAGCATGACCTTCATCTCGCGTATTCTCGGGTTTGTACGCGACATCATGATCGCCCGGATTTTTGGTGCAGGCATGGCGACGGATGCCTTCTTTGTTGCTTTCCGCATTCCTAACCTGTTACGGCGATTATTTGCTGAAGGCGCATTTTCGCAGGCATTTGTTCCAATACTTGCTGAATACAAAAACACCCGCACGCCCGAAGAAACCCGCGGTTTGATTGATCATATCACCATGCTCTTGGGCATCACGCTGTTCATTGTCACTGTAGTTGGCATTGTGGCAGCACCGCTGATCATCTATGTCAGCGCACCGGGATTTTCTGCCGATCCGGAGAAATTCAGTCTGACAGTTGAACTCCTGCAGATTACCTTCCCCTACATTTTATTTATTTCCTTGGTGGCGCTGGCGGGAGGCATACTCAACACGTATGGCAGATTTAATGTTCCTGCAATCACACCGGCGTTCTTGAACTTATCATTTATCGGTTGCGCACTGTGGCTCACACCTTTACTGGACCCACCGGTTTTGGCACTGGCTTGGGCAGTTTTTATCGGCGGTGTATTGCAGCTCGCTTTCCAGGTACCATTTCTGCTACGCCTCAAGTTATTGCCACGTATCCGTTTCAGCAATCCGGATACCGGCGCTTGGCGTGTAATCAAATTAATGGGCCCGGCAGTTTTTGGCGTATCCGTAGGTCAAATCAGTCTGCTGATCAACACCATTTTTGCCTCGCTGCTGATTACCGGCAGCGTTTCTTGGCTTTATTATGCTGATCGCTTAATGGAATTCCCGGCTGGTCTATTGGGTGTTGCATTGGGTACCATCTTGCTGCCATCACTGGCTCGACATTACAACAGCAGCAGTCATGACGAATACTCCCGCTTGCTCGACTGGGGTCTGCGTATGACGATACTACTGACATTACCGGCTGCGCTGGCATTAGCGTTATTAGCAACACCCTTAATCACAACGCTTTTTCACCACGGCGCATTCGCTGATCATGATGTATGGATGACACGTGAAGCATTAATTGCCTATAGTATAGGATTGCCTGGATTAATTCTGGTGAAAGTACTCGCACCGGGATTCTATGCACGCCAGAATATCAAAACACCGGTAAAAATCGCCGTCATCACCTTGGTTGCCACACAACTGATGAATCTCGCCTTTATCATTCCTCTCAAACATGCCGGATTAGCATTGGCTATCGGTTTAGGCGCTTGTCTTAACGCAGGATTACTATATTACAAGTTGCGCAGTCATGAAATCTATCAACCGCAACCAGGATGGAGGATGTTCTTTCTGAAAATACTCATTGCGTTGACGGTCATGGGGTTGATACTATGGTTTGCGACAGACAGTGATGCTTCCTGGTTAACTGATTCTACAATAACACGCATTGGCCGGTTAAGCTGGATAATCATTGCAGGTGCATCCGGCTACTTCGCTGCGCTATGGTTGTTAGGATTCCGCGTCAAAGACTTTACCAAGCAACAGGCCATATAGAACAGTTTATTCCAACTCTAGAAACAATGCGGTCCTGCAAAACGCTTGGAAACCGAATGAGTGTTCAAATGCATGCGAATTAGCAAACACTGAAATCTCTGAGAATTTATACTATTTCCATCGAAACCTGAGGGAATTAGGGGAAACTTAAATGCCGACTGATGATTTTTTTCATGCCCACCTAGATTAGATGATCTATGAGCTATAGTCAAATCTGGTGTATGGAGAATCAAGCGACTTGCTGTTTTTGACCTCCATTTTGTTTAACGCCGTTAATGAATTTTATGCCTTGAATGACATCAACCAGCAATTTATAGCCTCTCAACCGGAACCATTTTTCTCTGTGCCACTTCCATCAGTTTGAACGCCATCGTCAATGTTGTCGTCCGGTTTCCACAGTTTTTGGTTTTGGCTGTTCTCAGCCGAACCGTTGCAAAAACTGATTCAACTGGATTGGTTGTTCTAGTGTGTTGCCAGTTTTCCGCAGGATAATCATAGAAGGTCAGCATGGAATCTTTATCCTTTGCCAGGCATTCCATCGCTTTGGGGTATTTCAGGCTGAAACGCGCAACACGATTATCAAATGCTGCATACGCTTTTTCCCGTGTTTCCGCTTGCCAGATATTGTGCAGTGCTTCCTTGATCTTCGGCTGCATGGTTTGGGCAGCTTTTCCATTAATAGTAAACCTGTTTATAGAGCGGGCTTCCAATCTTTAAGAGGCATAGGCCATTTTTTGGCGATATTGTTGAGTGCCAAATAGAACAATTTGATGACAGCTACATCGTTAGGAAGCGATCCCCAGTTTTTGCTAACTTTGCGTAGGCTCATATTGACTGATTCAATCTAAAAAAATGACAGATCCTTATTCCATTATCGCTATTTTTTATAACACAAAAGGAGGAAAAACCTAATTCAGTAGTCTGGTCGACTTATCCACAGCTGCGTAGTAATCTGCGCGCTTATTCGCTTGGCAAATTTTAAACCGATATCAACAACGTGCGAACTTCAGCATTCTTATTCTGCGAATAATAAAACAAAATGGCCTTTCACTAACTAATGAAAGGCCATTTATAGAATTGCCTGGCAGTAACCTACTTTCACATGCGTATGCACACTATCATCGGCGCAACTCCGTTTCACTATTCTGTTCGGGATGGGAAGAAGTGGGTCCAGAGCGCTATGGCTGCCAAGCGTAACCGGGTTATTACAAGTAATGTATTTATTCCAAAATAAATATAGAGCAGATCATACAAATAATTCAAATAATTTGCAAGTCATTAAAGTTATAGGATCAAGCCTCACGGCCAATTAGTATCGGTTAACTTAACACATCACTATGCTTCCATATCCGACCTATCAACGTCGTAGTCTCCAACGAGCCTTTAGGAGGATTAAATCCTCGGGAAATCTTATCTTATGGAGAGTTTCCCGCTTAGATGCTTTCAGCGGTTATCTCTTCCGCACATAGCTACCCGGCGATACGACTGGCGTCATAACCGGTACACCAGAGGTGCGTCCACTCCGGTCCTCTCGTACTAGGAGCAGGTCCATTCAAATTTCCAACGCCCACGGCAGATAGGGACCAAACTGTCTCACGACGTTTTAAACCCAGCTCACGTACCACTTTAAATGGCGAACAGCCATACCCTTGGGACCGGCTACAGCCCCAGGATGTGATGAGCCGACATCGAGGTGCCAAACTCCCCCGTCGATATGAACTCTTGGGAGGAATCAGCCTGTTATCCCCGGCGTACCTTTTATCCGTTGAGCGATGGCCCTTCCATACAGAACCACCGGATCACTATGACCTGCTTTCGCACCTGCTCGACTTGTCAGTCTCGCAGTTAAGCACGCTTTTGCCATTGCACTATCAGCACGATTTCCGACCGTACCTAGCGTACCTTCGTACTCCTCCGTTACAATTTGGGAGGAGACCGCCCCAGTCAAACTGCCTACCATACACGGTCCCCAATCCAGCTAATGGATCCAGGTTAGAACCCCAACAACATCAGGGTGGTATTTCAAGGATGGCTCCATGAATTCTAGCGAATTCACTTCAAAGCCTCCCACCTATCCTACACAGATGTTATCAAAGTCCAATGTAAAGCTACAGTAAAGGTGCACGGGGTCTTTCCGTCTAGCCGCGGGGAGATTGCATCTTCACAAACATTTCAACTTCGCTGAGTCCCAGGAGGAGACAGTGTGGCCATCGTTACGCCATTCGTGCAGGTCGGAACTTACCCGACAAGGAATTTCGCTACCTTAGGACCGTTATAGTTACGGCCGCCGTTTACCGGGGCTTCAATCAAGAGCTTTCACCCCATCATTTAACCTTCCGGCACCGGGCAGGCGTCACACTCTATACGTCCACTTTCGTGTTTGCAGAGTGCTATGTTTTTATTAAACAGTCGCAGCCACCTTTTCATTGCAACCCTATTCTGCTTCATGCGCAAGGCACTACACATACCAAGGGCACACCTTCTCCCGAAGTTACGGTGCTATTTTGCCGAGTTCCTTCTCCTGAGTTCTCTCAAGCGCCTTAGAATTCTCATCCTACCCACCTGTGTTGGTTTACGGTACGGTCTTTATTCAACTGAAGCTTAGTGGCTTTTCCTGGAAGCATGGTATCGCTCACTTGGCACTCCAAAGAGTGTTTCGTTATCACGTCTCAACTAAGCCATTCGGATTTACCTAAATAGCATATCTACACGCTTGAACCGGGACATCCAACACCCGGCTGAGTTAACCTTCTCCGTCCCCACATCGCATTGAACAAAGGTACTGGAATTTTAACCAGTTTCCCATCAGTTACGCATTTCTGCCTCACCTTAGGGGCCGACTAACCCTGCGCCGATGAACGTTGCACAGGAAACCTTGGGTTTTCGGCGAGGGAGTCTTTCACTCCCTTTATCGCTACTCATGTCAGCATTCGCACTTCCGATACCTCCAGCAGCCTTTACAAGCCACCTTCACAGGCTTACGGAACGCTCTCCTACCATTTACATAAATGTAAATCCCTAGCTTCGGTGCACAGTTTGAGCCCCGTTACATCTTCCGCGCAGGACGACTCGATCAGTGAGCTATTACGCTTTCTTTAAAGGATGGCTGCTTCTAAGCCAACCTCCTGACTGTTTATGCCTTCCCACTTCGTTTCCCACTTAACTGTGTCTTTGGGACCTTAGCTGAGGGTCTGGGTTGTTTCCCTTTTGACACCGGACGTTAGCACCCGATGTCTGTCTCCCACGCTCGCACTCTTTGGTATTCGGAGTTTGCAATGGTTTGGTAAGTCTCAATGACCCCCTAGCCATAACAGTGCTCTACCCCCAAAGGTGATACGTGAGGCACTACCTAAATAGTTTTCGGAGAGAACCAGCTATTTCCAGATTTGTTTAGCCTTTCACCCCTACCCACAGCTCATCCCCTAATTTTTCAACATTAGTGGGTTCGGACCTCCACGAAGTGTTACCCTCGCTTCATCCTGGCCATGAGTAGATCATCTGGTTTCGGGTCTACACCCAGCAACTAAACGCCCTATTAAGACTCGCTTTCGCTACGCTTCCCCTACCCGGTTAAGCTTGCTACTGAATGTAAGTCGCTGACCCATTATACAAAAGGTACGCAGTCACGGAACACGTCCGCTCCCACTGTTTGTATGCATGCGGTTTCAGGATCTATTTCACTCCCCTTCCGGGGTTCTTTTCGCCTTTCCCTCACGGTACTAGTTCACTATCGGTCGATTACGAGTATTTAGCCTTGGAGGATGGTCCCCCCATATTCAAACAGGATTTCACGTGTCCCGCTCTACTTATCTCAATCTTAGTTCCACATTCAAATTTTCATCTACAGGGCTATCACCTACTATGGCTTAACTTTCCAGAAAATTCGACTAATTTAAATGCTAAATATTGAAGGCTACTCCCATTTCGCTCGCCACTACTTTGGGAATCTCGGTTGATTTATTTTCCTCTGGATACTTAGATGTTTCAGTTCTCCAGGTTCGCTACGCTTAACCTATATATTCAGTTAAGGTTGACTCTTGCTCAATCAGTTCTTCGCAAATCAAAAAAAAAAAAACTGATTAAGCAAGAATCAGGTTTCCCCATTCGGATATCTCCGGATCAAAGCTTGTTTGCCAGCTCCCCGAAGCTTTTCGCAGACTTCCACGTCCTTCATCGCCTGTAATCGCCAAGGCATCCACCACATGCACTTATTCACTTGATCCTATAACTTTAACAACCTTAAACACAAATTGTCATAGATATCATTACTGCATTTCTTTAATCAAGATACAATCTAACCCAATATTTTATCTACTAAAATAAAATACTTTACTTTTCCAAATTTTTAAAGAACAAAAAAAAACTACAGACAGAAACTATACCTCTGCATCAGCAATTAAACCTCATTATTCTCAATTCACTTAAATCAAAAATAAACTCAAATTGGTGGAGGTGAACGGGATCGAACCGATGACCCCCTGCTTGCAAAGCAGGTGCTCTCCCAGCTGAGCTACACCCCCGCAACCTGTTGGTGGGTCTGGGTGGACTTGAACCACCGACCCCACGCTTATCAAGCGTGTGCTCTAACCAACTGAGCTACAGACCCTAATTATAAGTCTAAGCACCATTTATCAGCAAACATGTAACTCAGCAGATACGGATTTTTGGCTCTTAGTTCTGCCTATAAACAATCGATAGGTTGTGAGTACTTAAATAGAATTTCTCTAGAAAGGAGGTGATCCAGCCGCAGGTTCCCCTACGGCTACCTTGTTACGACTTCACCCCAGTCATGAATCTCACCGTGGCAGGCGCCCTCCTTACGGTTAGACTACCTGCTTCTGGTGAAACCCACTCCCATGGTGTGACGGGCGGTGTGTACAAGACCCGGGAACGTATTCACCGCGACATGCTGATCCGCGATTACTAGCGATTCCGACTTCACGGAGTCGAGTTGCAGACTCCGATCCGGACTACGACGCGCTTTCTGAGATTAGCTCCCCCTCACGGGTTGGCAACCCTCTGTACGCGCCATTGTATTACGTGTGAAGCCCTACCCATAAGGGCCATGAGGACTTGACGTCATCCCCACCTTCCTCCGGTTTGTCACCGGCAGTCTCATTAAAGTGCCCAACCAAATGATGGCAATTAATGACAAGGGTTGCGCTCGTTGCGGGACTTAACCCAACATCTCACGACACGAGCTGACGACAGCCATGCAGCACCTGTGTTCAGATTTCCTTTCGGACACGAATTTATCTCTAAAAACTTTCTGACATGTCAAGGGTAGGTAAGGTTTTTCGCGTTGCATCGAATTAATCCACATAATCCACCGCTTGTGCGGGTCCCCGTCAATTCCTTTGAGTTTTAATCTTGCGACCGTACTCCCCAGGCGGTCAACTTCACGCGTTAGCTACGTTACCAAGCCTATTAAGACCCGACAACTAGTTGACATAGTTTAGGGCGTGGACTACCAGGGTATCTAATCCTGTTTGCTCCCCACGCTTTCGTGCATGAGCGTCAGTGTTAACCCAGGAGGTTGCCTTCGCCATCGATGTTCTTCCATATCTCTACGCATTTCACTGCTACACATGGAATTCCACCTCCCTCTGCCACACTCTAGTTCTGTAGTTTCAAACGCAGTTCCCAGGTTAAGCCCGGGGATTTCACATCTGACTTGCAGAACCGCCTGCGCACCCTTTACGCCCAGTAATTCCGATTAACGCTTGCACCCTACGTATTACCGCGGCTGCTGGCACGTAGTTAGCCGGTGCTTCTTCTGTCGATACAGTCATGAATTATGATTATTAGTCACAATCTTTTCTTCTCGACTGAAAGAGCTTTACAACCCGAAGGCCTTCTTCACTCACGCGGCATTGCTGGATCAGGCTTGCGCCCATTGTCCAAAATTCCCCACTGCTGCCTCCCGTAGGAGTCTGGGCCGTGTCTCAGTCCCAGTGTGGCTGGTCGTCCTCTCAGACCAACTACTGATCGTTGCCTTGGTAAGCCTTTACCTTACCAACTAGCTAATCAGACATCGGCCGCTCCAAAAGCATAAGGTCTTTCGATCCCCTACTTTCCTCCTCAGAGAATATGCGGTATTAGCACATCTTTCGATGCGTTATCCCCCACTTTAGGACACGTTCCGATGCATTACTCACCCGTTCGCCACTCGCCACCAAGTGCAAGCACTCGTGCTGCCGTTCGACTTGCATGTGTAAAGCATGCCGCCAGCGTTCAATCTGAGCCAGGATCAAACTCTTAAGTTTAATTCTGTTTTACTCTCGCTTGACGTTTTTGATGTTGATTAATAAATCAATATCTACTTATCTTGCGAATACTAAATTACTTTATTAGAGTTCTTACACTCTAAATTTCTATTAAGTACTCACACCTATCGATTGTATTTTTTTAAAGAGCGTCGCTACTTTTTAATGTGTTGCTAAGCAGCGAGAAGCGGAATTATACAGACTCTTTTTAACCGGTCAAGAGATTTTTTCACTTAATTGTCATATAAAAACCATACCGAATCCATCAAAACCAGAAACCACTTTATATTCAGTCACTCAAAGCTCTTTGCTTTATATTTTATTCAGCGCCTTGTTTGAGACTTGCTTCGATAAAAGCATTTAGATCTCCATCTAAAACACTTTGCGTGTTCCCAATCTCTAAATTTGTCCGTAGATCTTTGATGCGTGATTGATCCAGTACATATGATCGAATTTGATGCCCCCAGCCGATATCTGTTTTAGTCTCTTCCATGGCCTGCTTTTCATCGTTTCGCTTACGAAGCTCAGCCTCATATAACCTTGATCTTAGCATTGCAAGTGCGTCTGCTTTGTTTCGATGCTGTGACCGTCCGCTTTGACACTGCACCACTATCCCCGTGGGATTATGTGTAATACGAATTGCGGAATCTGTTTTATTAATATGTTGGCCACCCGCTCCTGATGCTCTAAAAGTATCAATTCTTAAATCTGCCGGATTAATTTCAATTTCTATCGTGTCATCCACTTCCGGGTAAACAAATACGCTCGCAAACGACGTGTGCCGACGATTACCGGAATCAAATGGCGATTTTCTGACCAGACGATGAACACCGGTCTCAGTGCGCAAATACCCATAAGCGTATTCACCGGACACTTTTAAAGTCGCATTTTTAATACCGGCAATATCACCCGGTGACTCCTCTAAAACCTCGATATTGAA
Source organism: Nitrosomonas sp. Nm84 (assembly GCF_003201565.1). Taxonomy (GTDB): domain Bacteria; phylum Pseudomonadota; class Gammaproteobacteria; order Burkholderiales; family Nitrosomonadaceae; genus Nitrosomonas. The sequence goes on along the minus strand of NZ_QJJP01000002.1, from coordinate 116,861 downwards.
TCCTTGCCGCTCGCAGTAACGCAAATACATGCGCTCAAGCATCGCTGCCCAATCTTGTGCTTCGGTTCCTCCAGAGCCCGATTGAATATCCACAAAACAATTATTCGGATCCATAGGATCAGAAAACATGCGTCGAAATTCCAAATCAGCTATCACTTTTTCCACATTCCCAACATCGTCAGCAATACTCGAAAGAGTTGCATCATCCGATTCATCCTTCGCAATTTGAAACAACTCTTGGGCATCATTTAATTGATGCTCCATTGTCTCCAGTGTGACAACCGTATCTTCCAATAGCTTTTTCTCACGGCCAATTTCCTGAGTACGTTTACTGTCATTCCAAATAGCTGGATCCTCAAGTAATCGAGTTAGTTCACTTAATCGAGTTTGTTTAGTATCGAAGTCAAAGAAACCTCCGTAATTCATTGGCTCGGTTTTCCAGATCTTGAAGATGATTAGCGATTGAGTTGATTTGTTCTGCTTCCATAATTTTCACCTAAAATTTATTTCCTTAATTATACCTATTAGCACACCAAATCTTGAGTATCTGCCACTAATTCCCGCAAACCATATTTCTCCACTACAACAGATACAATTTTTAAACGGGTAACATAACATTCTCAAACTATAGATCAGCAAAAAAATTATAATCGTTTGCAAATGCAGCTGAAGATTCGTACATTTTTCATAGGTCAGTCAGTTTTATTAACCCATTTTTCCAAAAACTCAACGATGTCAAAGTTTATTGCATTAATTCCAGCAGCAGGCTCAGGTTCCCGCATGGGTCATGAGCTTCCTAAGCAATATCTATCACTGAATAATCAACCTATGATTTATCATGCCATAAATACGTTATGGCAAAATCGACTCATTACAAGGATTCTTGTCATACTGGCACCCGGCGATCTTGAATGGTTTAAATACGACTGGTCACAATTCTCAGGAAAACTAGTCGCATTAAACCATGGTGGTACAACCCGGGCAGAAAGTGTTCTCAATGGTCTCATTGCCGCAAAACAAAAAGATCTGGTTCAATCTAATGACTGGATATTAGTACACGATGCCGCACGACCTTGTTTAACTTCAATTCAGCTGGAAAATCTAATCACAGAATTAGCTGGAGACGAAGTGGGCGGGTTACTGGCCGTACCGGTCGCGGACACATTAAAGCGTATCGATGCTAGCCATCGGATAATACAGACCGAATCGAGAGAAAATTTATGGCAAGCACAAACTCCGCAAATGTTCCGTTATGACCTACTCACTCAAGCACTCCATAATGCAGCTAACGCAAATATTACGGATGATGCCAGCGCAGTCGAGGCCTTAGGACTACATCCTAGACTTGTACTCAGCGATGCTTACAATTTTAAAGTAACTTACCCTCAAGATCTGGCGTTAGCCGAATTAATACTACAAGAAAGGAATAATTTGTGAATACCATGAGAATTGGACAAGGTTTCGATGTACATCAATTAGCTGAAGGCCGCCTACTCATTATCGGCGGCGTAACTATCCCTTACGACACGGGATTACTCGGTCATTCGGATGCCGATGTGTTGTTGCATGCAATTTGTGATGCATTGCTAGGCGCCGCGGCATTGGGAGATATTGGTCAACATTTTTCGGATTCTGACCCGCGCTACAAAAATATTGATAGTCGCCTGTTATTGCGCAATGTATACAGTCTACTGGAAAGCAATCAATATAAAATTGTTAATATTGACGCAACCATTATTGCGCAAGCCCCCAAAATGGCTCCCTATATTCCTGCCATGATTGCAAATATCGCGCAAGATTTAAAAACCCACCCGAGCAATATTAACATTAAGGCCAAAACGGCTGAGCATCTGGGCGCAATTGGTCGCAAAGAAGGTATTGCGGCAGAAGCTGTATGTTTAATTGATCGCACAACAGGAAGTGAGATTGATTAAAAAGCACACTCATACCGATACAAAACCGATTCGAGTATTTTTTGCCATTTTTCCTGATAAATCTGTGCAAGCACAATTGGCTCATCAAGCCAAACAACTAGAATCTAGCTGCGGTGGCAGCATAGTCAAAATACAGCAGATTCATCTCACTTTGCTATTTTTAGGAAATATAGCTATTCACCAGCTTGAAATACTTCAGCAAGCCATGAAAAATATTTCTGCAGAAAAATTTGAATTTAAATTGGAAGAAATTTGCTACTGGAAGCACAACCAGATTGTATATAGTCAGGCAAAACAATTCCCTGTAGCACTGTTCGCTCTCGCTGATTCATTAAAGAGCACAGTATCAGAAGCTGGGTTCTTAATTGAGACGCGCACCTATAAACCCCACGTTACGCTGATCCGGAAGGCAACTCATGGCGCAAAAATCAACCTGGATACTCCCGTCATCTGGCATGTTAATGAGTGGTTTCTCATTCAATCCAAGCAAACCGATCGTGGTGTTGAGTACATTCCGCTGAGTCAATGGCACCTGCGATAAATTGACTACAAGGTCATCGACAATCTATAGAGCACTTAATCATCTTGAAAATTCTCGCCCTCGAAACCTCAACTGAATATTGTTCAGTCGCACTCTATCTGGATGGCAAGATTCTCAATAAGGAAATTCTTGCTGAGCGTCGCCACTCTGAAATTCTTTTGCCTATGATTCAAGAAATATTGGCGGAAGCTGAATTAACATTGCGTCAAATCGATGGAATCGCATTTGGTGCAGGCCCAGGCTCTTTTACCGGTCTGCGCATAGCATGCGGAGTCGCCCAAGGCTTAGCGTATGCGGTCACTCTACCTGTTGTTGGCATTAGTACGCTGGAAGCAGTTGCGCAAAAAACCGGTGAACAAAAAGTCATTGTGGCACTTGATGCTCGTATGGGTGAAATTTATCATGCGGCCTATCAGCAATTGACAAGCCATACCTGGAAAATCATTAGCCCTCCCATACTCTGTTCGCCTCAACAGTCACCCTCGATAGTAGGCAACGAATGGAATGGATGCGGCAGTGGTTTTGAGGTATATAGCAAAGAATTAACATTGATTTATAATAATAATCTTCAGAAGATTCACTATGGATTCCATCCTCAGGCGGGAGAAATAGCACAACTTGCACTACCTAAATTTACCGATGGATCAAATACCGATCCAGCAAACGCAGCTCCCATCTATATACGTAATAAAGTAGCATTAAAGGAAAGTGAGCGATGAATATCACGGAACAACAAATGGTTGAAATCAGGAAGATGCAGCCATCGGATCTGAGTCGTGTTATCCTTATCGAACGAGAAATTTTTCTTTTCCCATGGTCGTTGGGAAATTTTGCGGATTCAATCGAAGCAGGCTATATCTGCCAAGTTTTGCAACAAACCAATACGCTAATGGGTTACGGCATCATGATGATGAGCCCAGAAGAAGCGCATGTTCTCACGCTTGGCATTGCCGCAGACTGGCAAAAAAAAGGCTGGGGGAAGAAACTCCTACAACACTTCATTCACTATGCCAAAGATAAAAATGCAAAATCGATGTTCCTAGATGTACGGGAATCCAATCACGGTGCTGCACAGCTCTATAAACAAATGGGCTTCCAACACATTGCCACGCGCAAAGGCTACTATCCTGCCATGTGTGGACGCGAAGATGCGCTGGTCATGCAACTGATGCTATGAGCGCCCGACGCAAGCAAATACTCAAAGAATTAGGTCTTACGCCGATGTGGCATTTAAAGTCAACCGTGCCAACGCACGGTGAGATACTGGCATCACAACCGAATGAGATCAATAAGTCAGCAGCTTTACCTGATCCTGCACAAGATTTGCAGCGACCCCAGGAAATCCAACAGATGAATTGGGAGCAGCTCAAATTATCAGCATCTCATTGCACTGCCTGCCCTTTAAGCCAAGCGCGCACGCAAACAGTATTTGGCGTTGGTGACGAAAATGCTGACTGGCTCTTTGTAGGTGAAGGTCCAGGCGCACGAGAAGATGCAACAGGAGAACCCTTTGTGGGGCAGGCTGGCAAACTGCTTGATCAAATGTTGGCAGCTATCGGCTTAAAACGTGATCATCAAGTTTATATCGCTAATATTGTAAAATGCCGCCCGCCCAATAATAGGAACCCCAGTTTAAACGAAGCTCGTCAGTGCGAACCGTACCTAACCCGGCAGATTGAATTAATAAAACCTAAGCTTATCATTGCATTGGGAAAAATTGCCGCACAGAATCTTCTTGGCTGTGAAGACAGCATTTCCAACTTGCGAGGAAAGGTACATGATCATTCAGGTATACCCTTGATCGTCACTTATCATCCGGCCTACTTGTTACGCGCGCTCCCGGAGAAAGCCAAGGCCTGGAAAGATTTATGTTTCGCCCAATCAACGATGCAATCCATCAAATAAATCACTTATTCCACGCAACTGAAAAGTTTCATGCTATTGAAATCAGTGCTTCTTCTTTGCACCAATCAAATGCAGCGAATCCGCTTTACTCTGATTCAATAAATGCCACTTTCTAATCAACGTCATCATAATCGATACAAATAATCCAAAAGCGACAATGACAACATAAATATGCACTTCAAATAATATCAATACAGCATACACTGACAGCATCGCCAAAATGCTCAAATTTTCATTGAAATTTTGCACTGCGATGGAATGTCCGGCTCCCATCAAAATATGTCCTCGGTGTTGTAACAATGCATTCATCGGTACAACAAAGAATCCTGCTAATCCACCAATTAACATCAATAAAATAATTGCGATCCACAAATCTTTTACAAAAACCATAGCCATCACAACGATACCCATTGCAATGCCCAGCGGAATAACTTTTACGGATTGCTTCAACGACACCCATCTAGCTGCCATGACCGCACCCACGGCAATGCCTACAGCAACCACACCTTGTAGCTGAGCAGCTTGATTAAGTGGATAGTTCATCGCCACTTCGGCCCATTTCAGGACAATAAACTGCAGCGTAGCTCCCGCCCCCCAGAACAGTGTGGTGACTGCAAGCGAAATCTGTCCGAGTTTGTCCGACCACAATAATTTTATACAATGACTAAACTCATGAATCAGATAAACAGGATTCTTCTTAGGAATGCGATGGTCAACGCCGGTATTAGGAATATACAAGTTAAATAACGCTGCAATCGCGTAAATGATGGCTATCAAAAAAATGCCGCTTTCCAATGCGCTATCAATTCCCGTGTCGATGAGCGGAAAATCAAATTCCAACAAAACACTTGCGACAGCGGGAGTAATCAGAATACCGCCCAAGACCGTACCCAACACGATAGATGCCACCGTTAATCCTTCGATCCAGCCATTGGCAATCACCAATTTTTCAGGTGGCAATAATTCGGTCAATATGCCATATTTAGCGGGTGAATATGCCGCTGCGCCTAACCCCACAACGGCATAGGCAGCCAATGCAAAATATTGGTGCATGGCGATAAATAGTAAACCACAGCCAACAATTTTAATGGTATTGCTGACAAACATGACGCGCCCTTTCGGCATAGAATCAGCAAATGCACCAACAAAGGGAGCAAGAATGACGTAAAACAATACAAAAACAAACTTCAACATGGGTGTTAAGTAGGCGGGAGCATGCAGATCTATCAGCAGCGCAATCGCCACAACTAACAACGCATTATCTGCCAGAGAAGAAAAAAACTGCGCTGCCATAATAGTATAAAAACCGCGTTCCAAGCTTATTTCCTCGTAGGGGTAAGTTTTAAAGAGTTAATTCTTGTCATTCATTTGCTCTAAATGCTACTTAAACAATGCCCACATCACTTCTCCATATTCTATTCATTGAGAGCGCGAGATTATCATATTATGTCGGTTATTATCTGAAAGTTGAATTCAACACACCCAATTTAAATTATTATAAAAATCCTGCGAAAAAGTATATTCGCTTCTTGCTCATTCTGGACACAATATCAATGCCGCGCCCTATCAAAGCTTCTATAGACCTTCCTGCTTTAGCACATAATCTGACCATAGTACGCCAACATGCGCCACACTCGCGCATAATGGCTGTCATCAAAGCCGACGCTTATGGTCATGGGCTGCTTCATACTGCCAGCGCTTTAAAAGATGCTGATGGATTTGCGCTGCTGGAGTTGGATGCCGCAATATCTCTACGCGATGCCGGTTATCATCAGCCCATCCTACTGTTGGAAGGTTTTTTTTCTACACACGAATTAGCGCTGTTTGAACAGTATCAATTAAGCGCAGTCATCCACCATAGCGAGCAAGTCGCTATGCTATTAGATTTCAAGCATCAGGAATTAAACTTATTTATAAAAATCAATACCGGTATGAATCGCTTAGGATTGGCACCTGAGCAATTTCCCGGAACAATGAAGCAACTCGAAGAAAATCGATATGCACACAATATTACATTAATGACGCATTTTGCCTGCGCCGATGAGTCTTCAGAAGAAGAAAGTGTGCTGCAACAGCTCCAGTGTTTTGAACTAACTACCAAGCAATACAACCATCCACGCTCACTTGCAAATTCAGCGGCCATCATGCGCTATCCTAAAACACATGCCGATTGGGTACGCCCTGGAATCATGCTATATGGCGCCTCACCCTTTTCTGATCAAACCGCATCAGATCTCAACTTGCGGCCTGTTATGACACTCTCCAGCCGGATCATCGCAATACACAATCTAAAATATGGAGACAAAGTAGGTTATCACGGCCTATTCCAAGCTGATCGCCCAATGCGTATCGGAATTGTCGCGTGTGGTTATGCCGATGGGTATCCACGCCATGCACCTACAAACACACCGGTATTGGTGAACAATCAACGTAGCCGTCTATTGGGTCGAGTGTCTATGGATATGCTGGCTGTAGACTTAACAGAAATTGAGAACGCCGGACTAAACAGTCCGGTTATTCTTTGGGGAGCAGGCGTATCGGTTGATGAAGTCGCTCATCGGGCCGGCACAACCAGTTATGAACTGCTTTGCGCCTTAGCACCACGGGTAGAGAAATTGTGCTCTAGTTATTAAAGAACTCAATCTACCCGTGGTAGCTCGACAATCCAGAAATACTATTCCACTTTCGCTTTACCACGTAAATCTTGCACAACTGTTGCAAATTCTCGCTGCAATACACGTTGCTGTATATTCTGTTTCACTTCTTCAAATGGTGGGACTTCCATCGGGCGCGTATCCATTAATTGAATCACGTGCCAACCGAAAGAAGTTTGCACTGGTTGTTCTGTCATGCCACCTTTCGATAACTTGACCAGTGCTTCAGAAAACGGACGAACATAGGCAGCCGGTGGGCTCCAGTTCAGTTCACCACCATTTTCCTTGCTACCATCATCAATGGATTTTTCCGCAGCGATTTTGGCAAAATTACCGCCTTTCTTAAGGTTAGCAATAATGTCGCGCGCTGCACTTTCATTGTCCACCAAAATATGCCGCGCTTTATATTCTTTATCACCCATCTGCACTTTCAGCATTTCATATTCCTTGCGCAAGATGTCATCACTGACTGCATTACGTTTGATGTAATCAGCTTGGAACGCTCTTACCAATACGGCTTGCTTGGATACTTCAAGCTGCGTAATAACTTCCGGATCTTTATCCAGTTTCTTTTTCATTGCTTCTTGCGCTAAAATCTCTTCAGCAATCAGGTTTTCTCGCAACGCTTTTCTCATTTCCGGACCATCTGGCTGACCTTGCGCAACGCTTGCTTTCACCATTAATTCCAGACGCGATTGCGGAATTGCTACACCATTCACCTTAGCCACTACTCCTGTTGACTGAGCTTGAACTGATAGCGCAAACAAGCCCAGAATACTAACTGTCATTACTTGTGAAAATTTCGTCAAACGCATGGAATTTCCTTATTGTGATTTGGATAAAATTTATATTCTAATGAATATAATTGCTTTGAGAAAGTATACGCCTTAACTTGATGGACGTGAATCCTTACGTATTTTCATTGATCTTGAAGCAATTTGGTAGTAATGAGGAAAGCAAAGCTTGCAACCACTTATGCAGACAGTACCTTCTTAAAAGGTTTAACAGTCACTTTCTGATAGACACCTGCACTCATATAGGGATCAGCATCAGCCCAGGCTTGTGCCGCTTCTAAGGACTCAAACTCTGCCACAACCAAGCTTCCTGAAAAACCCGCTGGCCCTGGATCTTGACTATCGATAGCAGGATACGGCCCGGCTAAAATTAAACGGCCGGCCTCTTGCAATGCCTGAATTCTTTTTAAATGCTCTGGACGAACTGCCATTCTTTTTTCCAGACTGTTCGGAACATCTTCACCATGAATAGCATATAACATCATTGCTCTTTACTCATTTTATCTTCTATTTTTTCCGTTGCATTACTCTGTTCGCTGGTAGCTAAAATTTGAGGCGTATCTTTTAGATATTTTCCTAGCATCATCACTTGCGCTATGATGAAAACAAGCATTAACCCAGTCGCTCCAAATAATTTAAACGTAACCCAGGTATCTACTGAAAAACCAAATGCAACATAAAGATTAATACACCCCATTAATAGAAAAAACCCCATCCAGCTCAAATTAAGTTTATTCCAGATGATTGATGGCAATACCATCTGCTTTTCTAGCATTGCTTGAATCAGATTCTTTCTAAAAATTAGATTGGATACCAGTAAAACAGTGGCAATCAGCCAATATAGCACTGTCGGTTTCCATTTAATAAATGTTTCATCCTGAGACACTAGTGTAGCGCCACCAAAAATGACAATGATAGCCAGATTTGACCACATCATTTTATCGATGTGGCGATGCCGAAACCAAAGCCAGCCAATTTGTAGAATAGCCGCTACTATCGCAACTGCAGTCGCGACAAAAATATCGTAGACCTTGAAAGCTGCGAAAAACAAAATGACGGGGAAAAGATCGAATAGAAACTTCATCATTACCAATACTCAGTATTTACTTATCATCAGTTAAAAAACCAATCGTCAAAAATTTTATACCAATACTGCTGGCAATTGGGTTGTAAGATTATTCTTTTCCTTGGTTGCAGCGCCCAATAATGCATACCCCAGTAAATTACCAACTTCATCCCGATACAATGCTTTTACGCCATCGGTATCAACCTCGACATGCCACTCACCCTGCACATTAAAATCAGGCGGCGAAACGACTGTTGGGCACGCCGGTGTTTTTACCATGATTGGCATTGCCGGATAGTGAACAGAAGTTGGGTTACCCGCAAGTGTTGCAGCTAAAGCCCGCGCTGCATGTGTAATCGGCATTACAAAAGGCAACACCTTACTTTCGACCTCCGCACAATCGCCCAACGCATAAATATTCGCAAATCGAGTTTGTAGCAAGCGATTCACTACAATGCCACGATTAATTTGAATTCCCGCTGCTTCAGCAAGTTGCGTACGAGAACGTAATCCCACTGATGAGAGTACCAGATCAGAATCGATCGATTCACCATTAGCGAGCGTTAAACGTAGTCGGTCTTCAACTTGATCAACAGCCTGAATTGTCGTATCTAAGTGAAAAACCACACCAACCGCTTCCAACTTCTGTTGCATAAATGCACCGCTTGCTGGTGGTAACAGTCTCCCCAGCGGTTGCGCACTAATATCAATGACATCTACCTGATATCCCGATGTCACCAAGTCGTTTGCAAATTCACAACCGATTAAACCGGCACCAATAATGCTGATTCGTTTCTTGCCGATCAGCGCTTCACGAAAATTTTGATAATCATCCAAGTCATTCACGGTTAATATTTTTGCCACACCGTCACCCTGTAATGGCAACCGTATTTGGTCCGCGCCTACTGCCAGAACCAGTTGATCGTAGAATATTTTCTCACCATCGATCAATGTCACCGCATTTTCCGATTGATCAATGGCAGTGACACGACAATACGGACGAATAGAAATCTTCAATTGTGATGCCATTTGAGCAGCATCACTATTCAAAATAGATGCGGGAGTCTTACCTAATGACAAAGCATTTGATAACATCGGTTTGGAATAAAAACCGCCGTGATCGGCAGATAGCATCGTTATCGGAATTTCTGCATTGAGTTTTCGTAGCTCACGTGCCGCAGCATAGCCAGCCAACCCACTCCCTACAATAACTACCGGATTATCCATTGCTCAGATCTCCACCATTTCAAAATCTGCTTTATCCACGCCACACTCAGGACAAGCCCAGTGTTCGGGAACATCTTCCCAATGCGTCCCGGCTCTTACGCCATGTTCTGGATCACCCACTGCTTCATCATAAATAAATCCGCATATATTGCATTGAAATTTCTTCATTTTTTAAACTTTATTTACAAGAACTGTATAAAAAATATGCACATTAATTTAGAGTGATTCTCCATCAATCAATGTGCCTATTTATTATTTATTAGCGGTGTAGCGTTGAATAGTTCTTCAGCAGAAAAACAATATATGCGAAAACCTAATCTTTCGAAGTACGGTCATGTAGTCAATATAAATAAGATAAGCGACTACTCACAAAACAGTAACAACATAAGAGCAAAGTATGTTTTCCGTTTTATCACTTAGTCTCCACAGTAGCTGTGTTGTTGATCAAGCTGGTACGTCTTTGTAAATAGGCGTCACGCATAAATTCATATTTATCCAATGCGGCCTCTTCAAGCGTTTTATCGTCATCAAGAAACTGTGCACGTGCATTGATAGTTCTCGCTGTTGCAACAGGCAAACGTAGTGCCACTTTATTCAGATAATCCACATCATCCATAAAAACCCCTGTTACCCCTTGTGTAACGGGATCCATGAAGAAACTATCAACAGCTATTCCGAACGCATCGCGTACAGAACTGGGCCCCAAGAAAGGCAATACAATATACGGCCCACTGGTAACACCATAACGTCCCAATGTCTGACCGAAGTCCTCGTTGCGTTTGTTAAGATTAACATCGCTTGCTGCACTGATATCACTGGCAATATCGATCAAACCAAATATACCGAAAGTGGTATTGATCAATACCCGCGTACCGCTAACAAGTGCGCTCTCATAATTTAATTGCAGCACAGAATTAGTGGTCACCACCACGTCGTTCAGATTGGAGAAAAAGTTTCCAACCACCAATTCGATAGGATCGGGAGTAACCCACTTATAACCTCTGGCAACCGGATCCAATACATTGTCATACACCATTTCATTAAAATTAAAAACGGCGCGGTTCATAGACTCTAGAGGGTCATGAGGGCCATTCTGGTTATTCGTCTTGGTTGTAGCGCAACCTGTTAAAAACAAACTAAATACCAGAATAGCAATAGCTTTGGAATGGATAGTATTCATCATGCTCTTATTTATTTTATTAAAAAAACCGATCGATCTTGCCACATTTACACAATTGGTTCAATACACCTTGCCGTTAACAGGTCGCTGAAAAACTATCTACGTTGTTGCCGTCACGGTGTTAAAAATAGGCTCAAAATGCTCAATTATTAAGCACAACGCGCCTTATCGCCTGTTCTTGTCTAGGATTCCTCGAAAATGTTTCTCAACAACCCGGTAAGTGTTTTCACTCACTTTCAATTTTGTGACACTACATGCAGAAATTAAAAAATTTTCATTAAACCAACTGTCAAATCTCGGATATATGACAGATTATCCATAGTACTTCATAACAGCATACTCACTCAACGAGAAAATAATACAGTGTAACAATTAAGCTGTTTCCATCCCATTGTGACGCAACAATGCATCCAGCTCTGGTTCACGGCCACGAAATGCCATAAATGATTCCAATGCTGAACGACTCCCGCCCATCGCAAGGATCTCTTCAAGAAAACGCGAACCGGTTGCAGCATTGACTACACCATCCGAAGCAGTCTCTTCAAACATGCTATAAGCGTCTGCCGAGAGTACTTCCGCCCATTTATAGCTATAATAACCTGCAGCATACCCCCCTGAAAAAATATGTGCAAAACTATTAGGGAAGCGATTAAAGCTTGGCGGAATGATCACCGCAACCGCTTTACGAATATCATCCAGCAGTTGTAACACCGTTTGGTCGCCGCCTGGTTTAAAGTCAAAGTGGATATGCATATCAAAAAGCGCAAATTCAATCTGCCGCAACATCTGCAACCCACTTTGAAAGTTCTTGGCTTTGATCATCTTATCAAATAAAGCTCTCGGTAGCGATTCGCCGGTATCAACATGCTGCGTCATTCCGGTTAGCACATCCCACTCCCAGCAAAAATTTTCCATAAACTGACTGGGCAATTCCACTGCATCCCATTCCACTCCATTAATACCCGACACCCCCAAATCTTCCACTTGCGTCAGCAAGTGATGCAAACCATGACCGAATTCATGAAATAGCACGATCACCTCATTATGGGTAAATAAAGCCGGACGATGTCGGTTGTTGATAGTTACAGGCGCCGAGAAGTTACACGTGAGGTATGCGACCGGTATTTGTATGTCGTGATTTCCTGCTTGTTCATTATTAATTCGACGACGTGTAATCGCATCATCCATCCATGCACCGCCTCGCTTGGTAGGCCGTGCATAGAGATCCAGATAAAATTGGCCAATTAATTGACCTTTCGCATCATTGATATCAAAAAATTTCACATCAGGGTGCCAGCACTGAACATTGCGTATAGCTATCGCTGGCACAATATGTATGCCATACAGTTTTTCCACTAACTTAAACATACCCGCCAGCACTTTGTCTTCCGGAAAGTATTCTTTAACTTCCTGATCTGAAAAAGCATAGCGTTCTTCACGTAATTTCTCACTCACATAGGCTAAATCCCAGGCTTCAAGTTTCGGCAAATTCAGATTCTCTGCTGCAAATTGCTGTAGTGCTCTCAGATCTCGCTCAGCGTACGGTTTTGCTTTGGCTGCTAATTTCCTCAAAAAATCCAAAACCTGTTGCGGGGAAGTCGCCATTTTCGTTGCCAACGAAACCTCGGCATAATTCGCATGTCCCAACATGTGCGCTGCTTCCTGACGCAGTGCCAGTATCTTATTGATAAGCGGCATGTTGTCTTTATCGAGCCCGGCCTGATGATCCAACTCACTGGCACGCGTTGCATAAGCACGGTACATTTGCTCACGAAAATTGCGATTGTCGGCATACTGCAGTACTGGAAGATAAGACGGCATATGCAGAGTAAATTTCCATCCCGCCTTGGAATCCGCTATAGCCTGTTCCTTAGCGGTTTGTAATACATCGTCCGGAATACCTGCTACGATTTCTGCATCTTCAATAAATAGTGCATAGGCATTCGTGGCATCCAGTAAGTTATCGCTAAACTCTGAAGATAATTTCGACAGATCTTCCTGGATCTGCATGAATCGTTGCTTTCTATCAGATGGCAATTCCGCACCCCCTAAACGAAAATCCCTCAATTCATTTTCAATAATTTTTTTCCGCGCGGAGGTCAAATGATCAAATTCCGCGCTCGCCCGTAATTGCTTAAATTTTTCGAACAATACCAAGTCTTGCGATAATTCGGCGTAAAACTGCGTAATCAATGGAAGATTCGCATTATAGATTTCGCGAAGTTGTGGGCTATTCATCACCGCATTCAAATGCGATACCTGCCCCCAAGCACGCGACAAATGCTCATTGGCATCCACCATCGGCTGCACAAAAATTTGCCAGGTAGGTACACGATTATCAATTCGCACTTTTTCGATCACCGTACGGTTCTCTTTCAACAACATCTCAATGGCTGGTGAAATATGCTCATTCTTTATTTCCGCAAAACGGGGCAATCCGGAAAAATCAAGTAACGGGTTTGACATGTTGCTCCCAATAATCAGTTAAAAACAAATTACGTCGTGCTAATGCGCATTAAAATCCGCAGAATCCATCAGACTTCAGCGTTCGTAAACAATCTGGCCATTCACCAAGGTATATTTAATACCACCCGGTAATTCCATTCCCATAAAAGGCGTATTTTTACCTTGACTCAAAATTGCTGTCGATGTCACCTTCCAATAATGGTCAGGATCAAATATGCAGATATCCGCGGCACTTCCGACGGCGATATGTCCCGCGTCAATCCCCAGTATTTGTGCTGGATCTGATGTAATCTTTGCCAAAACCTTAAGCATAGGCAAGCGCATTTCCATTCCCCATTTTAAAGTTAGCGGCAATAGTAATTCCACACCGGTAGCACCGATCTCAGACTGACCAAATGGCAGCAATTTAGCATCTTCATCCACCGGCGCATGATCTGAACAAATCGCATCGATCGTTCCATCCAGCACCCCCTGTCGCAATGCATCCCGATCACTGAAACCACGCAACGGCGGCATCAGATGGCAATTGGAATCGAAGAAGCCAATGTCCATATCAGACAGATGCAGATGATTGATCGTCACATCGCAGCTTATTGGCAAACCCTGATGCTTAGCGACACGAACCATCGCCAGTCCTTCAGCACTGGAAATCCGACACAAATGCACTCTGACGCCTGTTTCTTTGGTCAGTAAAATAATATTGGCCAAAGCAATTGTTTCAGCACACACAGGAACTGTGGGTAAACCCAGCCGAGTTGCCACTTCTCCATCATGCGCTACGCCATCACTGGTCAAGCTGATTTCTTGTGGCCGTAGCCATACGCTGAAACCGAATGTAGAAGCGTACCGCATTGCCTGCATTAACACGCGCAAATTAGATAACAAGCCATCCGACTGACCAAATACAACACACCCGGCATCATTCAATTCCGCCATTTCAGTCAGACGCTCACCGTTTAATCCTTGAGTAAGTGCGCCAATGGGATAAACATGTGCCTGATTAAGACTTTTCGCACGATGCTTCAGCATTTCGACCAACCCCGGCTCATCCAGCGGAGGATCCGTATCCGGCGGACAGGCAAAGCTCGTTATCCCCCCCGCAACCGCCGCTCCCATCTCAGATTCCAATGTTGCTTTATATTCAAACCCAGGTTCACGCAAGCGCACCGACAAATCAACGAAACCTGGGCAGACGATTAACGATCGAGCATCAATGACACGACTGGCCTGGAATTCCTTGGGAGCTTCACCTATAGCGACGACTTTACCCTTCGCAATAAAAATATCCTGAACGGCATCAACACCATGCTTGGGATCAATCAAACGTCCATTCTTAATATGAATTTTCATGCAGACGACCTTAAGCTTGATTACCCGCCAGAATCGACATCACAGCCATGCGTACCGCGATACCAAATGTCACCTGAGACAAAATCACTGACTGTTTACCATCTGCAACCGCAGAATCAATTTCCACGCCACGATTCATCGGCCCAGGATGCATGACAATGGCGTCACGCCGCGCAAGCGATAACTTCTCTGGAGTCAGTCCATAGTATTTAAAATATTCTTCCGGGCTAGGTAGGTTCGCACCTTGCATGCGTTCATTCTGCAGGCGCAGCATCATCAACACGTCAATATCCTTCAACCCTTTCGCCATATCATGGTAGACATGCACACCTAGGCGCTCCACCATTTTCGGCAGCAAAGTCTTAGGTGCAATTACACGGACTTCCGGTACTCCCAATGTAGTCAGTGCATGAATCTGAGAACGCGCTACCCTGGAATGTAGAATGTCGCCAATGATTGCAACCCGCAAATTATGGAAATCCTGCTTATGACGCCGGATCGTAAACATATCCAGCAATGCTTGCGTGGGGTGCGCATGACTGCCATCACCGGCATTAATCACATGAATATCTGACCGCACATGCCTTGCAATCAAATGCGCAGCACCACTCTGCGCATGCCGCACCACAAACATATCTGCATTCATCGCAGAAAGATTATTGACGGTATCCAGCAGCGCTTCGCCCTTGGATTGCGCAGAAACTGCAATATTGAGATTAATGACATCGGCCGACAATCGTTTAGCGGCAATTTCAAAGGTTGTCCGTGTTCGCGTACTGGGTTCAAAAAAAAGATTGAATATCGATTTTCCACGTAATAACGGAATTTTTTTAACATCGCGTTCAGTAACGCCAACAAATGACTCGGCGGTATCCAATATGTGCAATAAAACAGATGCCGGCAATCCTTCCGTCGTCAGCAGATGCTGCAACACGCCATTCTCATCCAGTTGCGGATTCCTATTCATCATTCCGCAAGGCTCTTGTCATACAAATTCAAGCTTAATTTTCCATTCGCTTCGCGCTTTAATTCCAGCATCTTGTCCGCTGGCAACTGCAGTTCAACGCCCGTATATTGGGCGGCAATCGGCAATTCCCTGCCACTTCGGTCAACCAAAGTAGCCAATCTGATGCAGGCGGGGCGGCCATAATCAAATAGCTCGTTAATTGCTGCACGGATTGTTCGTCCGGTATAAAGCACATCATCCACCAAAATAATATGCGCCCCTTCCACCTCAAAAGGTATTTCCGACCGTTTAACCTTTGAATGCAAACCAATTTTATCGAAATCATCGCGATAAAAAGATACATCCAGTGTGCCTAGCGGCTGCGTGATTGCCAACTCTTGATGCAAGCGCTCAGCCAACCATACTCCCCCCGTATGAATGCCCACGAGTACAAAATCTTTGTCACAATCGGATTGTATTTTTTTTGCGAGACTCTTGAATAAGGTCTCAGCGTCTGGTAGTTGCATGCTGTTCGTCAAAAAATGATTGTAGTATCTGCTGTGCGGCTACCTGATCCAGCACTGTTTTTTGTTTTCTGCCGGTAATACCTGATTCGCGTAACGCAGCACTGGCAGTTTCACTGGTATAACGTTCATCTTTCAATATCACCCTGATATTAAAACGCCCTGCTAAACGCCGCGCAAAACGCTGGCTCAATTGGGTCAGTTCATGCGCGGTTCCATCGCTATGCAGCGGCAACCCCACCACCAGCAAAACCGGCTGCCAGGTTTCAATCAATTGCGCAATTGTAACAAAACATCGCTCTGTCACTTCGCTATCAATCGTCACTAAGGGACGCGCCGTGCCTAGCATATTATTACCAATCGCCACACCAATACGTTTCTTCCCGAAATCAAAAGCTAATACAGTACCTTGCGGGAGCCGTTCCAGTGCTTGATGTTCCGAATCCACGTCTAAAAGAATTTCTACCATTCGTACCGATAGTTATGCGTGCCCAACTTCATTGGAGAGATTGGCATCATGAATGCCCAGTAATTGCATTGCCGCAGAGAGCCTTTCTTCCGACGGCATGCTAAATATCACATCGGATGAAGCCGGCACCGTCAACCATGCATTCTGAGCCAATTCGTGCTCAATCTGTCCCGCAGCCCAACCCGCATAGCCAAGGGCAATCAATACTTGATCCGGTCCATCGGCACTCGCAATGGCTTTTAAGATGTCCAACGACGTAGTCAATCCCACTTCCTGATTCACTACTAACGTTGACTGCCACTTGCCTATGGGGTGATGTAATACAAACCCGCAATCCATTTGAACAGGCCCGCCAAAAAGCACTGGGGTTGTTTGCGCTAGAAAATCATCTTGTTGGATGCCTAACTGTTTGAATAAATTAACCAGCGTAAGGTCGGTTGGCCGGTTAATAACGATGCCGATCGCACCTTGTTCGTTGTGCTCACAAATATACGTCAATGTCTTAGAAAATATAGAATCCGCCATTGTCGGCATAGCGATCAGGAAATGATGTGTCAGATTAATATTTTTCATGGCGAAATCGGTATTCTATGTGCTCATTGCATCACTGTTTTATCTTGCTTATTTCATACTAATTGATAATTAACAATTTACTATGATCAAACCCAATAGGCTGTTTGAGTCATTACCTTTGATCCAAGCTTCATCGTGAATTTCACAGGCAGTGGCAACTCGGCGCCACCATAGGACAGCGCCATGGTTGCATGACTGGCTTCATCAATCTTCATTTGCGTGACAATAGCGCGGCTTTTCTCATCGCTATTGGGTAAACGTTCCAAATGACTTGCCAGATGCATACCCACTTGATGCTCTGTTTCAGCAAGAAATCCCAAATTCCATTTATCACCCAACATTCCTGCCACTACACCTATGGCAAAAGACCCGCCATACCACAGCGGATTCAGCAAGCTTTTACGCCCGCTCAGCTCAGCAATACGTCGCTCTGTCCACGCCAGATGCTCTGTCTCTTCACGTGCAGCCTGCATCAATGTTTGCTGTACGGTTTCGTTACGCGCTGTTAATCCCTGCCCTTGATACAACGCCTGCGCACAAACTTCGCCAACATGATTCACACGCATGAGCGCACAAGATAGTCGTTTTTCTGCATCAGTCAGTTCAACTTCCGGCAGTTCGTTGCCCGGAACAGGTCGTAAGGTTTGAGCCGGCGTCAACAGCGTACGCAAAGCGCTATCAAAACCAATGATAAGCTTATCGATAGTAACCATAATCTATTAAAAATAAACAATGAATATTAGGTAGTCATTATAGACCGATATTCAGAAAATCAGCCACCCCTTAGTACATAAACGATTATTTACATCTTCGCTCAACACTGTGTTGTATCAACAAGTTTTTGTGAAATAAGCAACAAAATCACATAACCATGTGTTTTCACTATGATTCCAAACCCATTTGCCGTGCCAGCAAAGTAACCGGATGCAGCACTTCAATATTTATTTTTTTCTCATGCAAGCCATTGGCAATATGCATTGAGCAACCAATATTAGAAGTAACCAAGTGCTTGGCATCACCTGCCACCAGGGCGGACATCTTATCATCCAGCAACATACTGGCGATTTCAGGTTGGTCCATAAAATAACTTCCCGCAGCACCACAGCACTGATCATTACCGGCCAATGGCACTACCTGCACACCCGGTATACGTGCAATCAACTGATAAGGATATGTCTGATCATGCAATACATTACGCAAACTGCATGGATCATGCACTAGAATTCTTTGCGGCAATGGCGCTATTTTCACACTTTCCCATCCCTCGGCTTCAATCAGGAATCTGCTGATGTCTGTAATCCGACTATGGCCATCAGCCACTTCAGACTCAAGCAACTGCACACCACAACCTGACGCAGTACTGACTATTGCACCGACATTCAGTGCGGCGAAAGCCGCTTTATTTTGTTTTGCCAGTGCAGCAGCCTGCTCTAGTCCGCCACTATGTTGATGTAGCGCGCCACAGCAAGTTTGATTGGAAGGAACATGAACGGTATAACCCAAGCAATTCAATACATAAATACTTGCGTTCAATGTTGCGACGTCGGTTATCCGCGCCACACAGCCCAGAAACAAACCGACGTCCCCTCGTTCCTCTCCTCTCGCAGGATAAACTTTCTCCCAGATATTATTGCTAGCAGCATGTTTTCTATTTGAATTTGCCACATAGGGAAACTTAACCCGAGGAAGTTGTGCAACAAATTTAAATAATCTATTTCTCTCCAGCCGATTAAATTTTAGCAGCCATCGTAACAAACCACTTTTCTGCAGAAAATAAAACAACTGACGCAATCGTTCTATGCGTGCAGACTTCATCAGCAATAACATTCGCAATAATATTTTTATATTTAAATTTTGACCTGACACAAAAGATTTTGATTGATCTGCAATCAGAACACGAGCTCCATCAATTAAATGCCCATAAGCAACATGATTAGGACACACCGCCTCACAAGCCCGACACGTTAGACAGCGATCCATGTGCTGAATAAATTTTTGATTCAGCGGGATTCGCTCATTAGCAACCCCACTCATCAAAGCAATGCGCCCACGCGGAGAATCAGCTTCTGATTTCAACAAGCGATAAGTTGGGCAATGCGGCAAACACAAGCCGCAAGAAACACATTGATTTGACTCAGCAATAATAAAATCCTTAGAGACACCTGAAGACAATTTAATTAATCCTATGATAAGAATTCACGTTCAAATCTCCTCCTGCCGAGGAGAAATCACAAACTTGATCAGTTTGCCACTTGTCAATAATAAAGAAATTACTGTAAAATTAAAGGTTCTTTGAAGACTTCTCGTGCAATTATAAGCTTATAGGCAAAAATATGGTCATTATCAGGTTGGCAAGGGGTGGTGCTAAGAAGCGCCCGTTTTTTAATATGGTTGTTGCAAATTCTCGCGATGCGCGCGATGGTCGATTTATAGAACGCGTTGGCTTCTATAACCCAAGAGCCATTGGTGGTGAAGAAACACTGCGAATTCAATTGGATCGCGTTACCTATTGGCAATCCCAAGGTGCGCAATTATCAGCAACAGCAACGCGACTGGTTAAGCAGTTCACTGTTAATAACAAAGCACCAGAAAATAGCTAAAGTCATCACAAACCAACAGTCGACTATCCCAATGGTAGTAATGGGGCATGTTATTGGCCCCTTTGGTGTTTATGGTTGGATTAAAGTGCTCCCTTACACTGAATATGCTGATGGATTAATGGAATACCCATCATGGTGGCTGAGTAAAGGAAATAATGAGTGGCAAGAAGTGCGAGTTGTGACAGGTCACAGTAATGGTAATACTTTAAATGCACAATTAAAGGAATATACCGACCGTACACAGGTTCTCAAGCTAAAAGGAATGCAAATAGCTATTCCACGTGATCAATTACCCGCTCTGCCGGAAGAGGGAGAATGTGGCTATTATTGGTCGGACTTGATTGGCAACGATGTCATCAATCTAAACAATGAGAACCTTGGTAAAGTTGCAGGATTGCTTGAAACTGGCGCGAATGACGTTTTATGCGTACGAAGCATAGATAAAGAAAAAAAAGAAATCCTCATTCCTTTTATTGAACAAGTTATCGTAAAAGTCGATTTGAAGCTTTCTCGAATCATAGTTGACTGGGGTATAGATTATTAAGGTAATGAACGATGCCTTTTGAATGTGACGTGATCACATTATTTCCGGAAATGTTCAACGCCATCACTCAATATGGTGTAACAGGAAAGGCTAGCAGAAACACCGTCTTTCAACTTAATACATGGAATCCTCGTGACTTTACTCACGACAATTATCGTGCTGTAGACGACAGTCCTTATGGCGGAGGACCGGGCATGGTAATGATGGCTCAACCATTAGAAGATGCAATCATTCAAGCTAGAACAAGACAAATCGCATTGGGTATTGAGAAAACCAAAGTTATTTATTTGACACCACAAGGCAAACGACTTGATCATGCGCTGGTCAAGCAGCTCAGCACCTTGCCAGGGTTTATTTTACTCTGTGGACGTTATGAAGGAATAGATGAGCGGCTAATCATGCGCCAAGTCGACATGGAAATATCGATTGGGGATTATGTAGTCTCAGGTGGCGAATTAGCCGCAATGATATTAATTGATTGTGTTGTTAGACAAATTCCAGGTACATTAGGTGATCCGGAATCAGCGAATCAGGACTCGTTTGTGGATGGTCTATTAGACTATCCACATTTTACTCGCCCCGAGTCGTATCAAGGCAGTCGTGTACCCGAAATACTGATGTCAGGCAATCATGCGCATATACACCGTTGGCGCTTACAGCAAACCATCGGCAGGACATGGCTCAAGCGACCTGATTTATTTGAGTTAAAATTTGCACACGGCATGACGGTCGAAGAAGAAAAACTGTTGGAAGAGTTTAAACAATCCTGTAAATCCAGGTAGAATTAGCAAAATAGGGAAGAAGAGGAAAGAAATATGAACTTAATTGAGCAATTAGAAGCTGAAGAGATAAAACGCCTAAACAAAGACATACCCAGTTTCTCCCCCGGAGATACAGTGATTGTTAATGTCAATGTTGTTGAGGGAGACCGCAAGCGTGTGCAAGCTTATGAAGGTGTCGTAATAGCCAAGCGCAACCGTGGTCTGAATTCAGCCTTCACAGTACGCAAAATTTCAAGTGGAGAAGGTGTAGAACGTACCTTCCAAACATACTCGCCATTGATAGCAAGCATCGAAATTAAACGCCGAGGTGCAGTTCGTCGTGCAAAACTTTATTATCTTAGAAATCTTGCAGGAAAATCCGCTCGTATTCGTGAAAAATTACCGGCTCGTGAAAGTAAAAATTTAGCGTCGGCCAAACCGCAAACTTCGACACAAGAAGCTTCCACCTAGCGGAAGCAAGTCATCTGAAAAACAAAAAACCGTACGCGATTTTGCTAAATCAGTCGTACGGTTTTCTTATGCGGCGCAATGATTTAAATAATCAGATAGAAAGAAAAAGAACAAGAAATCAAGTGCCAAAGCCAATCTTGTTATTTATTTGAGCAGATCCAAAACATTCTCCGGCGGTCTACATAACTTGGCTTTGTCGCCGCGCACTACAATAGGACGTTGAATCAGATCTGGGTTTTCCACCATTGCTTCGATGATCTCATCATCCGATGCAGCACTTAAACTCCGCGCTGACGGCTCATCCTTGCGCAATATATCATGCACCGACATATTAAGTTTCTGAATCAATTCTCGCAATTTATCAGTTGTTAGAGGTGCTTCATAATAATTAACCGACTCAAACTCCTCGCCACTATCCTCTAACAACGATAATGTTGCTCTACATTTACTGCATGTAGGCTTCTGATAAATAATTATTTTATCACTCATAGCACAACACTCTCGGATTTATATCAGCTCAAACCAACTTTCTGATTCAAAGGGCACAATTTAATTATGACACTTACAACATTACAACAAAAGCAAAAATATATTCTTATTTGACGCCACATTCGGATGAGATGGCTTTATAAGCGGACGATGATCCATTTAGCCCGAAAGTATCCACTGTTTCCGTCCCACGCGCTGATGCGCCCTTGACTACTAGAGAACTACCACGTTTTATTGCATCCGTTATTTTATTGTCAGTCGATTCATCCGATGCCCAAGCGGAATCATCCTGAGTAAAAAGACGAAAATTCTGATTATTTACTGTAACTGTCGCTTCACTACCCGGCTTGTACGAATAACCGGCAATATAACTAAAGACGTTTTTACTTTTCTCTGCTGGTCGATGTGTTATCAAAACAAATACATCACCACGTTTTGTGTAATTGCCTGAAGTTTTTTTAGGCTGACTCACCATATAACAAACTTTATTATTATTTTCCACAAACATATAGGCCGCCCAATCACCATGTTCGCCAATCAATTTTGGCTCGGTAGCCTGAGCTGAGTTACACAACATAAGAATAGCGCTAGAAATTATTAATTGTTTAAATTTGAGCTTCATTTCGGAAACCTTCAGAATTAAGGGTGCGGCATTTTTACTCTACATTGCTTTTACGACCTACAGTCACAATTAACAGCCTTCCATTTTGTAAATATAAAAACCGCTCTTGTTAATCTCATTAATGACATTTTCAGGAGCGCTTTGACTATGACAAAAACTACATTCCTTACTCGTCACGATTGCGTCACTTTCACCAATAGAAATCAGCCATTGTTTGGCATATTCAACAGCTTTCTGATCATCTTTCACCGCGGTAAAAACATCAAAGTGCATCGTATGCCCATCTTTAGCCTTAACATAAGTATCATAAACATGAATTTGCATAACATTTCCTTAGAAAATCAATCATAGCCAATAACACGCTTGTCACAGCAAGTTATTTTACAAATCAGGTGTAACTATACCAATTAATCAATTGTACCGCTATGAGAATCACATAGCCCATCATGCTCTCGGTAACTGAATATGCTTTGTTTAACGCGACTTAACACTATTTTTTTCTTGCGACAATCACGCCATCACGAATTGGATTAATAAATGCGTCGAACTCTGAATCATCAAAAATCAGTCGATTATGTTCCACAATGGCTTCCGTTGAACCTAATACCACATCAGTATAGTTTTCCATAGCAACACGGCCATGCCACAAAGCATTATCAGCAATATAAAGACCCCCTGAACGAATGCGATTTTTAGCCATTCGCCAAATCTCCGGATAAGCCTCTTTATCTACATCGTTATAACAAATATCAAACAAGTCATCCGTTTGCGCAAAAACATCCTGTGCCAGACCTACACGAAATTCTGTGCGCTGCCATAAATCAACCGCAGTAAGATATTTCTCCGCACGTTCGCGGTTTGCAGCATCGGCATCACTGCACATGACACATCCATCAGCACCAACAGCCTTAGCGAACCAGTACGCCGAATAGCCAAAACCACTGCCGAATTCAAATATCCGCTTTGCGTTAATCATTTTCGCCTGGGTTTCAAGAAAAATACCGACTAAGCGATTCACAATCGGAAAATCTCTCAGTCGCGCAAATTCTTCCATCTCAATGAGAATAAGATGATCAGTATGCGCTACCAAACTGCGCATATAGGCTTCAATTGCCGGATTAACAGGAATTAACCCAACGGTCTCATCGACAACCGGAAACTGAATATTGTTGTCCATATTTCTCCTCTTTTACAGTAGCAAGCTAACCGCCATATTCAAACAATCATCGCGCTTGTTTTTGCCAGCTTATGGCAACTGCAGTAATCATCAGCAATATGATCTGAGTTTTACTAAAAATAATAAACGTATCCGTCAATCCTGCCACAAAAATGTAACTCAATAAACCAGCCCCCAGTATGCCTAGCTGATTTTTCTTGAATATTTGATACCAACCCCGGAATAGAAACAGCAAAGCCAATAGACCCAACATACCAATGTGCATAGCAATTTCAATCCAGTCATTATGATAATGAGAAGTCTCCTGAAACTGCGGCAGGTTTTTGTAAATGCCATTTTTGTAGGTCAGAATCGTACGCTCAAAATAACGCTCAGGCACCCCGGTTCCATGACCCAATAATGGACGCTCAATCATGCCATGTATGCCCACATCCCACATAGCCAGCCGATATCCCAAGCTGGAGCTATAGTTACCTTGTTGTAACAACTCGACATCATTTTTTACTTGGGCCCATCTATCCTGAAAAACCGGACTGTTAGCAGCAAAAATTGCAGCGATCAAAAACACTGCAGCAGCAATGCTGATAAATTTCTTAATATCCACTTGATAGCGCAAGAAAAATAAACACAGCATAGCAACCAGTGTTGCAAACAAAAGCGCTCTACCGCCTTGATGAAACTGCATCCACAATAATACAAGCGCAACAATCCACAATATTATTTTCAGCGCTATTGATTGCTTCAAACTCGCCAGATAAGTGACTACTACGACGCCTATCCCAAGCATTGCTGAGAAACTCAGGTAAGACATTCCCAGAAATGGCACACCTTGCTCACTCGTGACCAGCCAGTAATAAAGGCCCAGCGCTACAACACCCAAATAGCCCAGCACAAGCGCGCCCACCACCCACGGCAAGCGCTCCTTATTCAGAAGCGCGTAGAAAGGAATAAAAATCAGCAGAATAAAGTACTTCAACCACTTCATCCTGCCATCTTCTGGTAATTCGCCCCATAACAACCCTAAGAGCAACAGCGTACATAACAGAAGAATGGCTTGTACAAATGGTTCTTTGATGACTCGATCAAATCGGTATAAGCCGCCATCCATCAACCAAGCTATGCCTAACAATGGAAAAGAAATAAAATTTAAACCACCGCGCCAGAAGCCCACGCAGATAAAAATCAGCGAAAATCTGATAAATAACTCGCGCCATGTCATATTAGTTTGCATGAAACCAATCGGTGGATATTTTTATTTCGCTGCTAACACTGAATACTTATTCCGGATGTCGTTTGGCAATATCTTGCCTTGATATAAGCTCAGTCGATCAATCTTTCTGAGAATCCGGCTGTTGCGTTGCTAATTCAAACTGTCTTTTTTCCATTTTCACATAGTCCAGTTTACGCATACGAACAAACAGCGTTAATAACGTGCGCAGCACGATTGAAACGCCAGGCAGAACCCACACCGCAGAAATGCGTTTATCCTCACGTGACCAACCGCGCAACATCAATTTCATGATTATTCTGAAACTTGCCGTGCTGTTGCGCATTTGCAGACAAGATAACTGAGGTAATGGTGCGGGTGTCAGCCAGTGAATACCGCCGCCTTGCCGCAACACATGTTCGATCGAATCAGCGAGTTGAGCCGGTAAATCGGTCAGCGTATAGTGACCTGACACCAGCAGGATATTTTGACGCGCTTCCGGGTAACGCGACAGATACAAAGCACGGTTACGTTGCGTCAATAACCGATAAGTTCGACCACGCCCGAATGATGCACCGCTCGCATGGCGGATATGGGCATCCGGATGTACACCTATGCACCACCCTTGTTGATCCAGCCGTCGTCCTAAATCCGTGTCCTCAAAATAGCCTCGGCCAAACTGCGTATCAAATCCACCCAGCGCGACAAATAGATTGCGTCGGATTAAAAAGGCGTAGCCTTGAAAGCGATAGGTAGCAATATACCCACCAGGTTGCCGCACGTAACGTTCAAGATGATGCTTGGCAAAATTGTCAACGGCAGGACTGATCACCGCCAATTCCGGATCAGCCGCAAAAGCCTCGCACAGTACCGGCAAGAAATTTTCATGAATCTCTGTGTCTGAATTGAGCACCAATACCCAGTCAGCATCAGAGCGCGCAACCGCTTCATTGACCGATTTGCCGTACCCTTGATTTTCAGGCGCGTGATGAATATGCAACCGCCGGTAAGACAAGCCATCGAGCATCGCGCCGGTTTCAGCACCTGATGCGTCATCTTGAACGTAAATAGTCCTTATCGACTGGCCAAGATAGGTCACAACTGACTCGATACAACGCTTTGTCAGCGCCGGAGCGTTATAAACCGGGATAATGACATCAACAGACGGCGCAACGAACTCATCCATACAAACTTAGATCCTTTCAAATATCAGGTACGCTTCTCCCCAGTTTCTGGTCGATTTTTGTTTAACCTTAAGACCTGCCTGCTCCATTAAAACGATCGCTTTATTCCGTTCTTCATCAGTACCCAGCTCGATGATGATCGACCGTAATGCGGAGTGTGCCAATACCGATTTGGCGCCGTTCAGAATAGAGATTTCTATACCATCGACATCGATTTTCATATAATTCGGATAAGGAAATCCCCATTTGCCGCATAAATCATCCAGTGTAACGCCAAACATCCCTTGCACATGCGTCGCTGATATTTTCATATTCTCGATGTCTTCATGCCCGAATTGCGACCGATTCCCACCAGGAATAAATTTAGGGATATACAATTTGGAAAATTTACTTTGACCCGACACCGCAACACAGTACGATAAAATATTTTCTCCCAGGTTATTGAAAAAAATATTTTTGTTGAGTTCGTAGTAGTTGTTGCTTTGCGGTTCAAACGCGTACACCTGGATTTTGTCGCCGTATTTTTTAGCCGGATATAAGGAGTATTGGCCGATATTCGCACCAATATCAAAATAACATGAGTCCGGCTCAAAGCTGTCCAGCCAATCCAGTGTGTCCGGCTCTTTAATCGAATAGGTCCTTGCCCGTTGAAGGGTGCGCAAGTGATCGACTGAAATCAAAATGCGCTGACCTCTAACCTGTATATTCGCATACCCGCCTTTCAGCTTATACGCTGCCACAACCAACTCATTGAATATGTCTTTAACTGACATCATTACACTTTATGAAGTTATATGAATCAACCTTGATTCTTGCAAGACAAACATCTAATGCAACTCAACACGCTGATTGCTCAAGCAGAGCGACATAACGAGGCAACACATCCGCATCCGGAAAATCCAGCATTTCCTTCAAGAAATGCTGCCGATGCTCCTCAACATAAAAAGCATCGCAACCATGGGTTAAAAAACCATTAATTTTGTCATACACATCATCGCGGCATTTCAATTCCGTTTCCGGCATGTAATAAGCCACAGCTGAGCGGGCGGCGATTAAATAATCAGCGGCCAATACCGGTTTTTTTGCTCTGACAGCTTCAAAAACCACCGAAGTTGCCAAATCAATAATGACATCGGACCAATTCATCAGATGAACCGAATGCGCATCATCGCCGGCAATGCGCACATTGGGCAATTGCTTGATCGTGTTGTCTTTCGTCAGCGATTGCTTCCAGCCGCTCCGGGTATGCGGCTTGATGATCAGTTCTACGCCGGGAAACTCAGCGATCATATGCACCACTTCACCCACTTCTTCCCAGAATGTCGTGAAGTTGGCTTTTCTCAGGAACATCACAATTTTGAGTCGGCTGTCCAAACGGACTAACGGTGAAGGTGGCATCAATCCAGAAAGTATTTTCAACCACTCTTCACAATACCGTGGCGAACCCAATACAGCCAGTTGATTTGCTGTCATAAATGGACGGAAACGTACAGCACATAGCTCGTTGGGCACCACCACCTTATCGAATATCGTGGCCGCCGAAAATGTGACGTCGGGCTCCACGCGCCTTTCACCGCGGCGAATCAATTGGCTGGCGTGCGGACTATCACCATGCGGCAAGGACACGGCACTCAATCCTCTGCTTTTTGCCATTGCCACCACCACTTCGACCCATTCCACACAAATCACCGAGTTCCGCTCAATCCAGTCAAAAGCGATAACGCCCTTGCCTGCACTGCCAAAACTTCTGTTCAGCAAATATTCCGCAGTATGCCGCCACAACGGTTCGCGTCGTTTTTCATCATAGCGTTCTGCCAATCTGGTCACTAATGGACCGATAACTTTTATGCGTCTCACATTGCGCGTCAACAAAAACATCTGTAAACGCCATTTGATATATTCAAGCAATGAAAACAGTTCGCGCATATGCGCTACACGCACCCCCTCCAGCTGACTTAAATATTTAACGCGAAAATCACGACGGAATGCTGTGGAACCAATCAGTACCACATCGCATTGATGACCCGATTTGATCCATTTGTAAATGACCGGAGTGACATGATCGATGTCGTTATAGTGGCGAAGAAAAAAAAGAGCCTTCATAGCGACAAGTTGATTACAAAAATATTCAGAACATGCAGCATCTCTATTATTTTCCCAATCTAAACAAAAGATTCTGTAAAGCGCGCCATTCTACTCTTGCCACTATCCAATTACCAGCAGCGCATCTATACACCGCCGCGATAAAATTTCAGCATGCAACATATCGTTTAAATTTAACAATAAATATTGCCCAACAAACAAGAAAAACCTGATAATCAGCAAATAGCTTCTGGGTGTAATTTCTAATACTTGTAAAATTAATCAATCACACACTATTTCCATGAAAACAATCGCTGTCATACCTGCCCGCATGGGCTCATCGCGTTTCCCGGGCAAGCCCATCGCAAAAATACTGGGACGCCCGATGATAGAACACATCTATAAACGTGTCGCTTTGAGCAAATCACTCGATGCCACCTATATTGCAACCTGCGATGAAGAAATTCGGGAAGTGGCAGAAAGCTTTGGAGCCCCCGTCATCATGACATCTGATACGCATGAGCGCGCCAGCGATCGTGTTGCTGAAGCAGTCACCCAACTTGATGCCGATCTGATCGTCATGGTACAAGGGGATGAACCGATGACGCACCCAGACATGATTGACACCGCCGTGGCACCGTTTAGAGATGATCCGCAATTGGGTTGCGTCAACTTGGTACGCAGAATCGATCATGAAGCGGATTATCTGGACCCCAATACCATCAAGGTCGTAATGAATCAACAAGGTAACGCCCTGTACATGTCACGCCGCCCCATCCCGACATTGGCCAAAACCGGTTTCGCCGATACTGCCGCTTACAAACAGGTCTGCATCATCCCGTTTCGCCGCACCACACTGTATCAATATACCCACTTGCCGCCGACACCGCTGGAACAACTGGAATCCGTCGACATGCTACGCCTGCTCGAACATGGCTTTACAGTCAAAATGGTGCACACGGAATTCAATACCCAGGCGGTTGATACCGAAGCGGATTTGGCGCGTGTTGCCAAATTGATGGAAACAGACCCGCTACTCTCTCGCTACTAGGAAATGTCATGTCATTAAAATCAAGATTGAGCCGATCCGAATTGACCATTGGTTCCTGGGTCACACTGGGGCATCCGTCGATTGCTGAAATCATGGCGGCAGCGGGATTTGACTGGTTAGTGCTGGATATGGAACACAGCGTACTGGAACTCAGCGAGGTGCAAGCCATCATTCAAGTGCTGGACGGCAAGCAATGTCCGGCGATTGTGCGCCTGACGTCAAACCATCCCGACCAGATCAAACGCGTCATGGATGCGGGTGCCACTGGTGTCATGGTGCCAATGATCAAATCCGCCGCTGATGCCAAAGCTGCTGTAAATGGCGTATATTACCCACCACGTGGACAGCGAGGTGTCGGCCTGGCGCGTGCGCAAGGCTATGGTTCAAGTTTCCAGGCCTACCGACAATGGTTGGAAGACAATGCGGTGATCGTCGTCATGATCGAACATGTCGACGCCGTCAGAGCCATTGATCACATTTTGGCTGTTCCCGGTATTGACGCTTACATCATCGGCCCCTACGATTTATCCGGCTCGATGGGTCGCCCCGGCGATCTTAATCATCCTGACGTGCAAGCAGCCATCGCCGAAGTTCTCGCAGCAGGCCATCGCGCCAAGAAACCCGGCGGCATTCATGTCATCGAGCCCGATCCGCAAGCGCTGCAACAGCGCATTCAATCAGGCTTCAATTTCCTCGGCTACGGTTTGGACATCCGCATTCTGGATTCGATCTGCCGCACGCACTTACAAAGTATCCGCGCAACACTCAAAACATCATGAACGCATTGGTCATATCCACTTCATCCTTCGACATCGACAACAATCCGCCGCTTCAGCAATTGCTGCAGAAAGGCATGCA
Organism: Nitrosomonas sp. Nm84; assembly: GCF_003201565.1. Lineage (GTDB taxonomy): Bacteria > Pseudomonadota > Gammaproteobacteria > Burkholderiales > Nitrosomonadaceae > Nitrosomonas. The sequence goes on along the minus strand of NZ_QJJP01000002.1, from coordinate 86,186 downwards.
CATCATCACCAATCCACATCGCCGAAAACTCACCGAAGATGAAATTATCGAATTACTGAGCGGCGGCGCAATCGGCCTGATTGCCGGCATCGAACCATTGACTGGGCGGGTACTTGAGTCCGCCCGGAATCTGAAAGTGATCTCACGTTGTGGCACCGGACTGGACAGCGTCGATCTGACTGCAGCAAAACACCATGGCGTTACTGTATTGAATACGCCGGAAGCACCGGCACAAGCAGTGGCGGAACTGACGATGGGGTACATCTTGACGCTATTGCGACAAATCAGCCCGATTGATCAAGCGGTACGCCAAGGCGAATGGCCGCGCACACAAGGTCGTCTGCTGACCGCACAAACGGTCGGCATCATTGGCATGGGGTATATCGGCCGCCGTGTCGCGCGCCTGTGTCAGGCATTTGAAGCCACCGTTATCGCGCACGATCCATATGCGAGCCAAGTACCTGATGGTGTCACACTGATGCCGCTGGAACAATTACTAACCACCGCCGACATCATCACGCTGCACCTGCCTTACGCACCAGACACGCACCATCTGCTGGATGCCAAGGCATTCGCCGCTATGAAGCCTGAAGCGATTGTCATCAATGCGGCACGCGGTGGACTAGTCGACGAAGATGCACTCTTAGCAGCATTACAAACAGGAAAAGTCAGCGCCGCTGCCTTGGATGTCTTTGAGCAGGAACCCTATCATGGCCCACTCATCGAATGCGGCAACATTATCCTGACTTCGCATATCGGCTCCCTTGCCAGAGAATCGCGGCAGCGTATGGAAATCGAAGCCGCTGAGAATCTACTGCAGGGTTTGATCAAAACCGGTTTAATCAAATAACGGATAACACTATGTTGAACGAAACAGTTGTGGTATTTGGCGCCAGTGGTTTCTTGGGCAGTCACGTTGCCGATGCCTTGTCGACCGCTGGCTACAAGGTACGGTTATTTGACCGCAGCCCGTCACCATATCTTAAAAGCAATCAGGAAATGATCATTGGCGACATTATGGATATCGATCAAGTCATCGAAGCCGCCAAAGGAACGTCCATCGTTTACAACTTTGCCGCGATTGCGGACATCGATGAAGCCAACGACAAACCCATTCCTACTGCAACCATCAACGTATTAGGCAACATGCACGCGCTGGAAGCCGCGCGCATTGCTGGCGCCCGTCGTTTCGTGTTTGCCAGCAGCATTTATGTGTATTCCGAATCCGGTTCTTTTTATCGCGCCAGCAAACAGGCCGCGGAACGTTTCACCGAAACCTACCATGACCGCTACGGCCTGGATTACAGCATCCTGCGCTATGGCTCGCTGTATGGTCGGCGTTCAGACAAACGCAACGGCATTTATCGCATGCTGCATGAAGCCGTTGCACACCATTCCATCACCTACAAAGGCAGCGGCGATGCCATGCGGGAATATATTCACGTAGAAGATGCTGCGCGCATGAGCGTACAAATTTTAGCGCCCGAATTTGCCAACCGACATCTGATTCTGACTGGACAGGAAAGGCTGCGCATCAAAGATGTTATGACCATGATCTCGGAAATCCTGCCTTGGCCGGTTGAATTGCATTTTGACGAAGCCAATGCCGTGCACCACTACGAAATTACACCATATGCGTTTCAACCACGCATCGGCCGCAAATTGGTATTGAACGAACATGTCGATCTCGGGCAGGGCATCCTCGACTGCCTGCGAGAAATTCACCAGGATCTGCATCATGGCGATGAAAACGACGATGCCACACCGGCAAGCTCAGATAACCGCGCATAAACATGAAGAATCTAGATTGGCAGGCAATCATTTTTGATTTTGATGGCGTGGTGGTGGAATCCGGAAAAATCAAAACCCAGGCATTCGCGGAACTCTACCGTCCCTACGGCGAAAACATCGTCGCCCAGGTCGTACAATTCCACACCCAGAATGGCGGCATGTCGCGCTACCGCAAATTCCGCCACTTTCAGCAACATTTTTTAAACAAACCACCTTTGACAGAAGCGGAAGAAAAACAACTGGACATCCGCTTCTCCGAATTGGTGGTGGAAGCCGTCATTGCCGCAGAAGCCGTCCCCGGCGCGATAGAGTTGATCCGCCAGCAAGCCGACAGAATCCCTTTATTTGTCGCTTCCGGCACCCCGGAAACCGAACTCAAAGTCATCGTCGAACGTCGCGGTCTGACCCCCTACTTTAAAGAAGTGCACGGCGCACCGGCACTTAAACCAACCATCATCGCAGAAATCTTATCCGCATACGCACTCCAACCCGAATCGGTGCTGATGATCGGTGACGCCATGGCGGATTTTGAAGGCGCGCAAGCCAATGGCACCGCTTTCCTGGGCCGCGTCTTTCCCGGCGATCCGAATCCTTTTCCAATCGATGTAAAAATCGTTCCTGACTTACGCGGATTAATCTCGTAGGATTATCATGATCTCAATACAGCGACACTATTTCCCAGATATCGAATCGTTAAGCCAGAGCTTCGCGAAATATGTTGAATCCACGCTACAAAACATCTTAACCCGAAAACAGCACGCAACACTGGTTGTTCCCGGCGGCAACACCCCGCGTCACTACCTGCCCGCATTGGTAGAATGTACATTACCCTGGGATCGCATCACCGTCACACTCAGCGACGAGCGCTGGGTCAATGTTCATGATGAACAATCCAACGAACGTCTGGTAAAACAATACCTGATGAATCACCTCCCCGCAAATACGCGCTTTGTCGGACTCAAAACCCAACACAACAACCCTTTTGATGCTGTCGATGAAATTCATCAGCGACTGGATCAACTATCACTGCCATTGAGCCTGACGGTATTAGGTTTGGGAGAAGATGGGCACATCGCCTCGTTGTTTCCCGGCATGAATCCTGATCTGCTCTCCACGCATCACTGCGTCGCGGTTGAACCGCCGCTTGCGCCATCGCTGCGGGTTAGTCTTTCATTGGCGATGCTAGCGGAAAGTGAACAGATTACGTTGGTAGTTACTGGAAAGACTAAGCGGGAATTACTGGATCGATTGAGTGAAGATCCCGATCCGGGGTTACCGATTATTTGGTTGTTGCAACGCACTCAGGCGCCAGTTATGGTTTTTGAGACTGATTAAATGTAAAACCAAATTAAGTTTTAATGTCATGAGAGAATTTGTCAGGCCATGTCTTTCGGATTTCATTATCTCACTGCAGGCTCTTTCCCAGAGTTTCAGATTTACAATAAGAAAGAAATTTTTGAGCTTCATATGCTTTGACGATCATTCAGTCATCATGAAACAAGCACTTTTTGTCTTACAAGCAATTCATTCGATACCTGGAAACGCACTGACATAAAAAATATGCGAATCCTGAGATAATCAAAGCGAGAATGATCAAAATCAGATTTCATAACGATAGCGCAGTAGGATTTGCCGATGCAGAACCTTCGATAACATGAGCGCTCCGGAACGAAGCTTTTTCAAAGTTTCAGTCTCCATCAGTGCCCCACAGATACAATAATCGGCTATGATATTCTTCTGAAATGCACTTAACAAGCAAAGTGGAGCGCAATTTTATTATTGCCGAATAAGAATCCTGACGCAATGCACTCTCCTTATTAATACCCTGCAGTACCGTAATCCCAAGCAAAAAAGCTATCCACGAATCCTTTTTGAGAAATAACTCAATGTCAATAGAAAACGCTTTTATTGATCGCCAGCAATCAACAATATATCGATAACGCTTGATCTACATATAACAGTTATATAAAATATATATTATTATAAGCACAGGAGTTAATCATGCCAGTCACAACTTTCAATATCGACGAAAAAATGGGAAAAACGCTTGAAGAGTTACGGGCTCATTTTGGTGCCTCTTCCAAAGCTGAAGTATTAAGAAAAGCAGTCGCACTTTTGAAGATTGCCACGGAGTCCGAAGCAGCGGATGGATCGATTACTATCCGCAAAGATAATGAAGATCAAAAAATAATCATCAAATAGCACATCCCATCCCGTCATGATGATCCGGCAACTCGATCAAGAGACTGCCCAACTCGGTGAAATCAACGAGGAAACAAAGACGCACACTCGCGACAGTATAGAGCCGATATGCGTGTGCACCTATGGATGGCGCTAGTGATCAGTGCGTTGTTTATTCTGCTGAATGCAGCAATGATTTTTCTGAAAATAGCTTATCCAGAGTGATCAACGCTCGATAACGGAACATATATTCATGTCGTTAATCGGCGCCACTGTTATGCAAGTAGGGGTACACTGGTTGCCATTATCAGCCATCTGTTCTCTAAAGTTGCAGAGAAGACGATCAAAGCTCAATAGTGCCGCCGTATTATTCTCTGATATTTACACCAACTGATCCGTTATATTAGCGGCAAATAAGATCATTCCTGCGGCACCTCTCTCGGACGCCGGTTATTATCGATCGCCACATAAGTCAGCACCGCTTCGGTTACCTTGATGCAAACTTCCTTACCGCCTTCACGCATGCCGCGCTGGGCGTATACCGCCACATCGACGGTAATCGAGGTACGTCCTACCTTGGTAATATTCGCATAAAAACTGACGAGATCGCCAACGAATACAGGTTGCTTGAATGCAAAGGAATTGACGGCCACCGTTACCACTCGCCCGTGCGCACGCCGAATGGCTGGAATGGTGCCTGCCATATCGACTTGCGACATGATCCAGCCACCGAAAATATCGCCGGCAGAATTGGTATTTGATGGCATCGGTATCATACGCAGCATGGGTTGGCCTTCCGGCAAGCAAACACTGAATGGTGCATCATCGGAACTATTAGACATGTTGATTTATCGCTCACGGATTGTTATGAAAACAGGGTCATTGTTACAAAAATCCAAGAATACAATGATCCTTCATTTTGAACCAGATTTTCTTTTACACAAGTTTCCATTAGTCTTTCCTCAGAAAACACGCGAAAATAGCAGCATCAACTATTCTTCCTGCGTAAATGCCTATGGAATCTCTGTCTGATGCCGCCGCTCGCTGCTTGTCGGCTTGTGAAATCGAAGAAAAACTGCGCTTGACCGAGCAAACCGCAGAAGCTTGGCGCGTTGAACTGTTATCGCTGCAACCCCAAAACGAACCCGATCTCATCGGTGAACCTGGACGCCCAGCCAAGCCGATTCTAGTACCACCAAGCGATGTGCCTAAACGCCGTTTAGGCTCACAAACCGGGATCATTGCCTTGATTCATGCCATCACGCACATCGAGTTCAACGCCATCAATCTCGCCTGGGATGCAGTCTACCGTTTTCGTCATTTGCCCAAGCAGTTTTACCATGACTGGGTACAAGTGGCCGCTGAAGAGGCCTATCACTTTCAATTGTTACGCGAGCGTTTGAATGAGTTGGGTAGCGACTACGGCGATTTGCCAGCGCATAACGGTTTGTGGGACGTGGCCACGCGCACCGCCTCCGATCCGCTGATACGCATGGCATTGGTACCGCGTGTGTTGGAAGCCCGGGGACTGGATGTGACGCCGGGCATTATCAAACGGTTGCGTCAGGCGGGTGACGACGATACTGCAGCGGTACTAGAAATCATTTTGCGCGATGAAATCGGCCATGTGGCGATCGGGTCGCGCTGGTTTAAATATTGCTGTGATCAACGCGGACTGGATTCCGGACAAACATTTCGCGCATTAATCAGCCACCATTTCAGCGGGCAAATCAGCGGTCCTTTTCATTATGAAGCAAGACAAAAAGCAGGATTTACCGCGGCGGAACTAGAAGCGCTGGAATGCACGGGAAGATCCAATGCACATTCCGGAAATACCATACTCTGAGAAAACGGTTTTCAATCCCATCACATCCGCCGTTCAAAACGATAGAACGCCAGCACGCCCATTAGATTCGGCAGAAAATGGACGGGGCAATTATTATTCATCACTCGGCGCTCTAGGATACGTGCATTACATTGCTGGCATAGCGCTTCAAAATCACCCAGCGTACAGAGATGAATATTGGGTGTGTCGTACCAGTGATAAGGCAGTTCTTTTGAAATCGGCATATGACCGGAAATAACCTGCATGCGGTTTTTCCAGTAACCGAAATTGGGAAATGAAACAATGCCTTCCTTGCCAACTCGCAGCATTTCCTGAATGATACCTTCGGTGTGTCGCATGGCCTGGAGTGTCTGGGATAGGATGACATAATCGAACGAATCCGATTCAAAGCTCGACAATCCTGACTCTAAATCATTTTGAATGACGTTGATACCATTAGCAAAACACTTGAGCAGCTTGTCATCGTCAATTTCAACGCCATAGCCGAAAACATTGCGCGTATCGCGCAAATAGCGCAGCAATGAACCATCGCCACAGCCTAAGTCGAGTATTTTTGCGCCGGGTTTAATCCATTCAGCAATGGCCTCAAAATCCGGGCGCAATGCGATGGCTGATGTCATTGTTGTATCACTCATGGCTAATGTATGCGATTGATCATTCAGATAAAAATATTGTTCATGTAAGCACGTACCAGCTGGTGGTAATAATCCGGTTCCATCAAAAACGAATCATGTCCGTGGCTCGAAGTGATTTCTGCATAGCTCACGTTAATTTTATTATCCAGCAAGGCTTTGACGATCTCCCGCGAACGTGCGGGCGAGAAACGCCAGTCGGATGTAAACGATAAAACCAGATAATCCGCCTTCGCAGCCCGGAAAGCCGCGCTCAAATCTCCATCATAGGTGTCCGCCGGATCAAAATAATCCAATGCCTTGGTCATCAGTAAATAACTGTTGGCATCGAATAAATCAGCAAATTTGTCTCCCTGGTAACGTAGATACGATTCAATTTCAAATTCCACGTCAAAACCGAAAGACAGCTCGCTTTTACGCAGATTGCGCCCGAATTTCGCTGCCATTGAGTCGTCGGAAAGATAGGTGATATGCCCCAGCATACGCGCCAGTCGCAAGCCGCGTCTCGGCAGCGTGTCATACGCGTAATAATTGCCGCCGTAAAATTCCTGATCAGTCATGATCGCCTGGCGGGCAACATCATTAAACGCGATATTTTGTGCAGTCAATTTGGCAGCGGCTGCAACTACCAGTGCGTGACGCACTTTTTCCGGATAATCCAGCGTCCATTGCAGCGCCTGCATACCGCCAAGACTGCCGCCCACCACCGCTGCAAATTGCTCAATCCCTAAATGCTCCGCCAACTGTGCCTGGGTTTCCACCCAATCTTCCACGGTAACTACCGGAAAGCTGGCACCGTAGTGTTTGCCGGTTTTGGTGTCAATACTGGCGGGACCGGTAGAGCCGTGACATCCACCCAGATTATTTACGCCAATGACAAAGAAGCGTTCGGTATCTATCGGTTTGCCAGGACCCACCATGTTATCCCACCAGCCGTGGCTCTTTTCTGTTTCTGCATAAACACCGGCCACATGGTGATTGCCTGAAAGCGCATGACAAATCAGCACTGCATTGGATCGTGCCGCATTCAACTGACCGTAAGTTTCATACACCAGGTGATAACTATCGAGCACCAATCCGCTTTTCAACTGCAATGGCTTGTCGATCTGCACGTACTGAGGGGTTACAACACCCACTGATTTTGAATCTTGCATGTATATATAAAAATAAATCCGAAGAAACAGCCAATCGTGTGTTGATGATTATATCGCCAAAGAACCGCCACGCACTAGCAGACCGTTGAAAAACAACTAGTCATTCAATTTGGCCAGCAATGCAAGCATTTTTTCCGGGTGATCCGTTTTGATGATCTTATGGACTAGCGGAATAATATCTGGCAAGTAGCTTTTTAGTACCTGGTTCTTAACAGTCAGTAGCTGAGCCGGATACATGGAAAGTTGCTGCAACCCCAAACCCAGCAGCAAGCGCGTAAACTGTTTGTCGCCCGCCATTTCACCGCAAAGCGATACCGGCACTTTGGCCCGATTGGCGCTCTGAATGATGTGCGAAACCAGCCATACGATGGCCGGATGAAACGGATCATAAAGGTGTGCGACGGCATCATCAATCCGATCAACCGCCAGAGTATATTGAATCAAGTCATTGGTGCCGATGGAGAGAAAATCCAGCTTGCGCATAAAAATATCCAGACTCAACGCGGCCGCTGGGATCTCAATCATACCGCCTACCTTGATGTGCTCGTCAAAATGAATTTTTTCATCGCGCAACGTCTTTTTTGCATAGTCAATAAGATGCAACGTTTGATCAATTTCCGCCACATTCGACAGCATGGGTATCAAAATACGCACATCACCGTACTGGGAAGCTCGCAAGATCGCGCGCAGTTGCGTATGAAACATTTTGGGTTCTGCCAAGCTCCAGCGAATCGCGCGCAGCCCCAGTGCCGGATTTGCCGCAACTTGCACGGCACCTCTGAGATTCTTGTCTGCACCCAGATCAAATGTACGAATGGTAACTGGCTGTTTATGCATTTTGACTGCGACCGTGCGATACGCTTCAAACTGCTCATCTTCGCCGGGCAAATCATCGCGGTTCATAAACAAAAACTCGCTACGGAACAAGCCAATGCCCGTGGCACCGCTTTCCTTGACTCGCTCGATATCTTCCGGCAATTCGATATTGGCATGCAAATCAATTGGCGTACCATCCAATGTCATTGCAGCAACGCTTTTAATGCGCTTTAACTTCTTTTTCTCCAGCTCCAGCTGGCCTTGCCGCAAGCGATATTCATCCAGTACGTATTTATCTGGATTGACGATGATAATACCCTGATTGCCATCAACAATCAGGCAATCATCTTCCAGAATGAGTTGATGCGCGTGATGCAGCGCAACGATCGAAGGAATATTGAGGCTGCGCGCAACAATGGCTGTGTGCGAAGTTTGGCTGCCCAGATCGGTCAGAAAAGCGATAAATTGACGCTGTTTGTATTGCATCACATCGGCGGGACTCAGATCATGCGCAATCAGAATGCTGTCGCCGGTATGTTTCGATGCAATGGGCAAATAACCAGGGTGTCCCAGCATGGCCTTGAGCACGCGCTCAACCACTTGCATCACATCGGCTTTGCGTTCGCGCAAATAAGCATCTTCAATTTCTTCAAACTGCGCCAATAACACTTGCATCTGTTGCATCAACGCCCATTCAGCATTGCAATGCGTCTGCGCAATCATGCTGCGAGCGGCCTCCGACAGGGTCGGATCATCCAGAATCATCAGATGCAAATCCAGGAATGCACTAAACTCAGCACGCGCATGACCATCGACCACAGATTTCTGCAATGCCTCAAACTCTTTGCGCACCACCCAAAAAGCGCTGTCCAGGCGCGCAATCTCCTTATCCACCTGATTCTTGGGAATTAGGTAATGCATTACCTCCAATGCAGCAGGTGCGGCCAGATGGGCGTGCCCTATGGCAATGCCTTCAGATACCCCAATACCCTGCAGAATAAAGCTCATTCGCCTTCACCAAAATAATCTTCAATTAATGCAATCAACGCCGCCAGCGCTTCATTTTCATCATCGCCAATTGTTTCGATCTGTATGCGTGAGCCTTTATTGGCTGCCAGCGTCATAACGCCCATGATGCTTTTCGCATTGACCCGGCGGGAATTGCGTGTCGCCCAGACTTCACATTTAAATTGACTCGCCAGTTTGGTCAGCTTTGCGGATGCGCGTGCATGCAGCCCCAGCTTGTTGATAATCTCCACTTCTTTAATTTGCATGACAGAATTCCATATTAACCATTGATATGCACCACACCATCTTGGCCGCCACTGAGTCCTTTCTCGATCACAACGGACAGCGGTTCATTCCGATACGTCAGTGCACGCACCAACATTGGCAAATTAACACCTGCCACACATTCCACTTTACCGGGTTGTACCAACCGGCTGGCTATGTTACAGGGCGTTGCGCCACATATATCACTGAGCACTAACACACCATCGCCGCTATCCAGTTGCTTGATCAATGCCTGTGCGTTGGATAACATTTCATCCGGATCATCCTGTGGAAAAACACTCAAATGCATCAATTGCGGTGGTTCTGCACCTACCACGTGCGTCGCACAGCGAATCAAATGATCGCCCAAATCTTCATGTGTGAGAACTAGAATCCCAATCATATTATTTTTGTCCCGCTCTGATTTTAAAGAATCGATTTAAGAATTTTAGCACTGACGCTACTTAAATATCGTTGAGTTGTTATGTACCAATATGAAAATATCAAAAATTGCCACATTGCTAATATTCAATCGACAAAATGTACAGTGAATTCCTTGCAATTTTTTGAATTAATAATCTGCAATTCAGTCACAATGCCAGAGAGTGTTCTGTGAATATTCATTGACTCAACCGCATCATTATTGCAATCGTAGAATAAGCAAATGAAAAAAAATGATCGAATCCTCGCCTTGTGTAAAGCAGCCGAAGCGATGGCGCGTGGGGATTTCACATCAGACATTCCCACCGGGGATGATGACATTGGCCATCTGGGCAAATCACTCAAAAAACTGTCATCCCATTTGCAGAAACAATTCGATAAAAGCCAATCTCTCTACAAGATCATGGTTGAGTGCAATTTCAATCTGCGCCTGATTGATGTACTAAACCATATTTATGAGTCTTTTCAGAATCATTTGCCGTATGACCGGATGAGCTTGGTTTTATTCGAACAAGATCAAAGTAAACTCAAATTGCATTGGGTGCGCGCCAATTACAACAAACTTGAATTAAGCACCGGTTATTCTTTACCTGTGACGGATAGTAGCGTGCAAAAACTCCTCGATACGCACGACATGCTGATTATTGACGATTTAAGTACATATCTGGAAGAGCTATCAGAATCCAATCTGGCTCAAGCGGCTTCTAAAGAAGGCATTCATTCCTGCCTAGTCTGCCCTTTGATCGCTACCGGAAAATCGATTGGATTTGTTATATTCTCCTGCCGCAAGAAAAATATCTACAAAAAATTGCATAAGGATTTATCGCTACAAATCGCGAGTCATCTGGCTTTAATTATTGAGAAAACTCAGTTATACAAGGACGTAAAACTGAACAAGCAGCTCATTGCACAAAAAAAATCACTAGAGCAACGCGTCACGCATGACGCGTTGACCGGTTTATTCAACCGGCCAGCCATTTTCGATATCCTACATAAACAAATCCTGCGTGCCAAACGTGGCGGGCTCCAAATCGCGGTTATCATGATTGATATTGATCACTTCAAAGCAATCAATGATAGCTCCGGTCATCTCACCGGCGACGCGGTGTTATGTGAAATTGCCGAACGACTGACTAATTCAGCCCGCTCGCATGAATACATCGGACGCTATGGTGGCGAAGAGTTTCTGGCCATCGTGTCGCCCTATGATCAGGAAGGCGCACTCAAAGCCGCCGAAAGATTCCGTAATGCGATAGCATGCCAAGCAATTAGCGCCAATCAAATGTTGATCCCTGTCACGATCAGCTTAGGTGTAGCTATCAGCACTGAACAAGGAACATTGGATGAAAATTTACTCTTACAAAAAGCAGATGAAGCACTTTACCTAGCCAAACATAATGGTAGGAATCGAGTGGAGCTGGCTCATATCGATAATAAAGAAAATCCCACCGATCGCAAAAATTCCAGATAAATCATTGAGAGAAATTCCTAGGTGCCTGTTAAGTCCGACAGATTCCCAGCATAAAATAAAACCGCCCGAAAATTGTTTGATCCACAATTTCCAGGCGGCCCCCCCTGATCTAGATTACATGAACATCCCAATTGGTCATCGCCAGGCCGGTACTGAGCGTAGCAAATTGCACTGCATCATTACCGCCTACGCCATCCGCATCATATAGCAACGCACCGGTTCCACTGTTGTATATGATATAGTCGTTCGCATCCAGCGCTTGCGTACCAATCACAAACTGGTCGACAGGTATTCTGTCGGGCATCACTATAGATGCAAATACCGTAAATATGTCATTTTCCAATTTGATAGTGTCGTCCACTACACTATAGTCAGTAACCGTATCAATACGGCCTGCTGTAAGATGGTCCGCTGTTTTGAATTGAAAATAATCCCTACCGCTGCCACCGGTTAACGTATTATCGCCTGCTGCGCCATTGAGAATATCGTTACCAACCCCTCCAGTCAACTGATTCGGGGCACCATTTCCGGTCAGGGTATTCGCTGCGCCATTGCCTATTGCATCAATCGCTGCAGTACCTGTCAACGTAAGATTCTCAATATTATCCGGTAGTATATAAGTCACCGCGCTATTGACTCTATCGATCCCTTGATTGAGACTCTCAATAACGATATCACCTACATTATCAACAATATAGCCATCATCACCCCCACCGCCAATCAATGTGTCCGCACCGATGCCGCCATTCAGTATATTGGCTCCTGCATTTCCAGTGATCGTGTTGGCCAAGGTATTCCCCGTGCCATTAATGGCCGACGCACCCGACAGTACCAGACTTTCAACATTATTGGGTAGTGTATAAGTCACGCTACTGTTAACAGTATCACTACCTGCATTGAGTATCTCACCAACAATATCACCCGCATTATCAACAATATATGTATCATCACCTGCACCACCCTTGAGTGCATCTGCACCGGCACCGCCATCCAATCGATTCGCCGCTGAATTGCCTAACAAGATATTAGCCAAATTATTGCCCGTGCCATTAATGGCTGCCGTTCCGGTTAAGGAAAGATTCTCAACATTGTCTGATAGCGTGTAAGTAGCACTGCTGTTGACCTTATCCGTACCTTCATCAACATTCTCAGTGACAATGTCATTGACATTATCAACCGTATAATTGTCATTACCCAATCGACCCATCAAAGTATCCGCGCCGGTACTACCATTCAATGTATTGCTTGCCGAGTTCCCAATGAGGGTGTTAGCCAGCGCATTACCTGTGCCATTGATGTTCAATACGCCTATCAGGGTGAGATTCTCAACATTGGCTTTTATCGTGTAAGTCACACTACTAATGACTGTATCGATACCCGCACTGAGTTTCTCGGTAACGATATCACCAGCAAGATCAACAACATAACTGTCATCACCCGCTCCGCCCACTAAAGTATCCGTACCGCTGCCGCCATCCAGCACGTTATTCTGCGCATTACCTGTTAAATTATCATTGAAATTACTACCGATCAGATTATCGATGTTAGTCAGCGTATCTGACCCCGCGCCACCGGTATTTTGCGCAGCAGTGGTTGCCAGTGAAACTGCGACTGGAGCAGCCGCATAGGCATACGTCACGGTATCGTTGGATGATGTACCGGCAAGCACATTATTTGCACTTGTGCTGACCAGCAAGCGGCCCGCATCAAATGCAGTCACTGCGACCGTCAAAGTGTCATCGGCAAAAAGCCCGTGTGTGTCTGTCGCCGTTACTTCCAATGTATAAGTGCCTCGCTCACCAAAATCAGGTGCTCCTGTAATGGCACCGGTTATTGGATTAATTTGAATCCACCCTGGCAAATCATTGCCATTCAGCTTGGCACTGTAACTCAAAGAATCGGAGTCACTAAAAGATGCGCCGGCATCGTAACTCCAGTCAGCCGTATCGTACTGTATCGCTTGATCAACCAAGGAAGCCAAGAGCACCGGCGCTTGATTAGTACCACTAACCAATGCTGTTTGTGCGCTGGTTAAACTCTCCGCACTGCCATGGCCATCGGTGTAACTGACTTCCACGCTGATCTTCTTGCCGACGTCGATATTTCCCAACGTATATGTGGCACCGATAGCGCCATCAATCGCGGTGTTATCACGCAACCATTGATAGCTGAATGTCCCCAGCCCATCATTATCGCCAATGGTGCTGGTATCCGCCGTCAGGATTGCATTTTCCTGCGCCGTGCCGTCTATCGTGACTGCGCCGGTTGGATTATCGTTAACGTTGGTGACAAATCCGGTTTGCGTGCTGGTTAGGCTTTCTGGCGTGCCATGACCGTCGGTGTAACTGACTTCCACGCTGATCTTCTTGCCAACATCGTCATTCCCCAACGTATATGTGGCACCGATAGCGCCGTCGATCGCGGTGTTATCTCGCAACCATTGATAGCTGAATGTCCCCAACCCGTCATTATCGTCAATGGTGCTGGTATCCGCCGTCAGGATTGCATTTTCCTGCGCTGTGCCGTCGATCATGACTGCGCCGGTTGGATTATCGTTAACGTTGGTGACAAATCCGGTTTGCGTGCTGGTTAGGCTTTCTGGCGTGCCATGACCGTCGGTGTAACTGACTTCCACGCTGATCTTCTTGCCAACATCGTCATTCCCCAACGTATATGTGGCACCGATAGCGCCATCGATCGCGGTGTTATCTCGCAACCATTGATAGCTGAATGTCCCCAACCCGTCATTATCGTCAATGGTGCTGGTATCCGCCGTCAGGATTGCATTTTCCTGCGCCGTGCCGTCGATCGTGACTGTACCGGTCGGATTGTCGTTAACGGGTGTCACCGTAAAGCTGAATGTATCGGAAACAGGTAGAACACCATCCTCACCACCATCTTCCAGCGAGAAGCTAAAACCGGCACTGGCTGTTTCAGAACCATCGTGAGCAAAACTTACTTTACCGTCAATCACATCCTTGGCCGTAAAAGACGTAATGGCAGAACCATCAAGATTAACCGTACCATGCGCTAGTGATGTCACCGTATAAGTCAGTCCAACACCGTCATCGTCGGGGTCCGCTTCCCCCAGATCATCCGTCGTCAGTAGATAATTACCTCCCTCTGCAACTGTGGCGGCGAGATCTCCTGCAATTACCGGCGCATCGTTGACTGCTGTTACGTCGATTGTGTAATCGACTGCAAGGCTATCGGATAATTCCGGGTCACTTGTATCCGAAGCGACAACCGTGATTAACCGAGTTCCCAGAGGATTATCTGACGTGTTACTGTAATATATTGATCTGAGTACCGATCCCCAGATGAGGTCTGATATATCGCCAATGCCATTGCTAATGGTCAGTACACCGGTATCTGCATCATAGGAGGACGTATAACCCGTTGGTAAAGAGGAAACCGCAAGCAGCTCTGCAGCAAATGCATTATTAAGGGTAATTTTTACGGTATCTACCAGACTGTTTCCATCTGAGAAGATGGTAGCCGAATCAAAAAGTATCAGATTATTCTGGTTTTCTGTGTAGCCGATACCTACACTATTCAAATCGATTGCAATAGACATATTTACTCCATTAATATTATGATTAATAATACTAAAATCAGACAATACTGGAAAAGCTAATGGACTAAACTAGTGAGCGCCATAAAAGATACACAAAAGCCATGCAGCTCACTTCTAAGCTCTCCGACACGGCAATTTCCGTCTAATCCAATCGTCGACACAAAACAGCCCAGAAACACTCGGCCGTGAAATTCCTCTACCGCTACACGGTAATAGCTGCAGCCACACACACCTTATATTTTGTACAGTTCAAGCTAATCTGCTCGCAGCGCAAATCCCCCGGCATGCCGGGGGATTGCCTTTACGTTAATTAATCTGCCAAACCTTGCGTATCGACGCCACCTCTTGAAGACGTTACAGTGACCCGAGCTGGTGGCACTGGAAACAACCCAGGCAATAACACTTCATACCGTCCAGGCGCGCCAACTTGTGGCATTGGATAAGAATTTGCCCCTACATGCAGCGTAAGTTCAGGAATAATACCCGCCGCTGGATGTATCTTGTCGCTCGAGAAAGCCACGACCTTTAACCTTGCCAATGGCTTCGTCCAACCTACTGAATCAATCTCCACTTGATCGACGACATTGACAACTTGCACGGTACTCATGCCGTTGGCGTTTGTGGCGGTAACCGTTAATTGAGCAGGCATAGGGTTGCTATTGGCCGCACTTAACGTCGCGCGTTTGAAGAATATGCTATCGCCATCGAATGTCATTGAACCATTTTGATTGGCCTGAGGCACATCGCTAAGCACAACGGTTGCATGCGGCGGTGCTTTCACCCATGAATTGATACGAGACGTCGTAACAAAGCCTGCCGCAGTAGTACGGGAGTAACTTGTACGTACAGATTCAATTCCTGGCGGGGAGCTATTCTCGTCATGAATTTTTCCTGCTATCGAGAATAAATTAGTTTGCACAAAATTATTACCGTTACCGTCTAAATCCACGCCAACCGGAGCTTCGATACGGAAGTAATTAATACCGCAGTGGCCGCCGACCACTTCGTGATTGACATTCGGATCACCCACATAACCAGCCGGTGCAAGCGGGGAAATGGCTGGATCCCACGTCAAGAAAGGACCAACCTCACCGGTCAACATGGTATCGAACGGCACACCGCCGCCCGTATCACGCGTCACATTAATGGCTTTGATGCCGGCCGTTGCGGTATAGACTTCCGGTTGGCAACCATTGGTTTCATTTAGCGCAGGATGCCAAATTTTATATTCACCATCCGCAGGTATGTCGACGCGGAGACGCACACGTCCAAAGGCAAACTGATCATTCGGTGCAGGATCTCCTTGGCCATAAGCTGCTTCCAAAGCCAATACTAAAATAGCACGCCCGCCTCCAGCCACATCTAACGTGGCATTCGCCAACCACCAGAACGCTTCTGCACCAAAGCCGGTCGCTAGTGAGGTGGGATTGCCCGGTATCACAGGGTCAAAAGAACATAAACCGGTAAGGCCATCACCATCCAAACACAACTGCAAAGTAACTCCATTGACATCGGAAAACCATGTCGGAAAATGATTAACCGGATGTAATAAACCTTTGCCCGTCAGCGCCGACTTCGCGGATTGCATAGTCAAACCCATCATTGCAACCACAAGAATGGCAGCAAAACCAAGTTTTCTGCTTATCACAGAAAATTCTTTTAATTTAGTCAACTTCATGATCTGTTCCTCTCCACTCTGTTATATAAATTAGTAACCTACAAAAATTTATAATTACTCAATACTATTTCCATCTGCGTTGACCTCCCGCCACTAAGCTCCACTCCCTAAAAATGCAACAATGGCTTGGAACTGATAACTGATGTATGTGAGAAACATCCTTATGCTCCAGCCACATCAAATACATAAAAATTTCTATCGCTTCATCTCTGTTCTGCCTACCTCAGGCCGCCATACATACGCCCTATCCTCAATGTAAAATTATCAGCCTGATAAGTAAATGAGCGTTCTGCCTATTTTTATCTAAACCTTTACTTAGTCTTTATGTTGCAAAGAATAGTGGTCGCAATCGCGTTGTTGCAGAGAGCCTTTGAGAATAGCTGGAGGTCTTTGCACGGCAACGATCCTAGGGTACTTGGATCGGGTGATATAATTATGTTCTAAAACAATATCGTTAAAGTGATTGACATGAGTTTCTCGGAATATGATGTAACCCGCCGCACCCGTAAAGAGAATTTCCTGAAGTAAATCGATGAATTGATAGACTGAAAATTCGATAGGAAGCGATCTCGGATGCTGCAGTCCGTCCGGCGTATTCGGGGCTATTGCTGTTCAAGATGCTGCTGACGGGGTGATTTAAGCGATGAGTCAGTGTAAAGGCATGGCAAATTCGAATCTACACGCGATGCAATTTCTGGGATTGACGCTGGAAGACGATTTTACCAGACCACTCGGTACTGTCCGCTTCAGAATGCAGTTAACGGCAGCAGATGCGTGGGATGGTTATTAGAGCAAATCAATCGGCAAATACAAATGCACAATATTACGCGGTCAGACAAGACTGCTATGCCGATCAAAGTCCGCGCAAGCCTAAAATCAGACCTGCCTATGAAGTGATCGAAAATCTTTTAGCCCCTTTTTCTACCAATGAACTGTGAATAATCACTCTAAACGGCCATTCCCGGATGAGCTTGCGCACTAACGCTAAGTTTGGGTGATTATCGGGCGTTCGTAAGAGTCTGGGCAGTCTTTTCAAGTTATACGCCATAGCCATCATATAGCATATGTCAGGCATGCGCCGCGGTAACGCAGCGTCTTGGCATTGAACCAACGTGCCTGACCGCCGAAGGTTCGTTCAACAACGTAACGGACTTTCGTGATCAAGCTATCGCGCCACAACTGACGACGCGTCAATGGGTTGTGAATTTTGCAGGACCCACCAAATAGTGATTTCATCAGCATGAGCCAAACAATCGATTTTTGTTAACAGGTCGTTGACTCATTACTGCAGTTCCATGGATGCAGCGTATAATTACGCTATTCATTGAGAATCAAAATTAAAATTTTTAACAAAAAACCTAATATGACCCAGGAAAATCAACCCACTACGCCTCAGGATGAAAACCAAATCATTGCCGAACGCCGCGCCAAGCTGGCTGAAATACGGCAAGCAGGCAATGCGTTTCCAAATACCTTCCGGCGCGAACATCTAGCGTCAGAACTCCATCAACAATACGATGAATTCTCGAAAGAACAACTGGAGGAGCATCCAGTTTCTGCAAAAGTGGCGGGGCGTATGGTGCTGAAGCGTGTCATGGGTAAAGCCAGTTTTGCCACGATTCAGGACATGAGCGGACGTATCCAACTATATATTTCGGATGATCACACCGGCGCAGCGGTGCATGCTGCATTCAAGCATCATGATTTGGGCGATATCCTCGGCGCGCAGGGTGTGCTATTTAAAACCAAAACCGGCGAACTCTCGATTCGCGTTACTGACCTGCAACTACTGACAAAGTCTCTGCGCCCGCTACCGGAAAAATTTCATGGTTTGACCGATCAGGAACAGAAATACCGCCAGCGCTACCTCGATCTGATTACCAATGAAGAAGCGCGCAAGGTGTTCACGGTACGCTCAAAAGTCATTCAGGCGATCCGTGAATTCTTTGTCGCACGGGATTATCTGGAAGTGGAGACCCCGATGATGCATCCGATCCCCGGTGGCGCTTCAGCACGGCCGTTCGTCACACATCACAACGCATTGGACATGGCGCTGTATTTGCGCATCGCGCCTGAGCTTTATCTGAAACGCTTGGTGGTCGGCGGCATGGAGAAAGTTTTTGAGATTAACCGCAATTTCCGCAATGAAGGGATTTCCACGCGGCACAATCCGGAATTCACCATGGTGGAATTCTATGAAGCGTACCAGGATTTTACCTATCTGATGGATTTCACGGAAAAAATGCTGGCGGAAGTAGCGGAAAAGGTGCTCGGCACCACACAGATCACCTACCAGGGCAAGGCCCTTGATCTGGCCAAACCGTTCATGCGCCTGACCATCACGCAGGCGATACAAAAATTCCACCCGCAATATTCTGATGCGCAATTGCAGGACCGTAATTTCCTGATCAAACAATTGCAAACCCTCAATATTCACTATAACCCGCACGATGGTATCGGCGGCCTGCAACTGTCGCTGTTTGACGAAACCACCGAGCATCTGCTGTTTGAACCCACATTCATTGTCGATTATCCGGCAGAAGTCTCCCCGCTAGCGCGGCGCAACGACAACAACCCCGACATCACCGACCGCTTCGAGCTATATATCGCCGGACGTGAAATCGCCAATGGTTTTTCGGAACTCAATGATGCGGAAGACCAGGCAGCGCGCTTTCAGGAGCAAGCCCAAGCCAAAGAGGCTGGCGATGCCGAAGCCATGCATTACGACGCCGATTATATCCGCGCGCTGGAATACGGCTTGCCCCCCACCGCCGGTGAAGGCATCGGCATTGACCGGCTGATCATGCTATTGACCGACAGCCCCAGCATCCGCGACGTGATTTTGTTTCCGCAGTTACGGCGGGAAGATTAGGAAAGCGTTGAATAATTCGACGATGACCACGAAACACATCTTTTATAGATCAGTTATGTCAAGACGCGATCCCGTACTAACAAAGATTCCTCATGACATTCGAAATGACAAATGCGGGTTATTCAGCATTTACTATATGAGGTTGAGTTCTATATAAATTGACTTGGAATTTTTGTTATCGCAGAGGACACGGAAAAAACTGAGTAAAGTATATCTGTGAAATTTTAGGTGGCGATAAAAAGATTATCCAGTTTAATGGATTGATATTTAATGATATCTTATGGAAATAAATAGTTTTATGAAGATATTCTGCTTTTTTAGCTATCTGGCTAATTTTAGTTAGAGGTCACTATGGCGATATCCGCGATCCATGTTGAGTCCAATGATCGTCTTGAGATCACGATCAACAACACTCGTCCTGTTGCGCTGACCGACTTAACGCTTTCGCTGCTTTCCGTAGGGCATCAGTTTGAGAAATTCATAGAGACTGAACTCCGCGCAGATGTTCCAGTTGCTAGTGAACTCCTGGTCAAGGAAGTTCGCTCTGGCTCAATCGTCTTTGAACTAGTGGCGCAAGCTCTGCCGCTTATTCCGCTCTTCTGGCAGGGCGGCGCCTTATTAGAGTGGGCCAACTACGCCAAAGACACGATTCATTGGTTAAGTGGAAAACTCGCACAACCACCAAGGAACTTGACTAAGAACGACCTGAAGCAATGGCACAGCATTCTGGAGCCTGTGGCAAAAGACCAAGGCTCACAACTTAACTTCACGGTCGCAGACGGCGGCACAGTGATTAATCAGTTCTTCGTCAACTCAGCAGAGGCGAATGCCGCGCAAAACCGGATCAAACGAGAACTCGGACTTCTTGAGGAGCCAAGCGACTCCATCCATACCAAGCGAGTCATGACTTGGTATCAGGCAAAGTTCGACAATGATTCGCAGACCGGCAACAAAGCTCTCATCGAGAGCATCAGCCCAAGACCTCTCCGTGTCGTCTTCGACAACAACGCGGTGAAGTCTCAAATGTTCGAGCAAGGCATTAAATTCTCAAAACCTTGGCATCGGCTGGCTTATATCGTGGATGTGCAAGTACAAACAATCAACGGGCAACCTCGGTTGCAACCATCTTGAACTTCTACCCGGAAGAAACATTTGATCCGGGGGAGTGACCTCTAACGATTCATTCAAGCCGATGTCGTTTCGCGGCACGACTTAATTCAGGTGTTATAAGCATAAGGAACACGAGAAATGAGTAAAATTCCGGGCCCATTACAATATAAGGGATCATAAGTCACAGGGATCACACCTTGACATCACACCACCCTCTTCTTATCGATCTGACAAAGGCATTTCCCTGAACAGTCAATTGCCAATCACCTCATCAACGCAAACTGATAATCGGCCAATTATTTCTTTCCGCATGGCTTTTCAGCGTCGGATCCGGATCGACCGCGACCGGATGCGTCACTTTGCTCAGCAAGGGTAAATCATTGAGCGAATCGCTATAAAACCAGCTGCGCAAGAAGGAAAGCCAGGTCAAATTATGCGCATCCAGCCAATCCTCCAGCCGTTCAATTTTCCCTTCCCGGAAAGACGGCGTTCCAGATACCCGGCCGGTAAATTCACCATCTTTTTCTTCCGGCTCAGTCGCGATCAAATGATGGATGCCGAGTGCTTGCGCGATCGGTGCGGTGACGAAACTGTTGGTGGCGGTAATAATGATGCACAGATCATCATCCAACATATGCTGCTCGATCAACCGACGCGTACCCGGCGCAATCAGTGGCATAATCTTTTTGCACATAAATTCACTGCGCCACGCCTCCAACTGAGCGCGCGAATGACGCGCCAACGGCTTTAACTGAAAATCCAAGAATTCATGAATATCCAGTGTTCCCGCTTTGTATTGCTCGTAAAACTCGATATTTTTGGTCTCGTGCAATTCACGATCCAATGCTTTCTTTTCAATCAAAAATTGCGCCCACTGGAAGTCACTATCACCGGCAATCAGTGTGTTATCCAGATCAAATAATGCTAAATTCATGAAGCCACCTGTAATAATTCTCGTAATAAAGGGATGGTAATCTGACGCTGATGCACCAGAGAATATCGATCCAGTGCATCCAGTGTCATCATCAACGACGGCAAATCGCGCCGGCCATGACGTAACAGATATAGACAAATTTCCTGTGTCAAATCAAAACCGCAAGCAGCGGCATGACTTTTCATCGCTTGTATTTTCTCTTCTTCAGTTAACTCAAGCACTTGATAAACCAGCCCCCATCCCAGGCGAGTAACCAAGTCTTGCCGCATGTCCAGATACATCGGTGCAGACACGCCGCTCATCAGCAAAAATGTGTGACCATCATCGCGCAACTGATTATAAAGATTGAATAACTCAATCTGATCTGACGCATCCAGACAATCAATGTCGTCGATCGCGATGCAATCCAACTCACCATCCACAGAAAACTCGCAGCGTTTCCCGGCGGAGAAATATACCGCTTTTAGGTTTTTTTGGGTATAGGCAGCAACGGTTGCCTGTAACAAATGGCTTTTACCGCATCCCAAACCACCCCACAGGTAAACAAAGTGTTCTTTTTCCTGCCCTGACAGGATAGTAGTCAGCATGTGCAACAACTCAGTATTGCGCCCCGGCAGGAAATTTGTCAGTGTAGGGAATGGCAGAGGTTTAATGTCTAGCAGCAACTGTTGCATGGTAATCGCTCAATCTGCATAGTCCAGCCATGCAAATAACTATGAATTATAGAGATTGCTCTCTAGGTAGCGCTGATGCAGATGACGCAGCCAAACCAACAGCACGGCACTCACCGGCAGTGCCAACAAAATACCCAGGAAGCCAAATAACTGGCCGAACGCCATTAACGCAAAAATGACCATGACCGGATGCAATCCAATGCGATCACCGACCAGCCACGGTGTAATCAGCATGCCCTCGAGCAATTGACCAGCACCAAACACAATCCACACGGGAATCACTCCGCCCCACCCCTGAAACTGCATCACTGCGGCAAACGTTGCCAGCGTCAGGCCGACAATCATGCCGAGATACGGTACAAACACCAGAATCCCAGCCACTAATCCGATGGGTAACGCAAATTCCAGCCCCACCAGCCAGAGGCCTGTGATATAGCACATGCTCATCAGCACGATGACGGATAATTGCCCGCGCAAAAATTCCGCCAGAATCCGGTCCGTCTCATGCGCTAATAGCGAAACCTGATGGTGCCAATAGCGCGGAATCATCTCATCGATCAACTTGATCAGCTTATTCCAATCGCGCAGCAGATAAAACAATACAACAGGCACCAACAGCAAATTGACCACAAACTCAACCACTGCCATTCCGCCGCTGGTTAAGGAAGGCAACGCTTTCGCAGCAAAGCCGCCGGCACTCTTCCAGTGTTCTGATATGGCCTGCTTCAACACATTCATATCCGGCTGCAAACTGATGTTGAATCTTGTTTCCAGCCAGGGAACCACATGATTCTTTAACAGATCCAGGTAAACCGGCATCTTGTTCAGCAAGCGCCGCGCTTCTTCCTCAAATAGCGGCACCATGATCAGGACCAAAGCCGCAAACACCCCAAGCAACAAAAACATCACCAATACCGCACCCGCTGTCCGTGGTATTCTTTTATCGGCCATATGCGCCACCATCGGATTGCAGATATAAGCAATCACTGCTGCCAGTAAAAAGGGCGTCAGGATCGGACTGAGCAGATAAATCAATCCGCCGGTGACGCAAACCAGTATTAACCACCAGAGATAATGCATATCGTCAGCGCGTTCAGTGCTCATATCGTATGCTTAGCCAGCCTTCGTTTTTAACGCATGACTGGCAAGATTTTTGCCGAGCTCCCAAATAGAACCAGGTACTTGATGGGTATCCGCAATGGTTTTGGTAAATGCACTGATGATGTGATCCAGATCTTTTTGCGTCAGTATCAACGGCGGCAATAGTTTGACTACATTCATGCCATGCCCTGCCACTTGCGTCAGGATTCTGTGTTCTTTGAATAATGGAATGGTAATCATCTGACAGAACAATCCTTTGTTGGCCGCTTCCAGCATCATCCATGCGGCCTTGAGCGACAGACTGCTGGGTGATTTGAACTCCACCGCAATCATTGAACCTTTACCGCGCACTTCTTTCAGGAATTCAAATTGATCGGTTAGTGCATTTATTTTGCTAATTATTTCAGCACCTATTTTCGCGCTGTTCTCAACCAGATTCTCTGCTTTGATCACTTCCAGGCTGGCCAGACCAGCAGCCATCGCCATATTATTCTTGGAAAAAGTGGAACCATGCACGACCGCACGGTCCATGCGGTTAAACACCTTGTCCATAATCTGCTGCGTCATGGCCACCGCGCCGACCGGAACAAAACCGCCGGAAAGCGCCTTAGCCATGCAAATCATGTCCGGCTTTACACCCCAGTGTTCAATCGCCCAGAATTTACCGGTGCGCCCAAGGCCGGTTTGAATTTCATCTGCGACAAACAAGGTGCCATATTTTTTGCATAATTTCTCGATCTCAGGCAAATAGTTATCATCCGGAATGTTGACGCCCTTGCCCTGAATCGGCTCGACAATAAAAGCCGCTACATCGCGGTTGCTCAAAGCTCTTTCCAATGCTGCAAGATCATTAAATGGCACCGAACCACAATCCTGTAACAACGGGCCAAAACCATCCTTAAAAATCTGCTCGCCATTTAACGATAAAGCCCCCATCGTCAAACCATGGTAAGCATGATCGCAGCAAACAATCCGATTGCGTTTGGTCACGTAACGCGCAAACTTTATCGCCGCTTCAACCGCTTCCGTGCCCGAATTACAAAAGAAAACCCTCTCCAGATTGTCCGGTGTCGTGAGCAGAATCTCCTTCGCCAGCAAACCGCTCAAAACCGATACATCCATCTGCACCAAATCGGGCATCTCGAGTGACAGCACCTCTTTTAATGCATTGACGATGGTCGGATGATTGCGGCCAAACGCATAAACACCGAAGCCGCTCAGCAGATCAAGATATTCGTTACCGTGTTCATCATACAAATATTGCCCGATAGCGCGCTCATAATTCCGATCATAACCGATTGTTTTCAAAACCCTGACCATCTGAGCATTCAGATAGCGCTCGTGCAAGTCAAATTTATCCGTGCGATGTTGTGATAACAAGTTAGCGATACTGAAAGACATGAACGACCTCTGCATTTGAAAAACCACCAGCAAAACTGGAAGCTGGAATCTACGGGTTCCTGAAAAGAGAAAAAAACGAATACCGCGTAACGACGGTATCATTGCCAACAAAATAGCGTTGATCATACCACTCAACGGCTTTTTATTGCCGCTGGAAACGCGTAATGATGACACTATTTACAATTACATAATACTTGAGCGGGATTCTGACGCAAATGAAAGGTAAATTCAATGCGCACACCGGCGAAGAACCGTTGAACTGAACCGAAAAGCTGTTATTGAATACAGCTTCTTTTCACAGTAATCTGTTGAGGCAGGCACCAAGGAAGCTTCGTTGATAAAATTGGAATCTTTCCTCAGAGTGTTACCAAATCAAGATCAGTGAATATTAGATCCATCCCGGCAAATTGCTGAAATGATCATACCGACAGATAAAATTTACCGGCACGGATTAAGATTGCAACCTTTCTTAACAATTAGTCTCTATCAACACACACAAAATCAATACGGCTATCTAAAGCTGGCGTATCAACTGTAGCGGCAACATCCTTTATACCCAGCAAATGGAAAGTATGTGTCGGTCCTCCACCAATGCCATTTGTTGTAGTCAGTCCGGTAAAACTGCAATTGGTAGCAACCGGAGAACTATTGATATCATTCACACCGCTATTTTGGACAAATCCGAGCTGGCGGCTGCAACTGGTATTTTTCGCCGACGTCGTTACATTCCTTGTAATCGTAAAATGGTATGTCTGCTCTACGCCGACAGGAACTGCCGCCCCAACGCCAGGATGTTGTACATCGGCACTGGCTACGATCATGCAGTCATTAAAACCAGCGCCGGTGACGGTATGGGTTACGGAACGCAAGGTAGTCCACAATACCTCATCGCTGATCGTAACATTAACCGTGGTTCCAGAACCACCTACCCTATCGTTTGTCGCATAAGCTTGTCCACAGAATAAACCCAAAAGTCCCAACAGCATTAATGCAGAATTGATTACTTTCATGATCATATTCCTCTAAAGATTAATTAGCACCACAAGATCAAGAGAATATCCATTTCAAACCAGACAGCCCTCTTGCATTTTCTGTATATCACTGCCATCTCATCATGTCAAACAGAATCACAAAAAACCACTTTATTTCATATGATTACAACCTAAATTCAGAAAAACTAACGCGTTCGACTCACCATCAAGCATCGCCCACTCAGAATTGCATTGCCAACCCGTTACCTATCCCATGCTAGCTCCAACCAGAGGGTGTTAAAATGGAAATTCAGATGATTTTACGCATCCACAGCATGCGCATCATCCATTTGCGGTAAAATCACCATCTTTAAACAACGCTGCCTGTAATCACGCGAGAACTCAATTTGACTTCATCTCATTCTGATCATCCTGATACAACACAGCTTTCCTATCGCGATGCCGGCGTAGACATCGATGCAGGGGATCGCTTGGTTGAAAATATCAAACCATTTGCCAAGCGCACTTTACGTCCCGAAGTGCTCAATGGAATCGGCGGCTTTGGCGCATTATTTGAAATTTCCAAACAATACCAGAACCCTGTCTTGGTCTCCGGTACCGATGGCGTGGGCACCAAACTTAAATTGGCTTTTCAGCTCAATCAGCATGACAGCATTGGCATCGATCTGGTCGCAATGAGTGTCAACGATATTCTGGTGCAAGGCGCAGAGCCTTTATTTTTCCTGGATTATTTCGCTTGTGGCAAACTTAATGTGGAAACAGCTACTGCAGTGATCAGCGGTATTGCCAAAGGGTGCGAACTGGCAGGTTGTGCGTTGATTGGCGGCGAAACGGCCGAAATGCCCGGCATGTATCCGCACGATGAGTACGATCTGGCCGGATTTGCTGTCGGTGTTGTCGAAAAAAACCGAATCATCAATGGGGCCACAATACAGGAAGGCGATATTGTGCTGGGTCTTGCGTCCAGTGGCGCACATTCCAATGGATATTCGCTGATTCGCAAGATTATTGAAAATAACCGCGTTGATTTGTCCAGCGATCTTGACGGCAAGACGCTTGCCGACACCATCATGGCGCCGACGCGCATTTATGTCAAACCCGTGCTTGAGTTGCTTAAACGATTGCCTATTAAGGGTTTAGCGCACATTACCGGCGGTGGATTGGTCGAGAATGTGCCGCGTATCCTGCCGGATCAAGTCATGGCAGTTTTGCATAAAAACACATGGGAAATGCCGCCGCTATTTCACTGGTTGCAGCAACAGGGCAATGTCGCGGATTATGAAATGGCGCGCGTATTTAATTGCGGCATTGGCATGGTGATCGTTATTGCGCGAGATCATGCCGAAAACGCCATGCACAGTTTGCGTACTTCGGGTGAAACTGTCTGGCAAGTTGGTGAAATCAAACAGCGCATACCCAATCAGCCGCCCACTATTTTAGTGTAAGTGATTATTTATACGACAACATCATGAAATCATTGGTTATTCTGATATCGGGTCGTGGTAGTAATATGCAAGCGCTGCTGGAGGCCGAGTTTGAAATGGATCGCATCACGGTCATCAGTAGCAACCCCAATGCAGAAGGCTTAGCAATTGCTAAAAAATATGGTATTGAAACCATTATCTTGGATCATCGCACTTTTCCGGATCGCGAATCATTCGATGCTACTTTGGCAGAAAGAATCGATGCCTGCCAGCCGAAACTGATTGCACTGGCCGGCTTCATGCGCATACTCAGCGATCGCTTTGTGCACCGTTTTCAAGGCCGATTAATGAATATTCATCCATCATTATTACCCGCATTTCCTGGTTTAAGAACACATGCACGTGCGCTACAGGAAGGTATCAAAATTCATGGCTGCACTGTTCATTTTGTCACGCCACAACTGGATCATGGCCCTATTGTGATACAGGCTGCCATCCCTGTACTATCTGGCGATACTGAAGAAATATTGGCGACCCGTGTGTTGCAACAGGAACACCGCATCTATCCTCAGGCTGTACGCTGGTTTATGGAAGACCGGATCAAATTGGGCGAAAATCACGTTGAAGTGATGGATTCCCGTGTCAATGAAACAGCGCTTTATTCACCGGAATTACCTGAATGAAATTTTTCTCACCGATTTTTCTACTATGCATATTCAGTTTTTCAGTATCTGCGGCAGATATACCGTCACGCATTGAAATCAGCTACGCCGTGACAACGGATATTGGCCAAGGGGAAATCACTGAAGTGATGGAAATCACGCATGCGCATGGCGGGCATAGCTATACTATTAATAGCGAAGCGCAAGCTACTGGCGTTTTCAAAATCATAGAACCCAATAGCATTGTGCGTCATAGCGAAGGAACTATCTCCAAACAGGGATTACGGCCTTCTCGCGCCTATGAGAAACGCGGAAAAAAAGAACCCAGCATAGCTGTGTTTGACTGGAGTAATCACATCATCACGTTGAGTCATAAAGGACATCAGGTACAGGAAAAATTGCCGGAAGGTACTTTGGATCGCCTGAGCTTATCGTACAATTTCATGTTTACTTCGCTATCTAAGCATTATATAGAGCGATATGTTACCAATGGGCATAGTCTGCAATTGTCGCGCTACAAAGTAACCAAAGAAATACTCAGTACTCCGATTGGAGAAATAGAAGCAATCGTACTGACCCGTCAGGAAGATAAAAACTCCAAACTTAAAAGGAAACTATGGCTTGCGCCGAGCAATCACATGTTGCCTGTTCGCATCGTTTCGGTAGAAGAAAATGGCCGGGAAATCGATAAAATAGTTACCGGAATTAATATTAGCTACAAAGCCGGCCGTCATTAATCCGATGCATCAGCGGATCAAACACACATCAGGAAACCCATGCAATTAACCCCTTTTCAGCTGGACGCAGCGGTAGTTGCGTTACGCACGATACTTCCTTTGGAATATCCCGCCGATGCAATTTTGCGGAATTTCTTCCGTGAAAATCCTATGCTCGGCGCACAAGACCGCGCATTTATTGCTGAGACAGTCTTTGGCATATTACGCCACCGTTTTTTTCTCGAAAACCTAACCAAACTCGTAACACCGCGCGCACTGGTTTTAGCGTATCTGGTTAAATTTCACGGCATGAATTTACGGGAATTAGCTGCGCTGATCAGTGAAACGGAAACCAAATGGTTATCGGAAATTAAAGCGATTCATATCGATGCATTACCACTTCCCGTTCAGGCAGAATTTCCTGAATGGCTGGTAGGGAAATTACAGCAGTTTATGCCGGATACAGATATTCTTGATCTAGGATTATCGTTACAAAAATCCGCACCCCTTGATCTCCGGGTGAACACAATCCTCGCCAAACGTTCCGAAGTACTTGATACGCTCAAACAGGAAGGCATCGAAGCACAGGAAACACCTTATTCTCCATGCGGTATTCGCCTTACCGGCAAGCCTGCAATCAACCGTCATACACTCTTCTTGTCTGGAAAAATAGAGGTACAAGACGAAGGCAGTCAAATACTTGGATACCTGTTGGCCCCAAAGCGGGGTGAAATGGTTGTCGATTTCTGCGCCGGCGCAGGCGGAAAATCACTGCTGCTGGGTGCTTTGATGAATTCCAAAGGACGTCTTTATGCGTTTGATATTTCTGAAAAACGATTGAGCAATCTGAAACCGCGCTTTAAGCGTTCAGGCCTATCGAATCTACATGCGCAACGCATCGCAAACGAAAATGATATTAAGATCAAACGATTGGCCGGAAAAATAGATCGAGTACTAGTAGATGCCCCTTGTAGCGGACTTGGAACATTGCGGCGCAATCCGGATTTAAAATGGCGTCAATCCCCGCAAAGCATCGAAGAACTCAAAACAAAACAAGCCGCTATTCTTGCAGCAGCAGCCGGCTTGCTCAAGCCAGGCGGCCGACTGGTGTATGCAACGTGCAGTTTTCTGCCAGAAGAAAACCAAACCATTATTCATGATTTTCTGGTTGCACACCCTCAATTTACCTTGTTAAACTGCACAGAATTATTGTCACAACAGAAAATACCACTGGATACCGGTGAGTTTTTGCAACTATCCCCTAAATTGCATCAAACTGATGGTTTCTTTGCCGCAGCTTTAACGCGCACTGTTGTCACACAACAATCGGAATAAAGAATCAAAACGTTTTCGAGGTAGCGATTATCGGGCAAGAACAGGCGACAAAACGCAGCTCATGCGTGATCAATAAGTATTTGAACCTGTCTTTAATACCGTAGCGGCAATGCAGAAGCTCTTCAACGACTTGTATTAAGCGACATTCGCTTTCTTTTTACTGCTCGACTGTAATAACACCGGCAAAATAATCAACACGCAAACCAGCGTTAGAAATAATCCGACTGTCAACAGCAATCCCATACCGGCGGTACCTTGGTGTGTGGAAAATACCAGACTGCCAAACCCCACCAGCGTTGTTAATGCACTATAGTAAATTGCGCGCGCTGTACTGGTATGCAATAAATTCTCGTACACCGCGCCGGTATTACGACTCCTGTGCACCATATGCAAGCTGCTGTCGATGCCAATACCCAGTAATAATGGTAAGGCGATAATATTGGCAAAATTGAACGGCAGGCCAAGCAAAACGGTGCAAGCGCCAGTGAACAAAGTCGCCAATAAAAGCGGTATTAGTACCAGCGCAGTAGCAGTGATACTTCTGAGCATTATCCATAACGCCAGGATGACACCCAGCAGCGCCAATGAGAAAGCATGTATAAACGCATCCACCACCGCTTCACCGGCTTCCAGACTAATAACCGGCGCACCGGTTGCACTGGGTACTACACTCTGAACCGCATGCACAAATCTACGTAGCGCATCATTGTCATCAATATTTTCCGATGGATAAACCGCGATGCGATAAGCATCATCGTGACTATGCCAGTGCGTACTGATCGTCGTCGGCAATGTTTCTTGCGTAAAGGGCTTTGCCTCGAGTGCTCGTTGCAGACGCTCGATAGACTCAGGCAGCAGACCGATCAGATCTTTGCTGAGAGTGCTTAATAATCGCTCCTCTGCCTGAACATTGTCTAGTGCATCTTTATCCAACCGTGCCAGCAAATCAGACAGTGAAGAACGCAATATGCGAGCAGAAGCTATTGCGGAATGATCTGGTTGCTCGGCTATAAACTGGGTTAATGCATGATTCAATTTTTCCAGTGCCATGCGTTGCTGCGCAACCGTATGGCGATTCGCCTGCTGAAATGCTGCCGGGGAAAAAGAAATCGGCCCAAGTGTGAGCGCCATTTCCTCAATCAAAAGACTCTTTTCTGCTTGTTCCTGTGGCACCAGATCAAGAATACTGATCACTTTATCAACTTCCGGCAAAGCCTTAAGGCGTTGCACTACGGATTCCGTCTCCTGAAATTGATCAACGAGTATATCGATATGCCAAGGTGAATCTTCCGTATTCTTTAACAATTCCTGAAAAGTCAGCACCGACTCCGCGTGCGGGTTATTCATATTCAGCAAATTATAATCAAATCTGATATGCGGTAATGTCACGGCAGAAACCAGAATAGCAATTGTTGTGAGCGCATATACCGATTTACGAAAGTGTCTGGGCAGATCCAAAATGCGGTTAATTGATGTAATGGAAGTGGGTGAACTTCCGATGCGCATTGGAAGAAATCTTTGCAAGGCAGGAATCAGTGTCATTGTAATCAAAAAGCTGATCATCATTCCTGTACCCGATATCAACCCCAGTTCTGCAACACCTCTGTAAGTCGTCGGCATGAATGCATAAAAACCGATTGCGGTCGTGATCGCACAGATCAACAATGATTGCCCCATATCTCCACCAGTTTTATACAAAGCCTCCGCAACGGATTGACTATGTTTCCTTAGTTCTTCATGCCGCAGCAAAAAATGAATGGCATAATCAACTCCGAGACCGATATATAACACAGCAAACGCGATGGAAATCAGATTCAAATATCCCACAGCAACAGTGGCAAATGCTGCTGTCAACAACAAGCCAAGAATCAGACTCAGTATTACTGTTAACATCGCTCCGGCAGATCGCAACGCAATGAACAACACACCGGCCACCATGACTAGCGCCAATAACCCGGCATCCTGCGCACCATGCATCGCACTATTCAGTTCGTCGTGAGCCAGCGCTACTTCACCGGTTATACGCAATTTCTCCGCGGCATCGGCGGTCAAACCCATATCTTGAGCGGCTGCACGAATTAACTTGATCGGTTCTTCAGCAGCAAATATTTGGGAATAATCAAGCTCCGGTTTGACTACAATGAATTCCTGGTAGCTTGCTTTTTGCGCTTCACCGCTCAATAGTACCTGCCATGATAATGCACGGGATTTACCAGCTAATTGCGCATCTATCGTTGCACTGACACCATTCATTACCGGTTCCAGCTCTAACGTGCGGCCAGCCCTTAATTCATCAATGGCTTCAGTGAGTATTGAAGAGAAAGTATATAGCGTAGGATTTTCCGCGATACGCGCAACCAAGGGCTGTGCCGTTGCCAAGTGATCGGTAATACGACCTAATTCCGGTATGCTCTTGAAAAAGAGACCATTCTGTTCAAAGAAAGGATCTCCACTCAAATAATAAGTATTCGGAAACTGAGTGTTATTTTGTTGCAGATAGGTAGCGATACGTTTTGCTGCGGCATGCGCCTGCTCCGGCGTGGGCGCATCCAATACCAGCAATAATGTGTCTTCGTATTGGGAAAATGATTGTTTATAGCGGATATGATTCGCACGAAAAGGAACATCCTCAGAGAGCATGTCTGTCGTGTCGGTGTGCACTCCAAGATTATTGACCGTATACACTGTACTCAATACAGTCAATACCAATACGAACAGAATGACTCCAATGGCATTCTGATAGCAAAATTCGGCCCACCGTGCAAAAATCCGATAGCTACGGCTATGTGCGCTGATTACGCTCAAAGAAATCCTTTAGGAGAAGATGCAGTCATCCTGCTGTCAATTCTGCCGGGCCAGGCTAATCTTTTCTTTCAGCAATTCAATCAACGCCTGGAAACCATCTCGCTGCATAATTGCGCGATACTCTCCGCGTTTGATGGCGAGATCGCTCACGCCATCAAATAAGATATTGACAATACGCCAGCGTCCCTCGGTTTGCTGTAGAACATAGTCAAAATTTACTGTACCGCCATCCGATTTAGTTAATTGGCTTCGCACCAGTGTTTGTTCGTGCGGTAAAGTCCGTTGCTCAATCACTTCGAACTGCTCTCCTTCATATTGATTGAATCGCCCCGCGTAGGTAGCGATACTCAATTGGCGAAATGTATCAATAACCAGGTTTTTTTGGTCTTTATCCAATTGCGACCAGTAAGTTGCGCCCAGTATCGTTTTAATGATCAACTCAAGGTCATGCGATTGCTCAATGACAGGCTCCAAGAATTTAAATCGCCCTTCATAACCCAGTTGCTCACTTTCACGCATTACCTGAAGTAAGGCAGACTGTAAGTTTTGTATCACCTGTTCCGGATTCTCAGATACTGAATCGGATTCGCTGAATACCGTAGAACTAGCTGACAACAGCCACATCCCTATTAGGCACCACGCCATTAATTTAATTGTTAATTTTACTTTCATATCGACGATCTTTCCAACAAGCACGCTCTCCACGCCAGTATCGTAGTGCGGATGTCCAAGTCATAGCAAGGTACAGTGTACCGATGATAGGCAATGCGAATCCCCAAAGTGGAGAACGTTGATAATAAATTAAAGTTGGCATATAGGTAATCAACATCGCCACCCATGCCAGTAAACTCACCATATAAATTTCTTCTTGCACAGATTGTAGCAAAAAGGCCAACGGTGCCGCCCAGAACATCGATATCATGATCAATGTACAGAGAGCAAGTAAAATGAACGAATACCTTAACTGCGTATAAGCCGTACGGGCCACCATTTCCCAGATAGGCTTTAATGCGTGGTAGCTGCGGTGGCTATGTGCCGCATGACTTAATCCTATCCAAGTGTGATAACCTGCGCGCTTGGTATGTGCCGCTAACGTGCAATCATCGATCAATGCATCATGCAAATTGGCAAAAGCACCCACTGTGCGCAATGCTTGTGTTTCCACCAAAATACATCCCCCCGCAGCTGCGGCAACTCGTGAAGTTGGCCTATTTGCTGGTCCAAAAGGATATAGCAACTTGAAGAAAAAAATAAACGCCGGCATGAGTAAGCGCTCTATGAAATTCTTCATGGAAGGTTCAGCCATCAATGAAATAAACGCGATATTTTCATTCTGCGCTTTTCGCCGCAACTCAGAAACAATCCCAGGTGCTAACTCAATATCAGCATCCAGTAACAGTGTATAAGGCGTCCTAACTGCCTTGAGTCCTTGCTCAAGCGCCCATAGCTTTCCACTCCATCCCGCAGGGGGTGCGCTACCGGATATGACCTGCACACCACACTGCTTAGCCTGCTGCGCCGTATTATCATCAGACTGGTCATCTATTACGATGATGCACGCGCCTTCCCCCTGCGCTTTCACACCATTCAGTGTATGTTGAATATAGGGGCCTTCATTGCGCGCGGGAATCAGTATTGTAATATCACTTAGCAAGGTATCAGAATTTTCAGAAATTCCAACTTCTACCTTTTCACGGGTACTCCAAGGGCGCCACGGAAGCAGTATTAATGACCACCAACATAAGACACCGAAAATAGACAGATATAATACGAATTCCATCATCATTCTACTTGCAGCAAATGCTATCAACCAGTACCGATACTCTGTATCTGCTTATTTGTTAACCAGTGTTACCGGTATATCAGATAGTTTCTTCGGCGTTTTGTTTTCTCCCACTGCCCATTTGGGAGTAGGCTCAGCCACCATCGGGCCTGTCGTTCTCGGTCCTTTTAGCGATGCAATCAGTGCTTTCCATGGATGTTGGAGTGTATCTTCAACTGCAGTTGCTTCATATCCACAATGCGCCATACATTGCGCACATTTCGGATTATTTGCCGTACCATACTTTTCCCACGGCGTATCATCAAGAAGTTCTTTGAAGGTTTTTGCATAACCCTCATCCGATAACAGGTAGCAAGGCTTTTGCCAGCCAAACACATTGCGTGTCGGATTACCCCATGGTGTACATTCATAATCCTGGTTTCCCGCCAGATAATCCAAATAAAGCGCTGAGTGGTTCAACCTCCATTTTCGCTTTAGTCGCTTACCTAATTCAAAAATGCCACGAAACAATACTTTTGTATCTTGGCTTTTGATAAAAACATCTTGCTGAGGTGCCTTTTCATAGCTAAACCCAGGAGCAATCGTTGCTGCCTCAACACCCAACTCCATCGCATAATCCAGAAACTCGGCAACATCCTTCGGTGTTTCGCCTTGAAACAACGTACAATTCACAGTAACTCTAAAACCTTTATCCAGAGCCAGCTTTATCGCTTCAACCGCACGATCAAAAACACCATCCTGACAAACCGATGCATCATGACGCTCTTTCATGCCATCCAAATGGATTGAGAACGTTAAATACGGTGATGGGGTATAATCATCAATCCTTTTCTTTAACAATAATGCGTTGGTACACAGGTAAACATATTTTTTGCGCTGAATGATGCCCGCAACAATCTGCGGCATCTCTTTATGCAGCAGTGGCTCACCGCCCGGAATTGATACCATCGGAGCACCGCACTCATCGACTGCCTGCATACACTCTTCATAAGAAAGGCGTTGATCAAGAACGTCTTCCGGATGTGCAATTTTTCCACACCCCGCACATGCGAGATTACAGCGAAACAAAGGCTCCAGCATGAGCACTAAGGGATATTTTTTTACTCCCTTTAGTTTTTGTTTGATTAGATAACTGCCAACTGCGATCTGTTGACGTAAAGGAACTCCCATGAGAAAACCTCCAAAAGTACTTCAAAAGCAAGTAATGACCTACACTACCAAGAATTATATAAATAGAACCTGTGATGTTGAAACCAACTAAAAGCTCATATAGATAGATAAATAAAAATCCAAATAAATTCAAATACCAAGAAAATAAAAGTTCACAATAAACAATATCCAAGACTGCCAACCTTTGTACATTTCCATAATTACCTGAATAAACTCTGAAACCGATTCTTATTTGTGCACTCAACTATAGAACATGCCTTCTTCTATAGCAAATTTTTTTAAATCACCTTAATACCTATAACCATCCGACAAATCGGATACATCATGTCCTTATAAGAGATTCTTATGTACAAGCAAATACACCAAGAACTGTAAGCTCCTGGCGTATTTAGAATACTGACAGACTATCTTTTATTATTAAAAATCAACATTTAGCGCACGCAACGTTCTTTTATTCAACTTACCTACTGGGATGTTACTCTGCTTTTGGAAGCTCTCAATAGCAGAAACTGTTTTAGCGCCACTGACACCATCCACAGGACCAGGATTAAGCCCTGCATTCACAAGCGCCTGCTGTACTTTACGCATAATTACAGGTGTGATTTTTACAACATCATCTCCATCATCAGCCATCTGTACTTGAGCGTCTTTGCTGGTTGCATCAGGCGTCTCAACAGCAAATTCTAAACTCTGTATAGTTTCAACTTCTTCAATTTTGGTAGCTGGTTCAATGGGAGTGGGCGCACTTGCTGCTGGTGCTGGTGCTGGTGCTGGTGCTGGTGCCGGTTCCGATGCCACTTCTTTGCTTCCTTCCTTATCAGGCAGCGGCTTTTTGTCGAAAATCGGCTTACATGCGAATAACAGCCCTGTTACTAATAAAAGAATAGTATAAGCCGCTAATGTACTGATCTTACTAGATTTCATTATTCCCCTCCATGAGTAAATAAATTTAAAAATCATTAATCGTGAAAAACACGTCGCAATGATAAAATGAAATACTTTCAATATCTTACCTAATTAGCCCTAGAAGCCATAGAAATACATTTGATTTTATTTGTAGTAGCATGGACTAACTAATGATGTTGCGATATGAACTATCACACTTTTCTGAAAATAACGCAATCTGAATAAGTTAATGATCACTCCAGCATCTCATAAAAAATACTTATTTCTAATTGGTTGCGGTCACAGCCACATTTCCATTATCAAGAAACTGGGCATATGTCCTCTTCCTGACACCAAAGTCACACTCATCAGCACTGATTCGCTCATACCTTATTCTGGAATGCTGCCAGGGTTAATTGCTGGCCACTATACTTTTGAAGACTGTCATATCGATTTACAGAAACTTTGTCAGCGGGCCGGTGTTCAGTTTGTTCACAGTGAAGTTCAACACATTGATCCGCTGACCAAGAGAATCTATTGCTATCAACATCCATCGCTGCAGTACGATTTGTTGTCGATTAATATCGGTTCTCAGCCAGCATTGAATGATATTAAAGGTGCCAATAAACATGGTTGCCCCATTAAACCATTTCAGCAATTTCTTGATTATTGGCAGCACTGGCTTAAAATAGCTCAGAGTATGAATACCAATGTATTACAGCGAATTGTAATGACTGGGGGCGGAGCTGCCAGTATTGAGGTATTGTTGGCAATGCATTACAAACTTCGCCATACCACATCTATTCATGCAAGCTTTACTTTAGTTTGCGCCAATCAAAACATCCTAAGTTCATTTAATGAACGCGTACAGGTGTTTTTCAAGCGCCACCTAAAAACTCTCGACATCACCATCATCAGCGGGAGACATGTCGCTGCCATCAATCAACATCAACTAACGCTGGATGATGGCACGATCCTGGATTATGATTTTTCTGCCTGGGCCACTCATGCCGGTGCGCAATTCTGGCCGGCAGAAAGTGGATTAAAGTGCGATAACAAAGGGTTTATTCAGATTGACCAATATCTCCGCAGCGTCTCACATCCAGACATATTTGCTGTGGGCGATATCGCTGCTTTCATGACACCCTTACCTAAAGCCGGTGTTTATGCAATTCGTCAAGGACCAGTACTGGCAAGCAATCTAGCTGCCACGCTTAAACAGCACCCGCTACTAGCTTTTAAACCGCAGAAACGTTTTCTGAGCTTATTAACGACAGGCGATCGTCATGCCATCGCCTCATGGGGCCCACTATTTGGACATGGAAAGTGGGTCTGGTGGTGGAAAAATTATATTGATCGCGCATTTGTGGTACGTTTTAATCAGAACCGAAGATAAGCAATGATCGTCAATATCAATTAGAAGCTACGTAATGCGACAATGGCAAAAAACCAATGCTTTAACTAATTGTTAGGATTAGAGACACTACTATTCCAGACGATACTCAATACTGGATGTTGGTGTCAGTATCAGAGGTTTGCTTTGCGAAACTCCGTTATCTGATGGCAGCACTGTTTCCAGAAATGGAATGGAAATTGTCGATCCGGTTTCTGTATGGGTAAATCCTGTGTTGCGTATCACCTTACTTAGGCTGAATGACGACGCTTGAGGATTGAATGCAAAGATTAAGGTATTTGTAATCGCTAATATCTTACTGGTACTGAAGGACGAAAACGCCCCTCTTCTGGCACTCAAGTCAGTAAACATCGAACTGACCACAATTATCAGCTCTTGCCCGCTAAAATAAGCTATTGCATCAATCGCCTCTAACAATTCAGGCAACGGAAATCCAGAATATCCAATAGCTGTCACGTTATCAATACACACGTTACGATCATTATTGACAATGCGAGGAATGCCGCCGGTTAGCCTCAATCGAAATATCCCACCACCAACATCTTCTATCACCTCAAATCTACTTTCGATTGGAATGCCGCTCGATGTAATGTCATTAATATCGATTGTATTCAGGCATATAAATCCGCTGTATGCAATAGAGGTTCCAAAGACATTGCCCTGAAACAGGAGAGAGAATATTGTGAACACCAATATCCGTAGCATTTTCATCGATTCACCATTTGTCATCCACATACCAAACTGTGCAGTTTTGCAAAGGTATCACCAACATATTGAATTTGTTCTTTTGTGTGAGCAGCGTTTACACTACACCGTACAAGTGATCTACCTTCTGGAGCAGCTGGAGGCAATATCAAATTGACATAAATATTATG
Organism: Nitrosomonas sp. Nm84; assembly: GCF_003201565.1. Lineage (GTDB taxonomy): Bacteria > Pseudomonadota > Gammaproteobacteria > Burkholderiales > Nitrosomonadaceae > Nitrosomonas. The sequence goes on along the minus strand of NZ_QJJP01000002.1, from coordinate 47,174 downwards.
TTCAAGCAAATTTTGCCAAAGCAAGAGTGCTTGTTGCGGTGTATCAAGCATGGCAGCAATGACCGGCCCAGGGTCCGGGCCGAGCGTATAACCGGCTTCTTTAAGCTGCGCATAGAGTTGCGTACAGTTACGCCACAGTTGCTTACGTAAATGGCTTCCTTTACGTAATAATTCCAATGCTGCACGAGTGGAAGCAATCGTTGCTGGCGATGGTGATGCGGTAAAAATATAAGGGTGGCTCACATAGCGCAACTGTTCAAGTTGCGGGTGATTACTGACACAATATCCACCGATACTACATAGGCTCTTGCTAAACGTGCCCGTAATAAAATCGACTTCTTGCAGTAATCCGGTTTTTTCTACCAGACCTTGTCCAGTTTCACCGAGTACCCCTAATGAATGAGCCTCATCAATAAGCAAAGTACCGCCATAGGTATTTTTTAATTTGACGATTTCAGCTAGCGGCGCTTGGTCGCCGAGCATACTGTATATGCCTTCAGCAATAATCAGCGTCGTTTCAACACGATCACCTAAGCGGCGCAAGCGTTTCTCCATATCAACCATATCATTGTGCTTGAAGCGAATGATATCCGCACCACTTAAAATACAACCGTCATAGATACTTGCATGAGAATCACCATCAATCAATACGGTATCGCCAGGACCTACCAGGCCTGAAATAGTGCCTAAGTTGGCTTGATAACCCGTAGTAAAGACAATACCGGAGCTACATTGATAAAAGTCAGCGAATTCTCTTTCCAATGCGCGATGGCCAAAATAACTGCCATTTGCCATCCGGGATCCCGTAGTACCGGTGCCTTCTTTATCAATTGCCTCATGTGCTGCACGAATACATTCAGGCGCGAAGGTCAATCCCAAATAATTGTTAGTGCCGAGCAGCAGTACACGACGATCACCAATCCGAGCTTCTGTAGCCGAATAAACTTCTTCTATCGGGATACCAAAAGCACCCACACCATCGGGCAAAAGTGCTTTTCTTGCAGCCGCGGCTGCGTCTAGTTTTTCAAGTAAATTCATTATGATGCTGATTTAATTTTGTGTACTAAGTCGGCCAGCTCGCGAACAGTTTGAATGTCTGTTAATGCATTAATAGGAATTGAGACATCGAAAGTATCTTCAATCTCCATAATTAGATTGAGTAGCTTAATGGAATCGATCGATAATTGACTAATCAGGTTTGTTTCGGAAGTAATCTGAACATTAGAATTCGTTAAACTACTTAGGCGATCACAGAGTAACATCATGATCTCATCGTAATTACTTTCAGTCATAGGTTTAATTCATCGCGGTTAAATTTTAGATTTAGATTACTTCAGATAATACATCTTGTAAACGGATACTCGGTCGCCACGCGGGAAGCGCATGGATTAGGGGAGTATTATCACATACCCAGTCGTTATGTTGTAACTCATTAACTTTTCCTGGGGTCAGCATGGGAGAATAATGAAATAGGCGGGCAATCCAAAGATTTGATGAAGCAATACCTCGGATAAGCAGATCCGGTATGACAACACAATGAACGGGGCTCTTCCATACTTGCTGCGCTATGGTAACTAGGCTTTGATAACTGTACCCTCCTGGTATACCGTCATCAAGCTCAAAAACCCCGTTGATAACTTTGTCGGACTCAAGCCAAGCCTGAATAGCTGCAACCAGATCATACACATGTATTAACCCGAATCGATTATGAATTTTTCCAACGACCGGCAATATTCCACGGCGCATCGCTTGAAAAAGTGGCTTTAACTCCTTATCGCCCGGACCATAAACAGCCGTAGGTCGAAATATTGTCCACTGCAACTGCCCTGAATATTCAATGAGTGCTTGCTCAGCCAAATATTTACTTTGAGCATACCATGATAATTCTGGCTGCCGTGCTGCCAAGGATGAAATTAACAAGAAGCGTGAGAATTGTGTTTGCTTAGCCTGAGTAAGCGCGCATAAAATATTTTTAGTACCTTCAATATTTGTATGCTCGAATTCTTGAAAGGAACTCCCTCTTACCGTTGCTGCACAGTGTATAACGAACGCTACACCATCAACTAAATGATGCAGCGCCGCTAAGTTATTGAGATCGCCTTGAATCCATTGAACAGATTCATCTGTTGAATAACGGCCAGTTCGCGTAAGTGCACGAACCGACCATCCATTCTGAATCAATTTCTGTATCAGCACATTGCCAATGAAGCCAGTAGCACCTGTTACGGCTACTAATTTTGGCATGCGCTTTATCTGTCACCTGATTCTACAAAAGACAATTGGCCTGTTGCCAAGCTTGTTCTTTGAATATAACCTTGTCGCGCTGCAAAGCGTGATAGCTTCCCAGATGAAGTCCGTGGCAAGGTATGCGGTGGAACCAATTCAACAACGCAATTGACTCCAAATGCCATATATACAAGTTGTTGCAATCTAACTGTCAGTGATTGCCGTTCCGTCACAGCTGTCAATCGGCACTCGATGACGAGTACGATAGTCGTTGTTCCATCTTCATCATTGACGCCGAATGCAGAAGCTTCTCGTGATCTGACTTCAGGTTGCTGCTCAGCCAGTTCTTCTATATCTTGTGCACGAATATTGCGACCATTAACAATAATGACATCGGTACGACGCCCGGTAATAAATAGATCCCCCTCAAGCAGGAATCCAATATCGCCGGTATCTAACCAGTTGCCGGATTTAAGCGCTTTGTTAGTTTCTTCGAGATTGTTATAGTATCCCGTCATCACGCTATCGCCATGCACCAGAACACTACCGACCATCATTTCTGACAATTGTTGGCCATCCTCATCGACTATCTTAACGATATGTCCAGGCAATGGACGCCCACAATTTACAAATTCGTTTTGCTTACGTCCCTCAGTCTGCAATCGGGCGGCCATTCTCTTATCGATCAGTGTCTTGCTATCTACTTGTATGCTTTTGCATCCTTCACCAATTTTTGAAAAAGTAACTGCCAGCGTTGATTCTGCAAGACCATAGCAAGGCAAGAAAGCATTTTCATCGAAACCAGCCGATGCAAATTTTTCTGCGAAGTTCCTCAAAGTTTCCGGCCGAATCATTTCGGCTCCAATACCAGCAGCCCGCCAGCAACTAAGATCCAATTCTTTCAGATCAGATTCTCTGACACGTAAAGTACAAAGCTTAAGACCAAACGGTTGACTAAATGCCACGGTACAACGATTGCGGCTAATCAAGCGCAGCCACTGCAAAGGCCGAATTGCAAAATCCCGTGTTGCCAAATAATCAACGGAGATTTGTGTAACCATCGGCGCCAAAACTAAACCAACCAATCCCATATCATGATAAAAAGGCAACCATGATGCAGAACGATCGCCAGGCCTTATTTCCAATCCATTCCTTACAATACCTTGCAAATTACACATCAAGGCTCGCTCGGTAATAACCACCCCTCTCGGAGTACGTGTACTACCCGATGTAAACTGCAAATAAGCAGTCTCGTCAGGATGATTAGGCTGTAATTCTATATCTCTAGCAGATAGCTCATTTAATTTCCCCGGTGTTCCCACCCACTGTATACCGGGTACCCCTTCCACAGCTTCTTCCAGGAAATTAATATAATCAATATTCGCCAGCGCAATACTCGCTTGACTGCTTTCAAGCATACCTCTTAATTGCTGAACATATATTGCATGACTGCCAAGATTGACCGGAATCGGCATCGCAAAAGGCACTAAACCAACATAGCGACATGCAAAAAACAACTCGACAAATTCTGGGGAAGTATCAGCAATGATTGCTACTCGACTTCCACGGGGCAAATCAAAACCAGATAAACGCTGAGCTAATGTACGAGCGTTCTGCCTAAGCATACTATAAGGCAGAATCGAACGTAGGTTACCTCTCGCGTCATAAAAATTATACCCTGTCGTACCCTCCGCCGCATATTCTAAAGCGCTCGTTAGGGTATCAAAACCCGCTAACCGCTGATCCAGTGTATTGAGCGTCGGTGTCGGTGTTAATTGTAATTCGCTTGAAGGTTGAGAATCAAACGCTTGCGTTAGCGGAGCGTTCAACTTGGTTATTGTCGAACTCAAGATCTTCCCCTCGAAGTAATAGTACTTGTCATCTTACTCTGCTGAGCAAGTAATTCTGGTTGAGCGTGCCAACTCTGATTATTAATCCGTAATAACGCACTTTTTGTTGGCTGGAAAATTTTCATTCAAACGCTTACCGCTGACATTGCTTAATAAATATAAGTGTGTCATATTTGACCACACCGCAGCTTATATAAGGTACTTTTTCCTGTCAAGGCAATATTAAATTGATGTTGCACAAAAACAACAGTCATTTTATTGAGCTATTCCCGGCTTATTCAAGCAAAAACCAAATTGTACTCGATAGCCTATCTAAAAAACACTTTTACACCGATTTCGTATTCCAAGAAATCCAATACGTCATGTTAAATATCCAATCTCTGATCTTTCTACAGGGCGGAACCCCATTACTTGAAAACAGCAATCTGCAGGTTTTTGCCAATCAGCGCGTTGGCCTGGTTGGTAAAAATGGTTGCGGCAAGTCCACCTTATTTCGTTTGATCCGTGGCGTAATTAAACCGGATAGCGGAGAAGTCAGCTTACAACCCGGAAAAACCATTGCTTTTGTTGAACAAGAGATTATTAATTCAGACCAACTTGCCATTGAGTTTGTGCTGGATGGCGATGTTGAGTTACGGCAGCTGGAGAAGATCTTGACGCAGGCCGAACATGATACCGCCTGGTTCGAAGCACAACAACGTTATGAAACCATCAATGGTTATATAGCTCGAGCACGGGCAGCGCAATTATTGAATGGACTGGGTTTTGCCAATCATGCATTGGAGCAACCTGTCAGCCATTTTTCTGGTGGCTGGCGCATGCGCTTAAGTTTGGCTCGCGCTCTGATGCATCGTGCTGATTTGTTGTTGCTGGACGAACCGACCAATCACCTGGATCTGGAAGCCATTCTCTGGCTGGAGCAATATCTGGCACGCTATCCGGGTAGCCTAATGGTAGTTTCACACGACAGAGAATTTCTCAATGCCTGCATTAATCGCATCGCGCATATCAATAATCGGCAAATTGATGACTATAGTGGCAATTATGATGATTTCGAGCGTGCGCGCGCTGAACGTCTCATGCAACACGCCCAGGCTTTTCAGCAACAACAGAGAAAGATCGCGCACATGGAGGACTTTGTACGTCGTTTTCGCGCCAAGGCGACCAAAGCCAAGCAAGCACAAAGTCGCATCAAGGCCTTGGAGCGCTTGACGCGTCTTGCACCGATGCATATCGAAGACGGGCATTTTGAATTGCAGATTGAAGCACCTGAACGCAGCCCTGATGTTTTATTGCGCGCGAAAGATATGAGCTTTGGCTATGATAACTGCCTGTTATTTCAACATGTGCACCTCATTTTGCAAGCAGGTGCTCGAATTGCCTTGCTAGGTCCGAATGGCGCAGGAAAATCCACATTGATAAAACTTCTGGTCGGAGAAGTCGAGCCCACCTCAGGCACATTGGAATGGACACCGAATATACGTATAGGCTACTTCGCACAGCATCAACTGGAAAATCTGGACGGCCATGCAACGCCTTTGCAACATATGGTGCAACTGGCACCTGCACAAACAGAACTGGATTTGCGAAAATTCCTGGGGCGATTCGGTCTGGGTGGTGATAGCGAAGATCGTCCGGTGGCCAGTTTTTCTGGAGGCGAGAAAAGCCGTCTGGCACTTGCCTTGTTGGCATGGAAAAAGCCACATTTGTTGTTATTGGATGAGCCGACCAACCATTTGGATTTGGATATGCGCGATGCCTTGACTTTGGCATTGGAAGCTTATAGTGGAGCGGTGGTACTGGTATCACATGATCGCAGCCTGATACGTGCCGTAGCCGATGAATTGTGGCTGGTAGCTGATGGCAAAGCACAATTGCTGGATGGCGATCTGGAAGATTATAAAGATTGGATAGAAACCCGTCGCTCTAATGAAGTTGCTGGATCACGGCCATCCTCACAAAAAGCGCAATCTAACACATCTGCCAAACCGAACAAAAAAATACTACTTTCCAAGCAAGCAAAACTTGAAGCTGCCTTAACGATTGTACAGAGGGAATTAACGGAAGCGAATCGCCGGCTAGCCGATCCGGCTACTTACGCCAACTGTTCCCGCGATGAAATTGATCAGCTGAGTACAATTCACGCAACACTCGAGAAAAAAGTAGCTGACCTGGAAGAAGACTGGCTGAAGCTGGAAGTAGCGCTGGAGGAATAAAAAATATAAGTTGGATCAATTGACTTGATCGAGTTTTGGCTAGTACCGCTCAATAGTCTTCTTAAACTTGCATGTTCATAATTTCTTGATAGGCTGTTACCAATTTATTTCGAACCTGTATCATTGATTGAAATGATACATTGGCTTTTTGCAGTGAAATCATTACTTCATGCAAATCGACATTGGACTCACCGCCGACAAATTGCATGCTTAGCTTATCCGCTGTTTGCTGTACATTATTGACCTGATCTACTGCGGATTTAAGTTTTTCGCTGAAATCCACACTCGCAATTTCATCAGCGCCCGATTGTTTTTTGACACCGGAAGCAAGCGCCGAAGTTGCTTGCAGTTGCTGCAGAATATTGTCAATTCCGGATTTATCCATCATCTACCCCCACATAATTAATTTTCAAGTATCACTCAGAAGCTCGGAAACTTAAAATAACTTTTATAAATCAGATTCATAAAAACATGACACACATTCACTAACTCATCATACGATATTGCTGCAACTTATAACGCAAAGTTCGTTCAGAGATTCCTAGCTTTTTTACGGCCAGTTTTCGGGAACCATTAACGGCTGCAAGCGTTTCCAGAATATGTTTACGTTCGAGCGTTTTCATATCGGTTGTAGGTGACTCCAGATCTCTCTCATCAACCTCTTGATCAAAAACCGCTTCCGGCAAGCTGATATGCTCAGCTTCGATTGTGTTATCCGTTGCCAGGATCATGGCACGCTGCATCACATTCTCCAACTCTCTGACATTGCCCGGCCAAGTATACTGAGTCAACTTATCGATCGCGGCCCGGGTCATCTTACAAAGTGGTTGCCCTGATCCGGCGACTGCCGTTTCAAGCACACGCTGCGCCAGGGGTTCAATATCCAAGGATCGTTCGCGCAGTGCCGGAATTTCTATTGGAAACACATTGAGCCGGTAATACAGATCCTCACGAAATTGATTACGCTTAACCATTGCCATCATGTCGCGATTCGAAGTCGCTAGAACTCGAATATCCAGTTTGATGGTCTTGTGTCCACCAACTCTTTCAACCTCCCTTTCCTGCAATACTCGCAATAATTTTGCTTGTAATTCCAAAGGCATTTCCGAAATTTCGTCCAGTAACAATGTACCGCCTTCCGCTTGCTCAAACTTCCCCGGCTGGGCTTGAGTCGCGCCGGTAAAAGCACCCTTCTCGTAACCAAACAGGGTGGCTTCCAGTAAATTCTCGGGAATAGCGGCACAATTAATGGCAACAAATGGCTTAGAAGAACGCAATGAATGGCGATGAATATAGCGTGCGATCACTTCCTTACCGCATCCGCTTTCACCCGTCAGCATCACCGTTGCGGGCGATCTCGCAACCCGTTTGGCAAGCGACAATAATGCGCGTGTCCGCGGATCCTTAGCAATTACTCGATCATCCTGCTCAGACTCAGACACTGAGTATTGTCTGATATGTGCCAGCAAGCTATCCGGGTCAAATGGCTTCAGTAAATAATCGCAAGCTCCAATGCGCATTGCAGTCACCGCTTTGTCGATTTCTCGATAAGCTGTCATCAATAACACTGGCAATTCCAGATCAAAAGCTTTAATTTTTTTTAACAGCGCCAATCCATCCATGGGTTTCATCTGTACATCGCTCACTACGATACCTACTTGATAGTCTTGCAATATCGTCATGGCGTCATGACCATTTGCTGCTGCAAGCACCTGATAACCAGCCAACTTCAAAGTAGCGCAAATCGCTTCCAATAAATCCTGATCATCCTCCACTACCAGAACAGGTAACGGTCTCATCGCATCAATCTCCTTTGTTCCTGGGCAAACACACCACAAATTCACTCCCTGTATCAGGCAATGAGTTAATCTGCACGGTACCGCCCATTGACTGAATCACCCCCCGCACAATGGCCAGACCTAAGCCAGTACCTTCTACACGTGTGGTAAAGAATGGCTCAAATAATCTCTCTTGCAATGCTGCATCAATACCGGGTCCATCATCATGCACACTTAAAACGATGTTTTCTCCTTCCACACACCCCGTTAAAATGATCCGGTCATTGGGTGCAGACACCTGCATTGCGTTCTCAAGTAAATTAATCATCGCTCCACACAGCGCTTGATGATTCGTCATCAGACATTCTGCCTGGCTATGGTCACGCACAATTAACTGCAAATTAAGCGGAATCAACTGAGGCTCAATGACTTGTTGCAATTCCGTTAACAAATCACTGACTAAAACTCTTTCGAGCTGCGTCGTCTCGCCTTTGACAAAACGCAACATATCTTTTGTTAAATGCTCCAAATGATGCAAACGTTCAACGGTTTTGGTGGCAAATTTTTGACGATCATCGGGAGTCAGTGCATCGCTGCCGAGGTGATTCGCATAGAGCAATGCAGTTGCAAGCGGTGTGCGCAACTGATGCGCAAGATTCGCTGCCATTTCACCCATAGCAGTCAAACGCTGATTCCGCCTTATCTTTTCCTGAACGACATAAGCTTCAGTAATATCATTTACCAACAAAATCCGCCTACCGGTTGAATCCAGCGCACTACTTTCGATACGGATGCGACGCTGCTCTGCTGTTTTCTGCTGTGTCACATACCACTCGTTAATAACCGCAGTTGGTGATAAGCGTTCTTGAACAACCTGATGCCATGTCAGCTCAAGTAATGGCTCTCCAAGCATAGTAAGCGCGGCCGGATTCACTTGCTCTATACATTCGTTTCCATTAAGCGCCAAAACGCCACCAGGCAACGCATTTAACAAGAAGCTTAATTGCCTGGATAAATCCTCTTTTGCAATCAGCTGTCTGTGCAATTCACCATTAGCAAGTGCAAGTTCTCGGGTTAACTGTGTTACCTGGTGTTGTAATTCCTGATACACACCTGAGAGCTGCTCAGATGCCTCATTAAACGCGGCAAACGCAAGCTGAAGCTGTTCCTGCTCTGCCAGAATTGTTCTGATTTCGCTGATTTTATTTGCTTGCACTGGTTTAAATGACAATTATTAAGAATTGCCGGTAGCTTACATTTATACCAGTCCTCTTCATGATCTGAATAAAGCGGACAAAGCTATTCTATTTAAGCATTCATATTGCGTAAATTTATCGATAATCATCGCATCAATAAAATTTTGTCCATGTAAAGCGGGTACATCCCAAACATTGATGCATTTAATTCGTGAGACCTCAGCAGGAGAATAGTACGTGGCAACAGTACCAAGTGAATCCAATACGACACCACCAGCTAAAACATTTAAACTGGAACAACTCAGCCAACTATCCAATCAAAAGAAATTGGGGTTGATCCTAGCTGCTGCAGCCGTCGTCGCCTTACTGGCAGGTGCTTTGATGTGGAGTCAGACGCCGGATTATCGTGTTCTCTATAGTAACGTATCGAATCAGGACGGTGCCGCCATCATCAGCTCCTTGCAGCAAATGAATGTCCCGTACAAATTTTCCGACAGCAGCGGCGCCATCTTAATTCCCGAAAAACAGATCCATGAAGTACGTCTACGCTTAGCGGGTCAAGGGTTGCCCAAAGGCGATCTACCAGGATTTGAATTAATGGAGAATCAGAAGTTTGGCTCCAGCCAATTTCTCGAACAGGTCAATTATCAACGCGCGTTAGAAGGTGAATTAGCACGCTCAGTTCAATCATTGTCAGCGGTGCAAAATGCACGCGTACACTTGGCAATTGCCAAACCCTCCGTATTCTCAAGAGAAAAACAACAACCCAGCGTTTCTGTACTACTCAATTTGTATCCAGGCAGGGTATTGAGCGTCGAACAAGTCAGTGCAATCGTACACTTGATGTCGAGCAGCGTACCCAATCTACCGACAAAAAATGTAACCGTGGTTGATCAAAATGGCAACCTACTCAGCACGCAGCATGAAAACAAACAGGATAAAGGATTTGACGCCAAGCAATTACAATACATCCAGGAGCTTGAAGAAAACTATATTCGTCGTATCGAAACCATACTGTCACCCATTACAGGTGCCTCCAATGTGCGCGCTCAGGTCACTGCAGATCTGGATTTCTCCCGTATCGAGCGTGCTGAAGAAATCTATCGACCAAACAATACTGAAGCGGATGCTGCCGCTATTCGCAGCCAACAAACTCTTGAAGCGACTTCCACAGGTTCAAAAATTGATGGAGGCATTCCCGGAGCACTGACGAACCGCCCTCCTGAGCCTGCTGCTGCGCCTATAGAAGCCGGTGGCGAAAACACAGAAGCGGGCGATAAAGCACCACCACCGTTACCGACTGATAAGAAAAAAGAATCTACGATCAATTATGAAGTGGACAAGACAGTACAACACACACAGCAATCCACTGGTGGTATCAAACGCCTCACTGCAGCAGTTGTCGTGAATTATCGCAAGAAAATCAATGAAAATGGTGAGATTGCCCATGAACCACTGACTGCCGAAGAAATCAAGGAAATCAATAGCCTTGTTAGAGAAGCCATGGGTTACAGCGAGAAACGCGGAGACTCGCTGACTGTAACCAATAGCTTGTTCACCGCTGAAAGTGAAACGATATTGGATGCTGCATTCTGGAAAGACCCCGATGTCATAATGCTGGCAAAAGACATTGGCAAGCAGCTGCTAATTGCAGCCATTGTTATGTTTTTCCTATTAAAAATCCTACGGCCATTCTTAAAAAGCTTAACTCAGCCTCCTCCTGCACTGCCAGAGAAAGTGGCTGGCGAAGCAACGTTAGATCAGTTGCCAGGACAGGTAGATGGAACCGCCGTTCAGGCAATCCAGCAATCCCTATTTGAGGAAAATCTTAAAAAAGCCAAACAACTGGCTATAGATGAGCCGGCCATTGTCGCCAACGTTGTTAAAGATTGGGTATCTAAAAATGGATGACGAAGGAATCAAAAAGAGCGCCATCTTGCTGATGACGTTGGGCGAACAAGAAGCGGCATCAGTCATTAAACTATTAGGTCCCAAGGAAGTGCAGAAACTGGGCGAAACAATGTCCAATTTGCAGAATATCTCACGCGCCGAAATTGAAGACATACTTAAAGAATTCTGCGATGAAGCGGAAGGAAGGACCACGCTAGGTCAGGATTCGGCCGATTATATTCGCAAGGTTCTAACCAATGCATTGGGTGATGAAAAAGCTGCCAATCTCATTGATCGCATCTTACATGGCGGCGACACCAGTGGTATTGAAGGATTGAAGTGGATGGATGGGCCATCGGTAGCCGAACTCATTAAGGATGAACACCCACAAATTATCGCAACCATCTTAGTTCACTTAGATCGCGATCAAGCCAGCGAGATATTAAGCTTATTCACCGAGCGATTGCGCAACGATACCTTATTACGTATTGCCACATTGGACAGTATTCAGCCGGATGCACTGCGCGAACTCAATGATGTGCTGACAAAGTTACTATCGGGCAGCAATAATATTCGCAAAACGGCTATGGGCGGAATACGTGCTGCGGCGGAAATTCTCAATTTCGTCCCAACCGCTCAAGAAACCAGCGTCATTGATAACATCAAGCAGTACGATGAAGAGCTGGCACAGAAAATCATGGATGAGATGTTCGTGTTCGATAATCTGATTGATATTGACGATCATGGTATCCAGTTGCTCCTCAGAGAAGTCCAGTCGGAATCTCTGATTATCGCTTTAAAAGGTGCGCAAGAAGAACTACGCAAGAAAATTTTCAAAAACATGTCGCAACGTGCTGCTGAAGCGCTGAGAGAAGATCTTGAAAGCAAAGGCCCGGTACGTGTATCTGAAGTCGAAGCCGAGCAAAAAGAAATTCTTAAGGTGCTCCGTCAACTGGCTGACGATGGGAAAGTCGTACTCGGCGGAAAAGGTGAAGACAATTTTGTTTAACAAATATAGCCCCTATTAAACTCATTCAATCAGCTTGAGTAGCTAAGTATTTTACCTAGTGACTATTGCAATAAAGGTTTACAAATGGCGACAAGCAGTTTCATTCCAAAAGCAGAACTCAATGCCTATCAACGATGGGAAATGAATTCTTTGGATGTACCCGATCCAATCCGGAAAGAACAAGATCAACAGCTCAAGACTAAAGACAATACCCTGGCAAACGAGCAGGATAAGGCCACCTTGCCAACTGAAGAAGAAATTGCAGCAATTCTTCAGCATGCAAAAAAAGAAGGCTATGCAGCAGGCTATCAAGAGGGAAACACAGCGGGGTACACAGAAGGTAGAAAAGCAGCCGAAATAGAGATCACAGCCGAAGTAGCCCGCCTCCAAGCGCTGCTATCCAATCTCGATCACGATCTGCATACAATGGATCAGCACGTTGCGGATGATTTATTGGATCTCGCCATAGCGCTTACCAAGAAAATGATTACCCAGGCATTACAGCTGAAGCCCGAACTCATCGTACCCATCGTACAGGAGGCGATTCGAAATCTGCCCAGTGCGATGCAACATCCGCGGCTTTATTTGCATCCCGACGATGCCAAAATAGTCCATATGCACTTGGACAGTCAGTTAGCGCAAGATAGCTGGTCTATCCGTGAAGATGAACAATTATCCAAAGGCGGCTGCCGCATCGAAGCCAATGGCAGCGAAATCGACGCAAGCCTGGAGATACGCTGGCACAGGGTATTATCAGCCATCGGTCAGAACGACAGCTGGTTGGAGAAAAATGACTAATATGAACCGCCATGAACAATGGGGCAGTTTCTTGAAAAATTGCACCCAGCTGATTACCCCCGCCAATCCACTGCTATCAAGCGGCACGATTACACGCGTTGCCGGGCTAGTGATGGAAGCGGTAGGACTTCGGCTGGCTGTTGGCAGTAGTTGCACTATACTCCTATCGAATGGCCATAGCGTTTCGGCAGAAGTCGTTGGATTTTCCGGAGATCGCCTATTTTTAATGCCATCCAACGATGTGTATGGATTATCTCCAGGCGCCAAAGTAGTCCCTACGGAATGTGCTGTTGATCCCATCAAGATCGGTAATTTTCAGCATCCCCGCAGGCGCGCAGCGGATCGCGCCAAACATATCAGCGTTGGCCCAGAACTACTGGGACGCGTGATAAACGGACTGGGTGAACCGCTGGATCGCCTTGGCCCCACGCGCGCGGAACACAGCGTACCGTTATACAGCCGCCCTTATAATCCATTGGAAAGAATTCCCGTCACTCAACCGCTTGACGTTGGAGTGCGTGCAATCAACACGCTGCTGACTGTTGGGCGGGGACAACGCATGGGATTGTTTGCCGGCAGCGGTGTGGGCAAAAGCGTATTGCTTGGCATGATGGCACGTTATACCAGTGCCGATGTAATCGTTGTGGGACTCATCGGTGAACGGGGACGTGAAGTTAAAGAATTTATAGAGCATATTCTCGGCGCAGAAGGACTTGCACGCTCGGTAGTTGTCGCAGCACCCGCAGACACTTCACCATTATTACGTTTGCAAGGTGCAGCGTATGCAACAGCCATCGCCGAATATTTTCGCGATAGCGGCAAACATGTTTTACTGATTATGGATTCACTGACTCGCTATGCCATGGCGCAACGGGAAATAGCTCTGGCTATCGGCGAGCCTCCGGCGACCAAAGGCTATCCACCTTCCGTATTTGCCAAACTACCACAACTGGTGGAACGCGCCGGTAACGGCAACCAAGAAAATGGATCGATTACAGCCTTTTATACGGTATTGACTGAAGGGGATGATCAGAACGATCCCATCGCCGATAGCGCTCGCGCCATTCTCGATGGACATATCGTACTATCGCGCCGATTAGCCGAAGCCGGCCATTACCCGGCAATTGATATCGAGGCTTCGATCAGCCGCATCATGACCAGTGTGGTACCACAAAAACAAATTGACATGGCCAGACAATTCAAGAGTCTATATTCGCGCTATCAACGCAGCCATGACTTGATCAGTGTGGGTGCGTATGTCGCCGGCACAGATCCGGAACTGGATCGGGCCATTAAGCTGTATCCCGCATTCGAAAAATTTTTAAATCAGAACATGTCGCAACAGGAGAATTTCGCCAATAGTCTTGAGAAACTGACCCAGTTATTTGATAGCAACGCAACCCGATAATCAGAAACAAACGCTCTTATGTCCACATCGTCATCGCTAAAACTACTTCTGGAGTTAGCGCAGCAGCAAACGGATGCGTCATCCAAAAAACTGGGGAAATTGAATTTTCAGCAACAGGAAGCAGAAAAGAAATTAAATTTGCTGTTGCAATATCGCCATAGTTACCAGGCGCACCTGCAGAATTCTATCGAAACAGGAATTGATCACATGGAATGGCTTAATTTCACTGCATTCATGAATAAGCTCGATGCCGCCATCACTGAACAGCGCCAAGCAGTTTTGCATGCCCAGAATAAACGGATTGCCGGAAGCAATGAATTTTTATTCCATCAGCGCAAACTCAAATCCTACGACACGCTGTCACAACGCCAGCAAACCGCAGAAAATCTGCGGCAATCAAAGTATGAACAAAAATTACAAGATGAATTTGCTTCGAATGCTTTCAACCGTCACTCATTTCCTAAGAACGACAACTAGGAATCTCTCACAATAGCCGAAACTGGCATAGAGATTGCATATACTAACTGGCAACAGCATCACACTTACTTGAGACCAAAAATTTATGCTAAATATGTCTGCCGCACTTCAAATCAAATCGTCCACTGGCAATCCAATACTGACTAGTAGTCCTGAGCCTAGCAATACACGAGAACCCGCGACAGAAAAATTTTCTAAAGTATTGAAACGCGAAGTGTCCGGAACAGACAGTAAACGAGAAACCAGCACCCCTGCCACGGCAACAGACAGCAAACGAAAAACAAGTACCCCTGCCACAGCATCAGACAGCAAGCGAGAAACAAGCACCTCTGCCACAACATCAGGCAGCAAACTAGAAACAAGCGCCTCTGCCACAACATCGGAGTCCTCAGAAAAAATAACCTTACCGACAGATGACGACACCGCTTCGGTTGCAGCAACGGACACATCCTGCGCACACAATCTGATCAGCAAGCTATTTTTTGAGGCTACAAATAGTACATATGCAGCAGATCAATTGTTACCCCCATTTGATCCAACAAACCCGGACATATTGACGGCAACACCGATCATACCGATGGCGTTATCCACATCACCTCAAAATTCATTCATTCCGCAAGATAGCAAACTGGCGACAAGCCCGGCACTGCTCGCTGGTCAAATGCTGCAACAAAAAATGGCGCAAGCTACTGCAGCTGAAAGTAATCTTACTTATGCACTGGATGACTTTTGGCAATCAGTGGGAGCGGCAGATTCTGCCATTGACGGCAAACTTTTACCATTCTCTTCAGAAATGAGCGATGCTATCCAGGCCACTACAGGAGAAACTATATTTTCAGTATCCAATGAGTCTGTTTCTACACAGCTACTGGGCTTAAGCAACACTGCAACTACCACTCCCCTCAATACAACACCGCAGAATGTTCAAGTCGATCTTCCAGTAGGCCAACCCAAATGGGGTAACGAGTTTGCACAAAAAATTATCTGGTTAACTTCACAACAAAACCAGGTAGCTGAAATCCATTTAAACCCAGCTCACCTAGGTCCTGTTGAAGTGATGCTCAGCATTACGCAAGATCAAGCCACTGCACAATTCTTATCTCCGCATTTAGCAGTACGTGAAGCCATTGAAGCAGCCTTGCCAAGATTAAGAGAAATGATGGCTGAAAATGGCATTCAATTGGGTAATGTCATGGTAGGCGCCGAATCATTCCAACAAGAAAATAAACAACAGCAAGCGTATAGCCCAACAGAGAATACCTCTCATTCTGCCAGCACAAGAACGGAGGCTATTGGTCAAATTGAAACAGCCGTTTCGTCTAGCAGACACAATGGTATGGTCAACACTTATGCGTGATCATTTAAATGAACAACAGTGCTAGATTCTTAATTTACTCTCGTACTTGAAAATAGCGACCTAATTTCATTGCTATTTGTCACATCAGTTTACTGTTCCGTCTAAGATAATTGAGCTCATCCAATAAGGAGTTGAGCAAAATGTCAAAAACTATTGAAGCACCCTCTGGAACAGATGGAAAAAAGAACAAGAAAAGCCTGATAATCATAATCTTGATAGCAATTATCGCTATCGGCGCGGGTGCCGGCGGCACATGGTATGCGATGAAGATGTTAGGTGACGGAGAATCAGAACCTGAGAAACCCAAGGAAAAGCCGACTACATTTGTAGATCTTGATACTTTTACGGTTAATCTTCAGCCGGAAGAAAACGTTCAATATTTGCAGGTTGGGCTCACAGCAAAAACCAGAGAAACTCCTGTCGTCGCTGAGATCAAGAAACAAATGCCAGAAATCCGCAATCGCATCTTAATGCTGCTTTCCAGTAAAAAAGCTGCAGATGTTGCTGGTATTGAAGGAAAGCAACAACTCAGCCAGCAGATTGTGGATGAAATCAAACGATCCTTAGGTCCAGTAGAACTGCAAGAAGATGTACTGGAAGTATTATTTACATCATTCGTGATTCAGTAAATCTCAAATGGCTGAAGACTTTCTCTCACAAGACGAGGTTGACGCACTTCTCAAAGGCGCCACTGGCGAAAGCGATGAAGCGCAGAATGAAGAAGAAAAAGGGGGCGTTCGAGCCTATAACATTGCTACGCAAGAACGCATTGTTCGTGGACGGATGCCTACGTATGAAATTATCAATGAACGGTTTGCACGCTCATTGCGTATCGGTTTATTCAACTTCATGCGTCGCTCAGTGGATATTTCAGTGAGTCCCGTTAAGGTCATCAAGTTCAGTGAGTTCGTACGCAATCTGGTGGTGCCAACCAATCTGAACATGGTTCATATGAAACCACTTCGAGGTACCGCGTTATTCGTTCTTGATCCCAATCTGATTTTTCTGATTGTAGATAATTTGTTTGGCGGCGATGGCCGGTATCACACCCGCGTTGAAGGCAGAGACTTTACTCAAACCGAACAACGCATTATTCAGCGCTTGCTCAATGTGGTATTTGAAGATTACGAAAAATCATGGAAATCGGTTTATCCCGTTAAATTCGAGTATATCCGCTCCGAGATGAATCCGCAGTTTGCGACGATCGCCACTCCCAATGAAGTAGTCGTTACGGTTACTTTCGATATTGATATGGGCAACAAAGGCGGCGCATTACATGTCTGCATTCCATACTCCATGATCGAACCCATCCGGGATACTCTATACAGCTCCTTGCAGGGTGACCATCTGGAGATTGATAAACGCTGGATCAAGTTGCTGTCACAACAGGTACAAGGCGCAGAAGTAGAGTTGATTGCCAACTTTGGGCATACGAAAGTCACCTTTGATCAAATTCTCAGCATGCAAGCAGGAGATATCATCCCGCTAGACATTCCTAAAACTGTTACCGCACATGTCGACGGCATACCCGTTATGGATTGTCACTATGGCACCATAAATGGGCAGTATGCCCTTAGGGTCAATGCAATGATCTCCTCGTCAGAAACCGAATAATCCATTGGAGACTAATATGTCAGAATCCACAGCAAGTAATCAGACCGACACCGACGATTGGGCCGCCGCGATGGCTGAACAAGCAGCATCCACTCAAAACGACTCGACCGAAAAAGAAACAGAAGTTGATGATTGGGCCGCCGCGATGGCCGAGCAAACAGCATCGACTGATACAGTAAAAAGCAGCAATACGATGCCTGGTGCACAAACGGCTTCAGTATTCGAAGAATTCTCAAAAGATAACACGATGCGCAATACCCGTCATGATATCGACATGATTCTCGATATCCCCGTGCAACTGACGGTTGAGTTAGGTCGCACTAAGATTGCCATCAAGAATTTACTGCAATTGGCACAAGGCTCGGTTGTTGAACTGGATGGTATGGCTGGCGAACCGATGGACGTACTGGTCAACGGCTGCTTGATTGCCCAAGGTGAAGTGGTGGTCGTCAATGATAAGTTCGGCATCCGCTTGACGGATATCATCACCCCCAGCGAACGCATTCGTAAACTTAATCGCTAGAGTCGTCTATGTTAAATCGTTATTGGATACTTTTAGGTTGGATGCTCCCACTTCATGCCCTTGCTGAAACGGCAAAACCTAGCTATGTACCTCCTCCTTCCGTGGTATCCACTGAAAGTACACTGCAAATGATGGGTGGATTAATACTGGTGTTGGCAGTCATAGCGGGGATTACATGGCTTCTCAAACGCTTTGCACTCATTCCTACTACCGCCACAGGCACACTTAAAGTGGTTGCGGCAACCGGAGTAGGCCAAAGAGAACGGGTGGTGGTCGTTGAAATTGACAATACTTGGTTAGTCCTTGGTGTGGCACCGGGTCGCGTCAACAAGCTGCATACAATGGACAAGCCCGCACTTGGTACTACCGATAAAGCGCAAAATAGCCCGCACACTGAGGCTTTTGCTGTGCAACTTAACGAGAGTATTCAGAAAAACAATGCCTAACAATCGCACACCCGCCATTCGGAACACTAGATTGAGCGCGCTCAAGATACTATTTTTTCTGGCCAGCTGCATCGCGCTACCGGCATTTGCACAAAAATCCGGTTTTCCAGCATTCACCAGTTCACCCGGCGCGGGTGGCAGTACAACGTATGCGTTGAACTTACAGACATTACTGTTGCTGACTTCACTGACATTTTTACCTGCAATAGTACTCATGATGTCAAGTTTCACACGTATCATTATCGTCTTGTCATTGCTTAGACTGGCGTTAGGCACGCAATCCTCCCCACCTAATCAGGTATTACTCGGATTGGCGTTATTTCTGACCTTTTTTATCATGTCACCGGTTATTGATCGGGTTTACAAAGAAGCTTATATACCTTTTTCTGAAGACAAAATAAGCATCATGGAAGCGGCGGATAAAGCCAGTGTGCCGTTAAAATCATTTATGCTGCACCAAACCCGGGAAACAGATTTAGCGCTATTCGTGCAAATCTCAGGCAGCGAGGAAATCGAAAGCCGCGACAATGTACCGTTGAAGATACTGGTTCCCGCGTATATCACCAGTGAACTAAAAACTGCATTCCAGATTGGTTTTGTGATATTTATCCCATTCTTAATCATTGACTTGGTTGTATCCAGTGTATTGATGGCCATGGGTATGATGATGCTGTCACCGATGATCATTTCACTGCCCTTTAAATTAATGCTTTTTGTTTTGGTCGATGGCTGGCATCTCATCATCGGCTCACTGACACAAAGCTTCTACACCTGAAAGGAAGCTCATTATGACTCCAGAAAGTGCAATGACAATCGGTCGGCAAGCGCTTGAAATCACATTCATGGTTTCCGCTCCTCTGTTGCTCTCAGCTTTGGCAACCGGTTTATTAGTCAGTATTTTCCAAGCCGCGACGCAGATCAATGAAATGACCTTGTCATTCATACCCAAATTATTAGTCATGTTTCTGGTCATGGTACTGGCCGGACCTTGGATGATCAATCTGATGACGGATTATATGCAGCGCCTGTTTACCAGCATCCCTTGGCTGGCAATTGGTTAATATTGTCATTCATAACAATAGCTTATCCGTTGATGTTGCGATCAATTCGAAACGCGCCAAATAACTGAATACTCAGCATCATGATCAGTATCACTACCGCAGAGCTCAATACATTGCTGGCAACCTTCATCTGGCCACTCAGCAGAATTCTGGCATTGATAGCATCAGCCCCTATCTTGGGCAACCCAAGTATCCCGATCAGGGTGAAACTGGGATTGGCATTGATGATCACCATTCTGGTCGCACCTACCGTTGAGAAATCATTACCACAAATTGATCCGTCCACAGGTATAGGCTTAATCATCCTGCTGCAGCAAATACTGATTGGTGTTGCGATTGGATTTGTCATGCGTATTGTTTTTGTTGCAGTAGAAATGGCCGGCGAGCTCATTGGCTTACAAATGGGGCTTGGTTTTGCAATTTTCTTTGATCCGCAAAACTCCGGTCAGATAGACATTATTGGTCGCTTCCTGGGCATCATTGCCAGTTTGGCATTTTTGGCAATTGACGGTCATCTAATGATGATCGCCCTGATTTCGCAAAGTTTTAGCACATTACCGGTTAGCCCTGACGGCGTCACAGAGGCCACATTCACCACACTTGCAAATTGGGGAAGTGAGATTTTCAAATCCGGTCTGCAATTATCGTTGCCCGTTTTAACCGCACTGCTTATCACCAATCTTGCTTTGGGCATTCTGACACGCGCCGCGCCGCAATTAAATATCTTTGCAGTAGGTTTTCCGTTGACACTTTCCATCGGTCTTCTCGTGCTGGCACTCAGTATGCCTTTTTACGCACCGATTCTGGAGCATCTCGTGCATGACAGTTTACGTTTGATGATGGGAATTCTTAATGTCAGCAAAATCAATATGCCATGACTCTGTTTTTAAAACTACTATGGCCATTAATAGGTAAACAGATGCGATTTCCCCCGCTTTTTCAACATAAGCCTTTTATCCAAAAGTTGTTACAGTATCCACTCAGTTACCAAGCTATTTTTAGCATAATCAGTTCAAGTACTCGTTAGTTTGATTAATAACTATGACCTTTAAGTCGCGCTTACTCAGTTCACTACGCAAAATTTCATCGTCGGAATCTCACGATGATAAGGAAATAGTCGCGTTGAATAGTGAACCACAATCCAGCGATGCATTTGACGCTGACCAGCAATCTTCGCTCATCCATGATCTCAAGCAGCAACTTGAAAATGCTTATCGCGACCGTCTGAGTGCAGAAGATCAGGCTATTAAGGAAGCGCAGAAACGCATTGAAGCAGAAAGCATTGCACGCGTAGCAGCTGAAGCAAGAGCAAGAGCTGAAGCCAATGCGAGAATTGCAGCCGAAACTAGAATTCAGGCTGAAACAGCTGCAACCGAGCAAGCTCGGGCTCGAGCAAAAGCGGAAACACTTGCAATTCAAGAAGCCCATGCTCGCTATGAACTGGAAATCAAAACCAAGCAACTCGCAGACGAAAAATACAAAGCGGAAAAAGCTTTAAGTGCACTATTGGAAGCCCAACTTAAAGCCGAGGCTTCTATCGTCGAGAAAACGCAAAAACGTGTTGAACAAGAAGCTGCTGCTCTAGACCAGGCTCATGCCACTGCATTGAAAGAACATGAAGCAGCTGAAGCGGCCATACGCAGCGCCAAACTAGCCGAAGAAGCTCGACTGATTGCATTGGCCGCAATTACAGTCGAAACCAATGCACTGATGCTCACGCAGGCAAAAATTCAAGAATCGCAAAGAATCATTGCCTTGGCTAAAGCACGTGAAGAGACTGAGAAACAAGTGCTGGAAGAAACACAAACCCGCTCCCAATTAGAAGCACAAGCCTTGACACAAGCTACCCGGCGCCTGGATATCGAAATACAAGCAAAAGCGGCGGAAGACGATAGAATGCAGGTTGAAATCGCTGCTGTACAAGCCGCAATGGAAAAAGCCGAAGCTGAAACGATAGCTGCCGAACAAGCAAGAAAAAGAGCGGAATTGGATGCTCAGGCAACTATCGCGGCACGAGACAGAGCAGACGCTGAACAGGTCGCCATGAAAGTCGCAGAATCCATCATTGCCAAAGAAAATGCAGCTGCCGATGCCATCAAAACCCGTCTTATCGCGGAATCCGAATTGCTTGAAGAAGTAAATCAACGCATGCAAATCGAGGCCGAGGCATCAATTGCTGCTGAAGCAGCTTTATGCGCCGAAAAAGAAGCTACACTTATCGCTAACGACAGGAAAAAAACTGAAAGTACTGCGACAAAAGAATATCAAAAACGCGCCAAAGCAGAAGAAAAAGCCATTAAGGAAGCGGAAACACGAACAGAGGCTGAAGTAGCCGCCAAGAATGCTGCCAAAAATAGAGCGGATGCAGAAATACGATTAAAAACTACAGCAGAAGCAAAAGCGCAGATGGATACGCTCACCGCACAAGAAACAAACGCTAAAGCCGAATTGGAAAAACGTTTATTAGAAGATGCGGAAATTCGCGCCAAGGCAATGATTGATGCAAAGCAAGCTGTGGCCGAGCGTCTTGAAATCGAGCAAAAAATTACCGGCTTGGCAATAACCAGAGCACAAGCTAAAATAATTGCCACCAACAAGGCTAAAGCCCAGCTTGAAGCAGAAAAAGCAGCGACCAAAATCGCTTTAGAAAAAGCCAGAACTGAATCAGCGGCGCTCGTCGCCATGCAGGAACGTTTGGCACTGGAATCTAAAGCACTAGAAGCTGCTACAGAGCGCGAAGCCGTTGAAGTCATGGCAAAAGAAGCGCTATTTGCGCGTTCTCAGGCTGACAAGGAAGCAACCGCCGCGGCCGCTGCAAGAATACGCGCTGAAATTGCCGCCGCAACACACTCCCGTAATAGAGCTGTCGCAGGTACTAAGTATTAGTTCTTAAAAAACAAGATTGAATGCTTAACTTCTCACCCCTGATTTCAATAAAGATTGTTTGTAATTTGTTATATTCATGCACACATTCTCTACAGTCCATTCAATATTTTTCCTTGACACTTTAAACAATCCACAGTTTAGATAAGATGTAAATGTTGTTTTGAATATATTTGCACAACTTCCATCAAAAAACACAACTTATTGATAAACAACATCTAAATTAGGTGTCAAATAATTAATCAACCTAAGAAAAATCCTTAGAAATATACAAGTTAGCGGCTCAAACACAAACGTTATTCACAAAGTTATCCACAGAAATTGTGGATAATGATAAAAATCTTATGACAAATAAGATGATACGTCGATCTCCTGTAATCCAGTTTATGAGTTGTGTGATGTGATTTCTAAGAAATACAGTTAAAATGACCCTCCACCGAATAACACCTTGTGCCCATGACCCTCGTATATTTCGACCACAACGCCACCACCCGTACTGATGATGCGGTGCTGGCAGCCATGCTGCCGTTTTTTCAGCAGGAATTCGGCAATGCATCCAGCCGCCATACTTATGGTATAACCGCCCGACGGGCAATTGATAAAGCGCGCAAACAAGTCGCTGATGCGGTGGGCGTGCAGCCGGTGCAGGTAATTTTCACCAGCGGCGGCTCGGAAGCCAATAACCTGTTTATTCGCGGTGCAGCGGATAGTTTGAAGCCGACGAATATTTTTATCAGCGCCATTGAGCACCCTTGCGTTCTGAAACCGGCACAAGCATTGACACGTCGCAGTTGTGATCAATGGGCAATGCAACAATTAGCCGTCAATCCATCAGGGCAAATTGATTTGAATGCTGCCGGCAATGCCATGCGCGAACATAAACCGGGTTTGGTTTCCGTCATGCTCGCCAATAATGAAACCGGTGTCATTCAGGATGTCGCCGGTATTGCTGACATGGCGCGATCGCACGGCGCTTATGTGCATACCGACGCCATCCAAGGGCTGGGGAAAA
Source organism: Nitrosomonas sp. Nm84 (assembly GCF_003201565.1). Classification (GTDB taxonomy): domain Bacteria; phylum Pseudomonadota; class Gammaproteobacteria; order Burkholderiales; family Nitrosomonadaceae; genus Nitrosomonas. The sequence continues at coordinate 23,430 of NZ_QJJP01000002.1, read as the reverse complement.
TTCCGGTGGACTTTACGTCGCTTAAGGTACATGCCATGACGTTATCCGCGCACAAGATCTATGGCCCGAAAGGCGCGGCAGCTTTAATCGTGGACAAACGGTTGTTATTAAAACCGCTGATTTACGGTGGCGGACATGAAAACGGACTACGTTCCGGTACCGAGAATGTACCTGCGATTGTCGGCTTTGGCGCGGCCTGTGAGTTAGCGCAAACACGCATGACGGAAACAGCACGGCATGTCGCGCAATTGCGCGATCATCTGGAAAAGGAATTGGTTGCAATGGGCGCGGTAATTTTTGGCGCGAGTGCCGCGCGCATACCGAACACCTGTTATTTTGCGTTGCCGGACATTGAAGGCGATACCTTGGTGGTTAAACTGGACAAAGCCGGCTTTGCCGTCGCTGCGGGTGCCGCCTGTTCCAGCGTGAATCCGGGGCAAAGCCATGTGCTGGCTGCCATGCAAGTTGATCCGATGCTAGCGCGTGGTGCCGTGCGCGTCAGCCTGGGCGGCAACAACACCTTGGCGCAAGTCGAGGATTTCTTACGCGTAACGCAACACATTGTCACAGCATTGAAGCAAATCAGCAGTCTTTCCAGCTAAAACCAATCCACTCATGACGAAAAACACCAACACCACACCGCTCAAAGCCATCATTCTCAGTGCCGGACAAGGACGGCGGCTGCTACCATTGACCGAAAGTACACCCAAATGCTTGTTGCCGGTTTCTGATAAACCCGTACTGGCATGGCAAATTGATGCGCTGCTTGCAGCTGGTATCGAAGAAATTACGATTGTTGCAGGTTTCCAGGTAAATCTTATCGAAACGCTGTTACAACAGCAATACGCCAATCATCCCGCAATCAAAATACTGTTCAACCCTTTTTATGAAGTAGCGGATAATCTTGCCAGCTGCTGGATCGCACGCACTATGATGGACGGTGATTTTCTGCTGCTAAACGGCGATACCGTGATCGAATCCGCGCTGCTGAATAAGGTCTTGAATTCGGAATCCGCGCCCATTACACTCAGCGTGGATTATAAAAACGTTTATGATGCCGACGATATGAAAGTGCAACTGGACACGGATGGATGGGTACAGCAGGTCAGTAAAATCGTGCCGCCGCATCAGGTTGACGCGGAATCGATCGGCCTGATTTACTTTCGTGAACAAGGCCCGCAAATTTTCAGGAAAGCCGTGGAATCGGCACTGCGCCATCCGGCGGAATTAAAATCGTGGTATCTGTCGATTATTGATACACTGGCAAAGCAACACCTGGTCAATTCCTGTTCAGTCAAAGACTATCGCTGGTGTGAAATTGATTTTATTGAAGACTTGGCAAAAGCCGGCATGATTTTTAGTGACTCATCCCATCATGAATAAACCTGCGGCATCCCCGGAACCTCACAGCTTGAATGCCACCATGCGCAAATTTGGTGCGCCACAGACGATTATCCGGCAGTACCAATATTGGTCTGTGATGCTGCGCCCGGCGCAAGTGACGCTTGGTGCGCTGGTCTTGGCCGCCCACGAACCCGCCCAAGCCTTCTCAGAACTGAGTCTGGCAAGTTTTATCGAACTGCACGACATTACCCGGCATATTGAAGCGACGTTAGCGAAGGCCTTTCAAAACGACAAAATCAACTATTTGATGTTGATGATGGTTGATCCGGATGTGCATTTCCACGTGCTGCCGCGTTATGCGCAACCCAAGCAGTTTGCCGGTTTGGAATTCGTCGATGCGGGCTGGCCGGCCATGCCTAATTTGAGTCAAATCAATAAAACTGATGCGGCGATTAATGAGCACATTATGAATCACATTCAATCTTGCTGGTCTTAAGTAAAACAATGCGAGACAATACGTGACCGAAGAAAAACCACCTTACGTCAAAGAATTCCCGTTGCGGGAAGCTCATCATCTGGTACGCGACCTGATGACACCGAATCCGTGGATCTATTGGACTGATTTTTTGTTTCACATCACGCTGGGCTGGGCGGCCTTTTTCACGGCATTGTTCTCCCCGCCGTTTTCCCTGTGGCAGCTGGCGGGATTTATAGTCGCGGTACTGGCTCTGTATCGTTCGGCTATTTTTGTGCATGAATTAGCGCACTTAAAAAAAGGCACATTCAAAAACTTCCGACTGGCATGGAACGCCCTGTGCGGTATTCCGTTCATGATTCCGTCGTTTACTTATGATGGTGTGCATAATGACCATCACAAGCCGGATGTCTACGGCACCAATGCGGACGGCGAATATCTTCCCTTTGCAACACGCAGGCCTGCAGAAATGGTGGTTTATGTACTATTGTCTTTCCTCATACCCATTTTTCTGTTCATGCGATTCGTCGTGCTGACACCACTATCTTATTTGATTCCGCCGCTGCGCAAGATTGTCTGGGAACGCGCCTCGTCACTGACGATAGATCCTACTTACCGGCGCGCTGAAAATGCTATCCGCAACGATCTCAACTGGCACCAACAGGAAATCGCCGCCTGCCTGTTTGGCACAAGCATCATCGCTTTGGTCGTGCTGGGCGTGTTTCCTTATTCACTATTGGTGCTCTGGTACCTGATTGCAGTGACCGTTTTCATCCTCAACTCACTTCGCACGCTGGCTGCCCACGCCTATCGCAATCCCGGCGAGCACAAAATGACGCTGGCGGAACAATATCTGGATTCCATCAACATACCGGGCAATTTCCTCATCACACCGCTCTGGGCGCCGGTTGGGTTGCGTTACCACGCCACACATCATCTGTTCATGAGCATGCCCTATCATAATTTGGGTAAAGCGCAGCGTCGTCTGGTGAATGGCTTGACGGACAATACCCAATATCTGAAAACGCTACGCAACGGATTATGGGATGCGCTGACACACATCTGGCGCGAATCCTCTAAAGCTGCCAGCACTTCTGAACAGCACAACAACTAATGCTGAAAGCCATCCCATCGGCAGAACATCCCCAGCATAGCATCACAAAGCTTGTTTTATTGCGGCATGGACAAAGCATCTGGAATCGCGACAAGAAATTCACCGGCTGGAGCGATGTCCCGTTGAGCCCCAAAGGTGAGAAGGAAGCGGAACAAGCCGCGTATTTACTGAAGCAGGCAGGTTTCACGTTCGATCTATGCTTTTGCTCCACATTGCAGCGCGCCAGAACCACGGCACAGATCGTATTGTCCGCCATGCCTTTGAATATACCGGTAGTTGAGAGCTGGCGTTTGAATGAGCGTCATTATGGCGCACTGGAAGGCATGGAACGCTGGCCGGCCATCAAAAAATTCGGTATCTGGCCTATCCTGGGTTGTCAGATCAAGTTTGACGCAACCCCTCCCCATCTGACGACTGAAGATCCGCGTTTTCCCGGCAATCAATCCGGTTATGCCGGTATTGATAAAAATGAACTGCCGACCGGAGAGAGCATACAGAAAACCCTCGCGCGCGTCAGACCCTATTGGCAGGAAACCATACAGCCGGAAATACAACAAGGAAAGCACGTGCTCATCATTTCCCACCGAAACACCCTGCGCGTCCTGATGATGCTGTTGGATCAGCTCGCCCCCACACAAGTCATGCAATTAAAACTCGCTACCGGCCGGCCATTGGTATACGAATTGGATCAGCAACTCAGCTCCGTCCGGCATTATTACGTAGATGATCTGAAATAGCCTGCTCTGATTCAGCATGACAATCCTTTATAGTTTTGCGCCCGTTGCAGGCAATCATGCAAAAATTCTGATTCTCGGCAGCATGCCAGGCGCAGCCTCGCTGACCGTCAACCAGTATTACGCGCATTCCCGCAATGCCTTCTGGCCGATCATCGCACAACTGCTGCAAATCCACTCGGATGCACCCTACGAGGAAAAAATAGCAACACTGAAAGCGTCGTCCATCGCGCTTTGGGATGTGCTCAAATCCTGCAAACGCTCAGGCAGTCTGGACTCCAGCATCGAAACAGATACCCAGATCAGCAACGATTTTGAATCTTTTTTCGCCGCGCATAACAAAATTACGCATGTATTCTTTAACGGTGGAAAAGCGGAAGCCTGCTTTAAACGCTATGTGTTACCGAAAAATGACTTGCACTGGTTGAAACTTGTGCGGTTACCTTCAACCAGCCCGGCCAACGCGCGACTGTCATTGGATGACAAATGCAGAATCTGGCATGAGGCGATTCGCTTGGCGTTAAAATAACCGAATTGTTATATAGCGAATTATTTAGAGCTTCCCTAGTGATCTAAATCAATGGATTTATTCGGCAGCACATTTCATACTAAAAGTTAATTTGTATACGAGTACCAATAGCATTGGCATACTCTTTACCGCGAGAAGGTGTCGCAGATTGATCTGATTCCACTCGGATATAGTTCGTTATGACGCGCACATTTTCGCTCAAGTGCCAGTTTAACCCAATGGTTATATTACTTTTATCGTAATCCAATACACTTACACCTTTTGTGACATTGTTTTCGGCATAACGTACCGCGATTTCCCAAGCGCCAATATTATATCCTCCGCTAGATTTTCTTATGGGATTAATAGAACCAAAGATACCGTTCATTGAAATGTAGTTGCGTACTTCTCCGGTTAAAATCCAAACGCCTTGCACATACCAAGAATCATATTCAACTTTCGGAATTCCTTGTTCTGCATTCTTAAAGTTTCGCAAATATTCAAATTGCGCTGTAAAAGATCCTTTTCTTAGCGCAACTTCGGTTCCTACAAGCTGATTATAAAAACTTAAATTCTCAGAAGAACTGAAACGTGCTGCTTCCGCATTGGAAGTTCCGGCACCAGCTACTTCTGCTGGCGAAACTATTCCGAGCTGATCCCGATAAGCACTGGAAATTCCTAAATGAAGAATGGTGTCATCATTACGTATGGGAGTGTATGTGAATCGAGAACTCGCTCCCCAGTTATTGTGGAAATGAAAACCCTCAGTTATTCTACCGCCAAAAACACCCAGTCCGTAGGACCATGAATCACCGTGAGTATTTGCTAAAATCCCTAAGTGCATTGGCGGTAGAAGAGATGTCATTATAGAGCGTTCTAAGAATGGTATTTCTTGAGAGCTTGTATTCCATTCAAGACCAACTTTTTCCTGTTGGTTCCCCAATGTCAGACGTGTCTTGGGAATGCCTAGATAGCCTATATAAAAATACTGAAAACCACCAAGATTCAATGGACGAACCGCAACATCATACATGGCCATAATTTGCCAATTCTTGAGAAAAAGCATGTCTAATATCAATCGAGAACGACGAACACCTGATTCTTCATCAAGGATTGCTTTATTCGTATTCAAAGAAATACCATCAAATTGAAGTAACGCTCCAAATTTAGCTTGAAAATTCTTATCTGGTGTGGAGAAAAAAATGCCAGAGTCAAATCTGGAATCTAGGATATATTTTTTCGATTCCAACTCCTTTCCCGGTTTCTCCTCAAAATCCGGTTTCGCCGCATAAGGCGGTTTTTCCGCAAAAATATATTGCGCATATCCGAGAAAAAAAATTGAACCAACAAATACAACCAGAAAATACTTCATAACTATGCTATCTAGTTAGTTCGTATGCAGTGATGAAATAAAACCAAGCGATACTTGATCAATTTTCAACTCGCTTTGTTCTGCCTGACACACTGATTTTATGGAATCTGAGGTTTCGTAAAATAAAGAGACTAATCGTCCCGGGTTTTCTGGAAATAAGATGATTTGAGAAGAGGAGATGAGTCGGTACAGTTTCATGTTATTGGTGCCGGGAGGGGGAATCGAACCCCCATGAAGTCGCCTTCGCGGGATTTTGAGTCCCGTGCGTCTACCAATTCCGCCATCCCGGCTAGATTATCTGTTGATATTTGTTCCGCAGAAGGCGCAATTATCACTGAAAACCGCTAGCACAGCAAGCTGCATGGGCGGAAACATGTTGCGACGGTATAATAGTCGGCATGAAAACTCAGGATTTTGATTTTTACCTGCCCGCCGAACTGATCGCGCAACTCCCCGCCGAGCAGCGTACCGGTAGTCGTTTGCTTTATCTGGATAGTGTCAATGATTGCTGGCAGGATACGCTGTTTTCCGATCTGCCAAGTTATTTGCGTGCCGGAGATGTCATGGTGTTTAACGACACGCACGTGATCAAGGCTCGCTTGTTTGGCAAAAAAGACAGTGGGGGCAAAGTGGAAGTCATGGTAGAGCGAGTGCTGGATGACCACCATGTGTTAGCGGCTATTCGTGCGAGTCATGCACCTAAACCGGAGGCAAAGTTGCTGTTGGCTGGCGCAATTCCAGTGACTGTGGTCGCGCGCGAGCAGGAATTTTATACGCTACATTTTGAGCATGAAAAGACCGTCACGGAATTACTGGCGTGTTATGGTCAATTACCACTGCCTCCCTATATTACCCGACCGGCTACTGTTGCTGACGAAGCGCGTTATCAAACGGTCTACGCCAAGAATTCAGGGGCTGTTGCGGCGCCGACTGCCGGATTGCACTTCGATGTCGGCATGATGGAGCGGTTACGTGCCATGGGCATTATCATTGCTTACGTCACTTTACATGTCGGCGCAGGCACATTTCAGCCGGTACGGACTGAGAATATCACCGATCACGCCATGCATAGCGAAACCTACCACATACCGCAGGCCACTGTTGATGCAATCCGCCAGGCTAAAATGGCGGGCGGGCGCATTCTCGCCGTAGGCACAACATCATTGCGTGCGCTGGAAGCTTGTGTAGCGCTGCATCAGGGACAATTAGTTGCGGGTTTTGGAGATACGCGGATTTTTATTACGCCGGGCTATCGCTTCCAGGTTGTCGAGCGCTTATTAACCAACTTTCATTTACCTTGCTCGACATTGCTGATGCTGGTTTCAGCGTTTGCCGGTATGGAAAATATTCAGCGCGCTTATCACCACGCCGTGGCAGAACGCTATCGTTTTTTTAGTTATGGGGATGCCATGCTTATTGAGAGGAAGTCATGAAGTTTCAATTACATTCCACCGATAGTGCCGCTCGCCGCGGCACGTTGACTTTGGCTCACGGCACGGTCGAAACGCCGGTTTTCATGCCGGTGGGTACTTATGGCGCGGTTAAAAGCATGTCCCCAGCCGCACTGCAAGCAACGAACGCACAAATCATTTTGGGCAATACCTTTCACCTGTGGTTGCGGCCCGGGCTGGAAGTCATCCAGGCGCATGGCGGATTGCACAATTTCATGGGTTGGCGCGGACCGATATTAACCGACTCAGGCGGATTTCAGGTATATAGTTTGGGAGCGTTACGCAAAATCACCGAACAAGGTGTGCAATTCAAGTCGCCGGTGAATGGCGATAACTGTTTTTTGTCGCCGGAAGAATCAATGCACATTCAACGTACGCTCAATTCCGATATCGTGATGATATTTGATGAATGCACGCCCTATCCGGCGGATGAAACCGTTACCCGCACTTCCATGGAACTCAGCCTCCGATGGGCAGAACGATCCAAACTGGCGCACGGCGATAATGCCAATGCGTTGTTCGGTATTGTGCAGGGCGGTATGTATGAACATCTACGCAACCAATCGTTTGCCGGTTTAGCCCAAATCGGTTTTGACGGCTATGCCATCGGCGGACTCTCCGTCGGAGAACCCAAGGCTGACATGCAGCGTATCCTCAAACATACCGCGCCACTGTTGCCTGCGGATAAGCCGCGTTACTTGATGGGAGTGGGCACACCGGCAGATATTGTCAACGCAGTAGCGCAGGGGATTGACATGTTTGATTGTGTACTGCCGACACGCAATGCCCGCAACGGATGGCTGTATACACGCCATGGCATTATCAAATTGCGCAATAGTCAGTACCGCCTGGATACATCGCCACCCGATGAACAATGCGGCTGCTATACTTGCCGACATTTCAGCCGCGCTTATTTGCATCACTTGCAGCGCATCAACGAAATGCTCGGTGCGCAATTGAACACTGTGCATAATCTGTTCTATTACCAGCAACTGATGGCGGAAATTCGCATCGCCATAGAAAACCAGCAATTTGAAGAATATGCACAAGAATTTCAGGCATAAGCGGTCATCATGCTAATATGTGCTTTTTTTGATCAACGTTTCCGGAGAATTCTATGCTGATTAGTGACGCATTTGCTCAAGCTGCTGCGCCGGCGCAAGCTGGCCAAGAATGGTTGAGTCTATTACCGATGGTCGGAATACTCGTTATTTTTTATTTTCTGCTGATCCGCCCACAATCAAAACGCGCCAAAGAACATAAACAAATGGTGGAAGCACTGCAACGCGGTGACGAAGTGATCACTAACGGCGGCATATTGGGCTTGGTCGTTAATGTCAGTGAAGGTTATGTTATTGTTGAAATTGCATCGGGTGTAGAAATCACGTTACAAAGATCCTCAGTGCAGACCTTATTGCCTAAAGGAACACTGAAGAGCATTGAACCCAAAGGTGGAAAAACACCTAAAACCAAAATAGCAAAAACAACTGCTGCAGAAGGCAATTCAGCCGAAAGTGTCAGCGAAGCTTCAGAAAACAAAGATGCTGAAACCGAGAAAGCTGTCGAAAAGAAATAACCGTTCATGACACAAAGAAAAATTGCTATCGCCAGCATCTATCTTGCATGCTTTCTCACCCCCTATTATCTAATACCTAACTGATCTCATGAATCGCTACGCACTTTGGCAATACCTGATTATTGTGGTTTCGCTTGTTCTTGGACTGCTGTATACCCTACCCAATTTTTATGGCGAATCACCCGCAGTGCAGATCTCTCCATTGCGCACTTCCATGAATGCTGACAGCGCCTTGCTGCAGCGCGTCGAAGATGCATTGAAACAGGCCGATATCGCAACGAATGGCATCCTGTTGGAAGGAAACAGCATCAAAGCACGCTTTGCTGATACTGATGTACAAATCAAAGCGAAAGACCTGCTTGAATCAACTTTGGGTAATGATTATGTCGTTGCACTGAATCTATTGCCCAATTCTCCTGCATGGTTGAGCAATCTTGGCGCGTTGCCGATGTACCTGGGGCTTGATTTACGTGGCGGCGTGCATTTCATGCTGGAAGTGGATATGGATGGTGCGCTTGAGAAGTCACTGGATCGCTACAGCGCTGATATTCGCAATACGTTACGTGAACAAAAAATTTCCTATGCGGGACTTGAGAAACAAGGCAAAAAACTGATCCTGAAGTTTCGCGATAGTGAATCGCGCACAAAAGCACAAGCTGAGTTGAAATCAAATTACCCTGATCTCGGTTTCAGTGAAGAACAAGTCGATAACCGGTTTCACCTTGTGACTGTGATCAAGCCTGAAGCCCAAACACGCATGCAGGATTCAGCCGTGATGCAAAATATCACGACATTGCGCAATCGTGTAAACGAATTAGGTGTAGCTGAACCGATCATTCAGAAAGCCGGGGGGGATCGTGTCATTGTGCAATTGCCCGGTGTACAGGATACCGCCAAGGCCAAAGACATACTGGGACGAACCGCCACACTGGAAATACGCATGGTCGATGATGAGCGCGATCTTGATGCCGCGATGCGCGGCAAAGTGCCATTTGGTACCGAGCTTTATACGGAGCGTGGTGGTAGTCCGCTATTGGTTAAAAAACAGGTATTACTGACCGGTGAACGGATTACCGATGCCCAACCGGGTTTCGATAAAGATAATCAGCCGGCAGTGCATATCAATCTGGATGGCAGCGGCTCACGTATTTTCAAGCAATTGACGCGCGATAATGTCGGTAAACGAATGGCGATTCTTTTGATTGAAAAAAATAAAGCTGAAGTCGTTACTGCGCCGGTTATTCGTGAAGAAATAGGCGGCGGACGCGTGCAGATCAGCGGCCGCATGACCAATATAGAAGCGCGCGATGTGGCATTATTACTGCGTGCCGGCGCACTGGCTGCTCCCATGGGCATCATTGAAGAGCGCACAGTCGGTCCGAGCTTGGGTGCTGAGAATATTGCCCGAGGCTTTAATTCTACACTTTATGGATTTTTGGCTGTGGCCATCTTCGTCATGGTTTATTACACGGCGTTTGGTGCTATCTCAGTCATTGCCCTCGCTCTCAACGTATTACTGTTGGTGGGTCTATTATCTATTATACAAGCCACACTGACATTGCCTGGAATGGCTGCACTGGCACTGACTGTGGGCATGGCTATTGACGCGAATGTCCTGATTAATGAACGTATCCGAGATGAGTTGCGTGGGGGAGCTTCTCCGCAACTCGCTATTCACACTGGTTTTGAGCGCGCCTTTGGTACCATTGTGGATTCCAACATTACCACCTTAATTGCTGGCATTGCTCTGTTTGCTTTTGGCTCAGGCCCAGTTAAAGGATTTGCGGTAGTACTTTGCCTGGGTATTCTGACTTCAGTATTCACCGCAACTTTTGTAGCCAGAGGCATGGTAAACCTGGTATATGGTAGCCGTCGCAAGCTGGATCGCGTTCCTATTGGACAAGTATGGACACCCAAGCAAAGTCCGGTTATCGATAAAATCGTATCCGACAATGATGATATTAAGGCCGAGACTATAAAAAAAACTAAAGGGCCGATAAAAGAAGAAAATAGTGAGTCAGAGACTGTTGATTCAGTCAAAGCCGAAATCGACACAAGCCATCAGGCTGATAGCAACGCTCCGGTTAAACCCGATGAGAAGATTGTTGGTAAAGCAAAAAGTAAGCGCAAGTCATCGAGTGTTAAACAATCCAAGTAGTCAATAATCGGTTAATAAGGGCCTAACTATGGAATTTTTTAGATTTAATCGTGATATTCCTTTCATGAGCTGGAGACGGTCAGGAGCCGTCATTTCAATCGCAACATTTATTCTTTCTATTTTCTTTATTGCCACCAAAGGACTAAATTTTAATGTGGACTTCACAGGTGGAACTGTTCTGGAAGTCAGTTATAGTCAAACAGCTGATCTCGAGAAAGTAAGAAGTGTGCTGGCTAATCTCGAGATGTCTGATGCCAGCGTGCAAAACTTTGGTACTTCCCGGGATGTGTTGATACGGTTACCCATCAAACCGGAGACTTCCAGTGCACAGCTGTCTGAAGTCGTTCTGGACGCGCTTAGGCAAGCTGATCCTTCAGTAGAAATGAAACGTGTGGAATTTGTCGGCCCGCAGGTTGGTGAGGAATTACTTGAAAATGGCGCGCTAGCCTTGTTATTCGTTTCACTGGGCATAGTCGCTTACTTGGCCATACGGTTCGAGTGGAAATTTGGCGTAGCGGGCATCATCGCGAATTTGCACGATGTCGTTATCATCGTCGGTTGTTTTGCATTTTTTCAATGGGAATTCTCATTGACCGTATTAGCCGCTATATTGGCCATATTGGGTTATTCTGTTAATGAATCCGTAATTATTTTTGACCGTATTCGAGAAAATTTCCGCAAAATGCGGGGAGCATCGGTGACACGGGTAATCGATAATGCCATCACGCGGACTATGTCGCGTACAGTCATTACCCATGGCTGTACTCAAATGGTTGTGATCGCGATGCTGCTATTTGGTGGTGAGGTGCTGCACTATTTTGCATTGGCACTAACGATCGGGATTTTGTTTGGCATTTACTCTTCCATTATGGTTGGCAGCTCGATTATTATGCTATTGGGTGTGAAACGAGAGGATCTTGTTAGACTAGAGAAGAAACCGCTCGAGAATGACGGCGCTGTCGTGTAACCAAGTATCGCCAATTACCGAATACCTTTTCAGATTAGAAACCCAAACAAGATGTGCGGGTTTCGGTCTATCGTTTTATTTCACATGAAGTTTTTTCGTTATCCACAAATCCTGTGGATAAGTTTGTGAATAACCGTTTGGTATATGCAACTAATCTATGTATTTCTAAGGGCTTACTTAGGTTGCTTAAAAAGCTGACACTTTAATTATGTGTCACTTATCAGTCAGTTATATCCTACTCGCGGTTCGTTGGATGATTGATTGAGATAATTTTCACAATCTTCCTAGATTGTGGATTATTTGCAATGTCAAGTGAAAAATATAGGAATAATGTTCACTTCTGAGTGATTAAAGTAATTCCTGATTTTTTATAAATGCGAACGATGTGAGCTGTCTATAAATTGAAGGACCATCGGATGGGTAATCGAATTAAGCATTACGAAAACGCGAGTGTTTAACGATCAGAATCGTAATGAGCGGCAATACAAAACCAATGATGGTGACGGTAATCAATAAGTGTCCCAGCTCACTGTAATCCGCCGGTATTGTCACCTCACCGACAGCATCCTTTACTTCACGCTTCACTTCATACACTTGATTCAGATACTTGGTTCCCAATTGCGAAGCCGATAAAGCCAAATTGGTAAAAGACGCCATGACCGCAAAAAAGGTGGCTTTGAGTTTTTCTGGGGCGGAATTCGCAATCCAAGCCAACATCGGAATCATGGCAATCTGGCCCAACGGTGATTCCAACGCGGTGTCGATCAACACGATGAAACGCGCATCGACCACACCACCCGTCATTGCGGCGGTCCATTCATGCAGGCCGAAGTACATGCCGATGATGGGAAACGACAAGAAGGTGCCCACAATGGTCAGAAAACCGATGATATACGCAATGGAACGCTCCGCCATGAAGCGACGAAAAATGAACATGCCGAATAGCGTCAATATCGCACCCACTAAGGACAATATCGCGAGAAATTGTTGATCAAAGCCCAATGTGTCGATCATCCACCAAGTAGAACCGGCGCCAGGCCCGGGAATCGCACGAAAAACGAATATCAGCACGGCCGTACCGACCAGCACGTTGCGCGCGTCAGGCTCAAGTTCATCGGTCAGTCGCCACATCAGAAATACGACAATAGCCATGGAGATCCCGAAAACAATCTCTTCTCCACCCGATATACGGCTTACGCCGACACCCAATGATATGACCGTAAAAACCAATCCGCCACCCAGAATCCACCAGTTAATCGCAGGTGATTCTGCGTGCATGCCGAGCAATGTATCGACTTCTTGTCGGCTGTACCCCTGTGCCAAAAAACGCTTGCGTTCACGCCGCTGCAACCAGGCGGCAAAGACCACACCAAAAATCGATATGAGCGGAATAATCAAAGCCAGCTCATAGACCAGCAAATACACCGCTTCTTTCTCAGCTTCCGGCAATGTTCCCGCGTCACGCAATAAAAAAACATTGGCCACGGACACCAGCACCCCGCCGCCGATGATGGCAACACGTCCCAAAGTTTGCATGGTGACATGCATGAGTTTGCGTTTTTCCGTATCCAGCTTCTGGCCATCCTCGTCGACACGCGGTACTGCTTCAACGGTCATCGCATCCGCCACCACATCTTGCAACACATAACCGATCGGCGCGAGCAGGGCTGATAGCACATACCAAGTTTCAATCGATGCCATAGCTGCCATCGCTTCGGTATGTCCAAGCAATCCGATCATGATGAGTAAGCTCAACATGATCAAACTGGCACCCAAATACACCATCAGACCTTTCCAGCGCCATACCAGATCAACCAGATGACCCAATGGCATTTTTAGCGCCCACGGCAACATCATCCAGAATCCCAGCATTGCCAGAAATTCGGCGGAAAGCCCCAGCTTTTCTTTGACGTAGAACGTGCCCACAATGCCCGTCAGACCAGAAATACCTGCGGCGACATAAACCATAAGTGGTGGCAGATAAGACAGTCGCATTTCCCGCCCTAATGCAAGAATATTGGCGCTAAACCACTGAGCAATCACGGATAGAAATCCGTTGGATAGTAGTAGATTCTTCATCATTAATTCACGCCATCTCCAACAAAACGCTCGCAATTATTCAAATTATCAATTAGTTGATTCAAAGTTGGATTGCTCACTTCTGCCTGGGACGCACGCCCACTTTAATCGGAATGAATTTTTCCTGCTTACTGCGAATCACGGTCACTGTTACTGTGTCTCCGGGCGGTAATGCCGCCACCAAATTCAACAGCTCCGATGAGCTTTTAACCGGCTTGCCTTCCACAGCAATCAAGATATCGCCAGGTTTGATACCTGCTTGATCTGCCGGGCCATCTTTAAGCACACCGGCGATCAGAGACCCCGTTAAATTGTCCATACCGAATGACTCGGCCAGATCCTGCGTCATATCCTGCATACTGACACCCAGCCAACCGCGGATCACGCTGCCGGACTGAATGATTTGCTCCATAATCTGTTTGGCCACATGGGTGGGAATGGCAAAACCAATGCCCAGTGAACCGCCGGTACGAGAATAAATTGCCGTATTGATGCCAATCAAGTTGCCTGATGTATCCGTCAATGCACCACCGGAATTACCCGGATTAACCGCTGCATCGGTTTGAATGAAATTTTCAAAGGTATTGATTCCCACCCGGCTTCTACTCAGCGCACTCACTATTCCCATAGTAACACTTTGCCCGACGCCAAACGGATTGCCGACTGCCAGCACAACGTCGCCGACTTTAACTTGTTGTGATTGACCAAACGTAATCGCCGGCAGATCATCTAACTTAACTTTCAACACCGCCAAGTCGGACTCAGGATCCGAGCCGATCATGGTGGCTTTGGCTTTCCTGCCATCGACCAATGCCACCTCCACTTCATCTGCCGCTTCTATCACATGATGATTCGTCAATATATAACCATTCGGACTGACAATGACACCGGAACCCAAACTTGATGTGCGTCGCGGCCGCATTTCAGGCTGCTCGCCAAAGAATTTGCGCAATGCGGGATCGTTCAACAGCGGATTCGAAGGTTCGCTGATTTCCTTGCTGGTAAATATATTAACCACCGAGGGCATGGCGACTTCAGCCGCCTTGGCATAACTGTCGGGCCTTTCGGTGTCGACCGCCGGCGCAACTTCCTTAACCGTCACGATTTCCCCGCGCGGCTTCCAGGGCAATAATTCCGGCCGCAATGTGGAAATTACAAAAAAAATAGCCAGCAATACTGTCGCAGTTTGTGCAAAAATCAACCAAAGTCTGTACATGAAAACGTTTTACTCCCCAATTAGAATGGCTGCGGTAATATCACTTATTGAATAGCCTAGAATCAAAGGAAAGATCTATGCATCGAGATGAACTTGAGAACCATCTAAATCAATTACTGGAAATATCCCGCTTTCATGATTATTGCCCAAATGGCTTACAAGTGGAAGGGCATCATACCATTCACACCCTCGTCAGTGGTGTCACCGCCTCACTTGATCTGCTGCAAGCGGCAATAACGGCCAAGGCGGATGCCATTCTGGTTCATCATGGTTATTTCTGGCGCGGCGAAGATATGCGCATCACCGGTATAAAAAGCCGTCGTATTGCGTTGCTAATGACCCATGCCATCAATTTATTTGCCTATCACCTGCCGCTCGATGTGCATCCGCAGTTTGGTAATAATGCGTTGCTAGGAAAAAAATTGGGACTGGTTGAAACAGGCCGTTTTGGCGACCAGGATATTGTCGTTCAGGGAGAATTCACCCAAGCAACCACACTGGGCGCATTGGGTGAAAAAATATCACGGACTTTGTTACGCAAACCCATGATGATCGGTGATCGAAACAAAAGCATTTGCCGCATTGCGTGGTGTACCGGTGCTGCGCAAAGCTATTTTGAAGCAGCGATCCGACAAGGGGTTGACGCATTTATTACCGGTGAAATCTCAGAACAATCGGTACACGCTGCGCGTGAATCCGGTGTTGCATTCATCGCTGCGGGGCATCACGCCACCGAACGCTACGGCGTACAAGCACTGGGAGATCACATTGCACAAAAATTCGGCATCCGGCACCAGTTTATCGATATCGACAACCCAGTGTGATGTCATGGTTCAACATTGACGCTACACGATATAATGACAGGCAGATGCTATTTTAGTCTTTGTCCTCATCATCCTTCTTTTTCTTACCCGCGAACATGGTCCACCAGATAATAAAAAACAATAAAACCAATACCACTGCCGCTTCAACTGCAAGTAACCACATAATTTAAGATTGCCGTAAAATTAAAAAATTAAGCTGCCACTTTAACCAATATTCAATGAAAAACCAATTAAGTTTTATTCTGATCATTCTGATTTCGCTGCTAACCGCATGTTCTACCGGCACAATCAGCCCCACGCCGGCACCCGATCAACCCGCTGAAACCGTCACGCCGCCACCGCCTGAAAAATCGACCAAGAAATCAATCCATAAACGTGCACAATGGTCTGCTCTGACCGATTGGGCAAATGATGATCTGTTACCCGCGTGGCAGGCTTTCTTGAAAAGCTGCACGGTTTTGAGCAAGCAAACGCTGTGGCAGAAAACCTGCGGAGCCGCCGCATCGTTGCAAAAACCCACCAACGCAGCATTGAGAAATTTCTTTGAAACCTACCTCATTCCTTACCAGGTCATCAATATCGATAACTCTGAAGAAGGATTGATTACAGGGTATTACGAACCCTTGCTCAAAGGCAGCCGTAAACCTTCAAAACGCTATCGTCACCCGATTTATGCCGCCCCCAATGAACTTCTGACCATCGATCTGAGCGCAGCCTATCCGGAACTGAAAGATCTGCGTTTACGGGGCCGCTTGAATGGACGCAAGATTGTCCCCTATTATACTCGTGCAGAAATCATGAATAACCCGAGCATACTGAATGGTTATGAATTCTTGTGGGTAGAAGACGAAGTGGAATTGTTTTTCCTGCATGTTCAAGGATCAGGGCGAATCGTTTTCGATAATGGCGAAGTGATGAAAATCGGTTTCGCCGATCAAAATGGCCACCCATACAACTCGATTGGCAAAGTATTGGTGCAGCGCGGTGAATTGGCCCTGGAACAAGCATCGATGCAGGGAATCAAGCAATGGGGCCAGAAAAACCCAACCAAGCTGCCCGAATTACTGCAACAAAACGCGCGCTACGTATTTTTCCGTGAATTACCCGCCGACTTGTCGGGACCCATCGGTGCCATGGGTGTGCCGCTGACGGCTGGCAGAAGTATCGCCATCGACCCACTGTCAATCCCGCAAGGCGCGCCGGTATTCCTGGCAACCACCTGGCCCAACACTCACAAACCGCTCAATCGTCTGATGGTGGCACAGGATGTCGGCAGTGCCATCAAAGGCGGAGTACGCGCCGATTTCTTTTGGGGATTCGGTCAGGAAGCCGGCAGCCAGGCAGGCAAAATGAAGCAATCCGGAAAAATGTGGATACTGATGCCGCACGACTATGCGGCGCCTGATTGATGCGACAATAAAATGGCCTGTTGCAAGAATGCAGCAGGCCATTTAAAACTAGACAGGAAAGCTTATATGAAAGCGCAATCCAGAAACATCTGCAGTCATCAAGAATCAAGTCACTGATCCGCTTTTCACGTCAAAAAAACTTCAGAATATCTAGACGTTTCTCAAGAGACTTTGTCTGCTTGGTGTTGTGTGGGGTTACAACACTCCATTTATAAAAGTTGGCCACTTAGTTAAATATCGGAAAAACTCGCTAGATGCTTTTCTTGATCAGCGTACTCATGGCGCAGAGATGCGACCAATGCCAACGAAAGAAAACACCCTGCGTTCGATAGCCTAAGCTTATATCTTTTCTACTATCACTGATGTTAAGCATTTTGTTTTCTGCGATATATCATAAGCCTGATCAAACCTAAACCAGCCAGCAGCATCATGTAGGTTTCGGGTTCGGGGATGGGAGGAGGAGGAGGAGGAGGGGGAGGAGGGGGCGGCGGTATAATAACTGGCGGCGGAATAAATATAGGACTAGGGGTAAATACAGTATCGAGGGTATACGACAGCAAGAATGGTTCAAAAATACCATGACTATTTACCCCGGTTCCGGCGATCTGCCCATTGTTGTTAATGTCTGCGACAGAAATACTAGTCCATCCCGCATTGACGACTACATCCAATAGTGAAAGATCGGTGATACCACCATGGCTATAGAGAAAGGCATGCCAGTCACCATCAGCTGTCTCAGCCGTCCCCACTGCCTCTCCAGAATTATTGATGCCCTGGGCGCTGCTTTCTGATCCACCTAAAGTGCCTAGCTCGATCATATCGGTGCCATCGGGACCCGTAATGAATGCACGGAAATCTCCACTGGTAGAGTTCACAAACGCTCCTCCCACTTGTCCGTTGTCATTGATATCAGAAGCAAAGGCTTGTGATCCATCCAAGGTAGCTAAATAGGTCATTCCTATCCCGTCAGGACCTGTGATAAAAGCGCGAAAAGCGTAGTCATTTATTCCCACCACCTGCCCAGAATTATTAATAGCAAGAGCTTGACTGTAATCCGCCCCTTCCAGAGTACCCAAATCGGTTATACCAACACCGTTAGAGCCCGTGATGAAGGCGTGTTCTCCCACGTCATTCAGGGTATCAGAGCTTCCTACCACTTGCCCGGAATTGTTGATACCATAGGGTAGGGTTTGAGATCCACCAAAGGTACCCAATTCGGTTATGCCGATGCCATTACTGCCTGTTATGAAAGCATGACCTTCAGCCCATCCCACTACCTGCCCGGAATTGTTGATATCAGAAGCAATGCTATAGTTTGTTCCTCCGCTCACCAACGTGTGCAGATCAGTCATACCTACCCCGTTAGGTCCCGTCATAAAAGCATGTTGTTCATCATTGAGGATTCCGGAACTTCCCACCACCTGTCCGGAATCGTTGAGACCCGCGACTTCACTGTATGACCCACCAAAATTGCCCAAACCCATAATTGACCAATTAGCATTTGCCGCCACAGGCATTGACAGCGCCACTGCAATCAAAACCCTTTTTAATAATTTATTCATATTTTCCTCAGATATTTGTTTAATCTCTAAGAAAATGTGCCCAGCTCAAAAGAAATGACCTCGCTTGCTTGGACAATTTTTCGGATATTTTAAGTAGAAATCTTGTGTTAATGCTCGCCCTGTTTTTTGCATTGCAAGCAGGTTATCGAAGTAGAGCTCATTTGGTTTTTTTCGTCAAGTACTTATCACCCTTGATCGCAGCCATTGCCCTTTGACCTTGAATCCCGCTGCATGATTCCTTCTCGTCCTTCTCATACTCTCGCTCCTCTTCTGCCATCTATTACATGACCTGGGTTGAGCAAGATTACCACTTATCCGACTGTTCTAATTTTGCGAGGATTACTTCTATAAAAAAGCCTGCTGAGTTTATTCAGCAGGCTTTTTCGAACTGGCGCAGTGTAGAATTTTATTTCTTAGCTTTCCCCTTTGTATCCGAGTCACTTGCACTGCTTAGCTTTTCTTCGATGACAGCAGCGGGAATCATGCCGCCGACCACCGAACCATCGGCAAAAATCAATGTGGGTGTTCCCGATACTTTGTTTTCACGGCCTGATTTCACCAGAGCCTCCAGCGGCGTTTCGCAATCCTTACCGGTAGGTGCGACACCTTTCAACATAAAATCATCCCACGCCTTGATTTGATTGCTGGAGCACCAGATTTTCTTGGATAGCTCCATTGATCCATTGAGCACCGGGTACAACAAGGTATAAATGGTCACATTGGTAATATTCACCAGTTCTTTTTCCAATTGCTTGCAGTACGGACAATTAGGATCGGTAAAAATCGCCACCTGACGTGTGCCGTCCCCCTTCACGATCTTGATCGCCGATTGCAGCGGCAAGGAATCCAGCGAAACGCGACGTGCCGCCTTGATCTCTTGAATGCGTTCATTGGTTACACTGGTGCGGTTTTTGGTATCAACGATATGACCAAAGAAGAAATAGCTGACTTTGTCGTCGGTATAAAACAATTCTTCGCCTACAATCACCTCATACAACCCCAAATAAGGCGTTTTCTTCACGCTATCAATTTTATGACCTTCGAAATGCGGTTGAACAGCCTTTCTCACCGTTTCCTCGTCTGCCCACGCTGCTGCAGAAAAAAAACTTAAGACCAGGATTGTAATGAAAAACCTCAAGCGTATCGCCATGACGACTCCAGTTTAAAAAATAAAATTTAATTCAACGCGTGCTGCATCAATCGATTCTTAATCAATGGCAAGTGATTGGTTACTTCAAGCCCCAGATTGCGCAAGCGGGCGAGTGTCGGATTTGAATTGTTGAATAATTTTTGCAAACCATCCGTTACGAGTTCCAATGCCAGAATATCTTCTTTTCGCGCCAATTCATAACGCCGCAACAACATAAAATCACCACAGTCCGTTTGCATGCCGCGTGCATTGAGGATTGCCGCAAGTTCTCGCGTATCGCGCAAACCCAAATTGACCCCCTGACCGGCAAGCGGATGAATACCGTGCGCTGCATCACCGATCAACACCAAGCGTGGCTTAACCAATTGATTCACATGCACGAAATTTAATGGAAAACCCACCGGCGGCGTTATCAGTTGCAGTGCGTCCAAGGCATAGGAAGAGGCTTCTTCCACGCACCGGCAAAGTTCTTCCGCCGGTAAATTACGCAGCACATCCGCATGCTGCTCCGTGGTAGACCACACCATCGACACCCGCCTGTCCGGTAGCGGCAACAACGCCAGCACGCCATCCCGCCTAAACCACTGATAAGCGATATGACGATGCGATAATTCCGCGCTAAAATTGGCGACCACGCCAATCTGGTGGTACGCACGCCGCGATTCCTCGATATCCGCTTGCTTGCGCACCCAGGAATTCACGCCATCCGCACCCACCACCAGTGACGCTTCAAGCCGGCTTCCATCTTCCAACTGCACTTCGACACATGATTCCTGCCATGCCAACGAAACGCATTTTGCAGGACAGAGGATTTGTATATTTTCGTTGGAAGATTTGAGCGCTTCCCAGACTGCTGCTTGCAACTGGCGGTTTTCAGCGATAAAAGCCAACTCGGACAGGCCAATCTCATACGCGCTGAAATTAATATGCGCGCTATTGTCATCGCCGAACACCGCCATTTCATAAACCGGCGCCACACGCTCGTCAGCCAATCGCTGCCAGATTCCCAGGCTTTGCAAGAAAACCGCACTCCCAGGACTTATCGCATACACTCGGCTATCCCAACTTGCATCTTGCGGCAATGGCGCAGCCTCATGCGGCTCTATCAATGCTATTTTCAGGCCGCTATCTTTCAGTGCAGCTACCAAGCTTGCACCAACGAGTCCGCCGCCGATCACGATAATATCGAATTTCATGAGGCTGATTATACAGCCGCTTTGTAATGGACGGGTAATACAAACTGCATCCCTCCGTGAATATGCTGCTTGATTCATTGTATGATGAACCGGATAATCCGGGTGTTCTTGCTTAATAAGTATTCATTCTGAGCACCCATTCAGCGCACCAACAAGCATCGCCCAATCCCATGAATACACGCATAAACCCTTGTCAATTCACATTTTTGATCTTGACAAGCCATCCCCCCAAAGGCAAAATGCTGCCTCTTGCGATATAGCGCATGGCGAATTAGCTCAGTGGTTAGAGCAGCGGAATCATAATCCGTTGGTCCCCAGTTCGAATCTGGGATTCGCTACCAATAAAAACAGAGGATTAGCTTAAAATGCTAATCCTTTTTTATTCCCCGTGCCACATTACAAAAAACAACGCGCAATAAAAAAGCCCGCATCCAAAGAATGCCGGGCGATTTTTAAGTTTAGTTGTTGCCGAACTAATTGTGCTGAGATTGACTATCGTCCTGTTTATTATCAGGATGATTAGGTTTATTTCCAGAGTGGATTACTTTGATTTTAACCTCTAAATCATCCATTCTTCTATCCGCTGCTTTATTACATGTCTTTAAGGCTTCAAAATCTTTCGCCTTTTGTATGCAGTCAATCCGCCCTTCCGATATATGTATTCTTTCTTTTGCATTTGCAATCTCACGATTTCTTTCAGTTATGAAGTTAGGATCCTGATCAGTAGCAGCCATTATCGGTGAAGAAAAGATTAGGCATGCCGCCAGTATCGCTAATAAAAAATTAAATAGTTTCATTTTCATTTTTTCCTTATATTAAGTTTACTTATTCGTTTACCTACTTGCCTGAGATATCAATACTGCCCATTTTTTTCAAACTCATCTGTACACTACCGAACATTGCTTTAATTTTGATTGCAAGATAGATATAAAAACACCATACGAACGAACGGACTCTAAAAGCTAATGAGCAGTATCCTAGGTCGATTCTCCTATTTAATTTCTTTCTATAAGAAAGTAGGATTGCTAAAACCATAAGAATGAGTTTCATCGATTTTCTTAATAAACAATTAAAATTTAAAAAGCTAAAATATGAAAAAAACTACTCAAGTTCTGCTTTGCTGCATAACCGCATCGTTTCTAATTTCATCAGCAGCTGCGGATGATCAGGCCAAAAAGGCAGATATTGCAAAAGAAAAAGCTGAGATTCTGGAAGAGAAAGCTGCGTCTGAAGGAAGCAAAACACCCCCTTCTCCCGCCCAGTTAATTACAAAACCACAAGTTCAGGCCGTCGATCCAACAGGCGATGAGCCTATGGAAGATGCGATTACTTGCCTTGCGCGCACTATTTACTGGGAAGCAAGGGGGATGAGCATTACAGGAATGGAAGTAGTAGCAAACGTTGTGATGAATCGAGTGGGTCATGAGGGATTTCCCGAAACTGTATGTGGCGTAGTTAAACAAGGTCAAGAGAAAGGTGCTTGTCAATTTTCGTGGTGGTGTGACGGTCGTCCGGACGATGCAAAAGAAGATGAGTCCTATGCGACTGCCAAGGATATAACCCGAAAGGCTCTAAATCGTCAGCTCAAAGACAGAACAAATGGCGCCTTATATTTTCACCATCGAGAAGTAACCCCGTCTTGGTCTAAAGAGTATATGAAGACGGTTCAAGTTGAAGAATTTCTTTTCTATAAACCAGCTGCCGGAAAAGCTAAGTAGGCAAATTATTTACCGATCAGCAAACATTGCTGACAGCTGCTTCAGATTGTGAGGGTTCAATATTTTGGCATGCTGATAATAAAAAAACCAGCACCGGAAGAGCGCTGGCGTAAGAGGAGTAAGAGTAAGAAGTTAAAACAACCATCCGACTATGCATTGATGCACTGGTTGATGCGGTTATAGAATCAAAGAAGGGAGAGTTGATTCACTCTTTAAGAGTGATTGGGTCTTCATTGGTTCCCCTCAATTTTGATTTCTTGGTTGTCTTCTGTGGACAACCCTCTGTCTGGAGTTTGGGTTTCAATCCTCGCCCGGCTTTAGGGCCGGGCGCTACGACCTACAACGCTGGTATCTAACTGAGTACCAGCGTTTCAATCCTTGAGGTATGCTGATTTTCATGGAGTCTGAAGTTTCATAAAATGAAGACATGAAATGGAGGATGAAAATGGAATTACCCCGCACACAATATAGCCAGGAATTTTGGAAGGAATCAGTTAAGTTTTTCAAAGAAAGTGGATTGACTCTGGTTGAAACTGCAAAACGTCTGTCATTACCCAAGGGGACACTCAAGAACTGG
>NZ_QJJP01000001.1:296601-317621 GCF_003201565.1 Nitrosomonas sp. Nm84 | reverse complement strand
TATAATCGAGGACAATCTATTTTGAATGAACGTGAAAAAATAAAACGGCGAACCTTAGCTCTGCGACGCCAAATGTTTTATGCTAAACAAGCAACAAACTTAAATCTGATGAGCTAATGCGTCTCTTAATTCAGCCACCCATTAGTCCACATTGCTTTGACGACGTACACTATGGCAGCGTATGTGATGCAAAACAAGGCTTAGAGAAATATTTCATGTTCTACAACCAAAACAGACCTTACACCGCGTTTGACGACAAAACACCAAATGAGTTCTACTTCGATAACCTGCTTGCAATGTAAAAAGCAGGATAGGCATTAACGTAAGATTTCCACTTAAGAAATGCAAGAAACTGTCCAATCAAGTGAGGCCACTTTTCTCCTTGAAAATTAGCATACCTCGTCTGTGTTGGTGTTGGGTTTCATGGTTCTTGCCGTATCAGTTTGATTTTTCCGTCAATGATGTTTAAATGGTAACGTTGCTTGCCTTCTGCTAATCTTACAAAAATTGCATTTCAAACTTGAACTCGTCTAACAGTAAGCGAGCGTAATATTATGAAAAAAGAGTGTATCTACAGTCTTCTCACCTTATTTCTCTGCGGATGTGCAGCAGCGCCTTGGCAGAGCGATACTCTACCTTCCACGCCGTCTGGTGATGAAATAGTGATTAACCAGAATGCTGAACGAATATTCGAAACTCGTGAGCAGATATTAAATGAATCTATGCAAACAAAAGTTTCAGCCCCATCAGTTAGCCAGGAAAAAATAGAAAACCCGGCACAAGAGCTTCTGTGGCCATCTGAAACAGGTATCGCAACTTACTACGCCCATGATATGGAAGGGCGCACTACTGCAAGTGGCGAGCCCTATGACTCTGAACAATTGACAGCAGCTCATCGCACAATACCCATCGGTAGTAGTGTACGGGTGACTAATCTGAAAACCAAGCAGCAAGCCATAGTACGTATTAATGATCGTTGGGGCGGTGGTGGTGACCGAATTATCAACCTATCAAAGCAAGCTTCAGTTCAACTTGGTTTTGGTTCTGCTGGCACCGTGCCTGTGCAGCTTGATGTGGAATTTCTTCCATCCGGTAGTCATGTTGCTCAACCAAGCGTCAGGATTCAACCATTACCGTCTCGCCTCGAAGAGAGCAGTGCAAAGAATCAATCGAGATTAGATATTTGCAAGAATGAAGCAGATATCCTTGGGCTAACTGAAAATTTCTATCGCAATCATGTGACAGCCTGTTTATCACGTCGTGAATAGAGCTTTGAAAAAATAGTTCATCCAATATCGAAATCAACATTATTCATTTGATCACGGAGATGCATGTCTGAGGCCAGCTTGATTTAGCAGCGGATGAATCGCATATTATTAATCAACCGATATCACAAAAAGGGAATTATGAATACTTCACATCAATGGCGTTTTTTTCGTTCAGGTGGTTTTGATCAGGTCCGCCTAGAAACGGCAGGGGATTTAAAATCTCTCGGCGAGCTTGATCCAAAGCTCTGGGCAGCACTGAGTTGTCCAACTAGCGATCTTGAATTTGATAGCAAAACACTTGAATTCATCGATACCGATGCTGATGGCCATGTTCGTGTACCCGAAATTGTTGCAGCCGCTAATTGGGCAACATCAATGCTTAAGAATCCTGAAGATCTTACTCGCGGAGCGGATACTCTTCCTCTGGATTCTATTGATGACAGCTCTCCAGAAGGAGCTGCGTTGCTTGCTTCAGCAAGACAAATTTTGCTGAACATTGGCAAAAACAATGAACTTACCATCTCAATTGAAGATACTACCGATTTGAATAAGATTTATGCGAGCACAAAATTCAATGGTGACGGTATTATTCCCTCAAACGCGACCACCGACACCGATACACAAACAGTCATTGACGAAATCATTACTTGTGTAGGTGCGGAAGATGATCGCTCGGGTTTGCCCGGCGTTTCGGAAGAGAAGGTCAATCAATTCTTTACCGAAGCTAATGCTTATTCGGAATGGTGGCAATTAGCGGAACATCATGCAGCCAGCATTCTTCCGCTTGGGGAAGAAACTCAAGCTGCCAAGATAGCATTTGATACCGTTAAGGCCAAAATTGATGATTATTTTACGCGTTGTCGGCTTGCGGAATTTGATCAACGAGCCAGCGATCCGCTCAATCCTGCAATCACAGAATACGAAGCGCTTGCCAATAAAAATTTATCTGCCGAGTCTGAACAAATCGCCTCCTTGCCTGTAGCAAAAATTGAAGCGAATAAGCCACTGCCGCTTGCCGCAGAAATTAATCCTGCGTGGATACATGCGATCACTGAATTTAGAGATAAAGTTATCACTCCTGTTCTGGGTAGCAAAGAAAATCTGAGTAGTGAAGAATGGCAACAATTGTGCAATAAGTTTTCAATGCACCAAGCATGGTTAGATGTTAAACGAGGGGCTATCGTTGAATCGTTAGGAGTCAAACGCATCCGCGCTATTCTGGCTGGTGGCTTTCAAGAGAAAATCATGTCGCTGATCCATGAGGATAAATCGCTTGCTTATGCATGGGATGCCATTAATTCTGTTGAAAAATTGATTCGTTATCACCGTGATCTTTTTCAGCTATTGAATAATTTTGTATCGTTCCGCGATTTTTATACTGCTCAGAACAAAGCCATATTCCAGACAGGATCATTATATTTGGATGGTCGCAGCTGTGATTTTTGCCTGCGCGTGACAGATATCAATAAGCATAGTGGCATGGCCAATTTAAGCGGCACTTATCTTGCCTATTGCGATTGCCAACGCCGAGGCGGCAGCGAGAAAATGAGCATTGCTGCGGCCTTTACCAATGGGGATGCGGATAATCTTATGGTCGGTCGTAATGGTATATTTTATGACCGCAAAGGGCAGGATTGGGACGCAACCATCGTCAAAATCATCGAACACCCCATCAGCGTGCGTCAAGCTTTCTGGTATCCATACAAGCGGATCGGCAAAATGATTGGAGAGCAAATCGAGAAAGTGGCAAGTGCGCGAGAAAAATCAGTTCAAGATCAGGCAACATCAGGTATCGCAAACTCTGTACAAGTTGCAGAAGCTGGTAAAGCGCCTCCTGCGCCATTCGACGTCGGCAAGTTTGCGGGGATTTTTGCAGCGATTGGTCTGGCCATTGGAGCCATTGGCACCGCGATTGCAGCTGTCGTAACAGGTTTTATCAGTTTGATTTGGTGGCAAATGCCATTGGCTATTATTGGGTTACTCTTACTAATTTCCGGTCCATCAGTTCTTCTTGCTTTTCTCAAGCTACGGAAGCGTAACCTGGCTCCATTGCTGGATGGCAATGGCTGGGCTGTCAATACTCGCGCTATCATTAATATTCCTTTTGGTGCATCGCTGACACAAATGGCTACCTTACCACCCGGCGCTCAGCGTTCACTTACCGATCCTTATGCAGAAAAGAAAAGTCCATGGAAGTCTTATTTATTTATTTTGGTACTGTTAGGGAGCATCGCTTATCTCTGGCATAGCGGATACCTGAATCAAAACACTCTGGAAACAGTGCGCAAGCAGTTTTTAACGAACAAAAGCGAAGCAACAATCGAGAATAAAGTTAAATCTGATACAGCTGTTCCGGCTGTGCCTCAATCAGATGCAGCGCCAAGTGATCATAAGCCAGCTACAAAAGATGAACCACAGCCTGATGCTAAATCTTCAGAAGTTTTACCTGATACACAGCCAACATCAGTACCAGCATTAACTGTACCGGCATCTAAACCAGTTAATCGCTGAACTTGTAGGTTAACGTGTAGTGTCTCAGACTAGAGATAGAATACTGCAACATGGAGAAGAAGTTCTAAAAAAGCAAGTGTGGATTTAAGCTCGGAAAAGTCATTATCCAGCAGTTATGTTTTGCAGGGTAATGGATGCAAGTATCAGCGGTCATTGTGATTGGCATTGGCATAAGAAGAACTCAGAGCTGATGGTCAATCCACCTTGCTTAATTTTTGGGAGAAATCAAATCAAAATAGCGGTGTAAAGATGTTTTGAATTGAGATATTACGAAGTAGGGGGCGGAATTTAGTAACGACAAGAGGCCAGTCATGCGGCCGGTTAATCTTCTGATCAGTCGCTGAATATCGCCCCATAGGAAAATGCCCAGTGCGCATGTGAGAGGAGGTGTGCGCACTGGGGCTGAGAGCAAACTTCCAGCCATCCGACTATGCATCGGGAGATGCGCTGGCTGGCGCGGTTTTAACTGAGAAGGTGGTAACGATTATCAACCTATTCTTTATGCTTTTCTGTGCGAAAGCGCACATCTCTAGTACAAGTAGAACCGTGTTTATTCCATATTGCTCCAATATCCGCACCGCAGTATGACGCTGCTTAGCATGAATATGTTTGTCGGCTTTCAGGATGGCTCAATATGCCAGTGAAAAGAGCAAGTTTAGGAGACACCGATTCGCTCTTGCGGCGCATAACAAAATAACGTGCAACTTCACGTTCGCCATCACCGGCACGTCGAATCTTTACATGGAGTTCCACTGAATACATCCTCGTCGCCTTTCACTGGATACTGATCGCATCAGCTACAGGGCCTTCAGACCGGTACACTTTTATTCTGTCATTGCAGCAAAATTTTGTGCGCTTTAGTGGTATATTTTTACTTCGCTATTTGTTACAACCAATGGTTTTGTTTGAAAATGAGCTTAAAAGTTATTGTCCGGCACACTCGCGTTAGCGATATCAAACCACTTATAGATCTGCAGAAGCGCGTCTATCCAACTATTCCCGCTTGGCGCGAAGACCTATTACGACACCAGCTTGAAGTTTTCTCCCGAGGACAGTTGGTAGCAGAAGCGAATGGTCAGCTGGTCGGCGCAGCTAGTTCGTTAGTAGTGTCGTGGAATGAGTGGGAAGTTCAACATACATGGCAGGAAATCACCGCACGCGGCAGTTTCGACACTCACAACCCACATGGCTTAACGCTATATGCCGCTGAGGTATTCGTCAATCCAGAACTACGAAGTTCCGGAATTGGCCACGCACTTTATCAGGGACGTCGGCGACTATGTCGCCAGTCTAACCTAAAACGTATTATCGCTTGTGGTCGTTTGCCGGGCTATCATCATTACGCTGATCAAATGTCAGCTGAGCTTTATGCACAGAAAGTTGTTTGGGGCGACATCCATGATCCTGTACTCAGCTTTCAATTGCATGAAGGATTTAATTATTGTGGTACAGTCAGTGGATATATTCCAGAAGATCAGGAGAGTCTCGGTTATGCCGCACTGATCGTATGGCTTAATCCTCGTTACAACAAAAAGAAACCGACGCTAATTTCTGAAGGAGTTGTCTTGTGAAAGTACGTATTGCTGCAGTGCAGTATTTGTTAAGGTCTATCAGTGATTGGAGCGGTTTTGAAAGTCAAGTTCGTTTCACCCTCAAGGCCGCCGCCGAATACAAACCCAATTTCGTCATGCTACCGGAAATTTTCACAAGCCAACTGCTGTCCTTTCTTGATACAGAAAACAATATCAAGGCCGCTGTTCGTCGCTTGCATGATTACACGCCGCGCTATATTGACCTGATGGCCGAATTAGCCAAGAAATATAATTTCTATCTAATCGCCGGTACTCACCCCAATCTGCGTGACGGACTGCTCTACAACACTGCATTCATGTTCTCTCCCAGTGGCGAGATGTTCACTCAGGATAAGATTCATCGTACTCGCTGGGAAAAAGACAAATGGGATACCACTGCAGGCAACAAGCTTCATTTGTTTCAAACCGACTACGGCGCCATTGGTATTCTCATCTGCTACGATATCGAGTTTCCAGAGTTGGCGCGCCAGGTTTGCGAAGCGGGTGCCGACATCCTGTTTGTGCCTTCTTCCACTGATGACCGACAGGGTTTCTTACGCGTGCGCTACTGTGCCCATGCTCGAGCGATCGAAAACCAGGTTTATGTTGCAATAGCCAGCACTGTGGGTAACCTACCGGTAGAAGGATTGGGCTTGAATTACGGTCAAGCCAGCATCATGACACCATCGGATTTTCCGTTCTCGCGTGATGGCATTGCTGCAGAAGGAGAGATTAACATGGAACAAGCGGTCATCGCTGATGTCGATCTCGATACGCTAGCGCAGAACCGCATCAACGGTACAACCATCCCCTTATATGACAAACGGAGAGAGGTATATCAAAACCCGGTGGAGATTGTGACTGCGTTGCGCGGCCCATGGAAGTGAGTCCTTTGCGGAGATTTTACAAATTAAGGTTACTCTCCACTTTAAGATTGGAATTATCTAGATTAACTAACTTATCCAAGGTATTTAATTTATAAAATTCGGAAATTGAATCATTTAAATTGTGCGCAATTCTATTTGCACCTGCTGTTTGTATTTTATTTTGATCTACTTCCGATAACTCCCCTTCTTTATACCCATAACGACAAACCATAATAAACATTTGTGGAAAGCGATCGCGTATCCGTTTGCAAAGGTAAATCGTATGTGTCAAATTTCCTGGATGAATTGCGACGACACTTACCATATCGGGTTTGATTTGCTCTATTAAAGCGAGCGTGTCTGACACCATGGCCGCTGAATGCGTTTCGTACCAATTAAAATGTATGTCATCTTGTGCTAGCTTAGACAGCATGGTCACAGCTAATTCGTCAGTTTTGTCTCTAGCGGGGATCGCCAGAATAGCGATTCTAGATGCAGAAACGGTGTTTTCCTCCATAACCGCTTTATCTTTATTATTTTCAGAATCTTGATCAGCAATAATTACACGTAAGTCATCTATCAACTCGCGTTGCTCATTCGAATCAATTTTATGGTTACGTAAATCCAACCGCGCCTGAACCAATGCTGAAACTGCAAGCGTATCTAACGCAAAAGCTAAATTATCATTTTCTATCTCAAGCTCCATTATTCTTGAAGCTTCATCACCATCACCTGCAAGAAGTCTTTGGTAAAAACGAGTTGTAGACGACAATGTTGGCTGATCTCCTAGCAACGTATCGATAAAATTAAGGTAAGGAACGTATCGTCCTAGGACCACAATGCATACAGTCAACGGTGAAGCCAAGATAAGTCCAATAGGTCCCCACAACCAAGTCCAGAACGCAACAGAAATTAATAGCGCTGCTTGAGAAACACCGATCCCTCGCCCATAAATCAGTGGCTCAAGTATGATATTGGTGAGGAGCTCAAGCATACCAAACAATATAGCTACCATGATAGCTATTGACCAATCAGGTGAAATCAAAAGACTTAGCATGATTGGGAGGATAGCTGCAAGCCATGGCCCGAGATAAGGAATATAACGCAGTAACGCACCAAAGAACCCCCACAAGGCAGCGTAGGGTACGCCGATAAACCATAAGCCGATTGCTATACCTAGACCATAGCCAGAGTTAATAAGTAACTGCATAAGTAAATAGCGACTAACTCGCTCTCCGGCGTCTTCTAATGCTCGAGTAGTGTTGGCAATCTGATCAACCCCTATCAGCTTAATGACACGATCACGTAGATCCTCACGATTAATCAGCATAAAACAAACTAGCACGATAACAAAACCCGCATTGGCTATGGGTTCTAGCATGGGGCCAATGATCGACCATATTTGTGAGAAACGAAATGGCCCCTCTTCTACAATGCGCACGGGTTGAACGATTTCTTTCTCGTTAGCCGTGATAGCTTTCTGTTCAACTTGCTTATCACTTACTTGTTCAGTTATTCGTTCACTTGCTCCCTGTAATTTGTCCAGAAAACCGTCCTGGTCCCGTTCGTACAATCCATGAATCTTGCTAAGAATATTTTCTTCATACTTTGGATAGGAATCTACTAAACTGGTTATCTGGATAGTAATACTCCATGCCGCAGCTATTACAATACTCAGAGCTAGAGAGGCCGCTAAAACTACCGCCAAAATCCGCGGCACACTATATCGTTGCAACCAAATGACAATTGGGGATAGTAAAAAAGTAAGCAGTATCGCTAGCGCCAAAGGAGTAACAATTACCCGAGCCCACGATAGAAATCCAATAGTTAAAGCCAATCCAATCAACACGGACACATTAGAGAAATTATCTTTCTTCATCTCGTAAAGCCACTCATGCTAAACATATGTAAAAATGATGGTATTGTTTTAAACAATTTAAGTTTTTAAGCTAAATCTTTAAAAAAACTAATTGTGCATTGTAGATACCGAACTGTTTTTTTAGGAGATTAGGTCTTGCTAGTTACTTCGATCTCGAGATACGTACATCTTTGCATGCCTTAATTGTTATCCGTCAGAATGACATCACTGCGGTAGCTAAGAATTCTAACCATGCAACACTTAGTAAAACGGCAGCAATTACACCTGGCTATCATCATGATCACCAAACTATTGCCCGCTTGTTGTACTTCAAGTGCTATGAGCTGGGATTGCATGTGGTTAAGTTCACGCAATTCGTGCCACAATGACTGTACATAATCAGCTATGCCGGGATCGTTTCCAGAATCGCCACGTCCGTCAGTCTGTCCAGGTATCTCACTTTTTATTGGGTTTGCATCCCTAAAAGTTTAACGACTGCTGAGCAATTTACTCAGTATAAAACCTATCTCCATAGCGACACCTACCGACGTTAGTGGGTTATCGCAAATATAAATGGAGCATTCTTCTGTCAATCACTGCTCTGGCATGTTTCAGTTGAATTTCTTTTTCACCAATCATACCTGCAACCTGATTGATTGTATTGGTGGCCTTATCAATGGCTATAACACCGGAGCCGACAATTCAAAGTAATTGCGTCATCCACTTGCAACAAGTCCTGTAAAAATGATTTTGGCAAAGGATCCTTTCATTCTATTCGTGATCACTAGATCCCGATGATAGAGCGTGTATGATTTTTCTACGCCTTGTAAATGACAATACACGCAAGACCCAATACGATCCGTTCGGTTGCGTACAGAGCTATAGTCAAATATGTATTTAGAGAATCGAATCGGTTCTGTTTGATTCCTTGTTATAGTTAACTTACCGTTAACGGATTTAAAGCCATTGCTAACGCCCGTCATCGTGGCAGATTAGAAAGAAAATGTGATTGAACAAGGTGATTTGATGCCGAATCATATTCACATGTGTATAAGTATTTCACCGAAGTACCCGGTGTCGCGTGTGGTAGGGTTTATCAAAGTAAAAGTGCGATAGCAATATCACGCCAGCTGAATAAAGGAAGGAATTGCACGGGGGGATGTTTTTGGGCTCGTGGATATTTCGTATCACCACTGGATTGGACGAGGAGATGGTCAGGGCGTATATTCGAGATCAGGAGAAGGAAGATGAACGCTATGATCAGTTAGCTGGGTATTTAGGCATCACTCTATCGGCTCGTAAACGGTTCCTTTCAGGAGCATCAAACATAAGCCTCTGGCTCCGGAGGTAATTAAACTGAAACTGGTCAATTGCCAGAGATTTCCTCTCGTTGGTTAGGATCTCATTATGCATTTGAGTGAACTTTGTTATCTGATGGAACTGGGAGCGGGAAAGTTTGTGCGCATCCCATAGTGTTTGTTGATATTGTTGCGCAGGTTGGGAAATAGTCGGGGAAGGGTATGCTCGAAGTTGATACTTGGCAGATGCTCCAGCGTGAAAACGCTGCCGATTATCTTCTAGGCCAGATTGTATAAGGGATAGATAATGAAATGGCTCGCAGGAATTATTGTATTGATTTTGCTGGTAGTATCAGAAAAATTTAGAAAATTTGCAGGGGTTTTTGTTTTGGTATGTGCGGTTGGTGGCTTGTTATTTTGGCAGTATCAAGAATATGAAAAGAATAAATCCAGAAACAGAATTTTGCCTTCAGAGTTAGTTTTAAAAAATGTTTCATTTAAGCTCTCACACAGCAGCTATGAAATGACGGGGCGTATCATCAATAACTCTGAAAAATTCACTTTGAATGGGGTGCAATTAAAAATTACCATTAAAGATTGTGCGAATAACGATAATATTGATTGCATTATTTTTTCAGAAAAAAATGAATATATTTATGTCTATATTCCACCAAAACAAGCTAGGGATTTCAGAAAAGATATTTCTCTATACTCGGACCAAAATAAAGAGGATAGGTTAGTTTGGAATTATGCGATAGAGTATACTGAATCAGAATAGATCTGGGTTTGTATGTTTGTACTGGTTTACACCTGACCTGACAGTTACCAATTTTTTAGGTATCTGTCAGTTTAGATTTGAGTTGTATTAGTTCAGATTTGATCTGACAGTAGGGTCTTGCCAAGAGGTGGGATTACCCTGTTTGATAGAGATGAGAATCTTTATCAACCAATCGCGGAAGCGTAAAGGAGTAATCCCATGAGTAGTTTTCAACAAAATGTCATCAAACACAAGCTTGGCTTGCTTAATCTGGCAGTCGAGCGTGGCAATGTATCGCGCGCCTGCAAGGTGGTGGGTTTTTCACGCGATACATTTTTTTATCGCTGTTTCGACGGTCGGGTTTGATGAATGGATAGTCAGGGCGTATATCTGCAACCATAAGCATGAGAATGAACGCTACGGCCAAATGAAACTGGACATTTAGCCGCCTTGGGGGCTCATGGTTTAGGGCGCCTTTGAGGCGCTCACCCAATAAGCCTCCGGCTTTGCCGGAGGCAGTTTAACTCATTGATTTTTGGTGCCCGGGGCCGGAATCGAACCGGCATGGGCGGTTTAAGCCCGAGGGATTTTAAGTCCCTTGTGTCTACCTATTTCACCACCCGGGCGATAGAAACTTATTGTTTTATAACAATGTCTTGTTATTTAACAAGAAGCTATTAAAGGTCGTAATTATAACCCGAAATAAGGAGCTTGAGTATGGGTTATTGTGTATGCCATGTGAATATAGTTAACGTCGATTGTGTTTTGCGCCATCATTCAATATTTTGCACCTGTTCGCGCATCTGTTCGATGAGCACTTTTAGCTCCATAGAAATCCGGGATATTTCCAGATCCACGGATTTTGAGCCGATGGTGTTGGCTTCGCGATTTAATTCCTGCATCATGAAATCCAGCCGTTTGCCGACTGGTCCGCCTTTATTTAGAATCCGCTCCACTTCGTCCAGATGTGCCTGCAGGCGGGATAATTCTTCGTCAACGTCGATTTTTCCGGCAAACAGTGTGATTTCCTGGCGAATACGATCATCTTCCGAATTACCCAGTATTTCCTCGATTCGGGTACGCAATTTTTCCTCAAAAGTGGCGATGAGGGCTGGAATACGTGGAATTGCGGTCTGCAGGAGCTGGCGCATTTGTTGGATACGCCCCAATAAAATAAACTTAAGTTTGTTACCTTCGCGAGTACGTGCCGCTTTCAGATCTTCCAGCGCGACTTGCAGTAATCCGATGCTGATTTCGCCTAATTCATCGATGGGAAAATTATCATTTCCCAGCACACCTGGCCATTTCAGTATTTCTGCTACGGTTAGCGATTGCGCTGCAGGGTGAAGTGTTTTGACGGTTCGATCTAATTGCAGCAGTTTGTCCAGTAATGTGTTGTCCAGTTGCTGATTATCTCCAGTATTCGTAGCCGGTGAGAAATTAAGCCGGCATTCTACCTTGCCGCGACCGAGCTGCGTGGACAGCAGTTCGCGCATGGTCGCTTCCCGCTTGCGAAAATCATCCGGCAGTCGGAACTGAATATCCAGGTAACGATTATTAACCGAACGCAGATCCAGACTGAAAGATCCATAAGGTGTTTCTTGGGTGGCGGTGGCATAGCCTGTCATGCTGAAAATCATGATAAAAGTGTTCCCAGTGTCAAAAGAGGAGAATGAATGGATTACCCAGAAAACTATAACTACATACCGCCGGAGCGGGTTTTGGATTGAGTACACCAGTTACTGCGAAAGGCATATCCCGGTTTTTCGGATTGACCAGGATTTGGTTCACGTCGGTGTGTATGTAATCTCCGGGCACATTGAGTCGCCAAAGATTTGGAATTTCAGGGTAGGGCTGATGCAGGCAATAGGCTGTACTATCACCGTGAATGACCAGAACCGGTTTGTTGAATTGTGTCGCCTTACTTTTAATCAGATCACGAATCATTCGATAACCATCGCATTCCATGCGGTTTTCCAAAGTGCAAACAGGTTTGGTGTAATCAAAGTCAAAAATATCGGCGTGGAAGGCAATCACTGCCGCTTGTGCGGATTTCGCCACTGTAAACAATTGGTTGAGCCATTCTGCATTGGATTGATCGCGATAATCCGCCTCATTCAATGCATCCCGAGTGTCGCTGCGCAGAATCTCCTTTCTGCCATTGTTAGTACCGGGAATATGTAGCGTGGCGAGAACGACTGAGCCCATTTGCCAACGAGCATTTTCAATATAACCTTCCTGCCGAACAAGCCCAGCAATATCTTTGGTTAATTGATACGAATCTTGATGAAAGAAAAGTTGGCGCAAGTAAGTTAATCGCTCCAACTCGTCATGTCGTGTGAAAAACGTGAACCGGTCGCAATCAGTCCAATCATTATCACCAGGTGTATAGACTGTTCTATGTGGATTGAGATTAGCGATCTGGCGATAATGATCTTTGTAGCGTTCATCGTCGCAGCTTAACCGGCCTCTTTTGAAGTCACCCAAATGAATTAATACCGGTGGGTTGAGTGCCTTAATGGCTTTGGCGATCGCGCCGTCGGGCTGTTCTAGCAACGCATATTCCGAATCGGTGTAAGGCATGTCGCCCATCACGACGAACCGAGTGGGTGTCGCCGCGTCTGGCTGTGTTAAATCATTGGCCGGAACTGAAGAAGTCAAAAAAATCAGGAATAAAAAAAGCGGCATCCATTTCATTGGCTTCTGCCATCATCCATTCATATGGCTCTGAAAAACCAAGCCAGCATGTTCGCGTAGCTTATGAAAGCGAATGGCGGGCCAGTTGTCCTGGGCAACACTCAATTCTGCGCCGAAGGATGCCAGAAAGGTCGGCGCATCGACGGCATCGTAGGCGATGCGATGCGCATTGGCTTCGATAAAACGCTGCAATTCCCGCGGATCGTCTGAAGTAATCCAACGTGCTAACTGATATTTGGCTGGTGCAATGCGGGCAGCTACGGCATATTCATGCTGCAAACGGTGGGTAACCACCTCAAATTGCAGTGTGCCTACTGCACCGAGCAACAGCACATTGCCTAAATGCGGCCGGAATACTTGAATGGCGCCTTCTTCACCCAATTGCGCCAATCCCAGCTTAAGCTGCTTACTGCGCAATGGATCGGCAATTTCCACAGTGCGGAAAATCTCCGGTGCAAAGAATGGCAATCCAGTAAATTGCAGTACTTCGCCTTCGGTCAAGGTATCGCCTAGTTGTAACGTGCCGTGATTGGGTATGCCGATGATGTCGCCAGGATACGCTTCTTCGAGAATATCGCGGCGTTGGGATAAAAACGACACCACGGTGCTGGTGCGAATGTCCTTGCCGTTACGCGCCACTTTCAAGTTCATGCCGCGTTTGAAATGACCTGAACAAACGCGCACGAATGCAATGCGGTCGCGGTGCGCCAGATTCATGTTGGCTTGAATTTTAAATACCATACCGGAGAACTTCTTTTCGCCGGGTAAAACCTCGCGTTGAATCGCATTGCGGGATTCGGGCGGTGGCGCCAGATCAACCAAGGCATCGAGAATCTCTCTGACACCAAAATTATTGATGGCCGAGCCGAAGAAAACCGGCGTTTGTTTGCCGACAAGGAATTCTTTGTGATCAAAAGCGGGCGAAGCGCCATTGATCAGATCAATTTCCTGTAAGGCGGTGGACAGACCGGTACCAAAACGCTGCTGAATTTTTGCATCATCAAACTGCGCAATCACTTCATCATCATCGCTGATTCGATCCGATCCCGGCTGGAATACGCGCATGCAATGGTTTTGCAGATCACACACGCCATGGAAACCTTTGCCCATACCGACAGGCCAAGTGAAAGGTATGGTAGACATGCCGAGTGTCCGTTCAATTTCGTCCAGCAGATCCAGCGGTTCACGCACTTCGCGATCCATTTTGTTGACGAAAGTGACAATCGGCGTGTTGCGCGCACGGC
Source organism: Nitrosomonas sp. Nm84 (assembly GCF_003201565.1). Lineage (GTDB taxonomy): Bacteria > Pseudomonadota > Gammaproteobacteria > Burkholderiales > Nitrosomonadaceae > Nitrosomonas. The sequence continues at coordinate 303,551 of NZ_QJJP01000001.1, read as the reverse complement.
AAACTTCCAGCAGCCGTAGGGTTTGGGCTTCCACACCATTGGCGGCATCAATGACCATCAGCGCTGCATCCACTGCGGTGAGTACGCGATAAGTGTCTTCAGAGAAATCCTGGTGACCGGGGGTATCGAGCAGATTAATAACGCAATCGCGGTATTCCATTTGCATCACCGAACTGGCGACCGAGATGCCGCGCTGCTTTTCAATTTCCATCCAATCGGAGGTGGCGTGGCGGCTGGCTTTACGTGCTTTCACGCTGCCGGCGATATGAATGGCGCCTGCGTACATCAGCAGCTTCTCGGTCAGCGTGGTTTTGCCCGCATCCGGGTGTGAAATAATGGCGAAAGTACGGCGACGTGCCACTTCGGTATTAATGCTCATAATTCTCAGAAACTTGTTCTTGTGGATAAAGAAAACAATGGGTGGTATGCGTTGCGCTGAATACACTGGCGGACGGATAAGTTTCCCGGCAAACCGGCATCACATGGGGGCAACGTGGATGGAAATGGCAACCTGACGGCGGTGTGGCCGGTGACGGCAAATCTCCTTTCAAGTGAATGATGATCCGGTCAGGATCAGGTTTGATCTGTGGAACCGACGACAGCAACGCCTGCGTGTAAGGATGCTTGGGGTGATTTGTCACTTCATCCATCTGCCCGCGTTCAACAATTCGCCCCAGATACATTACGGCAACTTCATCAGCCAGATATTCTACAACAGCAATATTGTGGGTAATAAACAAAAATGCAAGTCCTAAATTAGTTTGTAATGATTTGAGCAGATTCAGGATTTGCGCCTGAACGGAGACATCCAGAGCGCTGGTCGGTTCATCGCAAATCAACAGCTCGGGATTCACAGCCAAAGCGCGGGCAATCGCGATGCGTTGCCGCTGACCACCGGAAAATTCATGCGGATAACGCCATTTTACCTCAACAGGCAATCCGACGCGCTGCAGTAATGCATCAATTTGTTTTTCCCTAGAATAGCTGGGCGGTTGATTGCCGGTGCCAACGTGATGCATTTTGTCGACATTCAGCGCATCCATGCCTTCTTGCAGAATTTCAATGATGCGCATGCGTGGATTGAGCGAAGAATAGGGATCTTGAAAAATGATCTGAAACTGCGCGCGTATTTGCCGCAACTGACTTTGTTTTAACCCTACCAGTTCTTGCGCTTTGAAGCGCACACTGCCGGCGGTTGGCTGAATCAACTGCAAAATACTTTTTCCGATGGTTGTTTTACCGCAGCCTGATTCACCGACAAGCGCCAAGGTTTTGCCGGCCACAATTGTCAACGATACGCCATCGACGGCTTTGACATGGCCTACCGCGCGCTTGAATAATCCTTTGCGAATCGGGAAATGGACTTTGAGACCGGTTACTTGCAATAGATTGGTTTCCGCTGCAATGGGTGCCGAATGAGCGGTGTTAATAACTTCGTGGTGCGCATTGTTCACTGGTAGCTTGTCGGATACGCTTACTTGTTGATTGAACAGGTGGCAACGCACCTGGTGCTGATCGGTAACGGCATGCCATTGCGGAATAGCGTGACGACACAGATCCAAGGCCTGATTGCAGCGATCGACGAAGCGGCAACCGGTGAACTGTTGCGATAGTGACGGCACGTTGCCCTGAATGACTGTTAATGCCTGATCGCGTTTGTGTTTTCCAGGTAACGAGGCAAATAATTGTTGCGAGTAAGGATGTGCCGGGCGATTAAAGAAATCATGCCGGTCTGCCAGTTCGACAATTTCTCCGGCGTACATGACGGCGACGCGTTGCGCCATTTCAGCCACCACACCCAAATCATGCGTGATCAGCAAAATCGCCATACGATTGCGTTGCTGGATTTGGCGCATCAGATCCAGCACCTGTGCCTGGATTGTCACATCCAGCGCAGTTGTGGGTTCGTCGGCGATGAGTAATTCGGGTTCGCCGGCCAGTGCCATGGCAATCATGGCACGCTGTTTCATGCCGCCGGAAAACTGAAACGGATAGTCGTGCATGCGGCGCGGTGCATCCGGTATGCCGACTTGTTCCAGCAATTCCTGAATGCGTGCCTGCGCCGCCTTGTCGGATAGCTGTAAATGCTGTTTCAGTACTTCGTCAATTTGTTCGGCGATGGTGAGAACCGGATTCAGACTTAGCATCGGTTCCTGAAAAATCATGCTGATGCGCTTGCCGCGGATTTTGCGCATTTCAGTTTCGGGTAACTGCAGCAGATCGGTACCGTTGATTCTGATGTGACCCGCAACAATCTCGCCGACATCCGGCAGCAAGCGCATAATGGACAGTGCCGTCATCGATTTGCCGCAGCCTGATTCGCCCAACAACGCAAAAGTCTCCCCGGGTGAAACGCTTAACGTCAATCCGTCGACTGCACGTATTGGCGCATCGCCGGTATGCAACAGGGTTTCAAGATGTTCTATTTCCAGTAAGGTGCTCATGGACGAGAAGATCCTGATGGAGTCATGGTATCGGTGGGTTTATTGTGTGCATGTTCCAGCTTTCCAGAGCCCGGCAAGAATTTGTTTTTTGGTTTTAATGTGCGGGTACGTGGATCTAATGCATTTTGTACCGCATCTGCAAACAGATTGGCGCTCAATACCAATGTCAGCATAAAACCGAATGCCGCCATCAAAGCCCACCATACCATCGGTTCCCGCGCCATTTCCAGGCGTGCCGCATTGATCATGGTGCCAAAGCTGATCATCGATGGATCAACGCCGACGCCGACATACGATAACACCGCTTCCGCCAAAACCAGACCGCTGAAATCCATGACTGTTGCGATCAAAACGAGGTGCATCACATTCGGCAGAATATGACGGCTGATAATGCGCCAATGCGACACACCAAAGGCATGCGCTGCCTGGATATATTCCAGTTCGCGCAATTTCAAGGCTTCGCCGCGCAACAACCGGCACAGACCGGTCCAACTGGTAATGCCCAGAATGATGCACAGGAACAGCAAACGCAGATCTGCGCGCGATGCAATGGTTTCGAATAACTCCGGATGAGTTTCAATATACACTTGCATCATCAATACCGCTGCGGCAATCAGTAACACACTCGGGATAGAATTCAGTGTGGTGTAGGTATACTGGATGACATCATCGATCCAGCCTTTGAAATAGCCTGCCATGATGCCCAGAAGCAGCGCGAACGGCAGCATGATCAGGGTGGTCAGGGTGCCGATCACCAATGCAACGCGAATGCTTTTGAGCGATTGATACAAAATATCCTGTCCGACTTTGTCAGTGCCCAAGACATGATAATGCGTTGCCAGTTGCGACACACAGCCGATCAGCAGCAGCAGAATGAACAGTGTGATCAATATGGCGCGCCAGGGAATTTCCGTGGTGTGGTGCCAGATGGCTGCCAGATTTTGTGTGAAATTTTGCTGATTGCGGCGAGATAACATGATCACCAAACCAATCACCAGCAAGCTCCAGGCCAACAAACCATATGCCAGGCCTTGTGCAGCGCGCCATGCAATATCGTTCATGCGATCCGTTTCCGGGTTTTGTAAATGTGCACCGCCATAGACGAGCCGTGCGAAGGCTCGTGCTTGCCCGCCATCCGGAAGCTCAACCGTTTCTTTTGCATAGAGATGCGACGCCAGTGGCGCCGAATAGGTTTTCTCCACTTGCGTGCGTAGCGGCGTGACCAAGATATCGAGCAGACTCAGTACTTCGACGCTGTAAACCTTTTTTTCCTGGTCGGTCGTATGTTCCAGAGCGGGGCGGAAATGCACCGTATCGAGTAACCCGATGGTTAAAAAGAACAGTAGGATTGTCAGCGCAGACATGCCACTGGCGCTATGTCCGACACGCTTCCACGGTGCCAGTAAGTATTCATGATGACGCACATAGCCGATAAAACCCGCGACAATAACCACAAGTAAATAAATCAGCGCATCGGTCCACAGAATGATCGGGCTAAAAGGCATGGATGAATGTGTTTAAGAAAAGGAAATCCCGATGATGTCGCGATAGTTGCAATGGATTGTTTATATCATAAATAAATGCGGTTATTCATTGAAAATGAATCGCTGCAAACTTGAAACGGATTGTTTTTGCGGATTCATGGCATATTCCGACACGAGAGACTTAAAGTTGCTTGTTGTAATTCAATAATTAATAGGTAAAAGTCCGTTTGTTCTTCATTATTTCCTACAAAGATTTGTTGCATAGTGCATTGCCCATGAAGTCATCAGTGGGATGCGTGAAGAAAATTGTGCGAATGATAATATTATCCTGAATAAATTGATAGATTGTAGAAGTCCTATGGAAAATAAGCAGCTGGAAATTATACAAACCGTTGCAATGATGTTCAAAGCAGCACCTGGCGCACATTATTTAAGCGAATTTCTGGCATGGATGAACACTACGGGTGATTCCGCCAAGGATCTGGCCGTTAGTCTTGCACAAACGGATGTGTTTAAACAGGCACTGTATGCGGACACGCTTTCTAACCATGAATTTTCTGTGCAATTTGTCGAGAATTCAGTGGGTTCTCTGGTAAATGAAGAAAACAAAGCGCAGGCAGTCTCAGAAATAGAGCGCATGCTCGACGCAGGCGTAAGTCGAGGGGAAGTCATTTATTGGGTGGCGATGGCACTGGTATCGGTTGATCAGAACGATGCGAATTGGGGAGCAGCCGCTCGTCAATTCAGTAATCAGGTTGCAGTCGCTGCTTTTTATTCGATTGAGCAAGCGGGATCGGCAACAAGTTTGGATGTGTTGCAACGCGTAACGGCAAATGTTACGCCTGACATCGCCAGTGTTGTTGCAATGCAAACATTGTTAGCATCGGGAGCAGCAGGCAAGGTCATCGATGGCTACGTCAAAGGCGCACAGGTATTTGCGGATTTGAATGGCGATGGATTGCTCAATCCTGGAGAAATTAGCGCAATAACAGATGTATTAGGTAGTTTTTTATTACCCGGTATAGCCGGTTTTGGTAATTTAATTGCATCGGGGGGGATTGATGCCGCCACGGGCAAGCCGTTTGAAGGGAATATGACGGCACCGGCGGGTGCGACAGTCATTAATCCACTGACAACGCTGATTGATGAGATCACGGGAAATGGTGCCATTTCAGTGCAGGATGCCACGGTAAAGATACTGGCTTCACTGGGCTTAAATACCGGCATCGATTTGCTGCATTTCGATCCCATTAAAGAAACGATCCGTACCGATACCGACGCGACTGCAACCGGTATTGCACTGGCTATTCATGTCGCGGCCGCTCAAATCCAGATACTTATCAGTCAAACCGCTGCAGTATTGAGTGGTTCCGGGGTTGCGCCAGATGAAACCACAGCGATCGATTTGGTTTATGAGACAATAGCCGCAATAGCTGCATCACTTGCGAGCAATACAGGTCCGGTTGATTTAACATCCAAAGATGCGATTGCGTACGTGATTCAGGAAGCTGCTGTACGATCGGGGGTTGACAGTGCGATGGTGCTCAAAGCGAGCGTTTTGTTAGCGAATGCTGCACAAACTATCGCTAATTTGAACCAGGCGGTTACGGATAAATCCACGAGTAGTACGAATGAGTCAAAAGTACTATCAAGTATTGCGGCAGTACAAATTGTGGCTGAAAATATTGAAGCTGCGATGAAATCAGGCGCTGCCAAGGGCAATGTCGCCGGTACGGTAATTAGCACAACGGGATCGCTTTTTGCCAACACCATCACAGCGGCTGGTCCCAAAGTAGGTGATGTGACCGGCGATGGAAAATCGGATCCATTGCGAATACCGCCATCTTCCGGAGGGGGATCTTTACCACCACCGCCTCCATCCAGTATTCAGTCATTCTTAGCGACCAATGCAACGGCATTTTCAGGCACTGCAGCGGATGATATTTTGTCAATCTCTACGGCGGCAACCTGGACACCTTTGGTAATGACAGCAGTCGTATTGGATGGTGGCGCAGGTACTAATACACTGAGTGTACAAGACGGTTCCAGTATTGCAGCTGCAACAGTGACCAATTTCTCCAATTTATCCTTTGATGCGACGGGCGTTGCGGGAACCAATAACGTAACAATGTCTGCAGCGCAGAACCAGAATTTTACCGGTACCATCACGGCATCGGGCACGGGCGTGAATGGTGAGACCATCACCATTGTCGGCGATGGCGCCGTCACCACGCTGTCCAATGTTGAGAACTACAGCATTGGCGACGATTCGACCAATGCGCGTACGGTCACGATTGCCGATGCAACCACGAATGTCACGGCGGATTCTGCCACCGATGCGGTGACCTTCAATGTGGGCGCGCTGAGCTTTACCGGCACGATCACGGGTGAAAGCACGGTTGCAGACACGCTGAACTTAAGCACGGGAGCGGATATCAGCGGCGGCACAATAACTAATGTGGCGGCGCTGGTCTTGGCATCAGGCGCAGCGGTATGGCTGTCGGCGGCACAGAACCAAGGTTTCAGCGGTGCCGTCATGGCACCGGGCACGGGCATGAATGGTGAGACCATCACCGTTGTCGGCGATGGCGCCGTCACCACGCTGGCCAATGTTGAGAATTACAATGTCGGCGACGATTCAACCAATGCGCGTACGGTCACGATTGCCGATGCAACCACGAATGTCACGGCGAATTCCGCCACCGATGCGGTGACCTTCAACGTTGGCGCGCTTAACTTTACCGGCACGATCAATGGCGACAACACTGTTGCCGATACGCTGAACTTAAGCACGGGAGCGGATATCAGCGGCGGCACAATAACTAATGTGGCGGCGCTGGTCTTGGCATTGAGCGCAGCGGTGCGGCTCTCGGCGGCACAGAACCAGGGTTTCAGCGGTGCCGTCACGGCACCGGGCACGGGCATGAATGGTGAGACCATCACCGTTGCCGGCGATGGCGCCGTCACCACGCTGACCAACGTTGAAAACTACAGCATTGGCGACGATTCAAGCAATGCGCGC
>NZ_QJJP01000001.1:0-296391 GCF_003201565.1 Nitrosomonas sp. Nm84 | reverse complement strand
CGGCTCTCGGCGGCACAGAACCAGGGTTTTAGCGGTGCCGTCACGGCACCGGGCATGGGCATGAATGGTGAGACCATCACCATTGCCGGCGATGGCATCGTCACCACGCTGGTCAACGTTGAGAACTACAGCATTGGCGACGATTCAAGCAATGCGCGCACGGTCACGATTGCCGATGCAACCACGAATGTCACGGCGGATTCTGCCACCGATGCGGTAACGTTTGCACTTGGCGCGCTTAACTTTACCGGCACGATCAATGGCGACAACACTGTTGCCGATACGCTGAACTTGAGTACAGGCGCGGACATCAGCGGTGGCACGATCAACAACGTAGCTGCACTGAACCTGACATCGGGCGCAGCGGTACGGCTGTCGGCGGCACAGAACCAAGGTTTCAGCGGTGCCGTCATGGCACCGGGCACGGGCGTGAATGGCGAAAAAATTACCATTGTAGGTAACGGCGCTGTAACCGCTTTGTCAAACATCGAAAACTATGAGCTGAGCGATGACACTACCAATGCGCGTACAGTGATTACTGGTTCCACAGCGCTGAACCTGATTGCCGATAACGCGAGCGATACCGTCACAGTGAATGCAGCCGCATTAGCACAAAATGCGGCATTGACCGTAGCGGCAGCGAGTGCATCCGCATTGGTGATTAATAATCTGGTGGGAGATGTCATTGCGTCCAATCTCAGTGGATCGCTGACAGTGACGACAGCCAATGCGGCCGATAACGGAATCGCTATTACCACGGGATCAGCGGCAACTTCGGTGAATGTTGCCGCCGGTGCGGCATCGGATACTGTGACGATCGATGCTGCAGCGCTGACCAATAATACGGCCTTGACCGTCACTGCTGGGGGTGGTGCGGCTGGGATAGTTAATATTACCGGTCTGACCGGGGATCTGGCTGCTTCAAATCCGACCAGCGGTACGTTTGGTGTCGCAGTGGCGGATAACACGGTGGATGATGGGATCGCTATCATCGCAGGTGCGGCCAGTCTTGCAATTACCGGTGTTGCGGACGACGATACCGTGACGGTAACCGGATTTACGGGATCGACATTGACCGGAGCAATTGCCGGTTCAACAGGCAAGTTCAATATCACCGCGGGAACGGCAACCAGTAACATCACGACTGGCGCAGGTGATGACAGTTTTACGTTTGTGGCAGGCACAGGTCTCACCAGCGCGGATACGGTGGACAGCGGCGCAGGAACGGATGCTGTCGTGTTGACCAGTAATACAGCCATCGCGGCAACTAATTTTAACAATGTCAGGAATATCGAAACCATCACGCTTGCCAATACGACGACCAATGTTGCGATAACTACGCTGGATACGTTGGTCGCGGCAGGCGCTATTTTGTCACTACAGGCAACTTCACTGACAACGGGTGTGCTGACATTTAATGGTGCTGCGGAAACCGATGGTGCGTTCAATATTACGGGCGGCGGGGCGAATGACACGCTTACCGGTGGTTCGGGCAATGATAGTTTAACTGGCGGTAACGGTAACGACAGCATCACTGCTGGATTGGGCAATGACACGCTGACGGGCGGTGCAGGCAATGATACGTTCACGCTTGCCACGGTCATAGGCTTAACCAGTGCGGACATGCTGGACGGCGGTGCAGGAACGGATACGGTCGTGTTGACGGGCAATACTGCTTTTACCGCTACGGATGAATTTGATAATGTTCAGAATATTGAAGCGATTACCTTAGGCAATACCGATACCGCTGTTACCATTGCTACCCAAGATGCTTTGGTTGCTGCGGGAACCACCTTGGCGTTATCGAATGCCGCCAACTCGGGTGTGCTGATTTTCGATGGCAGCGCGGAAACGAATGGTAACTTCACGATCACCGGCGGTACGGGCAATGACAGCATGATCAGTGGTGCGGGAAATAACACACTCGTTGGGAATGCGGGCGATGATACGTTCACATTTGTCGCCGGAACCGGATTGACTACGGACACAGTCAACGGCGGTATCGGAACCGATACGGTAGTGCTGACCGGCACTACAGCGGTTACTGCCACCCAATTCAATAATGTCAGCAATATTGAAGCGATTACGTTGCCGGATATGGTTAATACAGCGGTTACCATTACCGCGGTGAATGCCCTAGTTGCAGCCGGCGCCACGTTGACGCTATCGAATGCCGCCAATTCGGGTGTACTGACATTTAACGGCGCCGCCGAAGCCGACGGTACATTCAATATTACCGGCGGCTCAGGCAATGACAATATCACCGGCGGCTTAGGTAATGACACGCTTGCCGGTGGTGACGGTAACGACAGCATAACCGCCGGATTGGGCAATGACACGCTGTCCGGCGATGCCGGTAATGATACGCTTAGATTTGCTGCGGTTACAGGTTTAACCACTGCAGATATGGTGGATGGAGGTGCGGGGACGGACACGGTTGCCTTGACGGGGAATACTGTTTTTACCGTCGCAACAGATTTTGATAATGTGCGGAATATTGAAGCCATTACCTTGGGTAATACCAACACAGCCGTTACCATCACGACGCAAGATACCCTGGTGGCAGCAGGTGCTACATTGGCATTGTCGACAACGACTACCGGTGGATTGGCATTTAATGGTGCCGCGGAAACGGATGGTGCCTTCAGCATCACCAGTAGCGGCGCTTCCAATGACACAATTACCGGTGGTGCGGGCGCTGATAGCATGGTTTGCGGCACAGGTACAGACATTGTCGCCGGTGGCGCCAATAATGATACCTTCAGTTTTGCGGCAGGTTCCGGTTTAACCACTGCAGATATCGTCAATGGCGGAACAGGGATGGACACGGTGGCTTTGACGGGCAATACGGCGGTTGCTGCCACTAATTTTGATAATGTCAGCAACATCGAGACCATTACGGTTGCCAATACTACCGGCGCTGTCGCCATTACCACCAAGGATACCTTGGTCGCGGCGGGCGCTGTTTTGACACTGCAAGCAACTTCAATGACAAGTGGCGTACTGACATTTAATGGTGCTGCGGAAACCGATGGTACATTCAATATCACGGGCGGCGGGGCGAATGACGCCATTACCGGTAGCTCGGGCAATGACATACTGGCCGGAGGCAACGGTAACGACAGTATCACGGCCGGATTGGGCAGCGATACACTGACGGGCGGTGCAGGCAATGACACGTTCACATTTGCCGCGGCCACGGGCTTAACCAGTGCGGATGTCGTGGATGGCGGTGCGGGGACGGATACGGTTGCGCTAACGGGTAATATCGCTTTTACCGCCACAAACGATTTTGATGATGTTCAGAATATTGAGGCCATTACACTGGGCAATACCAATACGGCTGTTACCATCACGACGCAAGACACCCTGGTGGCGGTCGGCGCTATCTTGACATTATCAAATGCTGCCAATTCAGGTGTGCTGACATTTAACGGCAGCGCGGAAACGGATGGCAATTTCACGATCACTGGCGGTGCGGGCAATGACAGCATGATCAGCGGTGCGGGAAATAACATATTCGTTGGGAATGCGGGTGATGATACGTTCACGTTTATTGCCGGGACAGGATTGACTACGGACACAATCAACGGCGGCACCGGGACCGATACCGTCACGCTGACGGGTACTACAGCGATTAGCGCCACTCAGTTTAATAATGTCAGTAATATTGAAGCGATTATATTACCGGAGTTGACCAATACGGCGGTTACCATCACCACGGTGAATGCATTGGTTGCAGCCGCTGCCACGTTGACATTATCGAATGCGGCGAATTCGGGTGTTCTAACGTTTAACGGCGCCGCCGAAGCCGACGGCACATTCAATATTACCGGCGGCTCCGGTAATGACAGCATCATCGGCGGCTCGGGCAATGACACACTCGCCGGCGGTGATGGTAACGACAGTGTGACAGCAGGGTTGGGTAATGACACGCTGTCTGGTGGTGCAGATAATGATACGTTCACGTTGACGGCGGGTGCTGGTCTGACCAGCGCGGATAACGTAGATGGCGGCGCTGGGGCCGACATCGTTGCTTTGACCGGCAATACAGCTGTCGCGGCAACCAATTTCAACAATGCCAGGAATATCGAAACCATCACGCTTGCCAATACGACGACCAATGTTGCGATAACTACGCTGGATACGCTGGTAGCGGCGGGAGCCATTCTGACACTGCAGGCCACTTCGCTGACAACGGGCGTGTTGACATTTAATGGTGCCGCGGAAACCGATGGTACATTCAATATTACGGGGGGCGGGGCAAATGACAGTATTACCGGTAGTTCGGGAAATGACACGCTTGCCGGAGGCAATGGCAATGACAGTATCATTGCTGGATCGGGCAATGACACCCTGTCCGGTGGTGCGGGTAATGATACGCTTAGATTTTCTGTAGTCACGGGTTTAGCCAGTGCGGACGTCGTGGATGGCGGTGCAGGAACGGACACGGTCGCGCTAACTGGCAATACAGCGTTCACTGCGGCAAACGACTTTGATAATGTTCAGAATATTGAGACCATTACCATCGGTAATACCAATACAGCCGTTACCATCACGACGCAAAACACCTTGGTGGCAGCCGGCGCTATCTTGACGTTGTCGAATGCCGCCAATTCAGGTGTGCTGACATTTAATGGTGTTGCTGAAACGGATGGTGCTTTTACGATTACCGGCGGCACAGGCAATGACAATATTACCGGCGGTTCCGGGAATGATACGGTTTCTGGAGGGACAGGCAACGATACGCTTGTCGGCGGTGCTGGCAACGATAGTATGACCAGTGGTGCAGGCAATGACAACATCACGGGTGGTGCAGGTGCCGATACTATTCCTCTGGGCAGCAGTGCCAATGATAATACCCGCCAAACAGTCATTTATAGCGCAGCCTCGGATGGCGCCGCAGCGGGTGCTAATAGTGGCGCAGACTCGATTACCCAGTTTGACGCCAATGCCAATACTGCCACGGATGACCTGATTCAAGTTTCGGGAGCGCTTAAAACACTGCTGGATGATGATGGCGATGGTATGCTGGATTATTCGACGAGTAATAGTGCAGACTTGGGAAATCAGGCCATTGTCGGTGGTGCGAATCAGGAAGCCACCGTGCTGCTGGATGCAGAAATCGAGCTTGCATTGGCCGACTTTACGGCGGTAGGACTGGCCAATGTTATAACCGAGTTGGGGGAAGAAATCGATTTCACCGGCATTGCAACCGGCGAAGAACACCTGTTCGCCATCAATTTTTCAGCCACGCAGACTGCAATGGTGTTGTATACCGCCGGATCCGGTGGTGACGATACCCTTGTTGCAACGGATATTCAGGTGCTGGGTATCGTGACGCATAATGATGGTACCGGTTTGGTCGCGGGTAATGTGACATTCTGATCTTTGCGCTGTAGTCATTTCAACCTACAATCTAATGTGGACAGAATCAGAAAACTATCACTTTGCTGGAATCAGCTTCATCTGCCTTTCAGGTTCTCCAGGAAGAAACGGTGTCGGTTTTCCGCTGACCCAGTTGGCATGGCCGCTGCCGTAATAAGGTGACAGCGGGTGTCCGCTTTGTCCGCCGGGCATATCCAGATAACCATTTTCTTCTTGGCCGGGAGCAACGATTGAGCGTTGCGAGGCGCCAAAATCAGGGGATTGAACGCGTGGCATATTATGGTCGCCGGGCAGCGGATCATTCGGCATATCGAGCCATTGCGCAAACCATGCGGGCAGTTTTTGGCTGAGCGGATGGCGGATGCGTGCAGTGTTATACTCTCCCCAACTGCGTTCAGCAATGCCGCCGTTTTGCTGCAGTTGCACGGCAACAACCTGAGCGCACAGATGTAGCAATTCTTCCCAGTTTCTGTACGGTACCGGCAGCAGATGCTGAGGTTGGCGCTCAAGCAATTGCCATACGATCAATTCACCTTGACTGAGTCTGGGTAACTTAAAAGTTGCATCCTGTTGCCTGACTTGAGCGGCAAAGCCGTTTAACACGGTTTTCATGACTTCATAACGATAGGTGCGGACTGCGCGATAAGAAACAGAATCCGCCGCGGCATATCCGTTCCAGTCGTTTAACGCAGTTTTCATCACGGCAACCCACGGCAAGCTATCGTCGTCAGCCGCTTCCAGGGTGGTTTTTAGCAATTGATACCAATGCGCTAATAACAATGCGCGATCGTCCAATTGGATCGCCTGCATATCTGTAGCGGTAAATTGATTACGCGCCAATAAACTGTCGCGAATTTGTGTGGCTCTTGCGCCCAGATCGTAGCCGCCATTGCCGAGCAGCACCAACTGGTTGCCCGAGACCGCACGGGAATTGGCAGACCATAACCGCTGTGATGCGGGGTTGTTGACTAACGGATAGTGTTCGGCGTCTAACCAGCCATTCCAACCGGTATCCGAGATACTCCAATCGGCAGGTAATTGCGGATCATAATTGCCGGATCGACTGGGAATCCGCCCTGCGAACGTCCAACTGATATCGCCGTTGCGGTCGCCGACAATAAAATTCTGTACCGGCATGCCGGCCAATTGTGCAATTTTTGCGGCTTGTTCGGCTGTCTGTGCGTGTTCCAGTTCGATCAGCTTAAGATTGATGGCTTCGGGGTGTAGTGCTGTCCAGGCTAGCGCCAAAGGGGTTTTGTCATGATCCTGCGCCATGATGGGGCCCCACTCGGTTTCAGTAATGGTGAGCACTTCATCCGGAGCAGCGCGGACATGGATCGTTTCTTGAATGATATTGAGCGGTTTCCAGCCGGTTGCGCCGAGATAACGTGTGTGATCTTTTTCATCGATGGTTACCCGAATCCAGTCGGCGAAATCGCCGTGACTGTTGGTGAAACTCCAGGCGATATGACGGTTCGATCCGATCACGATCGAAGGAACGCCAGGCAAGCTGAGACCTGTGATGTCATGATGATCCGAGGATGTCATGGATGGATATGTGAGACGCGACCGAAACCAGATATTGGGTACCCGTAATGTCAGATGCATATCGTTCGCTACCAGAGCAGCGCCATCGGCTAATGCACCAGAAACCGCAAAACTGTTACTTCCCGGTGCATATTCAGTATTCGGGTGATCGTCTTTGAATAAATGCCCATCCAGTGCTTGCAGATTAATGTCAGAGATTGATGGCAGTTTCGGCAATGCAAACGGTTCATCAATCAGTGGTGCATCCCAATTGCCTGCGGGGATAGTCAGAAATTGATAAACCGAGTCGGGTAATGCAGCGCGCATGCTGGATAGTTTCAGTTCACGATAAATATTCGATTCATTCAAGGTGAAAAACATCGCGAATATCACCAGAATGCTGTCTTCATTGCGCCACGCAGCTGGTTGGGTCCGCGTCAGCAGGTACGGAAAAGGATTCGCGGTCAGCGCTTGCATACCTTGGTTAACGCCAACCCGGTACGCATTCAGTAATTGCAGTTGCTCAGTAGGAAGTTGTTGTAATACCGCTGCGGCGCGTGATCGCATACGAAACTGGCGTACTCTGCGGTCATGCGTAATCAAACCAGTGCCGAATAATTCTGCCAGTTCACCAGCAGCCTGCCGACGCATTAAATCCATCTCAAAGAAGCGTTCTTGTGCATGAACGTAGCCCATCGCCATGGCCAGATCCGCACGGTTTTGACCTTTAAAAGTAACACTGCCAAGCGTATCTCTGTCAATCGATACCGGCGCGGATAACTCCGCTACCACGATTTCACCATCATATTGTGGCAGGCTGCCACGTAGTAGAAATCCTGCAGTAATGATCAATAAGCAGGCAATTAACACGCCTATTATCAGGAGGCGGCGAATAAAACGTAACGTAATATACATATCCTTATTAAATCAATAAGTAATGAATCAGTCGGAAAGATGCTAAGAAATTTCTGAGTAACTGTCATTTTGAACATCGTGAAAAATCTGCAATGTTAGATTGCTCGCGCTGTTCGGCATGATGAATGTGGATTATTCACAGCCTTTCTAAAGTTTTCAAGATGCAACCATTTAATATATTAATTTATCAGTAATTCATTGATAAAAAACAAAATATAAGGTCACTTTCAGCATTGCATGGATAAAGGGGATGATTCCTTCGTTGTTCGCATTATTGAATCGTGACAGTCAGCATGATAATTCATTTGTAAGAATTTGGAGTTTGTCATGTCTGAAGATAGTGATTTAGAACGTACGGAACCGGCTACGCCCAAGCGCATAGAGAAATCGCGGGAAGAAGGGCAGGTTGCGCGTTCTCAAGAATTGACCACATTCGCTTTATTAATGGTCGCTGCGGCCGGCATCTTGTTTCTGGGCGCCGATCTGATGGATAAGTTACTGAACATCATGAAAGTGGGCATGCAATTGGAACGAGAAATGGCATTCCAACCGGATTTAATGCTCACGCGCTTCTATGAGCTAGCTTTTGAAGGCCTGATCGCAATCGCACCATTACTTCTGTTACTGATCATCGTAGCGTTTTTTGCACCCATGTTATTAAGCGGTTGGATGATTAGCGCCAAGGCGCTGCTGCCCAAATTCGATCGTATCAATCCCATTAAAGGCTTCGGCAGAATATTTTCAATGCGCAGCTTGGTTGAGCTGGTAAAAGCAATTGCCAAAACCATCGTCATTGGCGGTGTTGCAGCGTTGATCATTTGGCACAACAAAGAAGAAGTGATGGCGCTATTGACAGTGCCAGTGGATTCCGGGATCCAGCGTACTGGCGAGTACTTGGTGATGAGTTTTCTGTTAACCGTTGCCGCAATGGCATTAATCGCCGTGATCGATGTGCCATTCCAGCTCTGGGAGCATGCGAAGCAACTGCGCATGACTAAGGAAGAAATCCGCAAAGAGCATAAAGAAGATGAGGGTGATCCTTTTGTGAAAGCGCGGATTCGTGGTTTGCAACGTGAAGCTGCGCGTCGTCGCATGATGGCGGAGATACCGAACGCGGATGTCATTGTGACCAACCCGACGCATTATGCGGTGGCGCTTAAGTATAAAAGTGAAACCATGCGTGCACCTACGGTGGTTGCAAAGGGCGTGCATTTGTTAGCGGCACGTATTCGCGAAGTGGCCGAAGAGAATCGCATACCGATTCTTGAAGCGCCGCCGCTTGCACGTGCTTTGTACTATCACGCCGAACTTGAAAGTGAAATACCTGAAAAACTGTATACCGCAGTGGCTGAGGTATTGGCCTACATATTTCAGTTAAAACGTTATAACGAATATGGCGGTGATGCTCCTAAACCGCCAACGGATGTGCCAGTGCCTGATGGATTGGATCAACCCAAGTACGCTGTTTAGTGGACACCAATAAGATGAATCATTTATCAACCGATTTCTCAATATAGGCGCTTAACTGCAAACGATATGAATAATGCAGCTACCTTATCATCGTTAGTCGATACGAATAATCTCAGGGCGCTTGCCGGTCCGATATTGATTATCATGATTCTGGCTATGATGGTGTTGCCTTTGCCGCCATTTGTGCTGGATCTATTATTTACCTTCAATATTGCGGTATCCATCATCGTACTGATGGTGAGCCTTTACACCAGGAATCCACTGGATTTTGCGGTTTTCCCTACCATACTGCTGATCACAACCTTATTAAGATTGTCACTCAATATTGCTTCGACCCGGGTGGTATTGCTGGAAGGACATACTGGTCCTGATGCAGCAGGTAAAGTGATTGAAGCGTTTGGGCACTTTCTGGTCGGTGGTAATTATGCCGTTGGAATAATCGTATTTATTATTCTGGTCATTATCAATTTTGTGGTGATTACCAAGGGTGCAGGGCGTATTGCAGAGGTGAGCGCACGTTTTACGTTGGATGCCATGCCTGGTAAACAAATGGCTATTGACGCCGACTTGAATGCCGGATTGATCGGTGAAGATGAAGCGCGTAAACGCCGGGCCAACATCTCACAAGAAGCGGATTTTTATGGATCGATGGATGGTGCCAGCAAGTTTGTGCGCGGCGATGCCATTGCCGGCATATTGATCATGCTGATTACCATTATTGGCGGATTGATTGTCGGCGTACTGCAGCATGATATGGAAATGGGTGCAGCAGCCAAGAATTATACGATGCTGACAATTGGCGATGGTCTAGTGGGACAGATTCCTGCGCTGATTATTTCAACAGCCGCCGGTTTGGTGGTGAGCCGTGTCACTACGGACGAAGATCTGGGTGAACAAGTTTTAAGTCAATTATTTAATCAGCCGCAAGTATTAGTGATTACTGCAGGCATTCTTGGTGTCATGGGAATGATTCCAGGCATGCCCAATTTTGTATTTCTGCTGATCGCTTCTATTCTGGGTGCGATCGCATACTTCAAGGGAAGAAGTGCAGCAAGTACTCAATTAACAACGGCGACTGCTGTTCCGGAAGCTCCGTTGGTCGAGAGAACGGATGCAAGCTGGGATGATGTAACTCCGATTGATACGTTGGGGCTGGAAGTCGGTTATCGATTGATTCCGCTGGTCGATAGAGCCCAACAGGGCGAGCTGTTAAAACGGATTAATGGCATACGTAGAAAATTTGCGCAAGAAATTGGTTTTCTACCGCCGGTTGTGCATATTCGCGATAACCTTGAGCTGCGGCCTAATGGTTATCGTATCACCCTAAAAGGTTCGGTCATCGGTCAGGGCGAATCCTATTCGGGGATGTATCTGGCCATCAATCCTGGACGAGTCACTATGCAATTGCCCGGCACTGTGACCAGTGATCCGGCATTTGGGTTGCCTGCCGTATGGATTGAAGCCTCTTTGCGAGAACAAGCGCAAGCCAATGGTTATACCGTGGTTGATGCCAGTACCGTGGTAACGACGCATATTAATCATTTGATCCATTTACATGCTGCTGAATTGTTAGGCAGACAGGAATTGCAAAAACTATTGGATCATTTGAGCACGCAATTTCCAAAACTGATCGAAGATCTGGTTCCAAAGCTATTACCTTTGTCTGCGGTACAGAAAGTCTTACATAACTTGTTGGAAGAAAGTGTGCATATCCGGGATATGCGTACCGTGATCGATGTGCTGACAGAGAACGCGGTACATACGCAGGATGCTAACGAATTGACTGCGGCTGTCAGAAACGCTTTAGGTCGTGCGATCGTCGAGCAGCATTTCCCTGCAGGTGCCGAGTTGCAGGTAATGAGTTTGCATCATGAATTGGAAAATATACTCGCGCAAGTGATGCAAACAGGGGGGGCACAGGGAGGTGCGGGACTAGAACCCGGACTTGCCGATACTTTGCTTAAAGAAGCTCGCAGTGCAGCGCAACAGCAGGAGAAGCTGGGGTTACCTATCGTGCTATTGGTACCCAGTGCGATCCGTTTCTTATTAGCCAAATTTTTACGGCGTGCATTGCCACAATTAAGTGTGCTTTCCCATTCAGAAATTCCAAGTTCCAGAAAAATCAAAATCACTGCTGTTATTGGAGGTAGCAAATGAAAGTAAAACGATATATTGCTCCCACGTCGAAAGAAGCATTACGTCAGGTTAAAGAAGAGCTTGGTGTTGATGCGGTGATACTTTCAAACAGAAAGACAAAGGATGGCGTAGAGATCATGGCACTTGCGGACTCCGAGATGTCCAGCCTCGTGGAAACGCCATCAACGGTACCTAATATTCCGCAGTATGAACACCATAAAGCGCTGGATACGACAGAATCGTATCCAAAATTATTGTCTTTGATTCATGAGCCGGCAGAAGCCCAAAAGGTATCTTCCGATGCCATGTCTGCGTCATTAGCGCATGACATCATTGCAGAAATACATGCCATGAAAAGTACGCTGGAAGACCAATTGGCCACCGTTGCATGGGGAAATTTTACGCAGCGCAGGCCGGAAAAAATGAAGTTATTGCGTGCCATGCTGGATGCCGGTTTTAGCCCTTCGTTATCACGCCGTCTGGTAGATAAATTAACCGTGGATTTTGATTATGAACAGAGTTTGAAACAAGCAATGTCGGCTTTGGCGTTTAATTTGCATACGGTTGCCAGTGATGAAATAGTGGAAAAAGGCGGGGTGTATGCATTGATCGGTCCTACGGGGGTTGGGAAAACGACTACCACCGCAAAGTTGGCAGCTCGATGTGTCATCAGGCATGGTGCGGACAAAGTGGCGTTACTGACTACCGATAGCTATCGTATCGGAGGTCATGAGCAATTAAGAATTTATGGACAATTATTAGGTGTTCCGGTGCGCACCATCAAAGATACGGATGATTTGCAACTTACGTTATCGGAGTTGAAGAACAAGCACATGGTACTGATTGATACCGTTGGCATGAGTCAGCGTGATCACATGGTGACACAGCAGATTGCAATGTTGAGTAATTGTGGCGCAGATGTAAAGCGCATGCTCGTCTTGAGCGCCGCGTCGAATGGCAAAACTTTGGATGAAGTGATTTCCGCCTACCAAAAGAACGGTATTTACGGTTGCATTATCACTAAAGTGGATGAAACGGCGAGTCTTGGAGTGGCTTTGGATGCAGTTATTCGTAGAAAGCTGATGCTGCATTATGTGGCAAACGGGCAAAAGGTTCCGGAGGATATTCATGCGGCCAATCCTCGCTATTTGTTACATCGTATTTTTAAATCATCTCCAGGGGATTCTGCGTTCACGCTGCAAGATGCTGAATTTGCTTTGATTATGGCAAGTAAGAATAACGCAGAATCATCGCGTACTGGCGAAAAATCATTAGCAGGATTCAGTCATGACTAAGATGATTACACAGGATCAGGCTGCTGGCTTACGTAATTTGGTGCCATTTCAGACGCATGATTCAGCACGTGTTTTTACCATTGCTGGCGGGAAAAGCCGGGTAGGAAAAACCAGTGTTGTGGTGAATCTTGCCGCAGCATTGGCTAGGAATGGCCAGCGCGTGCTACTGATTGACGAGAATTCGTGTCATAACAATATTTGCACTAACCTGGGGCTGCAAGCACGCTTTGATCTACTTCACGTCATCAACAGGGATAAGAAGTTACATCAAGTTCTGCTGCAAGGCCCTGAAAATATAACCATATTATCCGCTATGCGCGGTATTCATGCGCTTAATAAGCTGAATTCATTAGAGCAAGATTGGATTATCGAGAGTTTTTCAAAACTGACTGAATCTGTTGATGTTGTGCTGATTGATACCGCGATGACCGGTACTACGCATGTTCTGCCTTTAAGTTTGGCTTCAGAACAGGTGATGATCGTGATTTCAGGATCGGCTGCTTCACTGACTGGCGCTTATGCACTGATTAAGATCATGAGTCAGGAATATGCGAGACAGCATTTTCTCATTCTGGTGAATAAGGTGGAATCGGAGGCGGAGTCACTGGCCATTTACCAGAATTTACATAAAGTGGCGCGCCAATATCTTTCTGTGACACTTGAGTTTATTGGTTATATACAAAGCGATGAAAAATTACGTAGCGCCACGCAGCTGTGTAAATCTGTTATTGAAGCATTTCCTACTTCGCAAGCCGCACTGTGTTTTAAGCAGTTATCTCATGACATTTTTTGCTCTTCATGTCCGGATAAGTATAACGGGGGTACTGATAATTTTATGCAACGGTTGATTCGAACAAGCCATCTTAGTATGGCAAATTTTACGGTGTAATTGATTATGTATACTGCGACTGGAACTAAAACGATTGATAAAGAACAATTTGTTATCGAATTCACGCCATTGGTAAAGCGCATCGCTTATCACATGATGACCCGTTTGCCGGCGAGCGTACAAGTCGATGATCTGATTCAAGCCGGAATGATCGGTTTGTTGGATGCGATCAGCCGTTATGAAGGTTCATATGGCCGGCAATTTGAGAGCTATGCGGCGCAACGCATACGTGGTTCTATTTTAGATGAATTGCGCGAAGCAGATTGGTTGCCGCGCAGTATACGAAAAAAAATGCGTCGTATAGAAGCTGCTGTCAATTTATTAGAACAACGTAAAGGGTGCGCGCCGAGTGAACTGGATCTGGCGTGTGAGCTGGATATGTCGCTGGATGAATATCATGAGACATTACAAAGCGCACGAGGCGCCCAGTTAATTTATTACGAGGATTTCCAACAAGATGATGAGGAGCCATTTCTGGATCGCCTATTGGTGGATTCAGAGGGAGACCCGCTCAATACATTGCTGGATGAGAATTTTAGAACTCAACTGATTGCTGCCATTGATAATCTTCCACCTCGAGAAAAACAGGTGATGGGGATGCATTATGAGCAAGAAATGAATCTAAGAGAGATTGGCGAGGTGCTTGGAGTCAGTGAGTCGCGCGTTTGCCAGCTACATACCCAGGCAGTAGCGCGTTTACGCAGCCGCTTAAGAAATTCTTGATATGTTATTTATAAATCATCCATTGTAATGAAGCGATTTTTCGATGAATAAAAAATCAAAAATGGATTTGAATAGCGTTGTTGGTATTTCGTTGGCTTTTGTTGCAATCATTGGCGGACAGATACTTGAAGGCGGTCATGCGGGTTCTCTAATTCAAACTGCCGCATTTTTAATTGTCATGGGTGGTACTGTTGGAGCTGTTTTGTTGCAAAGTCCGGTCAAAATTTTTCTGAATGGAATCAAAATGAGTGCATGGGTGTTTTTTCCACCCGATAACTCGCCACAAGCCTTAATCAAACAAATCATTAATTGGTCCCATATTGCTCGGAAAGATGGCTTGTTGGCCCTTGAGTCGCATGTATCAGTGGTAAAAGATCCGTTGGCAAAGAAAGGACTGCAGTTACTTGCTGATGGGAGTACTGCAGAGAAACTGCGAGAAGTTTTGGAAATTGATATCTCAGCCTTAGAAATGCATCAGCGCCAATCTGCTCGAATTTGGGAAGCTGCTGGGGGGTACGCGCCGACAATTGGCATATTGGGTGCTGTATTGGGTTTGATTCATGTCATGGAAAATTTAACGGATCCCGAGCTTCTGGGGAGTGGTATTGCAGTTGCCTTTGTGGCAACAGTATACGGAGTAGGGCTGGCAAACTTGGTTTGTTTACCTATCGCTAATAAGCTAAAAAGCATAATTAATGAGCAAGTGGTTATGCAAGAGATTTTGGTTGATGGATTTGTAGCCATCGCAAGTGGTGAGAATCCTCGGTTTATTGAGAACCGGTTGGAAGGTTATTACATTTAGCACCAGCCTAAATTTAAGTATTGTTCTGATCTTTTGAGTATTTCATGTTAAAAAGAAGAAAATTAAGAAGTGATGAATCTACCGAGAATCATGAGCGCTGGCTCGTTTCATACGCGGACTTTATCACATTACTATTTGCATTTTTTATAGTGATGTATGCGATTTCTTCAATTAATGAAGATAAATATCGCGTTCTAAGCCATTCATTAGTTAGTGCGTTTAAAAGTAGTAATTCATCAAGTTTAATATCTGCACAATCCACGGAATTTACACCTATTCACATTCCACAATCGGAGCAAGTTAATTCAATCAGACCTATTGATGAGCTAAGTTCTAGTAAAGCGAAAAAGCAAGAAAAAATGCGCAGTATGGCTAAGAGTATTCTTCACGCGCTGGAGCCTTTGGTAAAGGATGGTCAAGTAAGAGTTACGCAGAGCTCGCTTGGAATCACTGTGGAAATTAACGCAAGTGTTCTTTTTTCCCCGGGGCAAGCTAAGCTTGCTGACAATTCTAGCTTGGCGCTACAAGCAGTTGCTCATGTTATAAAAGACCACGAGCATGAAATTCAGGTAGAGGGACATACAGATAATTTGCCAATACATACTGAAAACTTTCCGTCAAACTGGGAGTTATCAGCAGCTCGCGCGAGTAGTGTGATCAGATTGTTTGTAGAAAATGGCGTCGAAGCGAGTCGATTGACCGCTGTAGGCTATGGTGAGAATAGACCGATGGAGACTAATGAAACGCCTGAGGGTAGGAAAAGAAATCGGCGAGTTGCTGTAATGATCTTAGCAACTGATCCTGATAAAGTAACTGAAATACCGATTGGTAGAGATACTAAAAATTAGAAAAAATAAAAATTAAATATAAGTTTGACCTTTGGATCCATATAGGGAAACGTTTCCTGCTGCACAGTGCAATGCAGCAAAAGCACGCTGATTATTTTGAAGGTGAGTTGAGATAATTAAACCGTTTGAGTGGTTAATTTTTTGGGCTATCTGTGCCAACGCTAATAGTTCATTCCATAAAGTTTGTATTCCAGGTTGATTTAAGAGTTGTTTTTCTAACCAGTTACTTATACTACTTTTCTCTAAAGCAAGACCTTGATTTTTTAAATATTCGTTACGATGACCATCAATTTGTATCAATTTTTCGATCAGGCGTGATTTATTTGAGGAGAGATAATCAATTTCCTCTATTTTCCCTTGAACCAAAGCATCTTCTTCTTCTTTAAGAATTTCAATAAATTTTCCTAAAGTACTTTTTTCAGCCTCTAAAACTGAGGTAAAGTTTGATGAATGTAAAAATGATGTCATTAAACAGCATCCTTTCTAGATTGTATTAGTTCTTTAACGGTTTCGAGAAGTCGATCAGCGATAACTTCTGGATTTATCCGAAAATTACCTTCACTGATGGCTTGTTTGATTTCCTGAACTCGGACCGTATTTACAATTGAATCACCAGCCGAAGTACCGTCTATATTTTGTAGCTTTGTGGCATTCGGACTCAGGTGTACATTATTTTCTTGTGTTGTATTAGGGCTAGATACGAGATCAGTGCGCCTTTTTCCATCATTAACAGAGACGGTGGTTACTGACTGTAATGATTTATCTATTTTCATTTTCCTTCCTTCTTAATGGGCTTTATTAAATATTTAATCGACATTTTTATATAAAACTTTAGTACTTAAACTTACTTTCATCTATTGTTGTAATGGGTTTGATTTGATTGATTTTTTCAATTTTCGACAATAGAGGAAAGCGATATTGATTCATATGTATTTTTATAGATTTAATTACGGTAGATTGTCAAATTTATTTACGATGTAGTAGCTATCATCTGAATTTAACTTGTCATCAATTATGTTAGCTATTCTTCTCGCTGGATTAGGATTAGTAAAACAGAATAATATCGTAGATAATTGCCATTTTAAGATCAAATATATATTCTTACTGTGAACTCAAAATATGCCCTCTGTATTTAAAGCAATTGTAAATGCACTCAGAGACCTAATACGATTCAAGGTTGCTTGGATTATAGTTTGGCCAATTTTAGTTGCAACGCTTTTTTGGCTCACAATCGGTTACTTCTTTTGGGATAATTTCTCAGAATTAACTTATCAAGCCTTCAGTGAGATGGGTATTGGCGAATGGCTCAAGAATGTTGAGTCTGACTGGGTCGCTGTCAGTATTCAAAGCTTATTGCATATTATTATATTTGTTCCACTCATCATAATAACGACATTAGTTATTACAACAATTTTTGTGATGCCTGCACTTATAAAATTGGTTGCCAATCGTAATTATCCGGGGCTGAAACGCGAGCATGGGGGCAGTATCAGTGGAAGTATTATTAATGCGATGCTTGCTATCGGTATTTTTATTCTTATGTGGGTTGTTACCTTGCCATTATGGACAATCGGGGCAGGCATTATTATTCCTTTTGTGGCAGCAGCTTTTATGAATCAACAGTTATTTCGTTATGACGCTTTATCTGAACATGCCAGTAAACAAGAGATCAAAATAATATGTGCTTCTAATAGATTTTCACTATGGGGACTAGGATTGCTGACAGGTTTTATTCAATTTGTACCTGTTATTAATTTGTTAGCACCAATTTTTACGGCACTTGCATTCATTCACTTTGGACTTGCGCATTTAAAGCTTTTGCGCGCAGAAAGTGAGAAAAGCATTCGTGATATAGCTATAGATCAGTAAATCATATCGACTGATTATGAACATTCAGAGTTGGGATTCCAATTTTATGGATATTTCTCCAATATTTGGATCCTTTCGGCATTTAAAGGAATATGTTGCAGCCATGCAGTATTGGCCCGAGCTTTCTGATTTGAATAATTTAAGCATTCAACAAAAACAGCGGATTGTGACTCGATCAGGAAAGAAAGTCTGCTTCGTACCCATAACACGCGGAAAACAATGTGTTGAACAAAACTATGAATCTACAATTTATTTAACAGGCCAGGTGCAGACAAGAACTAAAAATTGGCATGACTTTTTTAATGCGATGGTATGGCAAATCTTTCCTCGCGCTAAGTCGGCACTCAATCAATTACATTATCAAACTCAGTTATTTGAATCAATTAATAAAATCAAACAGCGCAGTGTATTGAGGGATGCCGCAACACTTTTTGATGAATCCGGTGTTATCGTTGTAAGTAGCCAGAAAATATTAATACAATTATTAAGGAATTTTGAATGGAAGCAGTTGTTCTGGCGAGAACGTGAAGCGATATTGTCATCCATGCGTTTTTTTGTTTTTGGTCATGGATTGTATGAGAAAGCATTAAATCCCTATATGGGTATGACGGGTAAGGGGATTGTTTTTAATGTTGATGAAACATTTCTTGATCAAACCTTATTGGATCAGTTCCAATCGATTGATTTGATGTTAGAGTCTTTTCTATTAAAATCCTTGTCGTCAAACGCTGATCTGACGCCTATTCCACTTTTAGGCTACCCTGGTTGGGTTGAAGATAATAGTAAGGAAACCTATTACGAGAACAAGAAATATTTTCGTGATCGCCATTAATCCGATTCCATAGTCGATAAATCCTATCTGATTTAATAACGAAGTGCTTGTCTGGATAAGTTTTTTCAAATAAGCGGCTTGCTTATCGCTTGATACGGTATGTTTTTTCGAATTGAGTCTGTGTTTTTTGTTAAAATACACGATTAATTTACTAATTTATTGGAGTATTTGATGGCAATTGAAAAGACATTATCCATTATTAAACCGGATGCTGTGGCGAAAAATGTAATTGGAGAAATTTATTCTCGTTTTGAATCAAATGGTTTAAAGATCATTGCGGCTCGTATGATGCATTTATCACAAGCTGATGCCGAGCAATTTTATGCAGTGCATCGTGAACGCCCATTTTTCGGTGATTTAGTAAAATTCATGACATCCGGTCCAGTAATGGTGCAAGTATTGGAAGGGGATGAAGCCATAAAAAAGAACAGGGATCTCATGGGCGCTACAGATCCTAAAAAAGCGGAAAAAGGAACTATTCGCGCCGATTTTGCAGACAGCATTGATGCTAATGCGGTGCATGGTTCAGATGCACCTGAAACTGCTGCGGTTGAGATTGCTTGCTTTTTCCCAACATTGAATATCTATTCTCGTTAAATCTCATAACTATCACGATAGTGACTACCAATCTGCTCAATTATGATGTTAAAGGCTTAACCGATTTTTGTAAGGAAATCGGAGAGAAGCCGTTTCGTGCAAAACAATTATTGCGCTGGATTCATCAATTTGGCATGACTGATTTTGTCGCTATGAGTGATCTGGCGAAAGGCTTCCGTGAAAAATTGACGGCATTGGCCGTCATTGAGTCGCCGCAAATTATTTCTGATCATGTGGCAGCAGATGGAACACGTAAATGGTTGCTATCAGTTGGGGCCGGCAACGGCATCGAAACTGTTTTCATTCCTGAAGTGAGCCGTGGTACCTTATGTGTTTCCAGTCAGGTTGGGTGTGCTCTGGCCTGTACTTTTTGCTCGACAGGTAAGCAAGGTTTTAATCGTAATTTAACGGTTGCGGAAATTATTGGGCAATTGTGGATTGCAAATAAGACGCTCAAAAGTGATTCAAGTGCTGCCATCACTGACGCGAACCGAGTAGTGAGTAATGTGGTCATGATGGGGATGGGGGAGCCGCTGGCCAATTTCGAGAATGTCGTCATGGCACTGGATTTAATGTTGGATGATCACGCATATGGGCTGTCACGGCGTCGTGTTACGGTCAGTACGTCGGGCTTGGTGCCAGCGATGGATCGATTGCGTGAGCGCTGTCCGGTAGCCCTGGCGGTGTCTTTACATGCGCCAAATGATAATTTACGTGATCAGTTGGTGCCTATTAATAAAAAATATCCAATCAAGGAATTATTGGCGGCTTGTCAGCGTTATCTGGCAGTAGCGCCCAGGGATTTTATAACGTTTGAATATGTAATGCTGGATGGTGTGAATGACAGTATCGCGCATGCCCGCGAGCTCATAAAGTTAGTGCAAGACATACCTTGCAAATTTAATCTCATCCCCTTTAACTCCTTTCCCGGATCTGACTTTAAACGCTCTCCGTCGGAGGCTGTCGATATTTTTAGAGATATATTGATGCAGGCAGGATTTGTTACAACGGTCAGGAAAACTCGCGGTGATGATATTGCGGCTGCTTGTGGCCAACTAGCAGGTCAAGTAAAAGATAAAACACGCCGCACAGCAGCGCATGTAAAAATGGAAGCAGTGAAGTGAAAAAATATCGCTTAGTTTCTTTTATAGCGCTGCATCTTCTATGGTTAAGTGCTTGTGTACAGCAAACGATCGAAAACGGAATGTCCGAGCAGGCTAAATTAGAGCGAGCGCACCAAAGCGCTAAAATTCACACAGAATTGGCTGCCGAGTATTTCCATAGAAGGCAATTTGATGTTGCGATAGAGGAGGTGGCGGAAGCACTCAAAGCTCAATCCAATTATGCGCCTGCATACAATGTATTGGGTTTGGTGAATATGGCGATCAATGAGGATAATAAGGCACTGGATAACTTCGAGCAGGCAATTCGGCTTGCACCTAAGAGCTCTGAAATAAATAATAATTATGGATGGTTTTTATGCCAGCATATTCCACAGCGTATGGACCAGGCGATAGATCATTTTATGGTAGCAACACAGGATCCGCTTTATTTAACGCCGGAAATGGCATTTACCAATGCGGGTCTGTGCGAACTTAAGCGCCAGAGATATCATGAAGCACAAGTATTTTTCCAGAAAGCACTGTCAATTCAGCCCAATTATCTGTCTGCGTTGATTGGATTAGTTGATATCGATTTTCAACGTGGTAATTTAGCGAGTGCAAAATCAAAACTGACTGATTTATTGCAAAGTAACTCATCTACTCCTGAGAGTTTGTTTTTGGCAATACAGATTGAGCAGGCAAAGGGCGATCAATTGGCTGCTGATAGCTATATTTTTCAGCTGCAGAAGCACTTCCCTGATTCTAAAGAAGCAGTCGCTATTCGAGAAGGAAAAATCAGATAATGAACAATAACAATCAGAGCAATAACAATAATGATCAACTTTCAGATGATTCAGTTAATATCGATTTAAATACAGCGATGCGGAATCATTTGCCACATACTGCGCATGACAATGCGCAAGATAATATTCAGCAAGATTTAACGATGAGTCAAGACATGCTGGCATCAGAAGAAATAGATGTGAGGGGATCAAACACAGAACGGATGACTGATTCCGGCACATTTTTGATCAATCAGAACAATAATATTGATTCTGCAAGTATTGTGCAAAGCGTCGGGCATATATTGCGTAGGGCGAGAATCGCTAAAGGTATGAGTATAGACGATGTGTCCCGGCAATTACGTATTTCAGTACAACAAGTTGAAGCGATTGAGAAAGAAGATTTTGGAAAATTACCGGGGCGTACATTCTTGCGTGGTTTTATCCGTAATTATGCGAATCTTGTTCAATTGGATTCAACCCCGCTATTGCAAATGCTTCCTGAGTCGGTTCCAGTAATATCAACCTATGAACGAACGCCACTTACAAATAAACAAATATCGTTCTCTTCAAACCGGGAAGGCTCTGGTAACAATCGACTCATCATTATCATTATCCTATTCGCTGTTATTTTAGGGGCTTACTTTACTTCTGAGTATGGTATCTGGAATAAAGCATCGGATAGTAGTAGTGCGATGAACAATGAAATAAAGAAGACTACTGAGAAGGCATCCGTTGAAATTCAGTTGCCTTTATCGCCAACCATTAAAAATGCGCCCAATACCCAAACTAACAAGGCACCGGAACCGAGTATCCAAATAAATAATGAGAAATCCCAGAATATCGAATCTGGTGTAAAAACTGAGACGCTGGCTGTCGCGGCAGAAAACAAATCTATTGTGCAAGATATGGAGAAGCCGGCTGCTGCATCCAGTGACTTAGGTAATTTATATTTTAAATTTACTGCGGATTCATGGGTCAAAGTAGTGGACGGCAAGGGTGCTTCCGTATTTGAGCAACTTAAGAAGGGCGGTAGTGAGCAAATGGTCGTGGGTAAGCGGCCATTGTCGATTGTTTTGGGCAATGCATCGGGAGTCAATCTCACCTATAATGATCAGGAAATTAATATTCCTTCCTACAAAAAGCAAGACGGAACCGCACGCTTTACACTCAAATAAAATGTTTGTAATCTTTTGATCTATATATAACATAAATTATGTCAGAAAATAATTTCTCTATAAAGCGTCGATCCAGTGTGGGTGTCAGGGTCGGGACTGTCATGGTGGGTGGCGGTGCACCGGTCGTAGTGCAGTC
Organism: Nitrosomonas sp. Nm84; assembly: GCF_003201565.1. GTDB lineage: Bacteria > Pseudomonadota > Gammaproteobacteria > Burkholderiales > Nitrosomonadaceae > Nitrosomonas. Next base: position 273,901 of record NZ_QJJP01000001.1, on the reverse strand, counting down.
GATGACTAATACCGATACGGTCGATGAAATGGCTACCACCGAGCAAGTTGCACAGTTAGCGCGCGCAGGATCTGAATTGGTACGGATTACTGTCAATTCAATGGAAGCGGCAAGTGCCGTACCGGGAATTCGTGCGCGCTTGGATGATATGGGGTGTCATGTGCCGCTGGTCGGTGATTTTCATTTCAATGGTCATAAATTACTGACCAGTTACCCGGAATGCGCAAAAGCTTTAGCAAAATTTCGTATCAACCCTGGCAACGTCGGACAGGGTAAAAAGCGCGATGAGCAATTTACCATCCTGATTGAAACGGCCTGCAAATACGATAAACCCGTGCGTATCGGTGTCAATTGGGGCAGTCTTGATCCGGAGATGCTGGCGCGTATTATGGATGAAAATGCAGCTTCCAGTGATCCACAGGATGCCAAATATGTGATGCGGGAAGCATTGATCACATCAGCGTTGGAAAGCGCAGCCAGGGCGGAGGAGATTGGTCTTAATCGCGATAAAATTGTTTTATCCTGTAAAGTAAGCGGTGTGCAGGATCTGATCATGGTTTACCGTGAATTGGCTGCGCGATGTGACTATGCATTGCACTTGGGATTGACGGAAGCAGGCATGGGCTCTAAAGGTATCGTGGCGTCGACAGCGGCATTGGCAGTGCTTTTACAGGAAGGCATCGGGGATACCATTCGCATTTCGTTAACACCGGAACCGGGTGGAAGCCGCTCGCGGGAAGTGATTGTCGCACAGGAAATTCTGCAAACCATGGGACTGCGTGCATTCGTTCCGCTAGTAGCTGCCTGTCCGGGATGCGGTCGTACCACCAGCACTTATTTCCAGGAATTGGCCGAAAGTATTCAAGCGTATGTGCGAGATGAAATGATCGTGTGGCGTGGGCAATATGAAGGTGTTGAAAACATGACATTGGCTGTGATGGGTTGTGTGGTCAATGGTCCCGGTGAAAGCAAACACGCCAATATCGGTATCAGCCTGCCGGGTTCCGGTGAGACTCCGGTGGCACCGGTATTTGTCGATGGGCAAAAAACCGTGACCTTAAAAGGCGACAATATTGCCAATGAGTTTCGTCAGATTGTTGATAAATACGTCAGCGAAAAATATCCGAGAAAAACTGTCTGATGGTGAACGGAGTTAAAGCAATTCGCGGAATGAATGATGTTCTGCCGGATGAATCTTACCGGTGGATACATTTCGAACAGATCATACATCAATGGCTTGCGGCGTATGGTTACCGGAATATTCGCACGCCCTTGGTCGAACAGACTGATTTGTTTATTCGGTCGATTGGTGAAGTCACTGATATCGTCGAAAAAGAGATGTATACCTTCATTGATCATCTCAATAATGACAGTTTAACATTGCGGCCAGAAGGTACCGCATCCTGTGTACGTGCTGTTATCGAACATAATCTGTTATATGCCGGCCCGCAAAGATTATATTATTCCGGCCCGATGTTCCGGCATGAACGACCGCAAAAAGGACGTTATCGGCAATTTCATCAGGTGGGTGTCGAAGCATTGGGATATGCAGGACCGGATATTGATGCAGAGCTGATTATCATGTGTTCGCGTCTGTGGGATTTATTGGGAATTCCTGGGTTACGCTTGGAAATCAGTACATTGGGTAATGCTGAATCACGTGCGTTGTATCGCACCCGGTTAATTAAATACTTTGAGCAGCATCACGACAAACTGGATGAAGACTCATTGCGGCGCTTACATACTAACCCACTGCGCATACTGGATAGCAAAAATCCTGGCATGAAGGAAATCATTGCAGGCGCACCTAAGCTGATTGATGATCTGGATGAAGAATCGTGCACTCATTTTGAATCATTGCAGCATATACTGCGCGAACAAGGCATTAATTTTGAGATTAATTTGCGCCTGGTAAGAGGGCTTGATTATTATAATCGTACGGTATTTGAATGGATTACCGACAAATTAGGCGCACAAGGAACTGTTTGTGCGGGTGGGCGGTACGATGGTCTGATTGAGCAAGTGGGAGGGAAATCTGCGCCAGCCTGTGGTTTTGCGATGGGTATTGAACGTTTACTTACGTTGATGCAGGAAAATGATAAGGAAATCAAGCAACCCGTACCGGATATCTATATTGTTCATCAAGGCGAACAAGCGATGGATTACGCTTGGAAATGTGCTGAGTTTCTTCGTAATGCAAGGCTGAGTGTGGTATTGCACTGTGGCGACGGTAGTTTCAAATCGCAAATGAAGAAAGCTGATGCCACGGGCGCACGGTATGCGCTGATTATTGGTGATGATGAGGTGAATGCACAAGAGGTTACGATCAAACCATTACGTGAACCCATCGAACAAGTAAGTGTGAAATTGACCGCAGTTGCTGAGTTAATCAGAAAATGATGTTCACATGATCACCTTACTGATGTTGAAAATTCACTCAATTTATTGAATCTTTATTTATTCAGGAACATACAATGGCAACTTATAACCTTGAAGAACAGGAAAAAATCGACGGATTCAAAACATGGTGGGATAAATATGGCAATGCCATCACTATTCTATTAACAGCGTTCCTTGTTACGCTTGGCGGTGCACAAGCCTGGAAGTACTACCAGCAGAAGCAAGCACACCAAGCAGCTGATTTATATATTTTGTTACAACAAGTTAAAACATCCGGCGGCGACGCGGCGAAAATCAATGACGCAGCCCAGTTGCTTACCACAGGTTTTCCATCCAGCGGTTATGCGCCCCGTGCTGCACTTATTACGGCACAAGCGGATGTCGAAGCGGGTAACAACAAACGTGCCATACAAAACCTGCAGTGGATAATCGATCATGCAAAAGAAGCAACAATGCACGATCTGGCGCGCTTAAGAATTGCTGGTATTTTGCTGGATGAAGAAAAATATGATGAAGCATTGAGAATATTGGATACACAGCATGGTGAGGCTTTTGCCGGTTTATATTTAGATCGTAAGGGTGACATATTGACAGCGGCAAAGAAAATTTCTGAAGCACGGCTCAGCTATCAAGCAGCTATTGATAAGTTAAGTAAAAATAACAATTACTACAATATTGTCCAAATGAAATTGGATGCATTAGGCGACTCTGATTAGTCATTAACGTGATCGTTCGGTTGAATTCTGCTAAGTCCTGGCAATTATCTCTATTTTCAATAGGCGTGGTTTCGCTGCTGGTTGGCTGCGGCAGCATGAATCCATTTGATATGCGTATTGTCGAATCGATGAGTACGCAACTTTCTGATTTGCTAGTGAAAGAAGAAGTCATCGTATATGACAAGGAAGAACTGGATGCTTTAAAGGCGACTGATCGTATTCCATTAAAATGGAAGCATAAAGTCAGTGAAAATCAAATCGCGTCCTTTTATACGGCTTACGATAGCGGCGCATTATATACAGCGGACGAAGAAGGAAAACTAACAAAATACGATGTGGCTACCGGTAAAGAGTTGTGGCAGATAAAAACTAAAAATAAATTTTCTGCCGGAGTTGGTATCGGTGAAGGGTTGATTCTGGTGGGAACATTCAAAGGGGAAGTGCTTGCTTACAATGAGTCTGGGCATATGCTATGGCAGGTGTCGGTTACCAGTGAAATTTTGAGCCCGCCGCAAATACAGAATAATATCGTAGTGGTACGCACGCTGGACGGTCGGATATTTGGTCTCGACGCCATCGATGGAAAACGGAAATGGGTTTACCAAGGCGCTACGCCTTCATTAACTGTACGCAGTACCGCTGGAGTCACCGTTGCGCATGGTGCCGTGTTTGCCGGCTTTCCCGGTGGAAAATTGGTCGCGATGAGTTTATTTAATGGCAATATCGGTTGGGAAGTTGCTGTTTCACATCCACGTGGCGTGACTGAACTTGAGCGCATGACGGATATCACCAGTTCTCCGGTGATCAATAACCGATTTGTTTGTGCGGTTGCCTACCAGGGGCGTGTGGCTTGTTTTGCGCTTAATGACGGTACGCAGATATGGGCACGAGAGTCTTCAAGCAGTGCCGGTCTTGCGATGGATAATGATTATGTTTATGTCACTGAAGAAAAAGGCGTCGTGGCTGCTTACGATTTACTCAGTGGTGCCAGCATGTGGAAACAAAGCAGGCTTGGCAGTAAGAAGCTAACCCGTCCCGTTATCGATGGACAATATATCGTGGTGGCAGATGATCAAGGCTATGTCAATTTATTACGAAATTACGACGGCGCATTGATTGCCCGTTCAGCAACCGATGGCAGTACGATTCAGAACGTCCCCAGTGTATTTCTGGACGGACTTGCGGTGCAAACGGCCAAGGGAGGAGTTTACACATTTAGTACACAATTTTAGTGATTGATGTAAGCCTTTCTGGATCTTAACGATTCACCTATACTGCAAAATTGGTAGTAATTTTTCCACTTCATGGCACTGAGCGTGTACAGCGCTAGCAGCAAAAATAATGAAACCCACACTTGTTCTGGTTGGTCGTCCGAATGTCGGCAAATCCACCTTATTTAATCGCCTGACTCGTACCCGCGATGCCATCGTTGCTGATATTCCGGGTTTGACGCGGGATCGCCATTATGGTCATGGCAAAGTGGGCGATAAGCCCTATTTGGTGATGGATACCGGTGGTTTTGAGCCGGTTATCAAAGAAGGTATTTTACATGCCATGGCTAAGCAGACGCTGCAGGCGATCGATGAAGCCGACAAAGTGTTGTTTATTGTCGATGGTCGTCAGGGCGTCACATCGCACGATAAAATCATTGCCGAGCAACTGCGAAAATCCGGACAAAATATTCTGCTTGTGGTGAATAAAACGGAAGGCATGGCGACAGCCGTTGTGACTGCAGAGTTTTATGAACTAGGATTGGGCGAACCTTGCGCGGTATCAGCCATGCATGGCGATAATATCAGGGAACTCGCCGATTGGGCATTGGCGGATTTTCCAGAGGTTGAAGAAGAATCACCCGAAAGCAAGTATCCTAAAATTGCCATCGTCGGTCGCCCTAACGTCGGTAAGTCCACGCTTATAAACACGTTGCTGGGTGAGGAGCGGGTGATTGCATTTGATCAGCCAGGCACGACACGGGATAGTATTTATATTGATTTCGAATATAAGGAAAAACACTATACCTTGATCGATACAGCCGGCTTGCGGCGTCGTGGGCAGGTGTTTGAAACGATAGAAAAATTTTCCGTCATCAAAACCTTGCAAGCGATCGAAGATGCTAATGTTGTCGTGCTGGTGCTGGATGCAAGCCATGAAATATCCGATCAGGATGCGCATATTGCAGGATTTATATTGGAAGCCGGGCGCGCGTTGGTCATCGCGGTAAATAAATGGGATGATTTGGACGACTATCAGCGCGATACCGTTAAACGGGAGTTGAGTCGCAAGCTGGCGTTCTTGAGCTTTGCACAATTGCACTATATCTCGGCACTGCATGGCAGCGGCATAAAGAATCTGCTGCCTTCGATTGACACAGCCTATGCCGCTGCCATGGCGAACTTATCAACACCCAAGCTGACACGCGCGCTGATGGCAGCGGTTGAGAAACATCCGCCACCGCGTGGTGGGATGTCGCGTCCCAAAATGCGCTACGCCCATCAGGGTGGTTCAAATCCACCGCTGATCATCGTGCATGGCAGTATGCTCAATCATGTCCCGGAAACCTATCGACGTTACCTGGAAAATACTTTTCGCGACGTTTTTAAACTGACCGGCACACCACTACGAGTTGATTTTAAAGTCGGCCATAATCCTTACGCTGACAAAAAACCCGCAGTACCGACTGAAGCTGAAGCCCGGCGCGCGCATAGTAAGCGTCGGCGTAATCGGAAGAAGTATGGTTAGGTTGGATATCTCTCCAAACCAGAAAAAATTCCGTAATGATAAGCTAGTATTTCTTTCTGAATCGCTTCTGGTTTTTCGGGGACTGTTTGGTTTGAGTCAAGCTACATCAGCTGGTTTCTTTAGTTGGTGTAGTATGCCATTTCGAATTCCGCTGGTGGGATATTGATGTATGCTGATTTTCAAGGAGTCCGAGGTTTCATAAAATGAAGTATAACAGTGGTCATTTTTGTCACATTTTATGCTTGCTTCATAAGAAATTCTTCTGCTTGTTCAACGGGTAGTGGCTTACTCAGAAAATAACCTTGTACCTCGTTACAGCACTTATTGCGTAGAAAATCCAATTGCGCATTAGTTTCTACACCTTCCGCAGTTACTTTCATATTCATGCTGTCGGCCATCGCTATGATCGCAGCGGCAATTGCGCCATTGTCTGAGTTTTGCTCTAAATTACGGATAAATGCCTGATCGATTTTGAGTCGATCAATGGGAAAATTCATCAGCCGGCTCAAACTGGAATAACCTGTTCCAAAATCATCAATGGCCAATTGGACGCCTACTTGCTTAAGCTGTTCCAGTATGTCAATAACGAGATCCACATCGTTAATCAATGCGCTCTCGGTGAGCTCTAGCTCCAGGATTTTCGGGTCCAGCCCGGTTTCCGTCAGTATTGCACCAACCAAAGCAGGGAAACCCCTATGGAGGAGTTGAACCGCCGAGACATTTACTGCGATGCGAGTAAGTGGAATACCGCGACTGCACCAGATATAAGCCTGACTGCAAGCTTTGCGCAGAACCCATTCACCGATATGAATGATTAGCCCAGTTTCCTCGGCCAAAGGAATAAATTCAGCCGGTGAAATTATTCCCAATTCTTTATTTTCCCATCGTAATAAGACCTCCACACCATTAAAGATTTTCTTGTCAATATCCAATTGAGGTTGGTAATGTAGATCGAACTCGCGGCGCTCAATAGCTTTGCGTAAATGGTTTTCCATCGTGAGCTTTCGTACTGCCATTTCCATCATATAGCTTGAGAAATAACAGTACATATTGCCACCCGAACGCTTGGCATAATACATAGCCAAATCAGCATTTTTCAACAAATCTTCAGCAGTTTCTCCATCATCAGGGTAAATAGCGATGCCGATGCTGGTTGTGGTGGTGAGCTCATGTTCGCCGTAAATGAGAGGTTGCGCTAAATTAATGCGGATACGTTCTGCTGCAATTGCTGCATCTTCATTGTGTTCGATGAGTGATAATAATGCGGTAAATTCATCGCCTCCTAAGCGGGCCAGCGAGACATTATTTTGATAGCTTCCAGTTTGGATGAATGAATCGCTGACGCGAATGTTCTTACGTAAACGTTCACTGGTTGCTTGCAGTACCAAATCACCCAAATGGTGACCTAGGGTGTCATTGATGCGCTTAAATCCATCGAGATCGAGAAATAATACGCCTAGTTTCAATTTTTTTCGGTGTGCCAAAGCGATCATTTGTTGCAGATTTTCCTGAAAGAAATGGCGATTAGGTAATTCAGTGAGATCATCAAAGTAAGCCATGTGGTGTAGACGCTGCTCACTTTTCAATAGTTGTTGGGTTGTGTAACTTCCTTTCAACATGTACCGGACTCTGTGACTGAGTAATGGAATATTAATCGGCTTAGTAATGAAGTCGGTCGCACCTAACTCGTAAGCTCGATTGATCGATTCCAAGTCTTCCAATCCGGTCATCATGAGAATCGGTACATGACGTCCTTCCGGAAGATTTCTTATTTCAGAACAAGTTGCATAGCCATCCATTCCCGATGGCATCATGACATCAAGTAAGATTGCATCTGCTTTTTTTTCTTTAAACAGTTGTAATCCTTCCTCACCACTTGCTGCTTCGATTGTATTTAAATTGGCTGCTTGTAGCGTCTTGCTGACTACCAATCGAATAAGCGGATCATCATCAATGATAATGACGGTAGACTGTTGTGACATATCAGTGTGTTCCTTTATTGATTGGCGATGAATCAAGGTAAGCTTTTAGTGTGATGCATGTTTGCATAAATTTTTGTTGTATAGCAATTAAAGCCTGACCTGAAATGTCATAACGGTACTCACGAGCGTCATTTTCCACATTACGGCAGAGCTCGGCCAAGCTATGCGCGCCAACTTGGCTACTGCTAGATTTGAGAGTGTGGGATACCATGCGAATAGCTTTGAGATCACCTGTACTCCATGCTTGTTCAAGTGCTTGCATCAACTTGTTGGCATTATCAAGATAAGTTTGGATGACTTGTCTGAGTAGTTCATCACCATAATCTGCTTCAAGCGAGCGAATCGATACTAATGCTTCCGGATCGATGGCTAATTCGCTGACTTGCTCTTTTTTCGGCACATTACTCGTATTGATAGTGTTTCTTGTTGAAGTGTGTAGCCACACTTGAAGCATGTGGAGCAAATCTTTTGCCTTAATCGGTTTGGTAAGATAATCATCCATGCCTGCGGCTAGGCATTTTTCACGATCACCTTCAATTGCATTAGCTGTCAATGCGATGATGGGAAAATAAGGAATTTCACCAGTTTCTTGACCACGCCTGATTTCTCTGGTTGCCTCATAGCCATCCATTTCAGGCATCATGCAATCCATCAATACTAAATCATAAGCTTTGTGTTTTACCGCTTCTACAGCCTCTAAACCGTTATGAGCGACTTCGATGGAGCAACCGAAATTACGTAGCATTCCCATGGCGACTTCTTGGTTGACTGGATTATCTTCAGCTAGTAGGAGGCGAACATTAAGTACAGAGGGTGTTGCAGCATTTTGATCTGTTATCTCTTGTGTAGGCTGACTAATCTTGTTGATGCTTGATGTCCGTACTTGTAAGAAGCATTGATACAAGTCTTTTTTCCGGATAGGCTTGGTCATATAAATGATGAATCCGGCTTTTTTTGCTTCAGCAGCTTCATCCTTGAAATGCGTTGAAGTTAGCATGATCAATGGTGTTTTTGCTAAATTGGGATCTGCTTTGATATACTGCCCCAATTCCAATCCATTCATATTGGCCATTTTCATGTCTACAAGAACAAGATCATAGGCTTTTTGATTTGCTGCGGCTTCGCGCATTTTTTCTAAGGCTTTTGAACCATTGGATACAGCGTCGACTTGCATGCCCCAGGAAAGTGTATAGGTACTTAAGATGTCTCGAGTGGTACTGTTGTCCTCAACAATTAGTAGTTTGATTCCGGTTAATTTAGAGATTGCTATCGGTGACTCTATTGACTCAATACACTTTCCTGCCAGGAGGGGTAGGGTAAACGAGAAAGTGGTTCCCTGACCAATACGACTATTGACACTTATTTTTTTTCCTCCCATCAGTTCTACTAGTTGCCTGGAGATTGCCAGACCCAATCCTGTACCACCATATTTGCGGGTAGTCGATCCATCCGCTTGTGAAAAAGCCTGAAATAAGCACGGTAGTGTAGTATTACTAATTCCGATACCGGTATCGCTTACGCTAAAACGTATCCAAATTGGATCATTATTATTCGTGAGAACTTGGTTATTTAAATTGGTTTCCAGATTGACGTCGACCACAATTTCCCCATGTTCGGTGAATTTAATGGCATTCCCAATCAAGTTACCTAATACTTGTCGTATTCGCGTTGGATCACCTTTAACCCATTCGGTTACACTGGGTGCGATACGATAATTTAATTCGAGCTGTTTACTGTGAGCTCGCTCGGAAAATAATTCAATGACATCCTCGATTGATTTATGTAGATCGAAGTCTATGTATTCTAACTCAAAGCGTCCGGCTTCAATTTTAGAAAAATCAAGAATATCATTGATAATAGACAGCAATGATTCGCCAGAGTTATGCAGTATATTGATAAGATGGAGCTGTTTCGAGTTTAATGGCGTATCCAGCAATAACTCCGCCATACCCAATACGCCATTCATGGGCGTGCGGATCTCATGGCTCATGGCAGCGAGAAACTGAGATTTGGCTAAATTAGCTGCTTCTGCCGCTTCTTTTGCTTGACGTAACTCGACTGTCCGTTCTTCAATTTTTTGTTCAAGATCGCTATAGTATTTTACAAGCTCTTGATCTCTAATCTGTATTTGTTCGAGCATGCTATTAAAAGCATCTACTAGCGCGCCTACCTCATCATTTTCGCTATGTCTGGTTACGCGAAATGAGTAATGTCTTGAATGCGAGACTTTTTGTGCTGTTGTCGATAAGTCATAGATCGGTTGTATCACTTTTGATGCCATGCGCCGTGCCAAGAATGTGGCGAACAGAAAGGCTGCGAGCACAGATAAAGCAGAAACGATAAGGTTCCAGCTTAATTGTATCCACATTGCTCCTAGTGCATAATGTACTTCCAGGTTGCCGACATGCTCTTCTCCTGCCATGACTGGTTGAATAATATGCAAATCTTGAAAAGATAGCCAGGCAGGAAGCCATATTTGTTTTTCATTACTAAAATTAGCTATTTCATGACCGTCCTGAGTACTAAGAGATGCTTTAGTGATAGCAGGGATCTGGCGTAGCGAATTCAGTGTTTCCTGGGCACTTTTGTTATCCAGAAACGCAAGCGAGGCCTGGGAGTTGTTAGCAGTTACTCGTGCCAAACCATTTAATTGTTCTTGTGCAATGCTGAGCGAGCTTCTAATTTCATTGATCGCCACTAAGACAAAAACTAACAGCATCGAACACGCTAAGCTGATGAGAATGATTAATAATAGCTTGTCTGCTATCGAACGATTATGGCGCGATATTTTTTTTGTCATGAGCTTATTAATAAAATTGTTTTTCTCAAGGTCTTGGATATCTGGATTATCGGTACAGTGTGAGCTATTTATAACAATTGTGTATTTAGTTTGAAGCCCGCATGCTGAATACACTCAAGATGACTGCAATATTTAAATTTTTTCCATCGTTTTATCAAAGTGATTATGCCACCCATATTGGCACCAATGCGCGCAACTTCCATACCAGGTGCCATTCGCAAGGCTTCAGGGATATTCGTCGCGCCAGAACGTTTGATATCGTCTTGTGTGATGACAAATACCGCAGACGCGACTTCAGTGAGTTTTTCCGAGCGCCGGGATGCCGTGGTAACTTCGAATTCTTCAATTGCCAGATCGAGAAGCAGATTATTCACATGCTTGCTACCAGCAAATGCAAAATTTGCACAACAGTAGAGGAAGAGGATTATGAATAATCCATGGTTTGTTTTTTTAATTAAGCGATTGTTAGAAACCATAAACAATTTGCTTTCAACGTAATTAACTAATCAGCTTACTTGGTTTCCATTATCTTGGGAATTCTGCCTTCTTCTTTTTAAGGTTTGCCATAATGAACTGTTGCAACGAACACTAATAAGCTGATTAAATACAATTTAAGTGATTTTATTGAATGAACAATCAATGAATATCGAACTATCAAAGAAATGATAATTTACAAAAATACATGTATAAGTCTGTTGCATTGCGTGTACCGATGGCCATTCTTAATTTTTTTGCATTTCATACATGCGGTTTTGTGGTGCACCATGTATTGATCTATTTAATATTATGATTTTTATGATTATTGTACAATAAGGCAAACGAAACCTAAGGAAAGCCGCATTCATTGCAGATGAACTGTGTGGAAGATACGACGTGCTGAGCACTCATTCTTTAAAAGAGCTTCTGCTGATCAATCGCGTCAAGGAATATTTATGATGAGGAGCACATCATGATTTTTGCCGATCGTATTGCAGCAGCCAGGAAGTTGGCAGAAGCACTTTCTGATTATCGCGATAAGCATCCGTTGATACTAGCAATTCCCAGAGGCGCTGTGCCGATGGCGAAGGTGATTGCGCAACAGCTGAATGGTGAAATGGATGTGGTGTTGGTACGTAAGCTACGTGCGCCTGACAATCCTGAGTTTGCAATTGGCTCCATTGATGAGAGCGGTTGGATTTATTTGGCTGATTATGCCGAGCGAGCGGGTGCGGATCAGGATTACATGAATCAAGAAGTGTCTGTTCAGATGGAAACAATCCGGCAGCGGCGTATGCAGTACACGCCCAATCGTCCGTTAGTTAACCCCGCAGGGCGTATCGTCATTGTCATTGATGATGGGTTAGCCACAGGTTCAACGATGATCGCTGCACTGCACGCATTGCGTGACAAGAGGCCGGCAGAATTGGTTTGTGCCATACCTGTAGCTCCGCCTGATACTTTGAAAAAGTTGCAAGGAAAAGCTGATCGAATTGTGTGCTTGTCATCTCCGCGCGATTTTTGTGCGGTAGGGCAATTTTATGCGGATTTTCCGCAAGTAACCGATGAAGAAGTCATGGCTTGCCTCACTGATTTAGCGTTACCCAAAATATAAAATAGCTGAGAGCGCTGATATACTGATTTTTGCCATGGTTCTGGATGTGTTGATGGAAGAATTTCTATGTTAGGGATAATCACTTACTCTTATTTGTTTGTAGAGAACGCTTGTAATCAAAATGAACCTTATCTAAGATTCTAAATCGAATCATCCATTAATATTGAGCTTACCATTTATTTTTACTGACGATATGTATCTCGATAAAATTTACAAATTGCAAACAGGCGTTAGTCTTAAAATTTCAACCATTGCTTTGCAAAAACTGATTGCAAATGCTATCGATCATTGCCAGTTATCAGAACTGGAAAGCATTCGTTGCACAGTAGATTTATATGCTTACCTGTCAGTTGTCGTCTATGAAGGCACCGAGGATTTAATAGCGCGGCGGCATCTCTGGATCAGTCCCAAAATCAAAGCAGACTTGATTGCGAGACAGCCGGTTTCTTTCAGTAGCTTTTGTAATCTCTTTTGGCGCAATCTTGATGAGGATGATCCAGATGGCGATGAGTGGCAACAGCTCATGGCAAGTGATCGATTCTATTCTCAATTGACTGTTTTGTTGAATAAGCTGCGTATCACTGAGCGTAATTTGCAACAATACACGAAAATTTCTGATCTGAGCCTGGAATCCGCATAAACAAACAGTTACGATGGAGCAATACTTGCCTTATTGCGTACTAATGAACAAATCCAATGTCAATAATTGCTTAGATTGACATTGGATTCTCACCTAGTAAAGTTTTACTGTGTACTAGTCTAACTATACTTATCCGCGAACGTGTGCACAATTTTCGGATCGAGATGGTTAATGGTGGCCATAATCTGATTCGGCTCGGATAAAGAAGCAGCCATACTCCAGCGGTTGAGCGCATCATTGCCAATACGAACCATTCCGGTGTGGTTCTCTTTCACATCATCAACTTTGGCATCACTATCAAAGAAACCGAGTCGATAACGAACTAATTCGATGTCTTCCGGCGCACCGGTCAGAAATTTCCAGCCAGACTTAATACCATAGCGTTCGGTGTATTGTCTCAATCCTCTCGGCGTATCCAGCTCGGGTTGCAGCGTGATTGAATACATAAAAACATCACGTCCGGCACGTTCGCCCAGCATCTCTTGCACTTGTAGCAGATTGGCTGTTGCTTTCGGGCAGATGCCAGCGCACTGGGCATACATCATGTTGATAGCGACAACTTTATCGCGAATCAGGTCATCGTAAAATTTGACGGCTTCTCCTTCATGCGTATAGAGTGTTACGTTTGGAAACTGGGTGGTGGCCAGCGCGGCCCTATTCTCGATAGCATTAAGCGCGGTATCGTCAAGACTTAGTTTTTTCCACGCGGTGTTTAATCCGATCAAACCCAATGTGGCCAAACCCATGCCAGCTAGTATTTCCCTGCGCGTATTCATATTAGTTTTTTCTTTATTCATGATAGCTTCCTTTTAAACTACAATATCCCAACGCACCATCATGGCGTGGTCTTCATGGATCATATTGTGGCAGTGCATCACATACTTTCCAGGGAAATCCCGGAAGCGCATAAATAGCCTTATACTTTCGCTTGGTCCCAGTACATAGACATCCTTACGCCCTTTTTCATGCGCGGGAACGGGCACTTCAACGCCATTTTTAAATCTTTTTAGGATATGGCCTTCTTCAAAGTGAATATGGACGGGATGGCTCCAGCCACCGGATGGATTTTGGAGTTCCCATATTTCCATGCCACCTGCAGCTATGCGAGCGGCGGGTGAATTGACATCGACAAATTTGTCATTGATGGACCACATGCTGTTTTTGCGTGAAAATATCCAAGTCCTCACAGGAGCCGCCGCGATTTCGGCCAAAGTTGGTCGGCGTATTGGACGTAAAGTGCTCGGTACGCGGCTGACATCCGGTTCGCTAGGCTCACGGTCGATAATAAATTTGAGCACTCGCATGCCGGGAGCCCTGACGTTGCCCGGTCCTCGTGTATCTGTTTGTATCAGCCGGTTAGCAAGATAAAGCTCAGTTCCCAGAGCGTACTTGGAGAAATCCACAACAATATCGCCACGCTCAGCCACGCCCAAGTGAACTTTGAACTGATTCAATAGTGGCTTGGGCAAAAGATTGCCGTCATTGGAGATATAAATGAAGCTTTGCACCTGATTTGCTTCATTAACCAGATGAAACTGATAAAAGCGCGATGGTCCCGCATTCAGCAGGCGAAAGCGATATTTACGGCGGGCTACTTTCAGCACGGGTTCGATTTTGCCATTAACTGTGATCTTATCGCCGAATGTGCCTTCTGGGCTAAGCTGATCGAATATTTGGATGCCATTCGCGTCGAAACGCTTGTCCTGAAACGCCAGCGGATAATCGTAAGGGCCACTCGGCAATCTCAAAGCGGCAGGATTGGGATCATGCTCGTCGCCCGAGTCGAGAGCGTCGTATATTAGGTAAAAACCTGCCAACCCGCGGCTTGCATTGGATGCAGTAAAATCCAAGCAGTGGTCGTGATACCACAGTGTACCCAATGCTTCACGTTTGTCGCCCCCAACAGGATTATTGGGGCCTTTGGGGAAATCATCGAGTCCGGCATAGACATTGGGATAAAACTGATCTTTATATTTGCCTGGTCCACTGAGCGTTGGTCCGGATTTTGTCTGGCTGAAATAATCGCCAGGGAAGCCATCGCTCTCTGAAGGAGTGTGCAGGTTATGAAGATGCATACTAATCTCGGGTGTTCCGAAACCCACATGATTATCAGGTAACTCGTTATACAACCGGACGATGACTGGACGTCCATAGCGTGCATGAAATGTGGGGTTGGGATAAGGATCACCATTTTCGAATTTCCCTATATAGTTCCACACAAGCTGTGGCGGATAATCTGGATGGAATACATGATCCATAACTTCTTCGGCTCTTAATTCATACGTATCCGCCTGATCATATTGAAGCTGTGGGTTACCAAAGAAATCTGCCCAACGTTGGTGTTTATCACGCCCGCATTCATCATATAAGGTATTCGCCTCCCCTTGCGGTATTAGATAGGAGTCCGTAAGCAGATCTGTTTGTGCTACCGGCTCAACGGTTTCAGGCAATTCTTCCAGCCATGGTGTGGTTGGCGGACTGGGTGGCAATATGATTGCTTGGGCTTCACTTTTTCGTGATGTTAGCACTAACGGCGCCGCCAGAATCGTAGCGCCAGTTGTTTTAAAGAAAGAGCGCCTTGATTCATTGGATGGCGCATCAGGAGTGCTGCCTTCTGGCATATCGTGAATGGTGTCTTGCTTAAAATCATCTTCGCTATGTTTCATGATAACCTCTTACACTTGTTTGATAGTTTGTATTTGTACTTATATGCTGCGCCGCACGATCATTTGATTGATTGTTGTTTTTTTGCTTGATTCCTTAAAACACATTGATGTTGCTAAGTTTCCTCGCCATATTGGTGTGTCGCGCTTAATATGGTAAGACTGCAGGTCTGCTAAGTAAATTAGCAAAATACTTGTTTTTATCTAAGCAATTACTTAGCAGTGTATTGATATTTATTCGCATTGATCTCGCCAGATTTAATTCTCTGCTTCTTGGAAGAAGGCTCATTGAAAATTAGCAGATTAAATAACGTAGTTAATACGTCTCTGTTTGCTGCGAGGTGTTTCATTAAAACTAGTTAAAATGCATAAATTGCTCAAAAATGGCGGTACGCTAAATCGGGTTTTTTTGCAACAATTTGATTCAATGAGTTTCAAGGGAGGCTGGAAATTGCTGTGATAACTCTGCTTACATAGCTTTAATAACAAAAGTGGGGTGTATTATAGGTAACAAATTGGTCTGCAATACTTAATATTTATAATACTCGTTGCAGGTAGTATGATGCTAACAAAATTTGCAAAAAAGGTGTGGGGTAGCGAATTTGATTTGACAGGAATTATTTTTTCAAACGATTGTTATTAAGCAAACCTTAAGTAGTCCACCTAATCCTTCATGTCTTATTTTTAGAAATAAGAATATTTCTGAAAGACTTTCGATTGACTGATCCAAAAACATTTTGTCACGGCGATGATGCTATACATTAAAAACAGATTTGCGAGTATTACCGCGTTACTTGTCATTATAACTCTAGGGTTAATTCAAAGCCCTACTGTTCTGGGAGGAGATCAATCCTTATTCGTGGTTATTGCGCAATTGTTAGATTCGGGTAAAACATTATATAAAGACTTATTCGATTATAAGCAGCCGGGTATTTATTTGTTTTATTTAATAGCAGGCAAAACTTTTGGTTGGAGTGATGTCGGTATTCATATTTTCGAATTAGGATATTGGATAGTTTTTTCCCTTTTTTTGATTTTCTCGATAAGAAAGTATTCTTTATTTCGTGCTGACTACTTTAACAGTCTTCTGCCACTATTTATTATTGGGGTGTATTACTGCAATGCAAATTTCTTGCATTTAACCCAATTAGAAGCACTCATTAATTTTCCCTTGTTTCTTATTGTCTGGTTATTGGATAGAGCATATAAAACAGAGAATGGGCTATTTGTTACATATCTGGCAATAGGTGCGCTCATAGGTATTGTTTTATTATGCAAACTAGTTTTTAGTCCCATAATTTTTTCCTTTCTCCTTATCCATTTTATATTTTTCTTAAAAAGAAAGAGTCTAGGCTATATCTTTATTAAACAAATAGTTCCATTAATATTGGGATTTGCAATACCCGTATCGATTTTCTTATTTTATGTTTTTATTCATCATATCGAAAATCTAGTTTTAGACATCTATTTTAAAATACCAACCAGCGTGATAGGTCTGGAAGATCAGATCGATCTCGAAAGATTATTTTCGTCCATCCGATGGTATGGCAAAAAAATGATTGTATTTCTAGCACTTGCTGTCATCGGAGTTTTCCTTATTTCCAAAAAAGAATCTCACTTTCTTAGCCTAATCTTGTCGTGGGCTATCGTGGGATTATTCGTGATATTAATGCAAAAAACTTCATGGTGGGCATATCATTTTCAATTATTGTATGTGCCGATTGGTTTATTCGCCGCAATGGGTTTAGATTTTATTTTTTATCATTCCCTACTGAGAATAAAACCCAAAGCACCACTATTAGAAGGTTGTCTAATTGCGGTGGTATTGTCTCTTGTTTTTTATAATCAACTGAATGCTGTTTGGAAAGGTCTTGCTTCACATAACTATACAAAATTATATAGCTATGACTATGCTAAAGACGATGTTACAAACTTACTTAAAGTTCTTAAGAAAGAAGATACGATTTTTGTATGTGGAAACCCGAGGATGTACGTACTCGCATCACGACTGCCTGAGTTAAGTATTAATGGCTGGATACTGGAATACTATCTAGATTATCAATGGGAAGAATTTTATTCTGAATTTAAAGATAACTCCCCCACTTATCTTTTTGTCAAAAATGATTATGACAGATTAATTGCATCAAAGAATAAGAAACTTTGGGAATTAATAACTAATGAGTATTCTGAATATGATTCTGTCGAGAATGGAAAATGGTATAAGAAAATATAAGTACTGGATGAGCAGAGTACTAGGACAAATGGTATGCAGAAAAGGACAAATGGCATACAGAAACAATCTGAATATGTTGTTAATATAATTTACATCTTATTTATACAGTAGTATTTAAAAATTCTATGACGATAAACACTCGATTTAAATGGATAATACTAGGTATCGTCATAGGGCTTATCTTTCTCTGGCTATCACTTCGTGGTACTGATATTCACTCGATGTTAGAGAGTCTCTCGACTGTTCAACTTTTGCCAGCCATAATAGTCTTAGTGGCTGGAATATTATTCATGTTGGTGAAAGCTTGGCGCTGGTCAGTTATTTTGGGACCAGTAGCACCTGTAAAAATGTCATTGTTGCACTCTGCAGTCTATATAGGCACTGCAGCTAATCTGATTGTGGCTCATTCAGGGGAAATTCTCAGGGCTGCATTGGTTGGACGCAGATCGCATGTTGCATCGAGTGCTATTCTCGCATCAATAGGAGTCGAACGAGTTTTTGACTTTATGGTAGTAGTAACAATGTTTGGAGTTCTTCTGATTATAAATCCAGAACTACCAGAGTATGTTGCTGCAGCTGGATTTATTGCTTTATTCATGGTAGTGGTAGGTTTGATAATAATCGTATCGATATTTATACCTTCGAAAACCCGAGGGCGCTTAGCAATGCTGGTTGTTCGTTTTTTGCCGGAGAAACTGTCGGAAATAATTATACGTCAGCTTAAACGTGGTCTTATAGGTTTTTCGGCTTTGGGAAGTGCATCTACATTGCTTAATACTTTCTTACTTTCTCTTTTACAATGGAGCTGTATTGTTGGTGCAATCTGGCTAAGTGCTATTTCAGTTGGTTACACGGCGACACTCTCAATGGTAATTACGGTATGGATACTCATGGTAATTGGTCTCACCTTGCCATCATCGCCAGCGCAATTGGGTACGATACAACTAGCTTTTACGCTAGGTCTCTCGTTTACACTTAGCGAGACACAGATCCCCTTCGCGGCTTCGGTTATTTACACTTGCTGCGTGAATATACCTTACATGATTATTGGTGCAGTATGCTGGTTAAGATCTGACGGAATCAACGTACGACCCAAAAAAGTACAATAAAAATCCTACTAGGAGAGGATTAGTGGTGACTATAAAATCAGCGCCTAATAACAAAGTTAGGACAATTCTCACGCTCTTTGGAACTCGTCCGGAGATAATTAAGTTGGCACCTGTTATTTGGGCTATTGAGCGACGTAAAGATGTGTGGCGAAGTGTTGCTGTTTCGTCTTCCCAACATACGGATCTGCTGCGTCCCTTTATACGCGAATTTAATATAAGCATCGACTACGATTTAGCAGTTATGACACCTAACCAGACACCAAGCTCTGTGTTGGCGCGGATTGTTGAAGCGATGGAGCAGTTGCTCTTAGCTAAAAGACCCAATTTGGTCTTGGTTCAAGGTGACACAACAACAGCAATCGCTGGTGCATTGGCTGCCTTCTATGCACGCATACCCGTGGCTCATGTTGAAGCAGGTTTGCGCACAGATAATCGCCATAGCCCATTTCCAGAAGAGATGAATCGTCGTCTTATTACTCAATTGGCGGATCTTCATTTCGCCGCCACTTCGAAAAATGTTGACATATTGCTTGCTGAAGGCGTTAAGAAGGAGTGCGTAGCACTGACCGGCAATCCGGTTGTTGATTCGCTTCAGCATGTCTTGCGGCGTTCAACCGCTTCTCCAAAGCTTTCTCAATTGCTTGATAGCATTTCAAGTAAGCATCTGATTGTACTCACGACACATCGCCGAGAAAATTTTGGGCAGGTGATGTCTTCACACTTGAAGGCTTTACGACGTTTTGTAAAGCGACATCGAGATGTTGAACTTGTTTTTCCGGTGCACCCGAATCCATCGGTGCGTGCCGCAGTCGATGCGGAGTTTTCTGGAGCTGAACGAATTCACTGTATTGAGCCGCTCGAGTACACTGATTTCTTACACCTACTTTCACGCGCATGGTTAGTGGTTTCTGATTCAGGTGGTGTGCAAGAGGAAGTGCCTTCATTGGGTAAGCCACTGTTAGTGCTGCGCGATACAACGGAACGACCCGAAGTGCTTGAGTGTGGTGTTGGACGACTTGTTGGTCACTCAGGGGAGCGTCTCGAAGAAATGCTCGAAACAGCACTTGTTGATCAAGCATGGTTTGATACCGTGCGTACAACAGAAAATCCATTTGGCAAAGGTGATGCTGGAGAACAGATAGCTTCAGCCATTGCGCAGTTTTTTGCTGCGGATAAAGGGGATACCTGATGACACGAACTTCCGTTATCCAGTCCGGAAAGCCATTGGCGAGTCTGTCGCTGGACTTAGATAATGAGTGGGCTTATCTGAAAACTCATGAGGATCCAGCCTGGGAATCTTATCCCTCTTATCTGAATGTCGTCGTGCCACGTATACTTCATGCACTCGAATGTCGCAGCTTGCGAATTACGGTATTTGTAGTTGGTCAGGATGCGGCTCTCGAACACAATCATGAAGCCTTAGCGCAGCTCGCGAGAGCCGGCCACGAAATAGGCAATCACTCCTTGCGCCATGAGCCTTGGCTGCACTTGTTTTCTGAGCAAGATCTTGAACAGGAGTTGGCAGAGGCTGAACAGCACATCCAAGTTGCGACCGGTCAGAAGCCGATAGGTTTTCGCGGTCCTGGCTACAGTCAATCAGTCACTCTGCTGCGCGTATTAGCCAGACGTGGTTATGCTTATGATGCCAGCTCATTGCCAAGCTTTATTGGCCCAATTGCTCGTGCTTATTATTTTGCTACCGGGCAATTTAGCCCAGAACAACGTGAGCGACTCAATCGTTTGTTTGGTAGTTGGAAAGATGGACTCCGGCCACTCAAACCTTATCGCTGGCATTTTGATGAGACTTCCTTGTTAGAGATGCCTGTAACAACTTTCCCAGTCTTCCGCATTCCCATTCATTTAAGCTATGTGATGTATCTGGCCGGGTTCTCGATAGCATTGGCACACATTTACTTTAACACAGCGTTATGGGCGTGCCGACTGTTTGGTGTAGAGCCATCGATATTGCTGCATCCACTTGATTTTCTGGGGGGAGAGGATGTGCCTCGATTGAAGTTTTTCCCCTCTATGAGGATGACCGGAGAACAGAAAATTGCTATTGTTGAGCGATGTCTCGATAGCATGGTACGCCTTTTTGATGTTCGGCCAGTTGGCGAACATGCGGCTGTTGTCGCTACTCGTAGCAATTTGATGGATGTCAGATTAAATGATTGATGACAAATTTATTGTTCAATGGCTAGGAGAAAAAATGCTGGATAAAAAAATTACAGTCATGATGCCTGCATACAATGAGGAAAGGGATCTTCCCGTATTACTGGATCGTATCAAGCATGCCTTGGAAGGATGGGCCAACTATCGAATTCTTATCGTCGATGATGGTTCGCGCGATAAGACAGCACAGATCGTATGTGATGCATCAGTGCAGATGCCGGTGGAATTAATACAACATCCGAGAAATATGGGATTGGGTGCAGCCATGCGCACAGGTCTTAAGGCCGCGGCACAAAGCAGCGATATCGTCATTACACTGGATGCGGATAACTCTCAGGATCCGGAATTGATGAAAAGTATGGTGGAACGGCTGGAGGAAGGTTTTGATGTAGTGATTGCTTCCCGTTTTCAGCCAGGTGCTCAGGAAGTTGGTGTGCCCCCATTCCGTGTATTTCTGAGTCATCTATCGAGTGCGGGAATTCGCACGATAGTTGGTTATCCAGGGGTGCGTGATTACACTTGCGGATTTCGTGCTTACCGCGGTGAGACATTGCGTAATTTGATCGACACATTTGGTGATGACAATTTCATTCGTGAAAATGGTTTTTCCTGTATGTTCGAGTTATTGTTGAATTTGCGGTCAATACGCGCTCGTATCTCCGAGGTACCACTTGTTCTTCGTTATGATCTTAAAGAAGGCGCCAGTAAAATGCGCATTCTGCGCACGATGTGGCGTTATGTAATTACACTGGGGCGCGGTTTGCTGCCAATCTCTTGGCGCGTAACATCAAGACATGAGTGACTCTTCAGTGTTAAAAGTGACTAGCGATACTGGCACTACCAATGTGTCAAAAACTGTTGGTGCGACATGGGATGTTGCGGTGATTGGTGGCGGAATCAGCGGGTTGGTGACAGCTTACTGGCTTGCCAAGACGGGTGCACGCGTGACCGTTTATGAAGCATCTGATCAGCTTGGTGGTTTAGGTACTTTCTTTCAGTATCGAAACGTTTTTCTGGAGCGGTTTTATCATTGCATGTTACCAAGTGATCGGCACCTGCTAGGTGTACTACGTGAGCTGGGGCTCGTTGATCAGGTATATTGGAAAGAGACTAGCTTTGGGTTCATGCGTGATGGAAGATTGTATGGTCTCAATACACCGCTCGAACTGTTGCGGTTCAGCCCTTTGTCCTGGGTTGATAGGATACGTGTTGGTTTGACTGGTTTGTGGGGAAGTATTTGCTCACCCAATGGATTGGATGATGTGACTTGTGTTGAGTGGTTAAGTCGGCTTTCCGGGCGTCGTGCCTTTGAGACCTTTTGGAAACCGATGCTGCAGGCTAAATTCGGCGATCGTTATCATGAAGTTCCTGCCCTTTGGTTTTGGACACGTTTCAATCGTGAAAAGGGGGGGAAGCGTGAGCGTAAAGGGTATATTCGTGGCGGTTATCGGCGCATTATAGAGGCCTTGGTCAAATCAATCGAAGCACATGGCGGTATAATTAGGCTACAATCACCTGTGGAGAAACTGGATCTCACAGAAAACAAACAGCTTGCGGTTTGTGTGTCACAAAGCGTCCCGCAGGTGTTTGATCGTGTTGTCGTTACGACTCCCATTTCCTTTCTACGCAAGGCAATGGCAGGTGGTCAACTAGCCAGTGTTGCTCAACAAATTGATGTTGGAATCGACATGCAAGGCGTAGTGAATGCCGTATTTATGTTGCGACGTGGATTTACAAAGCATTACTGGGTTGCGGCGATCGATGAAGAAATCCCATTCCAAGGTATTGTTGAGAGTACGACTCTACTTGAGAAAATCGATACTGCAGGTGTACACTTGGTTTATTTGATGAACTATGTGCATCGTACAGACTCGCGTTTTCACCAGAGTGATGCTGAGATTCTGGAAGCATACATGGCAGGATTAAAGCGGCTTTTTCCGGATTTTCAGGATGAAGATGTGATTGATCGATTTGTATTTCGGGCACCATTCGTGGAACCACTTTACACCACAGGTTATCAACAACGTAAACCGCCTACAGTTTTGCTTCCAGGAAAATTATACTTGGCTACGACTACTCAAGTCTACCCAGAGGTTACCTCTTGGAATGGTGCGATTGGCTTAGCCCGAGAAGTTGTTGATGAATTACTCAGCGAAATATAGCGAAGACTAATGGTGAGAATTGATTGGGTAAAGTAATCGAGCAAACTCTAATTGTTGTAGTTCAAGCTTAATAATGAAAATTCATTCCATAGCGTTCGTTTATAGAATTGCTGATAATTCAGTATATGCTTGATGGTAGTTGAAGTACATATAGATTTTTATCGCTGCGGTCATTATTCTTGTATATGGATAATGCAGTTATGATTCTTGGCGACGTTTGGTAGCTTAATCAAGATTATAATCTTACTGGTGTATTTGCTGTTCCCGCCAATGTATTTTTCCGGTTGAGTCGTAAAAATAAGTACATTAGGATGAATTGCAATATAAAATTCATCTATAACCAAAGATCGTTGGCAGCGACGCGATTTTTAAGATCATACGATTATTGTGCCCAGAGTAATCATAAATATCAATGCGCTATCTCCATTGTTGTATTTGTAAACATAGAGTCAAACTTGCTGATCCTGAAACTCATATTGATCGATCAAACGATCAAATTAGACCTAATCGGCAGGAGGAAGTTTTTTGAATTCGAATGGAAGCGCATCATTCTTCGGCACTTGCAGCCAGGAAGAATATTACTTTGAATCCCGAATCGCACTTGCACAATACTGACAAATTTAGCAAATTTTCAGCATGGTACTCGCCACGTACTTTCTGGATGCTGCCGATAGTATTTTTTATAGCACTGTTGTTTCATTTTGATTTGGCCCCACTTGAAGAGACTCATTGGGACGCACCGATCTACGTTCAGCTTTCCAAGCGAGCTGCAGAAACAAATATACTTGCTGATTATCGCGAACACGCTCAAGATATTCAACTTGGTCCAGGCGATGACGCGCATTGGTATTTCACCCGGATTGGTCACATTCTTTTACTCGGTGAGATTACTAAGCTATTTGGCACTACTGAAACTGCGCTTATAGCAATGCAATGGCTATATCGGGTTTTCATGGCTCTGGGTGTTGTGCTGTGTGTGGTACTAGGCTTGCGCTTGGTTAACTTTTTGCGACCCGAGAAACCAGATTCTATTTGGTGGATAGGGTACTTTATTGCAGCGGTTACCTATATTGCTTCCGATAGTTATCGTGGACTTCAAGGCCATTTGGTTAGTGAGCCTCCAGCATTTTTAACTTTAGTTTCCTTTACCTTGGTATCGCTGAGAGCTGTTGAGGATCGATCTTTAGTAGTTGGAGCTTGTGCTGGTAGTTTATTATTTTTACTGTTCTTTATTCGGATTGATGCGACTCTTCCAGGAATGATTTTCCTGATTGTATTGTTGACAACAATAGTACTACTGAGAAAATATGAAGCCTTACCAAGCATCATCGTTGCTGGTTTAGTTTCATTAGTTTTGTATTTGATGTATGCATGGTGGTTTTCTCCATTAGTTAATCCACAAACCTTGGCGAATTTTTCCTCTGCTGCAAAGGAAATGTTTCCTGGAGTACCAGCTAAGGGCTTGTTTGCCATTATAATTGCTGGCGGTTTGCTGTGGGTAGGAGCCTGCGTGGCGATACCGATGCTGTGGCGTGATCCTGTTGTTCGTTTTGCAACAATGTGGCTTGGATTGGCATTGTTGCCTTTGGTAATTGATAGTTTGAATGGACGCTCAATTCAAGCGCGCATGGCTTTTTTTGTTGTGTTGCCATTACTGATTCTGTCCGGTGAGGGGTGGACTTGGATTTTGAGGAGTTGTATAAAGCAACACAAGATTCGTTCCTTAGTAGTCGCTTTGGGAGTTGTGATAATACTAGCATTTGCTCCTTACTCGTTGATAATGCAAGAAGCCCGCAACTTTGCAATTAATCATCTGCCACCTGAGATTCAGAAATATCTATTCGTTTCGTTGGTAAAAAGTGGCGCTATTGGACCAGCCTTATATTATCAAGACCCAAAGCTGGGTTTGCTCGTTCGTCCGATGTATGAGCGCTGGACTGTGGAGTATTCAAAAGCGCGAGAAATAGGGGATTATCTGTATGATCCTGAGCGTCCCGCTTATTTACTATGGCCAAGAGCTCGATCGACCGGTCATCAGCATTCACTCCAAGGTTACATAAGATTGTTTCAGTATTTTGGTAAAGAACATACACAAGATGGTGATTTTATACTGACTAAGCTTCCGAACAAGGTTAGTGTTGAGTCTTGCACTGAGCAAATGCCAACAAAGCTAGAGCCGGTGATTTTTTGCTCAACCTTCGATCCAAGGGACTTGGATATTTTGCGAAGAAATAAAATTCCTTTGTATATTCTCGGCGCCGATGGTTATCCAATGCCAAATATGCCTCCGCTGAAACTTACAGTTTTATTATCAATACCGCCATTTGTACTGTATGAAATTGCTAGTAGCCGAGACGAGTAGATAAAAGTACCGAGTATAATTCGGAGAATTCCAGGGGTAATTCTCCCATTATTAACCGAAGTTAGAAGTAGAGGTTAACACCCTAATCCAACTCCCGATAAATACGGTAAACACGCTTGTGGTTCCAGGCAAAGCCCTCCACATTGCGCAAATACAGAAAGCATAAGCCAGAACCCCAATTTCGCTGATTGTGTGTCAACCGCAGCAGCCAATCAGCAATAATACGGTTATCAGCACTGAGCCCAAGCCGGTAACGATAGCAGGTTTCGCTGATACCATAGATATCGTAGGCTAGGCGGATACTGTCTTTCTTTGCTTACAGCCTGTTTAGCCATGTCGCGCCGCTGCCAGGGCGCTACCACTTTTTTCGAGCGCTTCCTTGCGTAACTCCGATTCTAACCGCTCTTCAGCATACTTATTTTGTATCAACAATCGGATTGGGTGGAGAGATGGTTAGGGAATACATCCGTAATCAAGAGAAGGAGGACAAACATTATGACCAGCTCAAACTTGGTAGCCGATGCTGCCTTTAGGTAGCATCGGCTTTCGCCTCTTTTTGAGGGGCTAACAAATATAAGCCTCCGGCTTTGCCGGAGGTGATTTAACTAAAATAGCAAAAAATGGATAAACGACGCACGATCCGTTGCAGAGCATAATCCTATCGCTGAATGGTTGAAAGTTTAACGCATAAGGCATATTGTTGTAATGTACCTATAAGCAGAGTGCATTGCACCGTATTTTTTATTTGGTAATCCGTAAGTTACCAGATAAATGATTAAGATATACTGCTAATATTGGCATGTGATCGACATACTGATAAGGATGTATTGATGAAAATTCACGAGTATCAGGCAAAAGAGATTTTGCAAAAATATGGGGTTGTCACACCGAAAGGCATAGCTTGTTTCAGTGTTGACGATGCGGTAAGCGCTGCGCAGCAACTGGGTGGCGGGGTATGGGTGGTCAAAGCGCAGATTCATGCCGGTGGGCGCGGTAAGGGTGGCGGGGTGAAAGTGGCCAAATCATTGGAGGAAGTGCGGCAGCGCGCGAGCGAAATTTTAAATATGCACTTGGTTACCCATCAGACCGGTCCGGAAGGACAGGTGGTGCATCGGCTTTTTATCGAGCAGGGCGTGCATATCGAGAAGGAATTTTACGTTGGTATGGTGGTGGATCGACGTCAACAGCGTGTGTGTTTGATGGCGAGTTCGGAAGGCGGCATGGAAATCGAAAAGGTGGCCGCTGAAACTCCGGAGAAGATTCATAAAGTGTTTATTGATCCGGTCGCGGGATTACGCGAGCAGGAAGCGCGAGACATTGCCATGAAAATCGGCATACCTGCACAAAGTTTGCCGCAAGCCACCTTGCTATTGCAAGGGTTATATCAGGCTTTTGATGAATCCGATGCGTCGTTGCTGGAAATCAATCCGCTGGCATTGACCGCTGAAAAACAGGTGATCGCGCTTGACGCCAAAATGAATTTTGACGATAGCGCATTGTTTCGCCATCCCGAGATTATCGCACTGCGTGATCTGGATGAGGAAGATCCGATTGAAATTGAGGCATCCGAGCACGAGTTATCGTATATTCCACTGGACGGCAATATTGGTTGCCTGGTCAATGGCGCGGGTTTGGCGATGGCAACGATGGATATCATCAAATTGTATGGTGGTAACCCAGCCAATTTTCTCGATGTCGGCGGCGGAGCGAACGCTGAGAAAGTCACTGAAGCGTTTAAATTGATGCTACGTAACACCAAGCTGCAAGCCATTCTGGTGAATATTTTTGGCGGTATTATGAAATGCGATGTCATTGCGCAGGGTGTGGTAGCGGCGGCCCGCGATGTGAGGCTCGCAGTACCGCTGGTGGTGCGGTTGGAAGGTACCAACGTGGATCTGGGCAAAAAAATTCTGGCAGACTCCGGTTTGACCATCACCTCGGCGGATAACATGGCCGATGCGGCACAAAAAGCGGTTAATGCCGCCAAAGTTTAATAATTTTAAGCGTGATTATCCATTGAAGGAGTAGTGGTCATGTCCATCCTGATCAACCGTAACAGCCTTGTCATGACGCAAGGCATTACCGGTAAAACCGGGCAATTTCATACCCGCATGTGCCGCGAATATGCGAATGGCAAAGCGTGTTTTGTCGCCGGCGTCAATCCGCGCAAACCGGGCGAGAATTTTGAGGGCATTCCGGTGTATGCGACGGTCAAGGAAGCCAAACAACAAACTGGCGCCAATGTTTCAGTTATTTATGTACCGCCGCCATTTGCTGCTGCAGCCATTGATGAAGCAGTCGAAGCCGAACTGGACTTGGTGATTTGTATCACCGAAGGTATTCCGGTGCGGGATATGATCCGCACTCGCTATAAAATGCAGGGCAAGAAAACCCGTCTGATTGGCCCAAATTGTCCGGGAATCATCACGCCGGACGAAATCAAGATCGGCATTATGCCGGGATACATCCATAAAAAAGGTCGTATCGGCGTGGTTTCACGTTCCGGCACGTTGACTTATGAAGCCGTGGCGCAGTTGATGGAACTCGGATTGGGGCAATCCACGTGTATCGGCATCGGTGGTGACCCGGTCAACGGACTCAAACATCTTGATGTGATGCAATTATTCAATGATGATGATGAAACCGATGCCGTGTTGATGGTGGGCGAGATTGGCGGCACCGATGAAGAGGACTGCGCACGCTGGGTAAAAGATCACATGCAAAAGCCGGTAGTCGGATTCATTGCCGGCGTGACAGCGCCGCCCGGTAAACGTATGGGGCATGCCGGTGCGATTATTTCCGGCGGCAAGGGCACAGCGCAGGAAAAATTGGAAGTATTGGCGTCATGCGGCATAAAGGTCACGCGTAATCCCGCTGAAATGGGCAAGTTATTGCAATCGGTTTTATAGTCTGGTCTCTGGATAATTTCTGAGGGTATTGAGCATGCGTTGTCGTTTATCGTTTTTTATCATCTTGGTCGCGCTGATTGTTTCTGCGTGTAGCGGAATGCCAACCAAACAGCCGCTCCCCGCTAAAAAACCGGAACGTCAGACAGGCCCGCTACCTGAAAGTGCAAAACCGAAATACAACCTGACCGGCTATCCGGTGAGTACCCAGCAAGGCTATATTGATGGCTGTGAAACCGCTAAAAGAACGAGTTGGGCTTTTAAGGACCTCAATCGCTATGACAAGGACGATCAATATCGCATGGGGTGGGATGATGGGTTTGCGATGTGCAAGTTGAAGAAATGATGAGCGCGGGGGTATTGTTTAGCGTGCCCCGGATTTATCAACATCTCGGTTCATTCGTTCTGTTGCTTGGATTCACGGCTGCCGCATGTGCCGGTGAATTGCCGTTCATAGTCAAACAAAAACTGCACCAGCTGGTCATTCCGGAAACCGCACTGGGTGTGTATGTTCAGGAAATCGGTGCAAGCCAGCCGATGGTGGCGGTCAATGCGGATGCGGCCATGAACCCTGCATCCGTGATGAAATTGCTGACAACGTATGCCGGGCTGGAGTTGCTGGGACCGGCGTATACCTGGCCGACCCTGCTATATGCCAACGGCAAAATGACTGACGGTGTTTTACACGGCGATCTGGTCATCAAAGGGTATGGTGACCCGAAGCTGGATCTGGAGAATTTCTGGTTGCTGATGCATCGTTTGCGTCAAACTGGGTTGTATGAAATCAGAGGTAATCTGATTCTGGATCCTACGCATTATGATATTCCCAACGATGATCCGGGCGAGTTTGACGGACAACCTTACCGTACCTACAACATCCTTCCGGAAGCGTTGCTGATTAATTACCGAACATCCACTATCCAACTGTCTCCGCAGCCTGAAAAGAATACAGTGCGTGTCGTGATTGATCCATTAGCGGATTCTTTGCGCGTACAGAATCATTTAAAACTCACGCAAGGCGCGTGTGGTAATTGGCGCGATTTGTTGGCGATTGACGTCATAGCCGATAAAGAAGACAAAAATAACGTTACGGTTGTTCTGAATGGGAATTTTTCCAGGCAGTGCGGAGAGCAATCGGTCATGCTGAGTCTGCAAGACAGCGCGGTGTATACCCGTGACTTGTTTAAGCGCCTATGGGCGCAGCAGGGTGGTCTGTTTCATGGTGACGTGGTTGTGGGCCAGGCACCGCAAGGCTTGACGCCGTTGAAGATTTATCAATCTCCACCGCTGGCGGATATCATCCGTGGCATCAATAAATTCAGTAATAACATTGCGGCACGCCAATTGTATTTAACGTTGGGCACAGGTGATGCGGTCATTAACAATGCTCCGGCTACGTTGGCCAAGTCTGATGCGGCAATCCGCAGATGGTTGGCAGGTAAGCAATTAAGTTTCCCGGAATTGGTGGTGGAGAACGGCTCCGGGTTATCGCGCAAGGAACGAATCAGTGCGCGCCACATGGGGCAACTTTTGCTGGCGGCTTTTGACAGTCCGGTGATGCCGGAATTTATGTCATCGTTGCCGATTGCAGCAGTGGACGGGACTTTAAAAAATCGTTTTATCGATTCGCCGGTTAAAGGCATGGCGCACATGAAAACCGGGGCGTTAAACAATGTTAGAGCGCTCTCCGGTTATTTGCTGGATCACAAAGGGCGACGCATGGTGGTCGTTTTTTTTGTCAATCACGATAAAGCCGGACAATCGCGGATTGCGATGGATGCGTTGGTGCGCTGGGTTTATGATCGGCCTTAGCTTATACCAGCAATGAATTGGAATATTTGGTTTGTTGCTTTTAGTTTGCTTATACCATTATTTTCGATCAGTTTAGTAAATGACCTTACGACCTTACTACTATCCCGTTACTTTCAAAGTAGAGACATCTGAATATTGGAGGCGTGATAAGGTTAGGTGGAGCACCTCGCAATAAAGCCATCAAGTCGCGTTTTTCAAATTCATCACGGCATTTTTGCGCGCTCCAATAAAAGATTTAATCTTCAGGTTTTGCTTAATCCATTTGAAGAACAATTCCACTTGCCAGCGTGCCTTGTAGATATCAGCGATGGTTCTGGCAGTGAGCTTAAAATTGTTGGTCAGAAAGATGTAATGTTTGTCTGTAGTGATATCCCGGTAACCGACACGGCGAAGTTGATTCGGACATTTCTTTGCTGCCTGGATACTTGTCAGTCTGATAGTTTGATCGCTGGTCAGGTCTTTGTTCTTCAAAACCGGTTTGAATCATATTCTGCTTCTCCAGTTTTAATTACCTTTGCGATCAGAAGTAATTCACCATTTAATATTTCTGATCGATAAGGCAATTAAGCAAAAATTTATTTACTATAAGGTGGTTATATATTTCAAGAAAGATTATTTATAACATTTGACCAGACTAAATGCATACATCGAAACAAGTGCAATTACACTTGAAATGACAATTGCTTCAGTTCTTATAACTACACCAAAAAGTGTAAGACCAAGACCTAATATACTCAGCGCAATGACTGAACCAAAAAGCACGCTGGAAAATACTCGGCAGATAAATTTTATGGGGCAATGGTGTTTCCAATATTGGATCAAGCCAGCACTTAAGACAATAGCGACAGTTAAAAACGGTAGAACAATATTTACCGAAAACAATCCAATGACAATCAAAGTAATCGCTACGCAAATAGCGATCATCCAACCTATTTCTGCATGACAGTCTTGATTGGAAGTGTTGCTAGAGCCATCGTCGGGTGCTGGTGTTCCAAAACCATTTGTAGGGAAACGATCACCAGGTTTCCACTGAATTGGGACGTAAGGTTTGCCTGTGCCATCTGGGTTTGGGTTTATATTTCGAGAATTTCCACCTAGAGCATTAACGCGTGCTGATAGGTGCGGAATCAGCCGTTTAAATAATGGGTACCAACGATCTGTAGGGCTTAGCGAGTTCGCAATATGTCCCATAAACGAGAGTTGTCGTTCCGCTTCCGGTAACAGAAACGATGCTTTTGAAACCGGCATCTCGATGGTGATGCTACCAATAATTCGGTTTGTTATGCCGCTCACTTGTCGTATCGTCGCACGATATATCTGACCTTCGACGATGCCTTCAGGGAGGATCACAGAAATTAATACAGGAATCCGTTTTTCTCGATCACCAGGAATCGGTAGCCATGCGCAGTCTCCAACATTAAACCGAATGGTTTTATCGTCAAGAATTGTAAACACTGGCGTACTGACACGTGTATGCAGCATCGCTTGAATATCGGCTGTATTAATATCGGAGAAGTACAGCGCGATTTGTGTATCACGTGGCAAATTATTCCAATCGAAAAACAACTCGTCGGGACGAATGGCATGTCGATGAACCGCAAAAGCATGATGATTTTCTCTCCATTCAAACAAAGGAACAATATCTTTTTTAGATATTCGCGACGGTGCAATTTCAAATGTATGCATAGCTGTACGTGAATCCTTTAAACCTGGGTTTTCAAGTCCAATAATTGCGAGATTCCGTTGAGCAAGGTTGTCACTATCTGATGGACCTGCACCAATACGAGTAGGATCTCCATCGAAATACACTTCAGCAACCAAACAGTTATGCCAGCTTCGTATTAAATCTCGAATAGCTAGTGATGAGCTTTCATCAAATGGCCCATTACCACTAGGAGATGCCGGAAAGCGCTTAGTTGGTAAATTAATGTCGAGGAAGCATCCAAAATAAGCTACCACCTCCGCACCAGATGAATTTGGGGTTATGGTTTGAATATCGTAGTTTGGATCTAAGACTTGAGAATCCATTCCATTAGCACCAGCTTGGCCATTAATCGTTTCTATACGAGGTGCATTGAAGAACGGAATACTAACAATTTCTCCGCCGGATATACCTAACAGAGGCACTGGTGATGGACCTAATGTTCGGCGATACAAGGTATTTTGATCGAATTCTAAACCTGTTGCTGCTACATTACACATTCGGAAGAAACAACGAACGTCTTGAGCCGCCGTGGTAATCGCTCGATATCGAACACGAGCGATGACGAAATTGAAAGAAGGTAGCGGAGGCGAGCCTGCCATATAGGCACCATCAAGAGTCGCATCTTCCCCATCAACTGGCAAAGAATCGAAACTTTCGGTACCGCTTCGCAAACGATTTATTGCTGTTCGAACAAAATCCCAAGGTCCTGTACCAGCTGAATTTAAACTCACTCCAAGTCGCGATTGTCCCATACGAACTTTGAATACTCGTACATCGGTTGATAACCACGCTGGATTTTGTATGACCGGGTTGATATCGATCATATATGGATTGGGTGATTTACTGAGCTCAATAATGCTTGTACAGCTATGTCTACCTAGTGAGAATCTAATGACTAGTTCGCGCCGAGGGTCAGGCCAACCTGAAAATACTCCCATTGTCTCAAAGATGATATCAAAGGCATAAGTAATGCGTGTGGGTATTTCCGGTTGCGGTGGATTTGTTTCGGTGTAACGCCTGGAAAACTGCAATCGAACTTGATTCGCTGGAAGTGTTCCACTTCCAGCACGCCATTCGATAGCATAAGTTGGTATCCCAGAAAGCTCAGAATCGATGAATCCATCGAAATCAACATACAGGGCATTGCTAAATTGAGCGTTATTACCACCACCAAGTGCTTGCACTTCCTCTACAGAAAATGTTGAGCGGTCCGCTATAACACGGCAGGATAAATGTGCTACGCGCAAAAATCGTGCGAGCTTGCATGGATGCCCATTGGTATCGATGATCCATAGCATATAGTAGCCAGGGGGAGCAACGTTACCGTGAGGTGGCATACGTAGACGTATAGTATTACCAGTATGTGAAATAATTTGTAGCCCAACATAACGCTGATCATTATCGGTAGAGTGTGTAACTGAGCTATTACGAATGATAGCTGCACGAGCTACGGTACCCGCATTCCGATCAATCCTAACTTCAAATTCTTCACCATAGCTAATCAATCTAGGTGCAGCTTGAATTTCAATGCGATTTGGTGCAGCGATGTAAGGGGGTTCATATAGTTCAATTTGTTTAATGCCCACAACATCTGGATTTCCGCTGCTGGCATTAACATTGCCCCCAGCAACCCAGACTTTACCATTCGGTAATAAAAGTGCTGTCGAATGGTAATTTCGCACATTAATTGCATTCGATGAGTCTGCCTGCCAAGTACCAGGGCCATTGCCATAAGTGTTATTGCTCCAATTAATATCCGGTGTATAAATTTCTGCTTGCAGGACTGGATCTTCTGGATTGATCACATGTACCCCTCCTACAAAGCAAACTTGGGCTGTTGGTAATAAAATTGCATTGCCATATGTTCTGCGCCGTGCTGCTAATGAAGCACTTCTCGTACCCGCATCTACCCACATTGGCGATGCAGCATCGGTGTCAATCCATCGTGGTATATTTTCGTTCCAATA
The DNA here is from genome assembly GCF_003201565.1 of Nitrosomonas sp. Nm84. Taxonomy (GTDB): domain Bacteria; phylum Pseudomonadota; class Gammaproteobacteria; order Burkholderiales; family Nitrosomonadaceae; genus Nitrosomonas. The sequence goes on along the minus strand of NZ_QJJP01000001.1, from coordinate 239,942 downwards.
CATACATCGAGCATTGTACTGTCCATTACGGGGCAATAGAGGGAGTAAGACACCGGGATAGTCCCAATTCACATGAACTCCATCAGGAAGTGAAGCTCGTGGCGTTACGTATTGGGCGGTTGCCACATCAAATGCGGTTGAATAATGAGGCCCATCCGAACCATCCATTTGTGTAGTGAAATTTGTAGGTAATGGTGTTGATGAAAATATTTTACCGTTGGGTAATACATAAGCACGAGGAAAAAAAAGAAATCTACGTCCGTCTTTATTTGGTTCTCCTAGTTTCGCCATCTCACCAGGAAGGTTAATCCACTGCTGTGAATTAGGGAAGAATCGCTCAGGCAGAGTATTTCGATGGCGGGAGTCATCGCGGTCAAGGTGACCGAACATTGCAACAGCTGAGCCGTCTCCCATTGCAACTAATCCGGGATACCAACGCCCCCCAGAACGTGACACGCCCGGCTGTACCGGATTACGATTGAGTCGTGTCGTCTCAATCCACTCACGCTGGATATGATTATAACGCCAACAACGACTGTGCCCAAGAAATGGTAAGTCATGAGCATGGCCGTCATTATCTACTGGCCACTCGCTGGTACCACCCGCAATCAGTAGACGGCCATCACCAGTAAATACGTGATGCGCACAGAATACATCCGAATCTGGCGATTTAACCTGACCTGGCACAAGTAAGTGCGAGGCAACGTCATAGACACGAGTTTTTTTCCACGAGTTATTGCCAGTACTTTCTTGTTGTGCTGACCAATGCTCGTCGCCTCCAAACAAAACTACTTCACCTTGTAAGCCGTTTGGTACGAGTGCAGCATGAACTGCAAGGATCTCACTTGATATTTGATTCGGATTCCATGGCATAGCATACCTCCATTATAATTTGAGTGACAAATGTCTTTATATATGTACGAAATATGCTTTTCCTTTTAGAAAACGGTGCTTATATAAGTGTTTTGTTAATTTGCTCTTTAAATTCGTACCAAAAGAATCATATAGAATCAGAATAATTTTCGATGTGATAAAAATCACTTTGTGTGCTTCAGTGGTATATACATCACAAGACACCGATTTTGATCAATTTTCTTGGTTATGATCCTGTTAATTACAATCCTAATTCGATTGCTGAGTTTTTGTTAGCTAAACGGAGAGTGTTGGGGTGGAATCAGAAAATCACCGTCCGAAAATTAGGGATTGATCCTTGCACATGGTCAAATTGGGAGTGTGATGGAACGATTATGAGTCATAATCACCGATACCTAGTGGCTTTGTGACGGGAGCTTTGTTATATGATGCTGATGGTAGTGGTGCTACGGCCGCAGTACAGGTTGCAATACTCAGTGCTGGGTTGGTCATGACCAGCGCGGAGATTGTAGTAATTTAAGTTGATAGAATAAGGGAGGCCGTTGAAAAACTATCTGCGTTGCCGCTAAGGTGTTAAAAACAGGTTCAACAAATGCTCATTTGTTACGCATAAACTGCGCTTTCTCGCTTGTTTTTGCCTGGTATCGATTGCCTCGAAAACATTTCTCAAAGGCCTGTTAGCTGAGAAAAACCACATAGTAAGAAAAATTTTCTGGAATCTTTTTTATTCGCTTGATTTTCTATCAATCACGATCAGGCCGAACAATCCCGGGCTGCGATGGATGCGCTGGTGCACTGGATTTATGATCGGCCATGATCATTTCCCTACCGATGTCAGGCCTATTGATTCAAAATTCTTTTCAGCGTAGAGTGCCAGCTCAAGGTAGACGATCTATTTTGAAGTCGGGCGATTTCCTTCAACTCTAAATTGAGGAGTGCGTAACATGATGAATGAATATAAATCTCTTGCTGTACAGTATTTGGCGGGTACCGTACAGGTTTCCAAACCTGCATCGCCAAATTCGGTGACATTTGATTCACCCGCTTCTGAAGTGATGACTGATTTGCGTAAAATACAGGCAGCGGTCATCGCGCCAAGTGTCACAATGGAAATTGCCAATACCTACATGATGCAACGTGGTGTGCGCACATTGTTGGTGATGAATGATGACAATTCTTTGGCTGGAATTATCACGGCAACCGATATTCTGGGCGAGAAACCCATGCGCTTTATTCAAGAAAGAGGTGTTAAGCACAACGAGATTCTGGTGATGGATATGATGACATCGCTGAATAAGTTGGAAGCCATTCCGCTGGAGGAAGTGATGCATGCCAGAGTCGGTAATATTGTGGCCAGTTTGCGTGAAAGTGATCGTTTGCATGCGCTGGTGATAGACGATATTGCCATCGGGTTGCCCAGGATATGCGGTATTTTCTCCTGGACGCAAATCGAGAAGCAGCTTGGCACCGTTATCACACAGACAAATGTCGCCAAGAGCTTTGCGGAAATTGAATCTACATTAATCGCAAATTAGCAGTGAAACAAACAAGCCAGGTCGTGAATTCAATCACGACTGGCACGTTACCGCCAACAGTACTAGATCTTACTATCCAATCCATTCTCGGCAATTTCTGCAGCGCGCAGTAATGCTTTAGCTTTATTCTGCGTTTCAATCCACTCGTTTTGTGGGATCGAATCGGCGACGATTCCCGCGCCTGCCTGGACATGTAACTGGCCATCCTTGATTACGCCGGTACGGATTGCAATCGCCAAATCCATGTCGCCATTAAACCCGAGATAACCGACTGCGCCGGCATAAACGCCACGCTTGGAAATTTCAAGTTCATCGATGATTTCCATGGCGCGAACTTTGGGGGCGCCGCTGACGGTTCCTGCCGGAAACGTGGCGCGCAGCACGTCAATTGCACTGAGTTCGGGTTTTAATTTACCTTCCACATTGGAAACGATGTGCATAACATGCGAATAATTTTCTATTTGCATCTTTTCCGTTACTTTTACAGTGCCGGTTTGTGCGACGCGGCCAATGTCATTACGGCCCAAGTCCATGAGCATGACGTGTTCGGCGATTTCTTTCGGATCGGCCAACAGGTCCGCTGCCAGTTCGGCGTCTTGTTGGGGGTTTTTACCACGAGGGCGCGTACCTGCAATCGGACGAACAGTAACCGTATCACCTTCAAGACGCACCAATATTTCCGGCGAAGCGCCCACGACATGAAAATCATCAAAATGATAGAAGAACATATAGGGTGACGGATTGAGGCTGCGTAACGCGCGATAGAGTGCCAATGGAGATGCATTAAAGGGTTTGCTGGTGCGCTGAGACAGCACGACTTGCATGATGTCGCCATCAAAAATATAGCGCTTCGCTCGTTCAACCGCGGCTTTGAAATCCGCTTCAGGGAACTCGGAAACAGCGGCACTGGAAGCAACCGCTTGTTCTGTTGGAATTGCTATGGATTGGCGTAGTTTTGACAATAAAGTTTTTAAGCGATTGCGCCCGGATTGATAGGCATCTTTATCTTGTGGATTCACATAAACAATCAGATACAGCTTGCTGGAAAGATTATCCACTACCGCCAATTCTTCCGACAATAACAATAAAACATCCGGCGTGTTCAAGGTATCCGGCTTTGCGTGGCCTTTGAGCTTATGCTCGATATACCGTACGGTATCGTATGAGAAGTAACCCACTAATCCGCCACAAAAACGCGATATTCCTGCGGGACAAGGCGCTACCTTGAATTGCGCCAAATAAGATTCGATAAAAGACAACGTGTCGTCAACGATGATGGTTTCCGATTTATCGTGATTTATCGTGGTCACTGTGTTGTCGCGCGCTTCGATGCGTGTTGTTGCAGGTAAGCCAATGAATGAAAATCGACCGAAACGTTCCCCGCCTTGGACCGATTCCAATAAATAGGAATAGGGCTGGTTAGCCAGTTTTAGATAAATGGACAGGGGCGTGTCGAGATCGGCAAAAGTTTCCAGGACGACCGGAATGCGGTTGTATCCTTGTTGCGCAAGCTGGTTGAATTCCGCTTCGGTCATTTTGGGTGGCTGCTAAGCTAATCGTTGAATCAGCTTGGATGCATCCAACAGAGACTCCACAATCGCATCGCAATCAAGTTCGTATACATTGCGTCCCTCGTTATAGCCATAGGGCACGCAGAACACATGGCAACCGGCGGCTCTGGCGGCAATGGCGTCGTTCAGTGAATCGCCGATTAATAGCGCTTCATGCGGTTGTGCATCAAAGTGTTTACAGATATGCGTCAGTGGCATGGGATCCGGCTTTTTCTTCGGCAGGCTGTCACCGGATAGTACAATCTCGAATTGATCATGCAGTCCGGTTGCATGTAGCAACGGCAGCGTGAATGCTGCCGCTTTGTTGGTGATGCAAGCCAGCCTGAAACCTGCTTGTTTCATGGCTTTAATGCCTTCCACCACACCTGGGTACGGGCGCGTATTGACACTTAAATGGTCGGCGTAATGCTTTTCGTAAATGGGTAGCGCTTTGGCGAATAAAGCAGCATCGGGTTCACTGTCGAGTTGACCAGTTAATGTGCGTTTTACCAGCTTGTGGATGCCTTTGCCGATATAGGAACGGATCGTCGACGTTGATTGTTCCGGCATGCCTAAATCTTTTAACATCAGGTTTGCGGCTAATGCCAGATCTTCGGCCGTATCCAGCAGCGTGCCATCCAGATCGATCATGATCACTTTGACGGACAAAGGCAATTCAATATTTTTCACCGTGGTATTTGCGTTGCTAAAAGGACTATGGTTCATGTGAATAATGGGAAATAGCAATCAGCTTAAAGATTTTTCGGGTGAGTTATACCTTCGCTAATTCAGCGCGAAATGCCGTCAGTACGGTGTCATAACGATGCGGGTCAGTATCTTTGCCGGCTTGATAAATAGCCGATCCTGCGACAAACGTATCGGCGCCGGCGCGAGCGATTTCAGCAATATTATCCACTTTAACACCGCCATCAATTTCCAGCAGGATGTCTTTGCCGCTGGCGTCGATGCGTTTTCTAACCGCACGCAGTTTGTTGAGTGCTTCAGGGATAAATTTTTGCCCGCCGAAACCAGGATTAACCGACATTATCAGAATCAAATCCAGTTTGTCGAGCACGTGATCCAGATAATGCAATGGTGTCGCCGGGTTAAATACCAGGCCTGCTTTACAACCTTGCTCTTTGATCAATCCGATGGTGCGGTCAATATGATTGGATGCTTCCGGGTGGAATGAAATGATATTGGCGCCAGCTTTGGCAAAATCTGGAATAATACGATCAACAGGTTCAACCATCAAATGCACATCAATCATGGCATCGGTGACAGGGCGAATAGCTTCGCATACCAAGGGGCCGATGGTGAGATTCGGGACGTAATGATTATCCATGACATCAAAATGAATAATGTCTGCGCCTGAATCAATAACGGCGGTGATTTCATCGCCAAGTTTGGCGAAATTAGCGGAAAGAATACTGGGTGCGATGCGATACATGACAGCCTCTCAATGAGCAAAGCTGTTATTTTAACCGCAAATGGTGGATTGCGCGTAAAAGAGATAAAGATTTATCAGTAAATTAATCTTAAAGTACGCTTTTTCACTTTTTCTTGATACAGTACCCAAAAATAGCGTGAAATTAAAATATGACTGAAAATAAAAAATACGATATTGATATCAGTATCCGCACAATATATTTGCCCGACCAGTCTGATGAGGAGTCTGATCGGCATGTGTTTGCGTACACCATAACCATTGCAAACACGGGTACGGTGGCGTCTCAATTAATCAGCAGACATTGGATTATCAATAATGGTGATGGCACCATTCAGGAAGTGCGTGGATTAGGCGTTGTCGGTGAGCAGCCATTGCTTAAACCGGGCGATAGCTTTGAGTACACCAGTGGCACAGTGATCTCAACGCCGGTGGGATCTATGAGAGGAAGCTATCAGATGGCAGCAGAGGATGGCGTTCATTTTGATGTCGCCATACCGGAGTTTATTCTGAGTGCACCCAGAATTCTGCACTAATATACTTCTGCTTCGACGGGCTGTTATGCGCGATGCCTTAAGATTGCGGGCATTTCGATGACGGGCAAGCTGTATCTGATTCCGGCACCCATCAGTTCAGAAGATGTCGCATGGGTATTGCCGCTGGCAGTACAACAGCGTATTGCTGAAATTGCTTATTTCATTGTTGAGCATCCAAAAACTGCCAGGCAGTTTCTCAAGCAGATTAATTCTAAATATGCACTGCAAGAATTGCATATGCAGTCTTTGAACGAGCATACACTCGCTAAGGATTTGTTGGCTCTGCTGGATCCGTTATTGGCGGGACACGATGTAGGTTTATTATCTGAAGCGGGTTGTCCGGCAGTGGCAGATCCCGGTGCCGGGTTAATCCGGTTGGCGCATAAAAACAACATTACGGTGGTGCCACTGGTCGGACCTTCATCGATATTGCTGGCTTTGATGGCATCAGGTCTGAATGGCCAATGCTTTGCTTTTCATGGCTATTTGCCGATCGAGCATGAGGCGCGTGCAAGCAAAATAATGGAGCTCGAGAAATTATCGATTAGCCGAGATCAAACACAAATATTTATTGAAGCGCCTTATCGCAATCAAAAATTGTTAGGTCAGTTGATGTCAGTGTGTTCTGATAATACCGATTTGTGTATTGCAAGCCACTTAACATTCTCCAGTGAACTGATTGCTACCAAGCCCATTCAACAATGGCGCCGTTCTTTACCGGATATCAATAAGATACCAACCATTTTCTTACTGCATGGATAGCTTGAGAAAGTGTGTCACTGAACTGTGATTCGCACCTTTTTGAGATCAAACTGTTTTTTTCTGAATAAATTCTATTTTATAGCCATCGGGGTCTTCTATAAACGCGATGATCGTTGCACCGTGCTTCATCGGACCCGCTTCGCGCGTTACTTTTCCACCGAGCTTTTTGGTATTTTCACACGCTTGATAAGCATCATCCACTTCAATGGCAATGTGACCAAACCCTTCGCCAAGGTGATAGGAAGGAGTATCCCAATTGTGCGTTAATTCCAGAACAGTACCGTTCGCTTCGTCCTGGTAGCCCACAAAAGCAAGGGTAAATTTGCCATCGGGATAATCTTTGCGGCGCAGTAGTTTCATACCCAATACTTGCGTATAAAACGCCAAGGATTTTTCGAGATCGCCGACTCGAAGCATCGTATGCAAAATACGCATTTAAATTTTTACCATCTCAAAATCTTCTTTACGAGCGCCGCATTCCGGGCAGGTCCAATTGATCGGCACATCTTCCCAGCGCGTGCCCGGTGCAATGCCTTCGTCAGGAGATCCCAAGGCCTCATCATAGATGTAGCCGCAAATTAAACACATATAACGATTGTATTCGCGATTCTCTTCGGTAGGCATGATAGATAGCAATTTCCTTTTAGGTTAAAATGATATTTTACGGTATTAATGCATGTTACAGCCACCCCCAATTGTACTTTCTTTTGCAGCCAACGATCCCAGTGGCGGAGCCGGCCTTCAGGCTGATGTGCTCACCATTGCCAGTATGGGCTGTCACCCATTATCTATCGTGACTGCGATTACCGTTCAGGATACGGCTGGAGTGGATGACGTGATGCCATTGGATGCCGACTGGATTGTCGATCAGGCACGGGCGGTGTTGGAAGATATGCCCGTTCATGCGTTTAAAATCGGATTATTAGGCAGCGTTGAAATTATCGCTGCCATTGCAGAAATCATTTCTGATTATCCGCATATTCCTTTAGTGATGGATCCCGTGCTGACTTCGGGGCGAGGGGATGAGCTGGCTGACGAAGAAATGGTTGATGCGATGCGTGAACTATTATTACCGCAAGTCACGGTATTAACGCCTAATAGTCTGGAAGCTCGGCATCTCGCCCAACAAGAAAATGACAACCATGGCACCAAACTGGGTTTAAACTTGTGTGCGCAGCGATTGCTGAGCATGGGATGCGAATATGTGTTGATAACAGGTACGCATGAGAATACTGCCCACGTGACCAACACACTGTTTGCTGCAGATGGTGTTGTGCGTGCGGATGACTGGGAACGCTTGGAACATACTTATCATGGCTCGGGTTGTACGTTAGCGTCGGCGATAGCCGCTTCACTAGCCAATGGATTGTCTATCAGCGACAGCGTCATTGAAGCGCAGGATTACACTTGGCACACTTTGCAAGCAGGATTTCGTCCTGGCATGGGACAATATATCCCTAACAGACTTTTCTGGACTAAAGAGAATGAAGATGCCGCAAACGAAAATGCAGAGGTAGTCATTGAGAAACCCAACGATTAGCGGGTTGTATGCGATTACCCCGGATTTTGAAAGTACGGACGATCTGCTGGATAAAGTGCGGCAAGTACTCGAAGGTGGGGCACAGCTTATACAATATCGTAACAAATCAGCGAGTAGGGTTTTGTTGAGAGAACAAGCCGAATTATTATTGCAGTTGTGCAGAAAGCATCAAGTCCCTTTGGTTGTCAATGATCATGTTGATTTGGCAATGGAAATTGATGCGGATGGCGTGCATGTGGGGCAGAACGACGCAGCCGTTACTCATGCGCGGAAACAGCTGGGGCGCGATAAAATTGTGGGTGCGTCGTGCTATAACAGTGGCGATATGGCGCTTCAGGCTGAAAAACAAGGCGCTGATTATGTTGCTTTCGGTGCTTTTTTCCCTTCATTGACCAAACCGGACGCGCTATCTGTTACGTCGGATTTGGTGGCTCGCATCAGAAAGAAAATAGCGATTCCCATCGTGGGGATCGGTGGCATTCGATTGGCCAATGCCGCAGCGGTTATTCAAAGCGGATGTGCTGCAATCGCTGTCTGCAATGATTTGTTTCATACCGAGAATAGCAAAGTAAAGGCGGCACAATTTGCACAATTATTCGTAGCGACTATTTAACGTGTATACATCCTGTATTTTTATAAATTCTTATCATGAGTAACGCAATGACTTCACGCAATCATCAATTATTTGAACAGTCTCAGCACTATATTCCCGGCGGTGTTAATTCTCCTGTACGCGCTTTTAAATCGGTGGGCGGTGACCCCATTTTTTTTCAACGCGGGGAAGGCGCCTATTTTTGGGATGCGGACGGTAAATCGTATATCGACTATGTGGGGTCGTGGGGTCCTTTGATTCTGGGGCATGCGCATCCGGATGTGGTCAAAGCGGTTCAGATAGCTGCACAAAATGGCCTGACCTTTGGTGCACCGACTGAAGCGGAGCTGGAAATTGCAAAATTGATTTGTCAGCTGCTGCCATCCGTTGAGCAAGTCAGATTAGTCAGCTCCGGCACGGAAGCAGGCATGAGCGTGATTCGGCTAGCGCGTGGTTTTACCGGCAGAAGCAAAATCATCAAATTTGAAGGTTGTTATCATGGTCACGATGATTCATTGCTGGTTAAAGCGGGTTCCGGTGCATTAACATTCGGCAATCCGAGTTCTGCCGGCGTGCCAGCGGAAACAGCCGGTCATACGATTGTCCTGGATTACAACGACATAACGGGTATTGAAGAAGCATTTAATAAATGGGGGCAGGAAGTCGCTGCGGTGATTGTTGAGCCGGTTGCGGGGAATATGAATCTGATCGCTCCCAAGGTGGATTTTCTCGCCAGACTGCGGACATTGTGCACACAGCACGGCAGCGTACTGATATTTGATGAAGTCATGACAGGATTCCGCGTGGGTCTTGGATGTGCGCAAGGTCTGTACCAAATCAAACCTGATTTGACCGCATTGGGTAAAGTGATCGGTGGTGGCATGCCGATGGCCGCATTCGGCGGACGTCGCGATATCATGCAATGCCTGGCGCCGTTGGGGCCGGTATATCAAGCAGGTACGTTGTCAGGTAATCCGGTGGCGGTTGCAGCGGGGCTGGCTACACTGAAACAGGTACAAATCCCCGGTTTCTATGAAAAATTAGGCAATAGGACACAGCAATTAGTCGATGGAATTACGGCTATCGCAAAAAAACACGGGATTGATTTTTGTGCGCAATCAATCGGCGGTATGTTCGGGTTGTATTTCAGCAAGGATATTCCCACCAGCTTTGCCGAAGTGATGCGGTGCGACAAGGCAGCTTTTAATCGATTCTTCCATGCGATGCTAGAGGAAGGAGTCTATTTCGCGCCGTCGGCATTTGAAGCCGGTTTTGTATCGTCCATGCATGGTGACAATGAATTGGATAAGACATTGTCGGTGGCAGAAAAAATATTTAAGAGTTGGTAAAACTGGGAGTAATAAAAAAGGCGACATCTGCCGCCTTTTTTATTGTTTACTGGGGTAAATGTTGACAGCTTAACGCATAGTAGAAATATACGTTGCAACGGCACGCTTTTCTGCTCCGCTCATACGAATAAGTACCTTGTGCATGACATCATTATCGTTTGCACGATCGCCCGTGTTAAACAGACTCAATTGCGTCAATGTATATTCTGCATGCTGACCAGCCAATGCAGGATAACGCGGCGGAATGCCGGATCCCGTAGGGCCATGGCAGCTTGCGCAGGCGGGAACACCATGTTCAATATTTCCGCCATGATAGAGAATTTTTCCGGTTGTAAGCAGTTTTTCATCATTAGCAGGTACTTGACTTGGCGTGTGTTTTTGTTTGGCGTAATACTCGCCAAGTTTTTTCATATCTTCCGGTGAAAGCGCTGCGACCATCGAGGACATGACAGGGCTGTTACGTTTTGGTGGAGCGCTTTCAGTTGCTTTAAAATCAGTCAACTGCTTGATGATATACTCGGCATGTTGTCCAGCCAGGATAGGATTCATCGGAATGACGCTGTTACCATCCGCAGCGTGACAACCTGCACATACGCCGGAGGCTATTTCTCCAGCTGTCGCAGGAGCGGCAGGAGCATCGGAAGTAGGAGCAGCAGGAGCATCGGTTGTTGTTTCAGCTGAAATAGGTGCAGACAACACCAGCGCCATCAGCACGATCATATTCTTAATCATTTTCATATTCCGTATTTTAAAAAGCATTTATATGTTGGTAGGGTGGATGTGTTTGACAATTAGTACTAATTATATTTTAGCAAGGCAAAAGCACGTTAACAACAAAATTAAGCTAATATCAAAATTTAGAATTTTATTTTTCAATGAAAATAATCTTTATTCTTTTATTGATTGTTAACATGGTTGCTTGTGTTGCTGGAATGCAATTGCGTTCTCATAAGGAAAATACAGTACAAGCGCCAATATTGTTGAATCCCGAGAAAATTGTTTTATTGCCGATTGATGATAATTGCCTGGAGTGGGGTGGTTTTTATGAAGAGCAATTACAGTATGGCGAGACGGTGCTGTCGGAAATCGTTCCTGAGCAATCCTATCGCCTGGAAGAAGCCGGTAACGCGACGATGTATTGGTTATATATTCCCCCCTTGTCGAGCAAGGAGGCTGCGAATCGTATGATCAACAAGTTGCGTAATCTCGGTATTGTCAGTTTTCGTGTACGGGAGGATGATAAATGGAGAAATGCTGTTTCCTTGGGTATGCTATATGATAAAGATGATGCATTGCAGCAATTACAAGAAATAGAGAAAAAGGGGATTACAGGTGCTACGATTGAGGATCGTAACGTTACACTGAAGAAAATTGTAATTTATAATCCGACGCCAACGATTAAAGAACAGGTACAAAAATTAGTCGAACAATTTGAAGGTACCCGTTTGATCCAAAACCAGTGTGAACGCTTATAATGCACAGTGAATAAAATAGAATGATTAGGCGGGATAGCTTGGAAATTGTTGTTGCAACATACTGAAATATATTTTTGTAAATAATCGGAAACTAATCAAACAAGTAAGTAAGATAATAATGAAGGTATCGATAAAAACACCGCAAGAAATAGAAAAAATGCGTATTGCCGGGCGGCTGGCTTCTGAAGTATTGGATTACATAACACCATTTGTTATCGCTGGAATTACTACTGAAGAACTGGATGTGCTTTGCCATAATTATATGGTGGACGTACAGAAGACGATACCCGCACCGCTTAATTATGCGCCTTCAGGACATTCTCCATATCCCAAATCGATCTGTACCTCGGTAAACAATCAGATTTGTCATGGCGTTCCTGGCAAGAAGACGCTAAAAAGTGGCGATATCATTAATATTGACATTACAGTCATTTACGAGGGGTATCATGGTGATACCAGTCGCATGTTTTATGTTGGTGAGCCATCCATACAAGCGAGACGTCTATGCGAAGTCACTTTTGAGGCAATGTGGCGCGGCATTGATGAAATAAAACCGGGTAAGTTTTTGGGCGATATCGGAAATGCTATTCAAAGATTGACTGAAGGTGTGGGCTATAGTGTGGTCAGGGAATTTTGTGGACACGGTATCGGTGCAAAGTTTCATGAAGATCCGCAAGTACTTCATTATGGACGTCCCAGAACAGGTCTGGAGCTTGAGCCGGGTATGATATTCACCGTGGAGCCCATGATTAATGCCGGTAAAGCGGCTATCCGTCATCTACCGGACGGTTGGACCGTTACCACTAAGGATGGCAGTCTGTCCGCACAGTGGGAGCATACCATTCTGGTTACCGAAGGCGGCCATGACGTGCTGACGGTATCGGCAGGTGCACCTGCCAAGCCGGTTTATCGCTTTGCAAGTTAATTTTATACCCGGAAATTATTAATTATGACACGCAGCCATCATCGCATCTCGGCGCAAATCCGTCCTGTCAGAATTACTCGTCATTACATTAAGCATGCCGACGGTTCGGTGCTGATAGAATGCGGCGACACCAAAGTGATCTGCACCGCCAGCATCAGCGAACAGATCCCACCGTTTTTGAAAGGTCAGGGACAAGGCTGGTTGACCGCCGAGTACGGTATGCTGCCGGGTTCAACACATTCGCGTATGCAACGCGAAGCTGCCAAAGGCAAGCAATCAGGACGCACGATGGAAATTCAGCGCTTGATTGGGCGCGCTTTACGCGCTGTTGTTGATTTAAAGAAGCTGGGAGAGCGCACCATTCAAATTGATTGCGATGTCATTCAAGCGGATGGCGGTACTCGTACTGCCAGTATTACGGGAGCGTTCGTGGCGCTGCACGATGCTGTCGAGAAATTAATTTATCAACAATTGATTGAAACCACACCGATCATTGATCATGTGGCGGCGATTTCGGTAGGCGTTTATCAAGGTATTCCGGTGCTGGACCTGGATTATATTGAGGATTCTTCGTGTGATACGGACATGAATGTGGTGATGACCGGGAGCCTGGGGATCGTCGAAGTGCAGGGAACGGCGGAAGGCAATGCATTCAGCCGGAAAGAACTGGATATCATGCTGAATATGGCGCAGCACGGCATTCAGGAACTGATTGCAATCCAGAAGGAAGTTTTGGCACAGGAAGCGGCCAGTCATGGATAAGCTGGAAAAACTAGTGATTGCAAGCAATAATCAGGGCAAGTTGCGTGAAATTAATGCGCTGCTGGCACCTTTGTCGATCGAAGTAGTGCCGCAGTCTGATTTTAATGCCGGTGAAATTGACGAGCCGCATAGCACCTTTGTTGAAAATGCCCTGGCCAAGGCGCGCCATGCCAGTCGTTGTTCAGGATTGCCGGCGCTGGCGGATGACTCCGGAATTTGTGTTAGTGCGCTGAATGGTGCGCCGGGTGTTTCTTCAGCGCGCTATGCCGGAGAGCCGAGATCCGACCAACGCAATAACCTGAAATTGATCGAAGCGCTTAAGAATAAACCAGATCGGCATGCTTATTATTATTGCGTGATTGTTTTAGTACGTTCCGCTGATGACCCACAACCCATTATTGTCGATGGATCCTGGCATGGCGAAATTATTGAGCATCCGCAAGGTAGCGGCGGATTCGGTTACGATCCATATTTTTTTGTGCCCGAGTTTGGTAAAACCGCGGCGGAGTTGTCGGCGGAACAAAAGAATTCGATCAGTCATCGCGGCAAAGCGTTGGCGCAATTATCGGCGATTTTGCAGTCCGGAAAATTCTAGCAGGTCGTTAAAACTATCTGCGTTGTCACTAGGGTGTTAAAAACAGGCTCAAATTATTGATCATCCATAAATTGCGTTTCTTCACCTGTTTTTGCCTGGTATCGATTTGCCTCGAGAATGTTTTTCAACGGCCTGCTGATCAAAACAGGGCAGTGCGATGATGTTTCAAGTGATCATCGATAAATGTGCTGATGAAGTAATAGCTGTGATCGTAGTCCTGATGGTAACGCAACGTCAGTTTTTGACCGGTTGCGGCGCAGGTATTTTCCAGGTGGTGCGGATGCAGTTGTTCGGTCAGAAATTGATCATTCAAGCCTTGATCGATCAGGATATCCGGCACCTTATGGCCATCCTCGATCAATGCGGTAGCATCGTATCGGCGCCAGTTTTGCTGATCTTCGCTCAAATAATTGCGGAACGCCTTTTGTCCCCACGGGCATTGCATCGGTGCGCAAATCGGGGCGAATGCCGATACTGAGCGGTAAATTTCCGGGTAGCGCAGGGCCAGCGTCAATGCACCATGCCCGCCCATCGAGTGACCGAAAATACCAATGCGGTTTGCGTCGGCGGGAAATTGCTCGACGATAATGCTGCACAATTCCTGTGTGATGTAGCTTTCCATGCGGTAATTCTGCGACCAAGGAGCTTGCGTCGCGTCCAAGTAAAATCCCGCGCCGGCACCGAAATCCCAGGCATCGGTTTCACCCGCAATGCCGGTCTGGCGCGGACTGGTATCCATCGACACCAGCATTAATCCATATTCAGCGGCGTAGCGCTGCGCACCAGCTTTGATCATGAAAGTTTCTTCGGTGCAGGTGAGTCCGGCCAGGAAAAATAGTACCGGAATGCGCTGCTGCTCCGCTTGCGGCGGTTGATAGACTGAAAAGCGCATCGGTAAACCGATAACCGTCGATGGATGCTGATAAAAGCTCTGTATGCCGCCAAAGCAGCGATGCTGGCTGCGGGTTTCGAGTGTTGCCACGGTCAGTAAATCACCACGGAGCGAATCGATTCGCCGGTTTTCATCAACTGAAAGCCGTCATTGATGTTGTCCAGCGACAATGTGTGCGTGATGAGCGAATCGATATCGATTTTTCCTTCCATATACCAATCGACAATTTTAGGCACATCGGTGCGGCCGCGTGCGCCGCCGAAAGCGGAGCCTTCCCATTTTCTACCGGTAACCAGCTGAAAGGGGCGTGTGCTGATTTCCGCACCGGCTTCAGCGACGCCGATAATGATGCTGCGCCCCCAGCCTTTATGCGTACATTCCAGCGCTTGCCGCATGACTTTGGTATTGCCGATGCATTCAAAGCTGTAATCAGCGCCGCCATCGGTCAGTTGTACCACGGCATCCACAATGTTCGGAACATCGTTCGGGTTGATGAAATGCGTCATGCCGAATTTGCGTGCCATGGCTTCGCGTTGCGGATTGACATCAATGCCGATGATTTTGTCAGCACCAACCATTCTGGCACCTTGGATGACATTCAAACCGATTCCACCCAGACCGAAAACTGCGACGTTGCTGCCTGCTTCAACTTTGGCAGTATAAATGACAGCACCGAGGCCTGTGGTCACGCCACAGCCGATATAGCAGACTTTGTCAAAAGGCGCGTCTTCGCGAATTTTCGCCAACGCAATTTCCGGCACCACAGTGTAATTTGCGAAGGTCGATGTGCCCATATAATGAAATAGCGGTTTCCCATCGATGGAGAAGCGCGACGTGCTATCTGGCATCAGGCCTTTGCCTTGTGTGGTGCGGATGGCCTGGCACAGATTGGTTTTTTTGGATAAACAGAATTTGCATTCACGGCACTCCGGTGTGTAGAGCGGAATGACATGATCGCCCTTACGCAACGATTTAACGTTAGGACCGACATCAACTACTACACCGGCACCTTCATGTCCCAAAATGGCAGGAAACAAACCTTCCGGATCGGTGCCAGAAAGCGTGTAATAATCGGTATGGCAAATGCCGGTGGCTTTGATTTCGACCAATACTTCACCAGACTTCGGGCCTTCCAGATCGACCTGTTCGATCGCTAATGGTTGGCCGGCTTTCCAGGCAACAGCGGCTCTTGTTTTCATTGCAATTTATCCTTTATTATTTTGAGATTGCAGATGCGTCAGCAAACCTTGGCTGGCTTCTTCAACCATATCCAGCACCAGTTCAAAACCTTGATGCCCGCCGAAGTAAGGGTCAGGCACTTCAACATGCGCATCAGCATTTTTTCCATATTGCATGAATAATTGAATCTTGTTGATATGCTGCTGAGGGCTGCGCTGTTGCAGTAATGTAAGATTTTCCTTATCCATCGCAAGAATATAGTCAAATTCTTCGAAATCGCTGGACTGTACTGCGCGAGCACGCAAATCGTGCATTTTATATCCACGCTGTAATGCTGTGTTCTGAGCGCGGTGATCCGGTGGATCGCCAATGTGGTAAGCATGTGTACCGGCGGAATCCACTTCAATGCTGTGATCAACGCCGGCTGCTTTGACAAAATGTCTGAATACTGCATCGGCGGTGGGCGACCGGCAAATGTTGCCCATACAGACAAATAATACTTTTATTTTTTTATTCTTGTTCATAGTAAATCTATGGGTGTGATTGGATTTCAGAAATAGCAGGTTTAAAAATAGAAAAATTTGAGCGATACGAGGTAAAGATTAACACGACATTCGCTAAAACGAAATTCAGTTTTGGGTGTGGCGAGGCCTTTAGTAAGGAATAGCGTGCTTCATATTACGGTATTTCTTAATGAAAATACCTGATCGCGATTTCCATCGCGACATAAGATTAAGCGCCATAAATCTTGAGTTGAAATTTGTTGAATTTTATAAAAACAAATCCGTAATCCAGGAATAGCCATGGACAATCAAATTGTTTTTCTAATATAGATAGATGTCAATCGAATTTAGTTGAAATGAGCGAGAGGAGTAAATATATGTCATTAAAAAACTCAATTAAGGAATTTAAGGCTTATCTAGGTGACCGGGAGTCGCTGCTGGATACGAATTATCAGAAAATCGCTGAGAGGATCGAATTGCACTGGGGTTATAAAGAAATTCATTTGTATATCAACAAATTACTCGTTGTTGACAAAGATAGAAGCAGGGAAGGATTTCCATTGGCAGCATTACAGGAAATTTATACTTTGCAAGAAATACATAACAAACTATTTCCTGGAGCAACAATGTTGTCAAATGACAAGCCGCAGAGTATTTCTGATGGGCGTAAGAACAAAAATATATTGTTTTAGTTTGAGTTTTGATATAAGCACTACTTTCGTTTTGTTACAGATTGAATAGTAGGCATACTTACTATTTCCCTTTATTGATTCCCATTGATATGAGATAAATGATATCTCGATATTTTTGGGAAATATCAGATCGGATTTATTCCAAGATAAGCCAGTCTTCACTTTATACCTTCCATGGTTTTAAGCAGAGGAGGGTTTTTTATTGTATTTTTGGAAGGATCATTTGACGCAATTAATATGCAGACAGCATGTTAAAATGTGGTCTCCAAAAAAATATGAATACCATGAATTTTCCTGCTATTACCGCATTATCTCCGTTGGATGGTCGCTATCACACTAAGGTCGAGCCGTTGCGGCTTTATTTTAGTGAATTTGCACTGATTCGCTATCGTGTTCAAGTTGAAGTGGCATGGCTTAAAGCATTGAGTAGTGAACCCGGAGTTATTGAAATTCCAGATTTTTCAACGGCAACCAATACTCAGCTTGATAGTTTGGTGGTTAATTTTTCAGTTGCCGACGCGGAAGCGATTAAGGCCATTGAAGCCACCACGAATCATGATGTGAAGGCTGTTGAATATTGGCTAAAGCAAGTGTTAGCGAGTAACGCTGAAATTACCAGAGCGGCCGAATTCATTCATTTTGCCTGCACTTCTGAAGACATCAATAATCTGTCCCATGGCCTCATGTTGAGAGCCAGTCTGGAACAAGTGATGCTACCCGCGCTCGATAAGATTATTCTCCGATTGATCGAATTGGCACAGCAATTGGCGGATGCGCCGATGCTTGCGCGCACACATGGTCAGCCGGCAACGCCGACGACATTAGGCAAAGAGATTGCCAATGTGGTTTATCGCCTGCAGCGCAGCAAAAAACAGTTGGCAGCAATCGACATATTGGGCAAAATTAATGGCGCTGTCGGCAATTACAACGCACACTTATCCGCTTATCCAGATCTGGATTGGGAAAAATTTGCACAACAGTTTGTTGAAAAATTAGGTCTGCAGTTTAATCCCTATACGACTCAGATTGAGCCTCACGACACCATTGCAGAATTATTTGATGCGTATGCAAGAATTAACACTATCTTGTTGGATCTGAATCGTGATATCTGGGGATATATTTCATTGGGTTATTTCAAGCAAAAAACCAAAGCGGATGAGGTGGGCTCTTCAACCATGCCGCATAAGGTGAACCCCATCGATTTTGAGAATTCAGAGGGTAATCTAGGTATTGCCAATGCATTATTGCGTCATTTGAGCGAGAAATTACCAATATCGCGCTGGCAACGGGATTTGACCGATTCCACGGTGTTACGCAATATGGGTGTTGCGTTAGGGCATACTTTGCTGGCTTATGATTCTTGTATGAAAGGATTAAATAAATTGGATGCCAACCCTGCTCAATTGCTGGGTGATCTGGATAATGCCTGGGAAGTCCTGGCCGAACCGATTCAAACCGTGATGAGGCGTTATGGCGTGGCTAATCCTTATGAACAACTGAAGGCGCTGACACGTGGCAAAGAGGGAATTACCAAGGAAACATTGCATCAGTTTATTGCTGGCTTGACGATTCCTGGCGCAGAAAAAAATCGGTTGTTGATGATGACTCCCCGTAATTATATTGGCAAAGCAAGCGTTTTGGCTCAAAGAATCGAAGGGCAAAAGACTCCATAGAATAATTTGTTGATTTAATGCCTGGATTTTTAAATTTAAACAAGCATAAATAAATTTCTGTTAAATGCTTGAAATTCAGATAGGCGACCACCATATCGCCAAGATAATTATTAGGAGGTACGATGCAGAGTTCAGAAAATTCAAATAATCCAGAATCAAATCAGGCAGAAATTCCGTATGCTGCCGAGGAAAACAAAATACCCGGCATAACCGATGATGCCACTATTCAAACTGAGCAAAAAAAAGATCCGTCATCGCCTAATCTTGAGCACTTACTGAAAGAAGCTGAAATCAAAGCAGCCGAACATCATGATGCCTGGATACGAGCTAAGGCTGAAACGGAGAATATTCGTAAACGCGCTCAAACCGATGTCGCGAATGCGCATAAATATGCCATTGAGAATTTTTCTACTGAATTGCTGACCGTAATGGATAGCCTGGAAGCAGCGCTGGCAGTTGAAAATGCAAGTTTGGAGAATTTCAAGAATGGTATGGAGTTAACGCAAAAACAGCTGATTAATGTGCTTGATAAATTCAACATCAAGGCGATTGACCCCAAAGGAGAAAAATTCGATCCTCATCAACACCAGGCAATGTGCATTGTTGATTCGGAACTATCTCCTAATACGGTGGTTCAGGTTATGCAAAAAGGCTACAAATTGCATGATCGCGTGATTCGCCCTGCACTTGTATCGGTTTCAAAAGCACAAAGTACTTGAATTTTTTTCAAGCATCTCCACTTCAGATCAGTTGATAGACAGAATTAATCTTTAAAAGGATCCAAATATGGCAAAAATCATAGGTATCGATTTGGGTACCACGAACTCTTGTGTAGCCGTTATGGAAAGCGGCAAACCCAAAGTCATTGAAAACTCGGAAGGTACACGCACAACCCCATCTATTGTTGCTTATACCGAAGATAATGAAGTGTTAGTAGGTGCCTCAGCCAAGCGGCAAGCGATTACTAATCCAAAAAATACGTTATTCGCAGTGAAGCGCTTAATCGGACGCCGTTTTGACGAAGAAATGGTGCAAAAAGATATCAAGATGGTGCCTTACAGCATTGTCAGAGCAGACAATAATGATGCATGGGTGGAAGTGCGCGGCAAGAAAATCGCACCACCGGAAGTTTCAGCGCAAGTGTTGATGAAAATGAAGAAAACCGCTGAAGATTACTTGGGTGAGCCAGTCACTGAGGCCGTCATTACCGTACCCGCTTACTTCAATGACTCGCAACGTCAGGCAACCAAAGACGCCGGACGAATTGCAGGTCTGGAAGTAAAACGCATTATCAATGAACCAACGGCAGCCGCATTAGCTTTTGGGATGGATAAAAAAGAAGGCGACCGGAAAATAGCAGTATATGATCTGGGTGGTGGTACTTTTGATATTTCCATTATTGAAATTGCCGAAATTGAGGGCGAGCATCAGTTTGAAGTATTGGCAACTAATGGCGATACTTTCCTCGGTGGTGAAGATTTTGATTCGCGCGTGATTGAATATCTGGTTGATGAATTCAAGAAAGAAACCGGTATTGATCTGAAGAAAGATATGCTGGCATTGCAGCGCTTAAAGGATGCTGCAGAAAAGACAAAAATTGAATTGTCATCCAGTCAACAAACGGAAGTCAATTTGCCGTATATCACTGCCGATGCATCCGGCCCTAAACACTTGGCTGTCAAGATAACCCGCGCCAAGTTGGAAAGTCTGGTTGAAGAACTGATTGAACGTACGGTTGGGCCTTGCCGTACTGCAATTAAAGATGCCGGTTTATCCGCTTCTGATATTGATGATGTGATTCTGGTCGGCGGGCAGACACGCATGCCTAAAGTGCAGGATAAGGTTAAGGAAATATTCGGTAAAGAGCCGCGTAAGGATGTGAATCCCGATGAAGCGGTTGCTGTCGGTGCGGCTATTCAAGGTGGTGTGTTGCAGGGTGATGTCAAGGATGTTTTACTATTGGATGTGACACCTTTGTCTTTGGGTATCGAGACACTTGGCGGTGTGATGACCAAACTCATCCAGAAAAATACTACCATTCCGACCAAAGCACAGCAGGTATTTTCCACCGCAGAAGAGAATCAGACCGCGGTGACCATTCACGTGTTACAGGGTGAACGTGAAATGGCGTCGGGAAATAAAAGTCTGGGGCAATTTAACTTGAGCGATATTCCACCGGCACCACGTGGCATGCCGCAAATCGAAGTGACGTTTGATATCGATGCCAACGGTATTCTGCATGTATCAGCGAAAGACAAAGCGACCGGCAAGGAAAACAAAATCAAAATCCAAGCAAGTTCCGGTTTGTCGGATGATGAAGTTGAACGTATGGTAAAAGATGCAGAAGCGCATGCCGAGGAAGATCATAAAGCATTGGAATTGATTTCCAGCCGCAATCAGTGCGATGCCATGATCCATTCTGTTAAGAAATCCCTGAAAGAGCATGGTGATGAACTGAGTGGTGAGGAAAGATCCAAGATTGAGGCTGCATTGAAAGATGCAGAGGAAGTGCTTAAAACCGATAAAAAAGAAGATATCGATGCCAAGACTCAGGCATTGACTGAAGCCGCACATAAACTGGCTGAGAAAATGTATCAACAAAAAGATCAGCCGGATCAACAAGCACAACCCGGTGCTGGATCTTCATCCGGTCAACATGAAAAACCGGTAGAAGGTGAGGTAGTTGATGCTGAGTTTGAAGAAGTGAAAAATAAGAAATAGATTTTGGTAGAGAAATCAAACGCAGAGGCGTAAGAGAAGATTCTGATATCTTTTCTGCGCACTCTGCGTTTTGGTGTTTAATTTTTATTCCAGTAGCAGGAAATCAATATGAGTAAGCGCGATTACTATGAAGTACTCGGTGTCAGCCGTGGTGTCGACGAAAATACCATCAAGAAAGCCTATCGCAAGTTGGCAATGAAACATCACCCTGATCGTAATGCCGGTGATGTTAAATCAGAAGAAATGTTTAAAGAAGCCAAAGAAGCTTATGAGATATTGACGGACGCTAATAAGCGCGCAGCTTACGATCAGTTCGGTCATGCGGGTGTTGACGCTAATGCCGCAGGTGGTGGTGCGCAGGGATTCAGTGATGCCTTTAGCGATATTTTTGGTGATATTTTTGGCGGCCGTGGCGGGCGCTCGAATATGCATCGAGGTTCTGATTTACGCTATAACCTGGAAATTTCCTTGGAGCAGGCAGCACATGGAACAGAAACGAAAATCCGTATTCCTACCATGGAAAAATGTGAAACCTGTCATGGTGACGGCGCTAAGCCGGGCACATCACCTAAAACCTGCTCTACCTGTAACGGCCATGGACAGGTCAGAATGCAGCAGGGATTTTTCTCTATCCAGCAAACATGTCCCAAGTGTCAAGGCAACGGCAAAATTATTGCGAGTCCGTGCACAACTTGTCATGGTGTAGGGCGTGTAAAACAACATAAGACATTGAATGTAAAAATTCCAGTGGGTGTTGATGATGGCGACCGTATTCGTGTTTCGGGTGAAGGCGAAGCTGGCTCGAATGGTGGCCCGCCTGGCGATTTATATGTAGTGATTCATTTATCGGCACACTCGGTTTTTCGCCGTGAGGGTGATCATTTACATTGTGAAATACCGATTAGTTTTAGTGCCGCCGCATTAGGTGGGGAAATTGAAGTGCCTACTCTGGAAGGGCATGCAAAAATTAAGGTGCCAGCGGAAACGCAGACAGGAAAGATTTTTCGTTTGCGCAATAAAGGCATCAAAGGCGTACGTAGTCATGACAAAGGCGATCTGCTTTGCCATGTGATTGTGGAAACTCCGGTCAAACTGACGGCGCGTCAAAAAGAACTCTTAGAAGAACTTGAGGCAATTAGCCTGGAAGATGGCCCTCGTCACAGCCCTCGGGCTAAATCATGGATGGATAAGGCTCGTGAATTCTTTTCGGAATAACCGAAGGAACGCTATTCCTGCCTTCTGAAAAAGAAGGCGGTTACCTTATGAATTGGTAATTATTTCATACAGCTTATCTTTATGCGCAAGGCGTTTCTTTTTTAATTCTTCCAGATATTCGTCAGTGGTGTTTTCAACGCCTTCTTCAATTCTAAGGATCTCGCGATTGATATCATGATATTCCTCAAACAGGCGCGCGAAATGATGATTGCTGCCCTTTAATTCGTGGATCCGGTCATGATATTCCGGGAATTCATGGTGTAAGTCATGTTTTTCTAGCATTAGAGACTCCTTCCTGATAATTGTTATAGTCTAATTCTGGGTTAATTGCAGGGAATGCGTGCTGATTTGGATCAAAATTCAAGTGGATCCACATCCAATATCCAACGAATTTTATGCGTAGGCAAGGTGTTAATTTGTATATTCCATTGCGCAAGAAATTCCTGCAATTGCTTGCGTGACGCTGATTGTACCAGTAAGTGCGCACGCTCCAAACCTTTTAAGCGGAGCATTTGTGCCGGTACCGGATCGAATATCTCTACTGATTCAGGTGGGTTGGCAAGATTTTCGGCTTGGCTAAGAAAATCCAGTACCGTTTTAATATCATGGGCTTCAGCGCGCAATAGTGCTTGATAAACATAAGGCGGGAATCCGGCCATTTTTCTTTCAGCCAATAGGGTTTGTGCCAATGCATCATAATCGTGCCGCTGCAAAGCCTGATACAGTGGGTGATCGGGAAATTCAGTCTGAATCAGCACGTGACCGGCGACATTGGCGCGTCCTGCGCGTCCTGCGACTTGCATCAGCTGTGCAAATAAGCGTTCACTGGCGCGAAAATCGGTGCTGTACAGCGAAGTATCGGCATGCAAGATTCCCACCAATGATAGATTAGGAAAATCATGTCCTTTGGCCAGCAATTGCGTGCCGATCAGGATATCAACTTGTTGCGTATGGATTGCTTGCAGAATGTCTTGCCAGGCGTTTTTGCGGCGAATACTGTCGCGATCGATGCGCAAAATCCGTGCGGTTGGAAAATGCATTGTCAATGTTTCTTCTATGCGCTGAGTGCCTTGCCCGAACGGGGCAATATCCTGATTCCCGCATTGCAGACAGGCACGCGGAAAGTGTTCCTGATGGCCGCAATGGTGACAGCATAATTTCTTATCACGCAAATGGACCACTAAGCGGCTGGAACATCGTTGGCAGATTGCTGTCCATCCACAGGATTTACACAACAGCACTGGTGCATAGCCACGCCGGTTGATAAAAACAAGACTTTGATGTTGCTCTTTCAGACACTGATCCAATGCTTGGATGAGTGGTTCCGATAGGCCTTCCTGAGTCTTATTGATGCGGGTGTCAATGCATTGAATGAGGGGGAGAGCAGCATTCTGTACGGCGCGAGAAAGCAATCGTACATGCCGATAACGGCCGGTGAGTGCATTGTAATAGCTTTCCAATGATGGGGTGGCGGAACCCAATACCACTGGAATATTCATTTGTTTGGCACGAAAGATAGCCAGATCGCGTGCGGAATATCGTAATCCATCTTGTTGTTTGAAGGAACTGTCTTGTTCTTCATCGACGATGATCAATCCGAGGTTTGGTAGTGGAGTAAAAACTGCCAAGCGTGTTCCCAGTATGATCTTAGCCTTACCCTGTTGTGCTTGCAGCCAACCTGACAAGCGCTCCGTATCGTTGAGCCCGCTATGCAGATTGGCGAGAGGAATGGTGGGGAAGCGTGCGCGAAAAACCGCTTCCAGTTGTGGTGTTAAGCTGATTTCAGGTATGAGTATCAGCGCCTGTCGGTGTTGTGCCAGCACAGATTGAATGACTCTGAGATAAACTTCGGTCTTGCCGCTACCGGTAACGCCGTGTAGTAACCAAGTGATGAATTGCTGGCTGTCAGTAGTGATGGCATTTACAGCAATTTCTTGCTCGGGTGTCAGTACGGGAGGTGCTACAGTCTTTGTTGCCGCAACGGTTTGAACAGGCGATGCTATCACCCATCCCAAGCGCATCCATTCTTGTAAATATTTGATGGTGCGCGGTGAGATTTGTTTGGCTTGGAGACTGGTTAATACGGTTGTTTGCTGAAGTTCGGTAAGCAAGCGGCGAGCGATTCGGTTACGCGCAGGAATACTGGACAAATCAACCTGTTTTCCCATGTCGGAAAGGCAGAATTGGTGGTTGTTCGAGGATTCTTTCAGTTTTGCCGATTTGTTGTTGCGTAGTTTGGCGGGCAAGCTGTTCATGATCACCATACCGAGCGGATGATGATAATACTGACTGCAAAAATGAAATAAATCCATAAGCACGATGGGTAGCGGTTCTATTTCTCGAAAAATGCCGTGCGCGGGCTTCAGTTTCTCAATAGGAACTTGGGTTTTTGTACTAATAGCGATAATGACGCCGGTAACTCGTTTTCTTCCAAAAGGTACGCAGGCACGCAAACCGATATCGTGCTGGGTTGCGTCATCTGATAGATAATCAAATACTGTGTCGACTGGAACATTAAGTGCGACACGGATGATCGGCATAAGTAGTGTAAAGACGAGTTAATTCAATTGGATGCTGCTTGAGACGGGTTACTCACCGGGAATCTGATGCATTCCGGCGAGTAACTGACATTAGGATTAAACGTTTTTCAATGGTTTGTTGACAATCCGATTTATTTGGAAACCCGATAAACCGTGACGGATTCTTCGCCTTTCTTGTCCAGCTTGGCGCTGTTTCCGTCAGGGTTGATCGAAAAGCCGGTTGGGGTGTTGTTGTCTAAATCAGAAAAACCGGCACATCCGTTGGTGTTGTAGGTAAAGCTCGATAAGTTGAGTCTACTGGCACCCTTGTCGTAGTTGTAGGAAGCAAACTCGATACCGGGTTTTCCGCATTTCGCCTGATCTTCACGTTGTGTCGCACCGGTCGGATCAATCATCAAAAATTTGCCATTGGGGAAAAAAACTAAAGTTTGTGTTTTGATGGCTTCGCTGTCATAAGCCCAAGCGCCTACGATACCGTTCGCATCGTTATCAATTTTTGAATAGCGTGTTTCTTTGATTTCTTTTTCTACAACTTCATTTTCATCGCTCAATTGGATCGGTTTTGCGATATGGAAAAGTTCACCAAACACACTGGTTTCTGCACGTGCTCTTTGCACAATGACGATATCGGAGTTGATCAACTCAAAACCATCGGTGCGAACGCGTCGGGTTGGCCCTGGATGTGAGAAACCGGCTTTTAAATTGGTATCTACAGAAGGTGTGCTAGTCAGCTTAAATCCGCGATTATCAAAGTCATCAGCTTTAGCGACGCCATATTCAACGCCGGATTGAAAGATGGTTTTGCCACCACAAACTCGGTTCTCATCGCAGGAATCATCCGTTCTGGCGTCGCCTTGCAGGTATTCACCGCTGCTGTCAGCAGCAACTCGCAGCACGCTGGCTGTTTGGTTGGTATAACTGACCCAGATCTGGGCGCTGAGGAGAGCAACACCTTGCGAAAGAAAGTGTGTGCGAGCCTCTTCGGGAGTTCTGGCTTCGCCATCAATACCGCCGGCCGCCATGATACTTTTTAAATCAGCGGAATCGGCAAATGTTTCCGGATTGCTTTCCAAATTAATGGATCCCTTGATGGCTGCGGCCGTTTCACTCGAAATGGAAATGCCGTTT
The DNA here is from genome assembly GCF_003201565.1 of Nitrosomonas sp. Nm84. GTDB lineage: Bacteria > Pseudomonadota > Gammaproteobacteria > Burkholderiales > Nitrosomonadaceae > Nitrosomonas. The sequence goes on along the minus strand of NZ_QJJP01000001.1, from coordinate 213,458 downwards.
GAAAGGTTGCTATCCGAATCCAGAGATTGCAGCAGAACCAGCAGATTTTGCAATTTATTGTCACTATCGCCGGCTAACTCAATCGGTGTCACAATCTGTGAACCCTGGACATTGCCCAGTGTCAAACCGCCCAGTTTAAATTCAATTTTGTCACCGTGGTTAAAATTAAATTGACCTACGCCATCGGTTATGCCGGATTTGCCGGAAGTAGCGGCATAGGATACGCCGGAAACGGCGGAATCGACTAAAATACCAGTAGCTGGGCCGGTAGGCATGGTTCTATTCGTTGTTGATGATGCGGAGGACGACGTTGCTGCTGCTTTGTCGTCACCACTATCACAGGCGGTTAAACCGACAATTAATACAGTGGGTAATAGATATGCCCATGAATTTTTTCTCAACTGGTGTGTGGATTTCATTAAGATGCTCTCTTTTTGATTAATTAAATAATTCAATCTTGTACAATTTGCATTCTTTGTACGCATGATAAGTTAGTAGATGAATACTGATATTTTACTATCAACATTGCTATTATAGCCATGCAATCGTTTTTTCGTCTTAACTTGCTCAAATGGGTTTTAAATTTTGGTCTTTTCGTGTATTTTCGCCGCTCATTTTTTATTTGGGAGAATATAGGGTATCAATATGTCTAACATGGCTGAAATCTCACAACTGACAGAGATGTCAGTACAGCTTCCTGTTGATTGGTACTTGGATCCGCAGATTCTTGAGGTTGAAAAACGTATTCTGTTTGATCAAGGATCGAGGTACGTGGGACATGAACTCATGGTGCCCAATGTTGGGGACTATTATGTACCAGAATGGATGAATAATGCCAAAGTATTGGTGCGGAATGAACAGGGTATTGAGCTACTTTCCAATGTTTGCCGTCATCGACAGGCAATTTTGTTGAAAGGCAAAGGCACAAGCAACACCAAAAGTATTGTGTGTCCCATTCATCGTTGGACTTATGCATTGAATGGTAAATTGTTGGGCGCGCCGCATTTTGATCGCAACCCTTGTTTGAATTTAGGCATGACACCATTGCAAAGCTGGAATGGTTTGTTGTTTAGCGGCAAGCGCAAGGTTTCACAGGATATGGATAAACTGAGCGTGCTGAAGGATTTTGATTTTTCCGGTTATCTATTGGATCGTGTGCAGATTGAGCACTATGGTTGTAACTGGAAAACATTTATTGAGGTTTACCTGGAAGATTATCATGTCGATCCATTTCATCCGGGTTTAGGTCATTTTGTGGATACCGAGAAACTCGAATGGGAATTTGGTGATTGGTATAGTGTGCAGACGGTAGCTATCAATAGTGCGCGGTTACAGAAACCTGGCAGTCCGGTATATGCCAAATGGCACAAACAGGTGCTACAGCAAACGGAAGGAGAAATGCCGCCGTATGGGGCGATATGGTTGCTTTATTATCCCAATATCATGCTGGAATGGTATCCGCATACATTGGTAATCAGCACGATATTGCCGACAGGCGTTGAAAGTTGTACGAATGTAGTTGAGTTTTATTATCCGGAAGAAATTGCATTATTTGAGCGCGATTTTGTTGAAGCTGAACAGGCTGCTTATAAGGAGACCGCGTTGGAAGATGACGAAATTTGCAAGTCGATGACTGCCGGCAGGCGTGCATTATATGAGCAAAATCTGAATGAAACAGGGCCATATCAAATGCCGATGGAAGCTGGAATGGAACGTTTTCATCAATTTTTGCAACGGGAAATCGGACCGCATATTTGATTATCGGTTAACTGCAATTTCTGTGTTCTAGGAAGATTAAGCAAGTGCGTTCATTGTGGATGTTGGTGGCTGCTTTTATGTTTGCCTGCATGGGTGTGCTGGTAAAGTTGGGTGCTGCTCATTTTTCCAGTACGGAACTAGTATTTTACCGTTCGTTGTTTGGCGTTTGGATGACCTATTTGATTATCCGTTACTATCGCCTCTCGGTACGCACGCCGCATTGGCGGATGCATTGCTGGCGTGGCATTACTGGCTTGGTCAGTCTGTTGATGTTTTTTTATTGTCTGACGCAATTGCCTTTGGCCACGGCTGTTTCACTGAATTACACCTGGCCGCTTTTTGCTGCGCTGTTTTCTACTCTGATTTTGAAAGAGCATATACACTGGCCATTAATTTGCACTATTCTGCTTGGTTTTATCGGAGTCATTTTGCTGTTGCGTCCGACATTGCCTGAAAATGATTGGATGGCTGGTTTAATGGGTATGGCTTCCGGTTTTTTTGCAGCGATTGCGTATATCAATGTCAAGCAGTTGGGTAACCTGGGTGAATCGGAATGGCATGTGGTGTTTTATTTTACCTTGATCAGTACGCTGCTGACCGGTGTGTGGTTGTTGTTTACAACATTCAGTCCGATTACTTGGACTGGCTTGTTGTTGCTACTGGGTACCGGCATGACGGCAACATTGGCGCAATTGGCTATGACACGTGCATATCATCAAGGCGCGACATTGTTAGTGACTTCGTTAGGCTATAGCACTGTGCTATTTGCGAGTCTCTTGAGTGTATTGCTGTGGAATGAAGTACTATCGCCAGTTGCATGGCTGGGAGTGGGATTGATTATTCTGGGTGGATCGCTCAGCGGTATTTTGAGTTTTAAACTACCAGTCACCATTCCACATAAGTAATTTTATGGCGATTCACCGGAAAGCAAAATTTGCACCATCCCTTGTAATTGCCTATGATGAGCTTGTTATCATTTGAGGTGGAATCATGATTACTATCCAAAAGAAAAACAATCTGATCATTGTCGCAGTGATTGGTGAGTTTACGTTGACTGACTATAAAGAATTTGAGCATCAGGTGCTGTATCAATCACATTTTGACGGCAAAGCAAACCTTTTATTCGATTGGCGCGATATGCTGGATTACACCGTTGATGTTGCATGGGAGGAGATAAAATTCATGCGGGATCACGGTAGCGATTTTAATCGAGTTGCTGTGGTTACTGATGACGAGTGGCAAGCGTGGGGGGCTTGGGTTTTCAATCTTTTTGTTAATGCAAATGTGTCGGTATTCAGTAACTACGAGGAAGCCGAAGAATGGACTTCTGATAAGGTGGATAGCTGAGACAATTGACTGTTATCTTGAATACTTGTTTTTGTGGATATGCCGCATTCATTGAGTCTTAAGAAGATATAGTATATATTCCGGTTCCGATTTCTCTGTAGGTAATAAAAAGGCGTATGGATGAGTTTGTGTTTGCCAGAGTATTACATGTGCTGGGTGTAATTCTTTGGATTGGTGGTGTTGCAATGGTCACCACAGTACTATTGCCTACTTTGGCACGTATGCAATCGGCAACTGAGGCGATGGTTTTTTTTACGCAATTCAGGCGACGATTCGCTGCACAGGCACGTTTTTCCACATTATTTGTGGGCGTAACGGGCTTTTACATGGTGTATGTACTCGATGCCTGGCAGCGCTTCACACAATGGCAGTACTGGTGGATGCATGCCATGGTGCTGATCTGGCTGCTATTTAGCGTGATGTTATTTGTCATGGAGCCGCGCGCACGACGCCGACAAACTGCCGGATCCATACAGGAAAATGTTTCCGCAGAAACGTTCACCAAAATTCGACGTAAGCACTTGCTGTTACTAATATTGAGCTTGATCACCATTGCCGGTGCGGTAGCCGGTAGTCATGGCTGGGTGATTCCGGGAATTGAATCATAATGGACTACGCGTTGCTAAAAATGATTCATGTCGGCAGTGTTATCGTGAGTTATACGTTATTCTTCCTGCGCGGCGTCTGGCTGCTACAGGATTCGAAAAATCTACGTCAGCGCTGGGTAAGAATTCTGCCGCATGTTGTGGATACCATTTTATTGATCAGTGCTGTGGCACTGGCAATGACCATTCAGCAAAGCCCACTGGAACATTCCTGGTTAACCGCCAAGGTAATCGGCTTGCTGCTCTATATTGTCCTTGGCATGATGGCCATGCGATTGGGGAAAACTCGACAAACGAAAATTATTGCCTGGGTTGCGGCACAGTGCGTATTTATTTATATCGTATTGGTTGCGCTGACCAAGAGCCCGGCATTGGGCCTCTTCTAACGAGCAAGACTGCTTCTCGACCCAGAAGAGTACCGCGTTATTGATTGATGGATTATTCCCATTGTTACCTTGAAAAAGCTGGGTATGACCAAGCGCAAGCGATATCAGATCTGGTGAATCTGACTTATCGCGGAGAAACAGGTTGGACCAAGGAAACCCAGATTATTCAAGGTGACAGAACCAGCCGGCAGGAGATAGAAGTTGTCTTATCTAAATCCGATGCGCATTTTTTAGTTGTCAGTTATCCGCAAGCACTGGCGGCATGTATTTATGTCGCCAAAAAACAGGCGCATGCGTATATCGGTTTTTTCTCGGTTCATCCCAGTTTACAAGGAAAAGGACTCGGCAAACATGTGCTTGAGCAAGCTGAAACATTTGCACAGAAAAATATGGGAGTACAAAAGTTTGTCATGTTTGTAGTGTCTCAACGCACCGAATTAATTGCCTTCTATGAACGTAGAGGTTATTTGCGTACGGGTAGAATCGAAGCTTATCCACTGAATTTGGGTATTGGCATACCGAAAATTGCCGGATTAACGATTGAGTACCTTGAGAAGATTATTTGATCGGATACAGCTTATCTGGACTGTGTAGGAACTGATTCTTGTTTGTTTTAACTATAATAACATTGTTCTTTGTAGTTGTTTTCGTTGACATTTTATTAACATTTGCCGTGGTATTGTGTATAACGCATGCGGTAAAATTGTGATCAAAATTCTTTATAGATGAGGAAAAATCATGCTTATAAAACTTTTTATGGTTGTTGCACTGAGTTTAAGTGTTTCTTGTTTTGCCGAATCAGGAAGTAATCAATCAAAATCATTGATTGATACGAATCAACAAACACAGTCATCGTCTGATACAGGTCAATCGCCACAATCTTCGAAGTCTGATTCATTAATGAAAAAGAGAGATGCTCAATCAACGGAGGATCCCGATTCTAAAAAGAAACCGCCGATGATTCAGTACTGTAAAGAGCATCTTTGTTAATTCAGAATTACTTGAGATAGGAGTTTAATTAATGAAAACTAAAATATTGAGAAGTTTGGCTTCCGCAATTTTTACATGCTCTGCAACCATCGCTTTTTCTGCTCCACCGCACTGGAGTCACGATGAACAACCAACATGGTGGGCAATTGAGGATACATCTCAGGATGTACCTCTGAAGTATCCTTACGGTGAATGCGGCATAGGCAAGCGCCAATCCCCGGTTGATCTTGCTGCGGCAACAATAAGCAACACGAAGACACTAAATAGATTGCAAGCCTTGTATGGTACTGATACGCCGGTCTTTTTTAATGGTGGTCATGGTGTACAAGTAAATACCTCACTTAATTATGCAGGTGAGTTGAAAGTTGGAGAAGAATCTTTCCCATTAATTCAGTTTCATTTTCATGAGCCCAGTGAGCATGTCGTCGGCGGTAAAGCATTTCCAGCCGAGCTACACTTTGTTCATATCAATGATGATGGAAGAATAATAGTGCTTGCTACCGCTATTGATGTTGGGGATGAAAATCCAATATTCCAAACGATTCTGGATAATACTCCTCATGAAGCAGGCGGACAGAATCCGGATACTGGCATACAAATCAATCCGGCGCTTTTGCTTCCTGCTACACTTGATCCTGAAAATCTGGATTTTTATACTTTTGCGGGCTCTTTAACTACCCCACCATGTAGTGAAGGGGTGCAGTGGTTTCTTTTATCAAAGACTATCACAATATCAGCAGCGCAACTGGAACAACTAAAAGGGTTTTATACCAATAATGCGAGATCAGCTCAAGATCTAAATGGGCGGACTATATTGTCAACAGAGTAATCTAGATAAGGAAAAGTGGTAAATGTATGAAATTAAGTGCGGTTCACTTGATTACTACATCTAAAAAGACTACGAGCCTTTAATACCCCTGATTCTCCATTAAAGGTATCTTTAATGGAGAATCAATCAAGGATCAACAGTTTTTAGTGCTTAATTACACTTTCTATTAGTTTATCCTCAGTATTGGGTTGCATAGATGATGATTGCTGAGTAATCGGAACGGAAAGTAATTCTGGTTTATGCTCCAGTGCTAGATCAAGTACCTGATCTATCCATTTAACGGGGTATATGGTTAGCTGGTTTCTCACATTTAAAGGAATATCAGTTAAATCTTTAATATTCTTATCGGGAATAATTACTCCTTTAATGCCGCCGCGGTGTGCAGCTAGTAGTTTTTCCTTTAAACCACCTATCGGAAGTACTTCGCCTCTTAAGGTAATCTCGCCTGTCATTGCTATATCTGCTCTCACAGCGATATTTGTTAGAACAGATACCATTGCGACACATATACCGATGCCTGCGCTCGGACCATCTTTGGGCGTGGCGCCCTCTGGGAGGTGTATATGGATATCATTTTTTTGATAGAAATCTTCGGGTATACCTAATAAATGAGAGCGACCTCGAACTACAGAAAGAGCGGCCTGTATAGATTCTTGCATCACTTCACCCAGTTTCCCGGTAGTAATAGTTTTTCCCTTTCCAGGCAATACAACGGCTTCAATAGTCAATAACTCGCCACCCACTTCTGTCCAAGCTAGGCCGGTTACTTGCCCAACTTGGTTTTTTTCTTCAGCAACGCCATATGTATAGCGTCTTACTCCTAAAAACTTGTCTAGGTTACGTGATGTAACAACTATTCTATTTTTTCCTTTCTTAAGTAACATTGCCTTTACAGCTTTCCGGCAGATCTTGGAGATTTCTCGTTCCATTGCCCGTACACCAGCCTCTCTCGTATAATAGCGAGCGATGTCCTGTAAAGCAGAATTTGAAATAGTTAACTCATTTTCCTTGAGGCCATGATTCTGCATCTGCTTAGTTAATAAATAGCGCGTGGCTATATTCAACTTCTCGTCTTCTGTATATCCCGATAATTGGATGACTTCCATACGATCAAGCAACGCCGGAGCAATATTCAGAGTATTTGCAGTTGCCACGAACATGACGTCGGATAAATCATATTCCACCTCAATATAATGATCCACGAATGTATTATTCTGCTCTGGATCAAGCACTTCTAGCAAAGCAGAAGATGGGTCTCCACGGAAATCCATACCCATCTTATCTACCTCGTCAAGTAAAAAAAGTGGGTTCTTAACACTTACTTTACTCATGTTATGTAGGATCTTACCTGGCATTGAGCCGATATAAGTTCTGCGATGTCCGCGAATCTCAGCCTCATCTCGAACGCCACCGAGTGACATGCGTACAAATTTCCTATTTGTGGCATGTGCAATTGACTGACCTAGCGAAGTTTTTCCAACACCAGGAGGGCCAACGAGGCAAAGAATCGGGGCTTTCATTTTATTGACACGTTGTTGTACTGCCAAATACTCAACAATTCGCTCTTTAACTTTCTCCAAACCATAATGATCTTTTTCAAGCGTCGCTTCGGCTGCTTTTAAATCATGATTAATTTTGCTCTTCTTTTTCCATGGCAAAGCCACGAGTGCATCAATATAATTACGTACCACTGTTGCTTCTGCGGACATGGGAGACATTAAACGAAGTTTTTTTAACTCTGATTCAGCTTTAGTGTGCGCTTCTTTAGGCATTTGAGCAGACCTGATCTTTTTCTCAATTTCTTCTAGATCTGCACCATCCTCACCTTCACCCAATTCTTTTTGAATGGCTTTAACTTGCTCATTAAGGTAATAATCGCGCTGACTCTTTTCCATCTGACGCTTAACTCTGCCGCGAATACGCTTTTCAACTTGCAGTATATCTAACTCAGTTTCCAATAAGCTTAACAAATGCTCTAAACGCTTGGATACCTCAAAAATTTCTAGTACTTCTTGTTTTTGTTCAAGCTTTAATGGTAAGTAGGCGGCAATAGTATCTGCTAGACGTCCAGCATCATCTATACCACTCAATGAGGTAATTATTTCGGGTGGAATCTTCTTGTTGAGTTTTACGTATTGATCAAACTGGGTTAGGATAGCACGTCGCATTGCCTCTGCTTCAGAGTTACTCTCGACATCCGATGGCACTTGCAATGCCCTACCCGAGAAGTGGGTTTCAGAATCAATTAATTCCAGAATACGAGCACGATAATTGCCTTCCACCAATACCTTAACAGTTCCGTCAGGTAGTTTTAGCATTTGTAATAAGCTAGCGACGCTACATACATCATAAAGATCCCCAGGTGCGGGGTCATCTTTAGATGCTACTTTCTGAGCGGCAAGTAGAATGTTTTTATTCGATTCCATTGCAAGCTCAAGCGCTTTAATAGATTTCTGTCTTCCCACAAACAGCGGAATAACCATATGAGGAAAAACAACCACATCACGTAACGGTAGAAGCGGCAGAATCAAATGTTCAGAACTATCATCTAAAGAGGTCATATCTACTCATCTATAAAATTTACAACTTGTTAATAAGGTATGCACATCAATAAGAAAAATCAAGACAGTACCACTTCAAATCCAGGCGAAAATAATCAAAATAGAAAATACATATGCACATTTATTCTTATTGGTACTAATAGATTGCTACTTCTTAATCAATTGAATTATTTAGAACGCTTGGCGATTTTTGGCTGATCTGAGTAAATTAGTATTGGCTTAATATCATCATTGGTTGAATTATGATCAATGACTACTTTGGAAATGTTTTCTAACGAAGGAAGATCGTACATAATATCCAATAGAATTTCTTCCAGAATTGAACGCAAGCCGCGCGCACCTGTTTTACGCGTCAAAGCTCTTTTTGCTATTGCTTTGAGGGCTGGTTCTCGAAATTCCAGATCGACACCTCCCTCCATATTAAACATTTTCCAGTATTGTTTTACGAGAGCATTTTTAGGTTCTGTTAGGATTTGAATTAATGCTGCTTCATTGAGCTCCTCTAACGTTGCGACAACTGGTAAACGCCCTACAAATTCAGGTATTAGGCCAAATTTAACTAAATCTTCTGGTTCTATTTGTTGAAGAACCTTATTTATGTCCTTCCTATTATGATTTTTTACATCGACACCAAAACCAATTCCACTTTTTTCTGTGCGCGCTCTAATCACTTTATCAAGACCGTCAAATGCACCACCACAAATAAACAGAATATTGGTGGTATCCACTTGAATAAATTCTTGATTAGGATGCTTTCGTCCCCCCTGAGGAGGAACCATAGCAATGGTGCCCTCAATTAATTTTAATAGTGCTTGCTGAACACCTTCACCTGAAACATCACGTGTAATTGAGGGGTTATCTGATTTACGTGAAATCTTATCAATTTCATCAATGTATACAATGCCTCGTTGTGCTTTTTCAGCATCATAATTACATTTTTGAAGTAATTTCTGAATAATATTTTCAACATCTTCACCGACATAACCTGCTTCTGTTAAAGCTGTGGCGTCTGCCATAATAAAAGGTACATCCAATAACCGAGCTAAAGTTTGTGCGAGTAATGTTTTACCTGATCCAGTCGGACCAACGAGCAGAATATTACTTTTTGAAAGCTCAATATCATCTGCATCATCCGATTTTGCTACGTTTCTCAGGCGCTTATAATGATTGTAGACTGCCACAGATAATATCTTTTTTGCTGATTCTTGCCCAATCACATATTGATCAAGTATCTGGCATATTTCTCGAGGTACAGGTAAGTTTGACTTAACCAGTTTTGTTGACTCATCCCCTTGCATTTCTTCACGAATGATGTCATTACACAAATCAATACATTCATCACAAATAAATACAGAGGGACCTGCGATAAGTTTTCTTACTTCATGCTGACTTTTGCCGCAAAAAGAACAATAAAGAAGTTTCTCGCTACTAGCTTTGTCTGGCATATTTTTATCCCACAGTAACCGAGTTTAAATACCCGTGATTAAAAAAATTGTTCAAGTATTTCACTTTAATTTGCACTTTCTTCTCTATGCGCCAGTACTGCATCAACTAAGCCATAATTTACTGATTCAGTTGCACTCATGAAATTATCCCGATCCGTATCTTTTTCTACATCGGATACTGGATGCCCCGTATGCTTTGCCATGATTTCGTTTAATCGAGCTTTAAGATACAAGATCTCACGTGCATGTATCTCAATATCGGAAGCTTGTCCTTGAAACCCGCCCAGTGGCTGATGAATCATTACGCGCGAATTTGGTAAACAGTAACGTTTTCCTTTTGCTCCTGCAGTTAGTAATAACGCTCCCATACTTGCTGCTTGCCCAATGCATAAAGTACTCACATCTGGCTTAATATATTGCATTGTGTCATAGATAGCCAAACCTGCAGATACAATGCCGCCGGGTGAATTAATATAAAAATGGATATCTTTTTCTGAATTCTCGGATTCTAGAAATAGAAATTGTGCAACAACTAGATTCGCACTTGCTTCTGTAACAGGACCGACCAAAAATACAACTCTCTCCTTTAATAAGCGCGAATAAATATCATAGGCACGTTCACCGCGTCCGCTCGTCTCTATCACCATAGGAATCAAACCCAGATTCATAGGCTCTGTATTTGACATATTATCAAGTAGTCGCGTCATTTCTGGATATCCCCATTAACTCATCAAATGTTACAGTTTTATCTATTAAATTTATTTTATTGAGCGCCCAATTTACTACATTTTCTTCTAACGCTAATGACTCAGCTTCTTGTAAACGTTCTGAAGAAGCATAATGCCATTTAATGACTTGTTCCGGGTTCTCGTAACTTTGTGCCGCATCTTCTATTATATTTCTAACCTGTTCACGCGTAGCTTTCAACGCATGCACTTTTACGAGTTCTGAGAGAATTAGACCCAATTTAACTCGATATTCTGCCTTTTCTTTAAAAAAATCTGGTGCAAGAGATATTTCTTCAGTCTTCATTCCGCGTGCTTCAAGATTACTCTTTGCATTTTGCATTAGCCGTTCTATTTCTTGATTAATTAAAACGCGGGGAGCGGCAATCTGTGTGGTATCCAATAATGATTGCATAATTTGTTCTTTAATTTTTGATCTGACTCGTTTAGAAACTTCACGCTCCAGATCCTGTTGAATTCCTTCATGCAATTTTTTAATATCCCCATCGGGGATACCTAATAACTTAGCAAAATCAGTATCCACATTCGGTAGTATAGGCTCTTCCAGCTCATTTAATTTCACTTCAAAGGCGGCAGTTTTTCCAGCAACGCTTTTGCCATGATAGTCTTCCGGAAAAACAACATCAAATGATTTATTATTACCTATTTTCATACCAATAAGCGCAGCTTCGAAATCCTTAAGAAATTTCCCGTCTCCAATTATCAACTGAATATCTTTGGCCTTTCCCCCTTCAAAATCAACACCATCTATTGCGCCATGATAGTCTATCTTAACCCGATCCCCTTTTTTTGCTGTGCGAGTAACCGGCTCATATGTCACGCGTTGTTTGCGGATCATCTCCAGAGTTCTGTCAATATCGGCGCCCTCTATTTTTACATTAGGTCGATGTATGCTTTGTTTGTCTAGATCACCGATAGTTATTTCAGGATAAACTTCAAATGTTGCGCTAAATATATAAAGTGCATCATTATTATCTAGTGATTTCGCTTCAAATTTCGGGTATCCAGCAACCTGCAAATTCAATTCCTTGATGGTATCTGTGAAATCCTTATGTATGGCATCATTCAGAACGTCTTGTTGAACTTGCGCGCCATACATTTGTGTAACCATTTTTAATGGGACTTTTCCAGGACGGAAACCATGTAACTTGGTAGTTTTTGCCAATCGTTTTAGGCGATTTTGAATTTCACTCTGCAATTTTTCTACAGAAATTGTAATGTCGAAACGGCGTTCCAATGCACCGAGGTTTTCTATGTTTGATCCCATTAAGATTCCTGACTGATTAAATATTTCTCAACACAGCAATGCTATCCATTCGCCATTTTAATTCTATGATATTTGACGAATAAGGTAGTTCTGTAATACTTGAACAACTTGGTGCGAAAGGGGGGACTCGAACCCCCACACCTCTCGGCGCCAGAACCTAAATCTGGTGCGTCTACCAATTCCGCCACTTTCGCATTTTCTTTTATCTTACAATCTTGGTGATTATACCTTTTAATCCCGCTAACCGCAGCCAGATCATTCATTTCCCTGACAAAATACTATCTCGCCACTCACGCCTTTGCTATCTGATCCCATCAAATACAAATACGTTGCCATTAAATCTTCAGGCTGTCGCATTGTTTGCTTAATCTCGCCTGGATGAGTTTTGGCACGTTGTGGCGAATTCACAACTCCAGGCACAATGGCGTTGATACGCAAATTTGGCACAATTTCCCACTCATCAGCTTGAACTTTCACTAACGCTTCAATACCCGCTTTCGCAACCGTAAACCCTCCCCAATAAGCTGATGGATTATGTCCATGAGAACTCGATGTCATAATAACACTGGCATCAGGAGCAGCTTTTAGCAGAGGTAAGCATGCCTTAGTCAGGGCAAAAGGAACAATCAAGTTAACATGCAATAATGTTCGCCATTGTTCAACGGTCTGATTTTCTGCCGGACTCAAGCCATATAGAAATGCGGCATTATGCAAAATTCCATCCAACCGCCCTAATTGTTGCTCTATCGCTTGAGCTATCACCACAAAGTCCTTGTCCTGTGCATTTTCTAGATTAAGCGGATAAATGAGCGCTTGTGCTTTTCCTACCGCTTCAATCTCATCATAAACACGCTCTAGTTTTTCCACTTTACGCCCGTGCAAGATTACCGTTGCGCCATGGTTTGCATAGGCTATTGCCGCGGCACGTCCCAAACCTTGCCCAGCACCTGTGATAAGAATTACACGATCTTTGAGAAGATTCTGTGGTGCTAAGTAACTTTCTAATTTTTTCATAATTGGAATTTATCACGATAAGGCACTATTAGAGAAAAAATAAAACACCTGATAAGTGCCCCTATTTTCCATTTGTTCCAATAAAGACAAAAAAACAGACCCCATATTTCTTGGGGTCTGTTTTTTATATCAATTATCGAGTAATCTGAACAGATATCGATATTACATATCCATGCCACCCATGCCACCCATGCCACCCATGCCACCCATGCCGCCCATACCGCCAGCTGCTGCAGTATCTTCTTTGGGCAGCTCCGCAACCATTGCATCAGTAGTTAACATTAAGCTTGCGACTGAAGCCGCATTCTGCAGAGCGGAGCGCGTAACTTTTGTTGGATCCAGAACACCCATCGCTACCAGATCTCCATACTCACTTGTTGCTGCATTGTAGCCAAAATTACCTTTACCTTCAGCAACTTTGTTTACAACAACAGATGGCTCATCACCACAATTGATTACAATCTGACGCAGTGGTTCTTCAAGAGCACGTAAAACAATCTTAATACCTGCATCCTGATCATGATTGTCGCCTTTAGTTTGTTTCACAGTTGGAATGGCACGTAATAATGCCACGCCACCACCAGGAACAACACCTTCTTCGACTGCTGCTCGCGTTGCATGTAACGCATCTTCAACCCGCGCTTTTTTCTCTTTCATTTCGACTTCAGTAGCAGCGCCAACTTTAATAAGTGCAACACCACCAGCCAGCTTGGCTACGCGTTCCTGCAGTTTCTCTTTATCATAATCGCTGCTAGCTTCATCTATCTGAGCACGAATCTGTTTAACACGACCCTCAATATTACCGGCATTGCCTGCACCGTCAATAATCGTGGTATTTTCTTTGCCAACTTCGATACGCTTGGCTTGCCCCAGATCATTCAACGTAGCTTTCTCTAAAGTTAAACCAACTTCTTCAGCAATCACTGTACCGCCTGTCAGAATCGCAATGTCTTCCAGCATGGCTTTACGACGGTCACCAAAACCTGGTGCTTTGACGGCACAAGTTTTAAGAATGCCACGAATGTTGTTCACGACTAAAGTTGCCAGTGCTTCGCCATCGACATCTTCAGCGATAATCAATAATGGTTTACCTGCTTTGGCTACTTGCTCCAAAATGGGCAACAATTCACGGATATTAGAGATCTTTTTGTCATGCAATAAAATAAAAGGATTGTCTAACAAGGCAATTTGTTTTTCTGCGCTACTTACAAAGTAAGGGGAGAGATAGCCGCGATCAAACTGCATACCTTCGACCACTTCCAGTTCATTTTGTAGTCCTGATCCATCTTCCACAGTGATTACGCCTTCCTTGCCAACTTTGTCCATCGCATCAGCGATGATCTTGCCTATTTCATTATCAGAGTTCGCAGAAATACTGCCAACTTGAGCAATTTCTTTGGCTGTTGCACATGGCTTTGACAGTTTTTTCAACTCACCAATGGCTGCAGTCACTGCTTTGTCAATCCCACGTTTGAGATCCATTGGATTCATACCTGCGGCAACATACTTCATACCTTCTTTAACGATAGCTTGAGCTAGTACCGTTGCAGTAGTGGTACCATCACCGGCTACATCAGATGTTTTACTCGCTACTTCTTTCAACATCTGCGCGCCCATATTCTCAAACTTATCTTTTAGTTCAATTTCCTTAGCAACCGAAACACCGTCCTTAGTAATGGTTGGCGCACCATAAGAACGATCCAATACCACATTCCGGCCTTTTGGCCCTAAGGTTACTTTTACCGCATCGGCTAAAATATTAACACCGGCTACCATTCTATGACGCGCTGAATCACCAAACTTCACTTCTTTTGCTGACATAACTGTTCTCCTAATTTCTCAAAATATTGTCTCTGGTAAGTAATTGGATCAATGCGCTTAACCTTCAACCACACCCATAATGTCTTCTTCCCGCATCACTAAAAGCTCCTCGCCTTGAACCTTGACAGACTGTCCAGCATATTTGCCAAACAATACCTTGTCACCAACCTTAACTTCTAGTGAACGAACTTTTCCATCATCACCAACCTTACCTTTTCCTACTGCTAGAATCTCACCTTGATCGGGTTTCTCTGCTGCACTGTCTGGAATAACAATACCTGATGCAGTTTTACGCTCATCTTCTAATCGCTTAACGATCACACGATCATGCAAAGGACGAATTTTCATGCTGTTTTCTCCTATTAAATTAATAATTCGTAGTTTATGCAATAGCTTGCTGTTTATTTGAAGAACTTCTGAAACAATCAGAGTTGTAATATTACAAGAATTATTAGCACTCATTAACTATGAGTGCTAATAATAGGATCTATCCTTAAGAATTTCAAGAGCAGGAAATACAGAATTTTTCTATGTATATGTAAGGAAGGAAATAAATCCGGAATAAAAAAGAAACATTAGGAATTAAATCAGCGTCGATTCACGCAATAAATTACAAAACAGGTGCGCGGCATTTGACTTAAAATCCTTAGGGTTTATGTGATGTGGGAGATGCCTCTGGTGATGCTTGCTGCTCCGTTACAAAGATTTCTACACGGCGATTTTCTGCTCTTCCTTCTGGTGTGTTATTTGATGTAATTGGTTCGTGAGAACCACGACCATCAATATGGATACGATTAATGGATATACCTCGTCCAACCAGATAATCGCGTGTGCTGGCAGCCCGATTAACTGATAAGGGATTATTAATCGTATCGCTGCCAGTATTATCTGTATGACCTACAATTGTGATGATAGTGTTCGCATTATTAGTCAGGCTTGCTGCGAAGTTATCAAGAATCGGCTTAAAACCTAATTTGATATCAGATTTGCCAGAATCAAAAGAGATATCACTGGGAATATTTAGTTTGAGTCGATTGTCTTCAGTTTGTGAAACTTGTACGCCAGTACCCGCTGTAGCAGTTTCCATTTGCTGTTTCTGTTCTTCCATTTTTCTCGACCATAAATAACCCGCGCCTGCCCCTAGTAACGCTCCCGAGCCTGCGCCGATTGCAGCGCCTTTCCCACCACCGATGAGTGCACCAATCGCAGCACCAGCACCAGCACCAATTGCAGATCCTTGAGCCGTTCCGCGCTGTGACTCAGACATTGTTGCACAACCACCTAATGTTGCGGTAATTGCCAGAATCATAAGTATTGTTCGTGTTTTCATAAAAATTTCCTTATTCATAATAGCGGGTTGAGTTGAAGCAGAAGTTAAGTTAATAATAAGTTCATTTTTTAGTATGTCTATGGATTTTATTCAGTTTGACACTTGGAGGATGACTATAGGTTTTAAGTTGCGCCTAGTCAGTCAATTTCAGCGAATTTACCGGTATTTCACCCTTGTTACTGAAAATAGTGTATAGAATTTAATTTAAATTTCATATGAAATTTTAGATGGTATGGTTAGTTCTACATGGAATTTCGTGACCAATCATATGACTCCGGACAATTATTTTGAAACGCCGAGATAAGTGATTTGAAACAAAGAAAAGACCAACCCATTACACGTTAAATCAGTATCAAATAATCCGAAAATTTAAAGCTTGCCACGAATAAAAAAGAACCGTTGCAACCATGTTGCCGCCACATGGCGATGGACGGTTCTAATTCACAGTAATGAACGGCAATCAGGATCCGATAAACCGATGGACTCCATTTTTGACAGCACATCGCAATGCAGAATGTGTCCAGCTTAGTGGAGATCAAAAACAGCGAGCCGCTTGATTCTCCATACACCAGATTTGACTATAGCTCTCCATTACATTACATCAATCAGGAAAATCCGAGACGATTCAGTTGGGCGTCTATTGCTCCATATTTCAGAATAATTTTATAAACCTGGTCTAAACTTCGGCAACCAATTGTCGATAAAAAGAGCATACAGAAAACCACATACACAAATCAGTTAACTAATTTCTAAGAGTGACCAAAGATTCATTGACTCTGGTAGTTGATAAAAATAGTGCTTATTTATGGAGAAAAAAATGCCTGACAAAAATTTAAAATTCTTGGTAGTGGATGATTTTTCTACCATGCGTAGAATTGTTCGCAACCTTTTAAAAGAACTTGGATTTGTCAATGTTGATGAGGCTGAGGATGGAGCAGTCGCCTTGCGCAAACTACAGGATGGTGATTTTGATTTTATTGTATCGGATTGGAACATGCCCAATATGGATGGATTAACCATGCTTCAGAATGTTCGCGCCAACGAAGCATTAAGAAAGATTCCTGTACTTATGGTTACTGCTGAAGCCAAGAAAGAAAACATCGTGGCTGCTGCACAGGCTGGTGCAAGTGGTTATATCGTAAAACCTTTCACGGCAGCAACACTTGAAGAAAAATTAAACAAAATTTTCCAAAATATGGAAAGTAAGGCATCCGCCTAATTGGTGCAGTGTTTATTTCTTTTCACAGCAAACTATTGAGTCCAAAATGAATACAAAACATCTTATAAAAGCAAAATCTGATGATGCGTTTCAAGATAAAGCCAACCTCAAATCGATCAAATTGACTGATACATCACCCGTATCTGCCATAAAAGATATGGAAGAAAATAAATTAATTGTAACCGATAGGAAAGTCATTGATCAGATTGGGCAATTAACTCGGAATTTGCATGATAGCTTACGTGAGCTAGGATATGATAAGCGCCTTGAAGCAATTGCATCCGAAGTACCCGAAGCACAGGATAAGCTATCTTATGTTGCTAGCAAAACCGAGCAGGCTGCTGAACGTACGCTCAACGCAACTGAAATTGCAATGCCTATTCAAGAAAAACTATCAACAGATGCAGTTCATTTATCTGAACGGTGGAAGCATGCTCTCGAAACACAGCAGACAAACGCTGATACTGAGAAATTCAAGGCATTATTAATTGACACACTTCATTATCTAGATAGGATTCCTGAGAAAACCAACGCTACAAATGCACAGCTGTTAGAAATCATGATGGCACAGGACTTTCAGGATCTGACAGGCCAGGTAATCAAAAAGATTGCGCATATGGTACAAAGTTTGGAGAAAGACTTGATAAA
Organism: Nitrosomonas sp. Nm84; assembly: GCF_003201565.1. GTDB lineage: Bacteria > Pseudomonadota > Gammaproteobacteria > Burkholderiales > Nitrosomonadaceae > Nitrosomonas. The sequence continues at coordinate 195,492 of NZ_QJJP01000001.1, read as the reverse complement.
TTTATTGCTCGCAAATGTTTCGACCAAGAAAAATATTCCTGTAGAAGACGGTCTTATGAACGGACCAGTAACGAACCCAGAAAAAAGAAGTGATGTGGTGTGTAATCAAGACCAAGTTGATGATCTGCTAGCTAGTCTTGGATTCTAAGTCAGGACCCGGTAAGATAAACTGAGATGCGTTATGTCTCTCTCATAAAAAGGTGACTCTTGGGGTTATCTTTGACTAATACAGGAGTACATGAATGCCCTGCCTGCTAAAGCACATGTTTCGTTTTGTTCTGACTGATTAGAAAAACCATTAGTCGCGCAGCCGGTTAGATCCCAAATAATCAATGATACGATCACAAAAATCTTCACAAGTATTTTTCGTCACACTAAGATTGAAGCTTTAAACAGCCTTGAGAGGTGACTTAATTGGCATATCACAGATCTCGGATATATTTGATATTTGTCCTAAACGCATCCCAGACTTCGTCCATCCGACCTCCCAGCGCCAGCTTGGCCTGTGATTGTATATAACGAGACATTACGCCGACCGAAGTGTGCGGCGGCAGAGTCGGAGCATGCGGGTTAGTGAACACATTTACAAGCGCTGGGCCATTATGTAGCAATGCTACCTGAAGAACATTTTCGAGCTTGGCGGGATTAGTAACCGAATAACCTCGAATGCCACAAGCTTCGGCCACCATCGCAAAATCTGGATTGATCATTTTTGTCTGCCAGTCGGGCAGGCCGGCCACCTGCATTTCCAGTTCAACCATACCCAAACTACGATTATTAAAAACGATCAGTTTTATCGGTAGTTTATACTGGGCAATCGTCACCAGATCTCCCATAAGCATCGAGATACCTCCATCGCCACAAAATGCGATGACTTGACGCTCGGGTGAGTGCAGTGCAGCACCGATAGATTGCGGCATCGCATTGGCCATAGATCCGTGCGAAAAACTACCCAACAATGTGCGCTTCCCGGTGCCGTATAGATAGCGTGCCGCCCATACTGTACTCATGCCGGTATCTGCAGTGAAGATTGCGTCAACGTCGGCTAGCCGATCAATCATCGCGGCGACAAATTCAGGCTTAATCAAGTTTTCCTCGCCGGGATCCGCAGCATGCGCACGGAGATCTTCCTCCACTTCGACATAGTCCGTCAGACAGGCACTTAAAAAAACATCTTCTACCTTAGGATCGATTAATGGCAGCAACTTCCGCAACGTGGGGCCAATATCACCGCACAGCCCCATGTATAATGCAACTCGTCGACCAAGTCGTTCTGGTTTGGTATCGATCTGTACAATTCTGGCTGGACTATTTAGGAATTCCTTCCAAGGAAAATCGCTGCCTAGCATAAGCAGCAGCTTGCCTCCGGTAATGGCGCGAGCACCGGCCTTATTGCCCAGCAAACCCGTCAGTCCTACAGCGTAAGGGTTATCGTATTCCAACATCATCTTGGCCTTAAGCGTATAAGCCACCGGAGCCTTGAGAAGACGAGCCAACTCAATCACCTCAGCACGGGCATCAGCACAGCCAATGCCTGCATAAATGCCGATGTCATCGGAACTATTGATCAATTCCGCCAATAGCTGAATTTCAGCATCGGAAGGAGCCATAACCGGCTGTGGTCGATACAAATCAGTACACAGTGCGTCATCATCGGCGTCACATGTCATCAGATCTCCAGGGAAAGCACATATGCCTACACCTTTACGATTCCATGCGTGCTGAAGCGCCTGTTGCAGCATTCGCGGTAATTGCTGCGGTGTCGTCGCCACCTCATTGTAATGACTGCATCCGTCGAACATGCGAAGATCGGTGGATTGAAAGCTCTCAGTGCCGTAATCCTCAGAGGTAATGGTCGAGGGCAGGGCCAACACGGGTGCACCCCAGCGATGAGCATCATAAAGACCGTTGATAAGATGGACATGGCCCGGCCCGGAACTGCCAGCACAGCACCCGATATCACCAAGCACACCTTCAGCCATGGCAGCATAGGCACCAGCTTCTTCATGGCGAACGTGAATCCAGTCGATGCTGCCATCTCGACGTAGAGCGTCGTTGAAGAAATTCAGGCTATCACCAGTGACGCCATAAATGCGACGGATACCAGCAGACTTGAGCATTTCGACCAATTGTTCGGCAACGGTGAGACCCATGCGATTCTCCTGAATTTTTAAGTGCGACAGCTTGATAAGAACTCAAATAGGAGCATTGAAATATGCAAGATGCTCGCGCATGATAGTTATTTAAAAATAGATTTTCCAAAAAATGATGCAGCTATTCATACACCGATTCAAACAAATCCTCTATAGAAACAATAAGTAATTGAATGTATATGCAATTCTTAAAATATACTGGTTAAAGATATTTCGCAAAACATCGACGGAAACATTTTATATTTCATAGTCAATGCTTAACTGTGGCAAATGAATACATATCTCATAGTTGTACCTTTAATACATTAAAATAAAGACGCTGGGTTTTCTGTTCGTTACCGTACATAGCACATTCAGAATTGGCGGAGTAGTCACAAAAAACTTGGATTGCTTTGAACTTGCGATTCTGATATGTGCTGTCAAGATGGAGCTGGTCATAATGATCTTAATAGCGTAACCGCCAGTACTTGCGTCCATCTTGATGAACCTAAAGATCAAGCCCTTGGCCATCATGAAGTTTACGTATTTTGGCATCTTCAACAACTGAATTCTTGCAGGCTAAGTCTGTCAGTAATTCTTTCAAGGCTATAATAATGCGGTAACTTTGGGTGTGAAAAATAGCTACCACACTTTTTACTGGCTTCTAGCGGATTATTCTGGATTGCTACGAAATGGAGTTTCTTGTAGAGCGGCTTAATTATTATGTATTATGTTTAATGGATTACTTCGGATTCGTACGGAATGGGAGATGGAGGCGGGGGTCGGAATCGAACCGGCGTAGACGGCTTTGCAGGCCGCTGCATGACCACTCTGCCACCCCGCCATGAGTACATAATTTCTATATGCGCTGTAAATCTTACGGAAAAAGCTTGTGAGAGACTACTTGATTTCCGGTTATCAAAAGACATTTCATAAGAACCATTTTTTGTAAAAAATGGAGCGGGAAACGAGGCTCGAACTCGCGACCCCAACCTTGGCAAGGTTGTGCTCTACCACTGAGCTATTCCCGCAATATGAAGTTCCTGTGCGACTTAGATCACTTTGTAAGCAAAGGGTGGATTATAGTGATGCTGTACGTTTTGTCAAGAAATGCCGGTTGATAATTCTTGCTGCAAGTATTGGTCAAATGATGTTTGATGTTACTAGAGAGATGATCGCATTGAATCGATTTAATCTCTCGTTTTATTGCCGCTAATCGTGCAAAATAACTTTCTTGTTTCTTGTAAAATTAATGTCATGATGATTTTGAGATACCGGTGATTTTGTATTTCTTTTGATCAACCAATTGATATTATAGGATTTTTGCTTTCAATTAAATTCTCTATTTCATAGCGTCGCTAAAAGCTATAATTTTCTATCGTTACAGCGTCAATTAGCTTACTTTATGCACTTACTTCCTTATTGGCGTCTTTCCGGTTTTTATTTCTTTTATTTTGCTTTTGTTGGTGCATTTGCACCGTATTGGAGCCTATATCTGCAATCGCTGTCATTTAATGCGCTGCAAATTGGCGTGCTGATGTCATTGCTGCTGGTTACGCGTATTTTTTCCCCGGCTGTTTGGGGCTGGTTGGCAGATCATACTGGCAAGCGTGTTCGAGTAGTTCAGGTTGCCGCTGTCAGTGGCTTTTTAAGCTTCTGCGGATTTTTTTGGGTCGAGTCTTTCGCCTGGATATTTTTTGTCATGCTGTTAATGAGCTTCTTTTGGAGTGCATCTTTGCCATTGATGGAAGCGATTACGCTGTCTCATTTGGGGGATTATACTGACAAATATGGACGTATTCGCTCATGGGGCTCGGTTGGATTTGTTTTTGCAGTGATCGGTATCGGCTATTTCTTGGAAAGTGTGGAGATTGGTTGGTTGCTTTGGATTGTGCTGGCGCTCAAGCTTGGGATTGTGATTTTTTCTTATCAAATTCCTGAAAAGGAAATTATCAATTATGCCACCGGACTTCATTCGGTAAGGCAGATTTGCATGCATCCGGCAGTGATGGCCTTTTTATTCTCCAGTTTCTTGATGTTGTTTGCGCATGGTGCTTACTATACGTTTTTCTCAATTTATTTGGTTGAGCACGGCTATGACAAAGGATTTGTTGGATTATTGTGGGCTGCCGGCGTTGCTTGCGAAATTGCCATTTTTTTTATTATGCCGTGGCTGATGCAGCACTTTAGTTTAAAGCACATTTTAATTTTCAGTTTCGCGTGCGCTATCCTGCGATTTCTGATGATTGGGCAAGGTGTTGAATGGCCGATCATTATTATTCTTGCGCAGGTTTTACATGCAGCGACTTATGGTGCACATCATATTGCGGCGATGATGGCGATCCATCAATTTTTTCAAGGCCGCCATCAAGCGAAAGGTCAGGCGATTTATACCGGTATTGCTTATGGATTGGGAGGGGCTTTGGGATCGGTATTTAGCGGATATACCTGGGATTGGCTAGGTGCGAATGTGACTTTCTTTATCAGCGCTGTTGCAGCGTCAATCGGGTTGATTTTAATCGCATGGAAAATGAAATCGTTCAATAATTAATACAATATAACGTGCTGAGTTTGTTGAATCAGTAAACTTTATGGGATAATTGCGCATTAACCCAATTTTAAATTTGTATGATGCAAACGCTATACGACAAGCTTTGGAACCAACATGTAGTGCATGCTGAATCTGCCGAGCCGGACAGCATGACGTTGATCTATATTGACCGCCATCTGGTGCACGAGGTGACCAGTCCGCAAGCATTTGAAAGTTTGAAGCTGGCTGGAAGGAAACCTTGGCGCCTTGATTCCATTCTTGCGGTTGCGGATCATAACGTGCCGACAACCGATCGTAGTCATGGTATTCATGATCCCATTTCTCGTTTACAAGTCGATACGCTGGATCAGAATTGCGATGAATTGGGGATTACCGAATTTAAGATGCAGGATCTGCGTCAAGGTATTGTGCATGTCATTGGTCCTGAGCAAGGTGCAACATTGCCCGGCATGACGGTTGTTTGTGGCGACTCACACACCAGTACACACGGTGCGTTTGGTTGTTTGGCATTTGGTATCGGCACTTCAGAGGTCGAACATGTATTGGCGACGCAATGTTTATTGATGAAGAAATCCAAAGCTATGCGCATTTCTGTTGATGGCAAATTGGGTCTGGGGATTACCGCTAAGGATATCGCCTTGGCAATCATCGGTGAAATTGGTACTGCGGGTGGAACAGGCTATGCGATTGAATTTTCGGGCAGTGCCATTCGTGCGTTATCCATGGAAGGGCGTATGACGCTGTGTAATATGGCGATTGAAGCCGGTGCGCGCGCCGGTATGGTGGCTGTTGATGATACAACGATCGATTACATCAAAGGACGGCCTTTCGCGCCACAAGGGGAATTATGGGGTAGAGCGGTTGCCTATTGGCGCACACTCCATAGTGATAACGATGCGATCTTTGACCGAACAGTGGTTTTAGATGCTGCGCAAATCAAACCTCAGGTAACCTGGGGAACGTCGCCTGAAATGGTGACGACGATCGATGGTGCGGTGCCCGATCCTGCTCTCATTAGTGATGAAGTGAAGCGCCATGATATGCAACAAGCATTGAATTACATGGGGTTGTACGCAAATACACCGATTCAACAGATTACTCTCGACAAGGTATTCATCGGTTCCTGTACTAATTCGCGTATTGAAGATTTACGTGCAGCTGCGCACGTTGTCAAAGGAAAACATGTTGCGGTTAATATCAAACAAGCGCTGGTTGTGCCTGGTTCGGGCTTGGTTAAGAAACAAGCCGAACAAGAAGGGCTGGATCAAATTTTTCTGGCAGCAGGATTTGAATGGCGCGAACCCGGATGTTCCATGTGTCTAGCTATGAATGATGATCGATTGACAGCCGGTGAACGATGCGCTTCGACCTCGAATCGTAATTTTGAGGGCAGGCAAGGGCCTGGCGGCAGAACGCATCTGGTCAGCCCGGCAATGGCTGCGGCGGCTGCCATCGCCGGACATTTTGTCGATGTGCGTAAGATAGGCGGATAACATATCAATGGAAAAATTTCATACGGTTACTGGTTTGGTGGCGCCACTGGATCGCGCAAATGTCGATACCGATGCCATCATTCCGAAACAATTTCTTAAATCAATCAAGCGCTCGGGTTTCGGTCAAAATTTATTTGATGAGTGGCGCTACCTGGATCACGGGGAACCCGGAATGGATCCGATAAAACGCCAACCGAATCCGGAATTCGTGTTGAATCAACCGCGTTATCAAGGTGCGCAGATATTGCTGGCACGTGCAAATTTTGGTTGCGGATCGAGCCGGGAGCATGCGCCTTGGTCGCTTCAGGATTTTGGTTTTCGAGTCATCATCGCTCCCAGTTTTGCGGACATATTTTTTAACAATTGCTTTAAGATCGGCTTATTGCCGATCATTTTGGATGCGACAGTATTGGATCGTTTGTTTGAAGAAGTAAAATCAACCGCAGGATACTGCCTTACAGTCGATCTGCAGAAACAAACTGTCGTTACGCCTAAAAATGAAGCATTCGGCTTTACTGTCGATGCCTTCCGCAAACATTGTCTGGTGAACGGTTTGGATGAGATTGGTTTGACCTTGCAACATACAGAGAAAATCAAGCAATTTGAACAAAAGAGACGCACTGAGCAGCCTTGGCTGTTCATGTAAATGACATCGCTGAAAGTTAGGATATTATGAAAATTGCTGTTTTAGCAGGCGACGGCATCGGGCCGGAAATTATCGCACAAGCTGTGCGGGTGCTGAATGTTTTAAAAGCAGGTGGCCTAGCTGTTGAATTGGAATATGGATTGATTGGGGGTTGTGCGGTCGATGCAACCGGAGAGCCGTATCCTGAAGCAACGCATCGATTGGCCAGTCAAGCGGATGCGGTTTTGTTAGGCGCTGTGGGCGGTCCGCAATATGATGATTTGCCGCGCCAGCAGCGCCCTGAAAGAGGTTTGCTCGCTATTCGCAAGGCGCTTAATTTGTTTGCCAACTTGCGACCGGCGATACTCTACCCGGAGCTGGCGAATGCCTCCAGCCTGAAATATGACGTAGTTGCCGGCCTCGATATCATGATCGTGCGTGAGCTCACTGGCGATATTTATTTCGGCGAGCCGCGTGGCATTGAACTGCGTGACGGACAACGTGTCGGATTTAATACGATGATATACAGCGAAGCAGAGATACGGCGCATCGCACATGTTGCTTTTAAAGCAGCCAACAAACGGCACGGCAAATTGTGTTCTGTTGATAAAATGAATGTGCTGGAATGTACGCAATTGTGGCGCGATATCGTGATCGAAGTATCAAAAGAGTACCCGCAAGTGATACTCTCGCATATGTTGGTCGATAACGCCGCAATGCAATTGGTACGCAATCCTAAGCAATTTGATGTCATTGTTACCGGAAATATGTTTGGTGATATTTTATCTGATGAGGCCTCGATGTTAACGGGATCCATTGGAATGCTGCCTTCCGCTTCTCTGGATGAAAATAATAAAGGTTTGTACGAGCCGATTCATGGCTCCGCACCGGATATCGCCGGAAAGGATGTGGCTAATCCGCTCGCTACGATATTGTCGGTTGCCATGATGTTACGCTACACGTTTAATCAGGAAGATGCAGCGCAACAGATAGAAAATGCTGTTAAGAAGGTTCTGGCACTAGGTTACAGAACAAAGGATATTGATGAGCCGAATATGAAGTCCGTTGGTACAACAGCGATGGGTGATGCGGTATTATCAATGATGTGAAATGTATTCCGAATAGCGAATTTCATGAAATGATAGAGAATTAAGGTGAATTTCATGTATTAATCATTTGTTATCAATTTGCAAAGTAAGCTAATATTTGTGCGGTGTTTTTTTATTTGATAACCGATTGTCAATTTTAGGATAAGAGAAAAGCAATGAAACAAGTTGGTTTTGTTGGTTGGCGTGGAATGGTCGGCTCCGTGTTAATACAGAGAATGCGCGAAGAAGAAGATTTTTCTTTGATAGATCCTGTTTTTTTTACAACATCTCAGAAAGGTGGCACAGGTCCTGAAATTGGTAAAGAAATTCCACCCTTAATGGATGCCTTTGACATCGCTCAGCTGAACGCAATGGATGTTATTATTTCGTGTCAGGGCGGTGATTATACGAATCAAGTGATTAAACAATTGCGTCAATCCGGATGGCAAGGATACTGGATAGATGCCGCATCAGCGTTACGCATGGAGGATGATGCCGTTATCATACTGGATCCGGTCAATATGCCCGTGATCAAACAAGCATTGCATGATGGCGTGAAAAATTACATTGGTGGCAATTGCACGGTAAGTTTGATGCTGATGGCGGTTGGCGGTCTGTTTGAAAAAGGTATGGTGGACTGGATGAGCGCCATGACCTATCAGGCTGCATCAGGTGCTGGGGCCAAGAACATGCGCGAGTTGTTGCAACAAATGGGTGAAGCCCATAGAGTTGCAAAAGATTTACTGGATGACCCAGCTTCGAATATTCTGGATATTGACCGTGAGGTAGCTGGTACTTTGCGCGATAAGAAATTTCCAACAGAAAATTTTGGCGTGCCATTGGCGGGAAGCCTGATTCCATGGATTGATAAAGAGGTGGCCAATGGGCAGAGTCGTGAAGAATGGAAAGGCCAAGCGGAAACTAATAAAATCCTTGGAAGAAGTGATCGGCAGATACCGGTTGATGGAATCTGCGTACGTGTTGGCGCAATGCGATGCCATAGCCAAGCTTTGACAATAAAATTAAAACAAGATGTACCACTGGATGAAATTGAAGAAATTATCGCCAGTGCTAATGATTGGGTACACGTTGTTCCTAATGAGCGAGGAGCAACTACTTCAAGATTAACACCTACCGCCGTAACCGGGTCGTTATCGATACCGGTAGGTCGCTTACGCAAATTGGCGATGGGCGGGGAATATCTATCAGTTTTTACAGTAGGCGACCAGCTGCTATGGGGAGCTGCGGAGCCATTGCGAAGAATGTTACGTATACTGATTGAACATTGAATGTGTTCACAATCTCCAGTTTTTCAAATTGGTTGGTAGCATGTTATGGGTGATCAAGGGTTTTCTGAAATGAATTAACCTGATTCCAAGCATAATCTCATTATGTGATTATCTTACAATGCTCGCCTGCTGGTATTTATTTTCAAAGAACTAAAGGGGTATCTCAGTGTATAAAACTTCTTTTAGAGTAAGTTTGTTTGTAATCATTCTGATGTTACCTTGGGCCGCTATCCATGCAGCGGGACTCGGTAAATTGACACTCAATTCAGCGTTGGGGCAACCGTTGAGTGCCGAAATCGATATTGTTACCGCCAACCGTGATGAAATTTCATCTCTAAAAGCCAGTATTGCAACTCGAGAAGCTTTTTCTCAAGCCGGCATTAATTACGAGCCTAATTTCTCGACGATTAGAGTTTCGATAGAATCAAGAACAGATGGCAGTCCATTTGTTAAACTTGCTTCGCCTCAGGCTGTTAATGATCCATTTCTAAATATATTGGTGGAATTGAATTGGGCTTCAGGGCGCATATTACGTGAATATGCCGTCTTGCTTGATCCAGTTGAAGCCAATGTACAAGATATCGCTGCACCCAAGGTTAGTCCGAATCCGGTAGCAAATGCAGCTCAGAAAAATGTAGAAAAAGCGCCTGATAGTAAGAGGAATCGACCCGAAAAAAGCTCGTCTAAGCAAGCAAATCGTTCTGCGAATCAAACCAGTGACACCTATGGACCGGTAATTCGGGGAGATACGCTATCGTCGATTGCACGCCAAGTTTTACCCGCGGGTGTCGATCTTAATCAGATGCTGGTGGCACTCTATCGTGCAAACCGTGATGCTTTCATTGCAAACAATATGAATTTACTCAGGGTTGGTGCGGTGCTAAAAATACCTGAAAAAAATGAGGCTGCGGCGATCGATGCATCAACGGCAAGAACTGAAATTAGAATGCAAGTTGCGGATTGGCATAATTATCAAAGCAAAATAGCAGCAATCCATAGTGAATCACCATCTGCCAATATTCAGCAGTCTGATCAAGGGAAGATTACAACAAGTATCGATAAAAAATCGTCTTCAACTCGTGAGTCTGCCAAGGAAGTATTGCGATTATCGAGTGGTGCTCAACCAGCGGATAAAGATGGTCAGATGCCTGAATCCGCTTTAGTAGATCGCCTGCGTATGATGGAAGAAGATGCCATTGCACGAAATCTGGCGTTGAAGGAAGCTAATGAGCGTGTAGCCATGCTGGAGAAGAGTATCGATAATCTGAAACAGTTATTGGAATTGAAAGATTCCGTCTTAGCACAGGCGCAAATAAAAGCAGGTGCTGGCGCCAAGGCTGAGGCCAAGCCGGAAGTGCGCCCGGCAGAGACTGTTAGCGCTATACCTGGAAGCGAAGCTAAACCGGATATCAGTGCTTCGCAAGTACCAGAGCAAGAAGCGCCGCCTGCAAATGAAACAACGATAAAAACAAACGTGGAACCGCAGTCACCGCAAGAAACCGAAGGAGATTCGCTGACCGATCAGATGGTTGGGAATATTGAATACATTGGCGCTGCGACAATTTTAATATTGCTAGCCGTGTTGCTGTATCTTAAAAAACGCCGTAATCAATCGGAAGAAGAAAATGAATTAGATGAAAAGAATACTGATTTTTCTTCCGCGATGAAATCAAGGATGGCCTCAATGGCTGCTGCACAGGCGATGCCTGCGACTGAAATAGATCATACGTTTTCTGAGCATGAAAAGGATGATTTAACCTATGAGAATATGAATTCTCATCCTGAAAGCGAAGGATATGGCGATAGATTTGATAAAGATTCGACTGATTACGAAGAGCATACTGAGCAAATTAAGGAATCCGAGTCAGAAACTAGATTTGCTTCTGAGTTATCGGATGGAAATGAAGTATCGGCCGATGGCGCACAATCAAATCATCCGGCAATCAATCTGAATTTGCAAGAGGATTTTTCAGAAGATAGAGATCAATCAACTGATTTTATTGATAATTATAGTTCTGAAGACTCTGAGAATAAAATCGAATTTGATTTAACGGATGAAGCGAATGAGATTGAGCAAGGTGTAGTTAAAGAACAACCTCTTTCTGCGGTTCATGATGCTGAAGATAAAATTGAATCATCAGATGGTCCTGAAAGCTTACAACAAGAAATTAACGCTTCAGATTATGAGTTAGAGATTGATCTTGACGATTCAAAACATGCTTTGGATCCGATAGATTTTGAAGATAAAGTATCGGAAAAAGACAACTCGATAGCGTTTGAGTCTACGCATTCGGATATCGATCTGGCAGAGAAAGAATCTGCCAATGAAATCGAAATACCTAAAATAAATGCTGAATCCAGATCGGTGGATAATGATTCTAATACATCTGAATTAATGGATGAAGCTTTGGATTTTGATCAGCATCAGGAATCTACAGATAATACCAAGCGGTCGGAACCAGTACCGCATGTACCGGAGCTTGGCTTGGCTGATATTGATCTGGATATCGAAGATTCGGACTCAGTTGACAAGAAAAATCAAGTATCGGATTCAAACGAGAAAAGCGAGCAATGGCAGGAAATTGAAACCAAATTGGACTTGGCGAAGGCTTATCAGGAAATGGACGATAAAGAAGGCGCCAAAGAAATGCTCGAAGAAGTTATTCGTGATGGTGATACAAAGCAAAAGAAAGTGGCAAGAAAATTGTTAAAGAGCTTGTAATAATGAACATTCTCTGCATAGTGACATGGGATATTCAGCAATTTGAAACGACAGTTTTTAATTTGTGCGCGTAGCCCTTGTCCTAGAGTATGATGGCAGCCGCTACTGCGGGTGGCAGAGTCAACCGCAGAGTTGCTCCATCCAAGACGCACTTGAAGCGGCTTTATCTGCGATAGCAAAAGAAAGAATTCGTGTCATTACCGCCGGGCGTACCGATACCGGTGTCCATGCATTGTATCAAGTAGTCCATTTTGACACCTCGGTGCATCGCCCTCTCACTGCATGGGTGCGCGGTGTCAATGCATTTTTGCCCAATGATATTGCTATTTTGTGGGCGACTGAAGTATCAGACAAGTTTCACGCGAGATATAGTGCGGTGGAGCGGCGATATCTGTATTTGTTGCTGAGCCAGCCGGCTAGACCGGGCATCCATCATCATAAGGTCGGGTGGCATCATTTGCCGCTTGCGCTGGAGAGAATGCAATTCGCCGGGAATATTTTAATTGGCGAACATGATTTTTCCGCTTTCCGGGCAGCCGAGTGCCAAGCAAAATCCCCGATACGAACAATGACGCAGTTGCATATCACCCGTCACGGGAATCTTTTCGTTTTTGATTTACGTGCCAATGCATTTTTGCAGCATATGGTAAGAAATATTATCGGTTGCCTTGTTTATATCGGTAAAGGAAAGTATCCTCCTGAATGGATGTATGAATTGCTGGAAAATTGCGATCGAACATACGCAGCACCGACTTTCTCTGCTGCAGGCTTATATCTGGCTGGTGTGAAATATGACGGCGACTGGTGCATGCCGGAATTGGCCGAAGTTCCATTGATTCCGGGCATGTCCTTATATCATTAAGTTTACAGAGAGAATTGTTGGTTATTATGTCAGTGCGCGTGAAAGTATGCGGTATTACACGGTATGAAGATGCAAAGATAGCGGTTCAGTGCGGTGTCGATGCAATCGGTTTTGTCTTCTGGCTGCACAGCGCGCGCTATATTGATCCGGATTCAGCGCACCGGATTGCGGCACATATACCGCCTTTTGTTTGCACTGTCGGTGTTTATGTTGACCCAGATGCCGCTTGGGTGGCAGAGACCACTCGAGTGGCCAAATTAAATCTGCTGCAATTTCATGGTAATGAAACGCCGGAGTTTTGCAGTCAATTTTCCCAACCTTATATTAAGGCGATTAGAGTCAAACAAGATACGGATTTGTTACAATATGCCGAGCGCTATAATACAGCGAGCGGATTATTGCTTGATACGTATGCTGCTGATATGCCCGGCGGTACAGGCCATGCATTTGATTGGCAATTGATTCCACAGCACCTGCCGCTGCCACTTATACTTTCCGGTGGCTTAAATCCGCATAATGTGGCAATGGCAATCAAACAAACCAAACCGTGGGCAGTTGATGTTTCAAGTGGCGTGGAAGCTTCGAAAGGTATTAAAGATGAAGAAAAAATTTTTGCTTTCATGCAAGGAGTTAGACAATCGTGAGTGCTTATGACCTTCCCAGTAAAGATGGCCATTTTGGTCCTTATGGAGGCATTTTTGTTGCTGAAACATTAATTGCTGCGCTGGAAGATTTACAAAAGCAGTATGAACACTATCGTAACGATCCTGATTTTCAGGCAGAGTTTGCTTATGAATTAAAGCACTATGTGGGACGTCCCAGTCCGATCTATCATGCTAAAAGATGGTCTGAACACTTGGGTGGCGCTCAAATACTGTTGAAGCGTGAGGATTTGAACCATACTGGCGCACATAAAATAAACAATACGATCGGGCAAGCGTTGCTTGCACGGCGCATGGGTAAAAAGCGTGTCATTGCAGAAACTGGTGCGGGCCAGCATGGCGTAGCCAGCGCTACGGTAGCGGCACGCTATGGCATGGAATGCGTTGTTTATATGGGCTCTGAAGACGTGAGGCGCCAAGCCACCAATGTCTATCGCATGAAGCTTTTGGGGGCGACCGTCGTGCCGGTGGAATCGGGATCTCGAACATTAAAAGACGCACTGAACGAAGCGATGCGTGACTGGGTTACCAATGTTGAAAGCACTTTTTATATCATTGGAACCGTTGCTGGACCGCATCCCTATCCCATGATGGTGCGGGATTTCCAGGCGATTATTGGAAATGAAGCCAAAGTGCAAATGCAAGAAGATTTTAATCGGCAACCGGATGCGCTGATTGCCTGTGTCGGTGGCGGATCCAATGCAATCGGCTTATTCTATCCGTATATTGATGATGCCAGTGTTCGGTTGATTGGCGTGGAGGCTGCGGGAAAAGGCATTGATACAAATCAACACGCGGCGACCTTGTCGACGGGAAAGCCGGGTATTTTACACGGAAACCGCACCTACCTTATCCAGGATGAAAATGGTCAAATTATTGAAACACATTCAATTTCAGCCGGTCTTGATTATCCCGGGGTGGGACCCGAGCATGCCTGGCTTAAAGATTGTGGGCGCGCTGAATATGTCGCGATCACTGATGATGAAGCACTAGAGGCATTCCATACACTGTGTCGCTATGAAGGTATCATGCCGGCGTTAGAATCAAGTCATGCACTAGCTTATGCTGCCAAATATGCGCCGACCTTGCCTAAAGATAAACTGCTACTGGTTAACCTGTCCGGTCGGGGTGATAAGGATATGGCTACTGTTGCGCAAATGTCCGGCTTAACTCTTTAGTAGCCTAACAGATAATAAATGCTATTTATAATTTAATTTCCTGAAAAGAATCGAGATCGGATAGAGAGATGAGCCTAGATAGTATTAAGAATTTCCTGAATTTTTTTAGTGGACAGGATGATACTAAAAAAATGAATCGTATTGCCAAGACATTCGCCGCATTAAAAAAACAAAACCGCAAGGCGCTCATACCATTTATTACGGCGGGTGATCCTAATCCGGGAATTACCGTACAACTGATGCACCGGCTTGTACAATCGGGTGCTGATATTCTTGAGCTGGGTGTGCCTTTTTCAGATCCGATGGCGGACGGACCAACGATACAAAGATCTTCAGAGCGTGCTTTAAAACATGACGTCAGTCTTAATGATGTATTTGGCATGGTGGCGGAATTTAGGAAAATAGACACGAATACCCCCGTGGTTTTGATGGGCTATGCAAATCCTGTTGAAGCAATGGGTTATGCAGCGTTTGCAATCAAAGCGAAAGAATGTGGCGTCGATGGTGTTTTAATCGTTGATTATCCGCCTGAAGAATCAGGCAAGTGGGTGCAATGTCTGGATCAACAGGAGATTGATGCAATTTTTTTACTGTCTCCCACAACGCCTCAACAGCGTATTGAGCATGTAGCGAAAATGGCCAAAGGCTATATTTATTATGTTTCATTAAAAGGAGTAACGGGTGCATCACATCTTGATCTTCAAGAGGTGAGTACAATGTTGGCGCAGCTGCGCAATTATATTTCATTACCGATTGGTGTCGGATTCGGTATTCGCGATGGCGCAACTGCCAAAGCAGTGGCTGGTTTGGCGGATGCGGTAGTAGTTGGCAGCCGTATCATTGAAGAAATTGAAAGATCTCCTGATGCAGAACTGTTGGATAATGTTGGAAACTTGCTGAACTCGCTACGTAAAGCTATCGATGGCAACGAAAGTAATACTCAACCCACAGCTTAGGAAGCAACACTTATGAGTTGGTTTCAGAATATCATTCCGCCAAAAATTAAAAGAAAAGAAGCCGGTGAAAAGAAAATAGTGCCGGAAGGCTTGTGGAGTAAATGCAGCACTTGCGAAGCTGTTCTATATTATACGGATTTGGCCAAGAACCTGAACGTCTGCCCGAAATGTGGTTTTCATAATCGTATTTCTGCAAGAAGTCGCCTTGATCAATTGCTTGATCCCAAAGATCGACGTGAGATTGGTGCCGAAGTGATTGCCACTGATGTGTTGAAATTCAAAGATAGCAAGCGTTACGTGGATCGCTTGACGCAAGCAAAAGAAAGTACTGATGAAAGCGATTCTTTGGTGGTCATGCAAGGAACTATCAAGACAATTCCTGTCGTTGCTGCAGTGTTTGAATTTGGTTTTATGGGCGGTTCCATGGGTTCTGTGGTGGGCGAGCGTTTTATACGTGGTGTTAAAGCCTGTATTGACCAGCATTTGCCTTTCGTTTGCTTTAGCGCCAGCGGTGGTGCACGCATGCAAGAAGGTTTGTTTTCACTGATGCAAATGGCTAAAACAACCGCTGCTTTGACACAATTAAGCCATAACAAATTGCCTTTTATATCGGTTTTGACGGATCCAACGATGGGCGGTGTTTCAGCGAGTTTTGCTTTTATTGGCGATGTAGTCATCGCGGAACCTGGTGCACTGATTGGTTTTGCCGGTCCGCGCGTTATTGAACAGACAGTCCGGCAAACGCTTCCGGAAGGTTTCCAGCGTGCTGAGTTTCTATTGCAGCATGGCGCGATCGATATGATCGTAGATCGACGGCAAATGCGCGATAAAATCGTTAATCTTTGTACGCAATTGATGCGTATTCCTGCACCTGCATCTTAGTTCCAATATTAAATTACCTAACATTTTTTTGCCATTTATCAATGAGTAATCATTCATATTAAATGGATGCACCAACTAGAGAACCTGATTCGCTCGCTGATTGGTTGGTTTATCTTGAAGCGCTTCACCCAAAAACCATCGAAATGGGATTGGAACGTGTGAATCAAGTTCGATTGGCACTTGGATTAATGCCCGAATTTCCGATCATCATGGTGGGAGGTACCAATGGTAAAGGTTCGGTTTGCACAATGTTGGAATCGATACTCCATTGTGCTGGCTATACAGTAGGTTGTTATACTTCACCGCATTTACTGCGCTATAACGAGCGCATCCGGATTGATAAAAAAGAAATTGACGATAAAACGCTCTGCCATGCATTTGAGCGAATAGATGCTGCTAGAAAAGATTGTCATACGTCATTAACTTTTTTTGAATTTGGTACCCTGGCTGCTGTGGATTTGTTTGTTCAGGCGCGTGTTGATGTGGCGATTTTAGAAGTTGGTCTGGGCGGTCGCCTCGATGCTGTGAATATTTTTGATGCTGATTGCGCAATTTTAACCAGCATTGACCTTGATCATGTTGATTATCTTGGAGATACGCGAGAAAAAATAGGTTTTGAGAAAGCTGCAATTTTTAGAAAAGATAAACCGGCGATTTGTGCGGAAATTGATTTGCCGGACTCTGTTCATCAGCAGATTGAGAATACCGGTGCCAATTTTTTTCAATTTACGAAACAATTTGGTTTTTCAAAACAAGATGCACAGTGGAATTTCTGGGGGCCGAAGGGGTGGCGGCATTCTTTACCTTTCCCTGCCTTACGCGGTGAGAAACAATTGCAGAATGCGAGTACCTGTCTGACCGCATTGGATACGCTGCATGAATTATTGCCTGTCAGCATGCAGGATGTGCGTCAGGGCTTAATTGAAGCGGTTATACCTGGCAGATTTCAGATGGTTTCAACGCAACCGATGATCATTCTGGACGTGGCACATAATCCCAGCGCGGCTTCAGTTTTGTCTAAAAATTTGGCCGCTACGAAGCCGATTGGGCGGACTTATGCGGTATTTGCCATGCTGCAAGATAAAGATATTCATGGTGTTATTCAGCAATTAAAAAATGATATTGATTGCTGGCTGGTATCAACGCCCCATTCTTCGCGCGCCGCTACAGCAGATTATTTGATCAATGAGCTTCATAAAGCGGGCATTTCAAGTGATGAATGGCACGTTCATCAATTTCCAGATTGTGTGACGGCGTTTGTTTTTGCCTGTGAACAAGCGACTAAAAATGATAGAATTTGCGTATTTGGATCTTTCTATACGGTGAGTGACGTGTTGCGGTACGTGAACACGCTTTGAGTAAGCGATAATCGGATATTTCAAATGACTAAAAATATCAGTGAAGAAGAACTGCTACTAAGAAAACGGGCCAGACGGCGCTTGGTTGGTGCAATTGTTTTAGTAATCTTCTCTGTAATTGTGCTGCCAATCATCTTTGATGAGCCTAAACTTGAAAATGAGCAGCATGAAATTGCGATTAATTTACCAACACCGAGTAAAAATGCCAGAACGAATGCTGTATTGCCACCAAAAGAAGAGCTAACCGGACATGAAACGTCCGAGTTTGGCTCTTCATCTGAATTACAAGATAAATCTAAAGTTAACCAGTCGGACATTGAAGAAACAACAGAATTGCTGGGCGTGCGAAAACGTACACCGATTCCTGGCATTAAGCCGAAGATTGATAACAGACATTTAGCTGAAACTAAAAGCACACCTGTGGCTGTAAATACTGCGAGCACAAGCACCGCAACCGGTGCCGACACAACAGCAACTGCAGATGTATCAAAAGGTTTTGTGATACAGCTTGGTGCATTTTCTGATCAATTAAAAGCTAAGCAACAGGTTGAGAATTTGATATTCAACGGATTCAAAGCATATACCGAAACACTTAAAACCGGTAATGCTGAAGTAACGCGTGTACGAATTGGATCATTTGCGACTCGTAATATTGCTGAAAATGAATTAAAAAAGTTAAAAAAACTTGGATTTGATGGCGTCATCACTTCCAAATAGATATTGCTAATTAAATAATGACCGTTTTTGATTACATCATTTTCGGAATTTTTCTTGTATCAATTGTTTTAAGTATTATCAGAGGATTTGTTCGGGAAACGCTATCTGTAGCAGGTTGGGTAGTGGCGTTTATAGTTGCGGGAGCCTACGCTCCTTATTTTGAGCAATTTCTTCCTGCTGAAATCGCTGAGGAGACATTAAGATTCTCACTTGCATTTGTTTTGGCATTTCTTTCGGTATTACTTGTAACGGCTTTGATAACAATGTTGCTGTCCGCATTGATTAAAGGCATCGGACTAGGATTTATAGATCGGTTACTGGGTTCTGTATTTGGTTTCTTAAGGGCGCTGATTATTGTAACGGTAATAGTTTTACTGGCGGGACTTACGACTATTCCCAATCAGACTTTCTGGCAACAAGCCGTTTTAAGTCGACCCCTGGAAACGATAGCAATGGAGGTTTTGCCCTGGCTACCTAATGAGCTATCAAAACGTATTAGTTACGAAAGAAAATAAGATTTTCAATATCATTAATTATTAGAAAGTTTTAAATATATTTGCTTGTAGAATACTATTTTCTATAAAGCGTTTTTATTTTTTGTCTTGGATTTCATGCTTAGGCTGAAGAGAGCAGAATTTACGGAGTATTTCTATGTGTGGAATTCTCGGCATCGTTGCACAATCACCAGCTAATCAATTGCTTTATGATGGCCTGCTAATGCTGCAACATCGTGGGCAGGATGCGAGCGGTATAGTGACCGCACAAGGTAATACTTTTCATATGCATAAAGGGTGTGGTTTGGTGCGTGATGTGTTTCGTACAAGAAATATGCGCGCGCTTGTCGGCAATATGGGCATCGGCCATGTTCGTTATCCTACCGCAGGTTCTGCAAGTTCCTCCGCCGAGGCGCAGCCTTTTTATGTGAATTCACCTTTTGGTATTGTATTAGGTCACAATGGAAATTTAACGAATGCTGAGCAACTGAGTCAAGAATTGTTCAGGACTGATCTGAGGCATGTCAATACCAACTCAGATTCTGAAGTATTGTTGAATGTTCTGGCGCATGAATTACAGGCGAGTGCGCGTAACTATCAACTTGATCCTGAAACGATTTTTACTGCTGTGGCCGGCGTGCATAAACGATGCAGAGGCGCTTACTCTGTGATCGCAATGATTGCTGGCTATGGGTTACTGGCTTTTCGTGATCCTTATGGAATACGGCCTTTAGTATTCGGTAGTATTCAAAATGAGTTGGGTGATGAATATTTAATTGCTTCAGAAAGTGTCGCCTTGGATACATTAGGTTTCAAGCTTATTCGTGATGTAGCGCCGGGTGAAGCAATTTTCATTGATGAAGCGGGAAATTTCTACAGCAAGCAATGCGCAACAAAACACTCGTTGAATCCCTGTATTTTTGAATACGTATATCTAGCCCGCCCTGACTCAGTCATTGATGGTATTTCTGTATATGAGACGCGATTGAATATGGGCGAGCATCTCGCTGAGAAGATTAAGCAATCAATGCATCACCTCGATATCGATGTCGTTATTCCAATACCGGATTCAAGTCGCCCCAGCGCTTTGCAACTTGCTAATCAATTAGGCGTTAATTTTCGGGAAGGCTTTGTTAAGAATCGCTATGTCGGTCGTACTTTTATTATGCCGGGTCAGCAGCAACGACGTAAATCGGTACGGCAAAAATTAAATGCGATGAGTATTGAGTTTCGTGGTAAAAACGTGTTACTGGTTGATGATTCAATTGTACGTGGTACTACCAGCCGAGAAATTGTTCAGATGGCCCGCGAAGCAGGCGCAAATAAAATTTATTTTGCGTCCGCGGCACCACCCGTTAGGTATCCTAATGTGTATGGTATTGATATGCCCACACGCCAAGAATTGATTGCAACAGACCGCAATACCGAGGAAATCTGTCGCGAAATTGATGCGGATTATCTTGTTTTTCAAGACTTAGATGCACTTAATCACGCTGTTTCAAAAATGTCACCGTCTATCAAAAATTTCGAAACTTCTTGTTTCGATGGAAATTACATTACCGGTGATGTGACCGCTGAATACTTACGTGCCATTGAGTTACAACGCAATGCGCATTCTTCTTTAGGGCAATCCAGATCGAATACGCAACTTGATTTAAGTTTAGTTATTTCTGATTAATTCTAACTGGAAATAATTTGATCAGTAGTAATGAAATAGCACAAGATTTCACAATTCAAAAATTTTAGTTATCGCTGAGACCTAATCAATATGTCAGATCATCTGCAGCCAGAAACACTTGCACTTCATACCGGTATTCATCGCAGTCAATTTAATGAACATTCTGAGGCGATGTATTTAACTTCAAGCTTTGTGTTTGATAGTGCCGCCCAAGCAGCAGCTCGTTTTTCTGGAAATGAACCTGGTAATATTTATTCCCGATTTACTAATCCAACAGTAACCGCATTTGAAGAGCGGCTTGCCGTATTCGAAGGCGCGGAAACATGTATAGCCACTTCTTCCGGTATGTCGGCAATACTTGCTTGCGTCATGGGGTTATTGTCTGCAGGCGATCATATTGTGGCTTCTCGTAGTTTATTCGGTGCGACGGTAAATTTATTCAATAACATATTAAAGAGATTTGATATTGAGACAACATTTGTATCGGCTACCGATGTTAATTCATGGGAAGCTGCTGTAAGACCAAGCACCAAGCTCTTTTTCCTGGAAACACCTTCCAATCCATTGACGGAAATTTCCGATATTGTCGAATTATCAAAAATTGCTAAGAAGGCAAATAGTTGGTTAGTCGTGGATAATTGTTTCTGTACACCCGTCCTGCAGAAACCGCTTGAGTTGGGAGCTGATATCGTTATTCATTCCGCGACGAAATATCTCGATGGACAAGGTAGGGTACTGGGAGGAGCCGTACTGGGTAATAAGGACTTGCTGATGGATGGCGGTATATATGGATTTTTGCGTACAGCGGGGCCAACACTGAGCGCATTCAATGCCTGGGTTATATTGAAAGGTCTCGAAACACTTAAAATACGTGTGGAGACACACTCGGCGCACGCGCTGCAAATGGCGCAATGGCTTGAATCCCAACCGAATGTGACACGCGTATTTTACCCGGGGTTGATTTCGCATCCGCAACATGAGTTGGCAAAACGTCAACAGAAATCAGGTGGAGGAATTGTTACGTTTGAAGTGAAGGGTGGTAGAGACGCAGCTTGGCGCGTTGTTGATTCTACCCGTTTGATTTCGATAACCGCCAATCTGGGGGATGCCAAAAGTACATTGACCCATCCCGCAACAACAACCCATGCGCGTATCAGTCAAGAAGCACGCGACGCTGCGGGTATATCTGATGGATTGCTACGTATTGCAGTAGGATTAGAAGCAGTGCAAGATCTTCAAGCTGATTTGGCACGTGGGCTATCGTAACCTTGAATCTCTAGAGAGCTAGCTTGTTGAAAAACGTTTTCAGGAGCACGAGCCGCCGATGCCACGCAAAAACAGATGAGAAAGCACAGTTTATGCGTGATCAATGAGCAGTTTTGAACACCGTAGCGGTTAACACAAATAGTTTTTCAGTGGTTTGCTAGATAACTTCAGCTTTCTGGATGATGATATCGTCAAGCGGAACGTTCTGATGGCCCGCATGATCTCCGGTTTTGACCTTCTTGATTTTATCGATTACATCCTGGCCTTCAATTACTTTTCCAAATACGCAATAGCCATAGCCTTGTGGGGATGATGATTTGTAATTTAAGAAACCATTGTTGGTTACATTAATGAAAAATTGTGCTGTTGCTGAGTGCACATCTGCAGTACGCGCCATTGCGATAGTATAGGCATCGTTTTTTAGCCCATTAGCAGCTTCATTTTGTATGGGTGACTGCGCTTTCTTTTGCTTCATTCCCGGCTCAAACCCGCCACCTTGAATCATAAAGTCGTCAATAACGCGATGGAACAGTGTGTTGTCATAAAATCCATTGGTTACGTAGTTTAGAAAATTCTGTACAGTTTCAGGTGCTTTGTCGCTATCGAGTTCAAGTGTAATTGTCCCCAAATTGGTTTGTAATCTAACCATATCAATCCTTTTATTAATTTGTGATGCTCTTTATTGTGAATTTTTCTCAAGAACAGGTAATTGAATCATATCTTCTATGATTATGCTGGTTTTAGGCACATCACCTGGAAATGGACCACCGGAACCAGTTGGTATTGATGCAATTTTTTGTACAATATCAATGCCACTGATCACTTTACCAAATACAGTATAGCCATACCCACTCTGATTGGAGGTTTTGTAGTTAAGGAATCCGTTATTTGCAACATTGATAAAAAACTGTGCAGTTGCGGAATGTGGATCGGCTGTACGCGCCATCGCAATGGTTCCAACTTCATTCTTTAAACCGTTAGCCGCTTCATTTTGTATGGGTGATCGAGTAGGCTTTTGACTAAAAGTAGTATCAAACCCGCCACCTTGGATCATGAAATTCGGAATTACACGGTGAAATATCGTGTTTTTATAATATCCGCTGTCAACATAATGTAAGAAATTCTCTACGGTTTTAGGCGCTTTATCCGGATAAAGCTCGAAAACTACATTGCCAATATTTGTTTTCATCTCGACGGTTATTATATTGGCTGCAGCAATATTTAAGCTGACTGAAGTTAAAAATAGAAAAATCACAAACTGGCGCAATCGTGTGAGCATATTTGGTCCTGTTGGGTGTGTAGTGGGGATGAGAGTTTCGTTCTGGCAGTATGTTATACTCATTCAGTAATTTCTAGTCCAGTCTCCAGAACGTCCAGAATTTTATCAAAAAGACAAGCAGTTCTACAATTTTATCTCTATTAACCTCTTTATGCTTAAAATTTATAACTCAATCGCTCGCGAAAAACAAGATTTCGTGCCATTAACGCCTGGGAAGGTGAAAATATATGTGTGTGGTATGACTGTCTATGACTATTGTCACTTGGGACACGCAAGGGTTTTAGTTGTATTTGATACGGTCGTGCGCTGGTTTAAGGCAAATAATTTTGCTGTGAGCTATGTACGGAATGTGACTGATATCGACGATAAAATTATTAAGCGCGCACAAGAAAATCATGAATCCATTGAGGATCTGACGAATCGTTTTATTCAGGCGATGAACGAAGATGCTTCAGCATTGGGTATTGTGTCGCCCACCTACGAGCCACGTGCAACAGATTATGTGGAACAGATGATCAGCATGATCAACACCTTGATCAGTAAAAAACTTGCCTACCCTGCCAGTAATGGAGATGTTTATTATTCAGTGCATGATTTTCCAGGCTACGGAAAACTTTCAGGCAAATCGCTGGATGATCTCCGTGCAGGTGAGCGGGTTGAAATCGATTCCAACAAAAAGGATCCATTGGATTTTGTTCTGTGGAAAGCGGCAAAGCCTGGCGAACCGTCTTGGGAATCGCCTTGGGGAAAAGGGCGTCCGGGCTGGCACATTGAGTGTTCGGCAATGAGCGAACAGCTATTGGGTGTACATTTTGATATTCATGGAGGCGGTCAGGATCTGCAATTTCCGCATCATGAGAATGAAATTGCACAAAGCGAAGGGGCTCATGATCATCCATTTGTTAATTATTGGATGCACAATGGGTTTGTGCGTGTTGACAATGAAAAGATGTCGAAATCGTTAGGTAATTTTTTTACTGTTCGAGAAATACTCAAACATTATCAAGCCGAAGTTGTGCGCTTCTTTATTCTGCGCGCGCATTATCGCAGCCCATTAAATTATTCGGATCAGCATCTCAAGGATACAAAACTTGCACTGGATCGTTTGTATATCGCACTCAAAGAAGCTGGCCCGACTGAGGAGAAAGCGGCAATCAACTGGAATAATGCGGCTGCGCGGAAATTCCAAGACGCCATGAACGATGATTTTAATACGCCTGAAGCAATTGCCGTATTGTTTGAGCTTGCCAGTGATATTAATAAAACGGACTCACAGGAGAGTGCGGGGTTACTGAAAACACTAGGTGGTTTATTGGGCTTATTACAGCAAAATCCGCAAGATTATTTACAGAATAAAGCGGCTGTCAATATGCCGGACTCTTTAGCTCAAGACACCATTGAAAAATTGATTCAGCAACGTATCACTGCACGTAAAGAAGGGCGGTACTCCGATGCTGATGCGATTCGTAAGAGTCTCTTAGAACAAGGGATCATTCTCGAAGACAGCTCACAAGGAACTACGTGGCGGCGTCAATAACATTCCAAACACTATATTTTCCACAAATATAGCGTTGAGTTTGAAAAATCGTTGAGCTGAATGCTTTTGTGTGGTGTGAGTCCTGGAATCATGAACGTATTACTGATCAGTAAGCTGCCCGGGCGCATTTCTTTACTGGCTTTGCGCCATAGTGATTCCATCGGAACCGGTGACAGGTAGGCGTATACCACATCATAGTTTGAGAAATCGTGATTCCAGAAATCACCCCAGAATATTTTGCAGGGTAAAGTGCGAAACACATTTCTTAATCGGCTGATTAAAAACGGTAAGGGCGCTGATTCGATACCGTAAAATTTACCATTCTTATGTACATCTGCCAGATTATTTAATAAGCCGCCGCAACCGCTCCCCAAATCAATAAAAGAAAACTCACCTTGCCTGGGCAACAATGATTCAAGCGCAATGTTCACATTTTTGCTTGAAAGATACAGTGGCACCTGAGTTTTGTAGGTTTTTCCATAAACTGATAATAAGCAAATAAAAAACAACAAAAACCAAAGTGGGGAAATATTGAATGCCAGCGTTGTGATGATGAGCGGCATAAACACAAGGTGAATAGGTGTCCACCAATAGGGCATGCGTACATAGTAACTGATGAATCCCGCCAATAAACCCTGCACCATACTCCACTCGAATATGCTCATTGCGATGAAGGATTGAGAGATTATGACAAGCACTACCAATAGTATGGAAACTATCTGAATAAGTAGAGCAGTCATTGAAGAATTTTGATGTTTTAACATAGAATATTGGGAATCATATCGTTAAATGACGAATGCTTTTATGGGGTTTGCAATAATGCTTTGTCAGGCTCGTCTTGTACATCGATATCGACGGTAGGATTATCCATAGTGACCGCTTTTTCAGCTTTTTCATTCATTACTACGATGCTGATCCGACGATTGATCGGATTTAGCGGGTCATTTTTGTCAAATAATACCGCAGAAGATAAGCCAACTACTTGGAGCACTTTATTGGTATCCATACCGCCTGCAACGAGTTCTCGCCGTGATGCATTGGCTCGATCTGCTGATAATTCCCAATTGCTGAAACCTTTATCACCCGATGGAAACGGTTTGCCATCAGTATGTCCGGAAAGACTGATTTTGTTATTGACATCGTTGAGCATTTTTCCAATTTCTCGCAGAATGGTTTTGGTATAGGATTGTAGTTCAGCTTTACCAAGCGCAAACATGGGGCGATTCTGCTCATCGACAATTTGAATTCTTAATCCATCTGTTGTGATATCCAATAAAAGCTGATTTTCAAATTTCTTTAAGGCTGGATTCGCTTCGATGGCTTGCTCTATCTTTTTCTTTAGCCCTTCCAATTTAATCAGTTCAGCGCGTTCTCGTAGAATTTTCTTGGTTTCGCTATCAATTTTTTGTTCATTGATATCGCCTTTCCGCACTTGGCCTTCTTTGCGAGTTAAATCTGTACCGCCACCTTTAAGGACACTGCTACTGTCGCCGCTACCCGATCCGCCTGACATGGCAACTTTCAAAGGTGTTTTAAAGTAATCCGAAATACCTTGCAATTGCGCTTTGGTTGACGATCCCAATAACCACATGAGCAAAAAGAAAGCCATCATAGCGGTGACAAAATCGGCATAGGCAATTTTCCAAGCGCCACCATGATGGCCACCCGCTACTTTTTTAATCCGCTTGATGACTATCGGTCGTTGCGCAAGATCATCAGCCATAGGTATTCTCTCAATTTAAATTAGATATTATTTAACGATTACTTTGCCTTGCTTTGCTTGACATGTTCTTCCAATTCCATGAAAGAAGGTCTCTCGGTGGTAAATAAGACTTTCCGGCCAAACTCAACAGCCAGAACAGGAGAATAACCATTTAAATTTGCCAACAGAGTGATTTTGATACATTCATATAACTTACTGGATTCGTGTAGGTTATGTTCAAGCTTACCGGCTAAAGGACTGACAAAGCCGTAAGCAAGTAAAATTCCTAAGAATGTACCCACCAGTGCCGCAGCAATCAAAATACCCAGTTCTGCAGGAGGGAGATGAACCGATTCCATGGTATGCACGACCCCCATCACAGCCGCAACAATACCAAAAGCAGGTAAACCGTCACCAAGCTTGGATATGGTATGGATAGGTACTTCGCCTTCTTGATGGTGGGTTTCTAATTCGCTATCCATTAAGTTTTCTATTTCTAGAGAATTAAGGTTCCCACCAACCATTAGCCTTAAGTAATCAGTGATAAATTCTGTGATATGGTGATCAGCTAAGATATCAGGATATTTTGTGAAAATAGGACTGTTGCTGGGGTCGTCCACGTCTGATTCAATGGACATCAATCCTTCTTTACGAATTTTTCCGAGCACCTCATAGAGCAGTGTCATTAAATCCATATACAATGCTTTGGTATACTTGGAGCCTTTAAAAACAGTAGGTAAAGCCTTCATGGTTGCCTTAAGTGCTTTATTTGAGTTACCAACTACAAACGCACCAACAGCAGCACCACCAATCATAAGAAGTTCGACTGGTTGCCATAGCGAAGCGAGATGGCCGCCCGCTAAAGCGAAACCACCGAATACCGAGACAATAATGATAATGTAACCAACAATTACGAGCATTGTGCTGACTCCCAGGAATGTAATGATTTAACCATTGATGGTAGATTCTGGTTTGAGAAGGTAACATATCGTTACAAAATTCATTCTTAGAGATAAAACGAGTTTTCCCCGTATTTTCTAGTCTTTTATTATTATTACTGTTTATCACATATAATCATGCTAATAGAGTTGCATCCAAATGACTTGATGCAGAGGACATTAGATAAAAAAGGCTTTGTTAGTGAATTGGATACCCTAATCGATATCTGTGATGCGTAGGCAGCGCTAGTCTTGAGTCGTTGTTTCCAGCAACTACGCGTAGCAGGTAGTATTTGGCGAATTAGATAAGCGATAATTAAACAAAAACAGCGAGATGGTTGGAGTCCTTCGTTATTGGTGCGTCGGTGATAGTAGCTGGTTCATTTTGATTATGACCGCTAAATGAATGGAGATTAATTAAGACTAAGACGAAGGATATATCTTAGGAAGTATAGCCTTCGTCTAATGTATGTTTAAGCTACTGTTGCTAGTCGATACAGGAGGCAATGCTGGTTGGACAGACTGAATTTAGGCCACCCGAAGGAGTCTTTTTTTGTGCTGCTTGATTTAGCATTAGTAATACATCATCATAGTAACCTGGAGAGCGTGTCCATAAGATGTAATTGGCCTTCAGTTTATCTCTCCCAAAATTAAGCAACTCGGTTATGGTTGGCTGATAGCCAGTGTCATCGTGTTTGGTGTTCTCATAATTTGCCTTTTCTACTTGAGCTAACAGAGGAATAACGTTGGTAAGCTGAGGAAAGTAGGTATAGAGTCCTCTGGGTGAATATTTCGACCCTGGAAAGAGCAATCCTGGTTCTTGTGGAAAAATGTCTGTAGCACCCAATGTTGCCCCCATTGTTTTTAATCCATTAATAAGTGAATCTAGAATTCCACGTGGATAGTTTGTAAGCTGGAACGTCATTGTATTGGGAAAATTATTACGCATGCGCTGATTGATGTTGAGCAGATTACTGTAATATGCGTCTATTTGAGCGCTGGTTAGTGGTTCTAGCAGTTGTCCCATGGTAGTTTCTTGTAGACCGAAACCTTCAAAGTTAGGGTGGGAATTTAAATGCTTGCCCAGTGCACGAACCAATGCACCTAAGCGATCACGCACTGCAGTATTCCACAGCTTGAGATTGTATCCTTTGGTATAAGCAAATACTCCGCCTTCATAAATTGCAGCTTTCAGGTAATCTGGTATGAGGATTTCGTTAGGATCGTATGATTTTATTTCCAGCAAAATTATAAGGCGTTTGTCTCGCGCCGCAAGCTCAGTAAGGTGTTTATCGATAGATGCAAAATTATACACACCTTTTGCTGACTCCAACTCTGACCATTCGTAACGTATTGCTATTCCGCGTAGTGCAGAATATGTATCGAGTTCATTGTATATTTGGTCCATATATCTGGCGCTATCTTTGCCTGAACCTACGAGCATAACGTAGTGACCAGGATGCCATTTGATGGGATTTGGAGTGACCGCTCCGTTAGCATACGTTCCCCAAGTGATCAATATCATGCTTAGGATAAATAATAATGTAGTCAATGTGCTGTGTGTTTCTCTAGCTAAGTGAGTAGAGGTAGTGTTGGCTCGAGTTTTAACGATATTTTCAGTGTACATATGAAAGATTCCTTTTAAAGGTGGGAAGCTGTCTGAGAATAGAGTGGCTTGTTACAGAAAACTTGTCAGATCATGTTTCTCGATTATTTTTCAAATGGAATCATGTGAATTTCCACAAATATTCAAAAATATGACTGGATATCGTTTTCCCTCACTGCGATAGCTATTCTCGGACAGCCTCTTGGGATTTACACTTTGAACTTCTTACTGGAAGCAATTAATGATCATCTTCTATAGATGGAATGTATCTTTATAATTTAATGTAAGATTTTTTCTTGCATTGTTTGCTTCGAGAATTTTTGAACGACAAAGTAACACCGAAACTTTAGTGTTTAAAAGAGAGGTTTAAATAGACTAATTCTCAGAATCAAATGAATCGTTGTGTGGCAACTAGTTGTTAATTAATTGTTTTCTATGATGTGGTTTTGTTCGTATATGTCAAGGCAAACTAGTTAACAGGATATGTTATAACTATGTGCTAGTTGAAGATCGCTCGGTGAGCCAGATTTTTATGTGTAGGATATTCGGATAGAGGATATAGACTTTCTAGTAAGGAATCTGAGAAAGTATTAAAATATTCTCCTGACATTACTGTGGTGGAGATATAAGTAGAAATGGATAGGAGTATATCTAAAGCTCATGTTTTTATTGATAGCCGAGAGAATTAATTGGAAAGTTAATTATTTGAACTCGATCACACTGATCAATGGAGATTGAAAGTAATTATCAAGGATATAGATAAACAAATGATGACAGAATGATTATTTTAGAGCGATGCATGCTTCCTATTTTGCTATTGGCTTTATTGGTTACTCAAGTTTCTGGGTGCTCTGTTTTTATGGCCGCAAAACAACCGGTTAAGAAAGATATCAGCTTATTTAGTATAGGTGTGCCAAGGACTGTACTAATTGCCGAATACGGCGCACCCATTATCAGTGAATATAAAGATAATAAAAAAATTGAAATCTTTAAGTTTGTTCAAGGATATAGCACGGGAGCCAAAGTAAGCAGAGCCTTTTTCCATGGCGCTGCAAGCGTTGTTACGTTGGGATTATGGGAACTCGTGGGTATACCGACTGAAATAACATTCAGTGGTGATGAAATGGCTTATTTAGTTAAGTATGATGAGAACGATTTAGTTGATGAAGTAATTGCTATAAAAACAGAGTAGATATTACGAGTTAATAGCCCCGTGTTACAAAACACGGGGCTATTTTATCCTGACCGTAGCTATTAGTTACCATGCGGATTGTGAATCACAAGCGATTTTTTAGCCAATTTGTATGATTCTTGCGATGGAAGGTACTCCTGAAGCATCCCATACAAAAACCATATAGAAACCTGGAGGCGCTATATTGGCCGTTGCCGGTGTTCGCACGGTCACAATGTTGCCTGCGAGTGGGACGGGTAGATCAAAAAAACGCGTCTCGTGATCAAATGTATGCGTGGCTGCACCTACACGTATAAGCGTGACTTTGGAAATGCTGGCGGTTGCTTCGATTGAAAATTCTTGATCCCAAGTGATCATTGTTGTCGGGGCATCAATAATTTCCGGACGAGGTGCAAATTCGCCACTGCCATCTGTTTTAAACAGATAAGGCGGGTAGAAAATTTCACCGTTTAGTTGTTTGAGTGGACCTGGTGCACCACCTCCTCCAGTGATTACAGTTCCATCCGGAAGCAAGAGTGAAGCGGAATGATATAATCTCGCTGTAGCTGCGCTTGCTGTGGTTGTCCAATTCCCAGTATTTGGATCCCAAAGCTCAGATTCTAATGCCATGCCTACTAGATCATTGCCAGTTGATGAACCGCCATTGACCCAGACCCGGCCATCGGCAAGTACAGTAGCACTGCCATACTGACGATCTTTTGCTAGAAGACCGGCTGGGGCTACAATAGGTTCACCGGTACCATTGATATCAACGGTTACGGCTACACGATCTCTGCGGACAGCGAGAATTCGACCAGGAGCGAACATCACACTGGGTATGTTATTGCGTCCCACTGCAGTTTTTGTTTTGTATCTAGTGAGTGTACCAGTACCTGAAATATCGAGCTTATACATTGGCCCATTGTGTCCAAGAATAAATATCGTACCTTGTGGATTCACCCAGGCTCGCGGATAAAACCACGAGGCGCCGCCGAGTCCTCCGTAAGCAGAATCACTGTTTGCTGTGCTGAGTGATCGCCAATTGCCAGCCACCGATCGTACCTCCGGTATGGGCGAATAGGTTTCCACGGTAGCTGGAATAGTTGATGTTCCTGCAAAATTTCTATCGTTACGACCACCCAGTATGACATGTTCGCCATTTGGCATAGTTACTGCCGTCGCGTACCAGCGCTTATAAGCCATATTTTGAGTTTGGCGTATGAGTGTATCCGTAGTCGGATCAAAGATATTAACATCACTATTTGCATAATTACGTTTTGTGTTCACCAAAGCATCTCCGCCGACGATCAGCGCATGGCCGGTTGCAGGGATCAGTGCTTGACCGGCGCAAAAAATATCTGTGTTGGTGGTATTGGGTAAAGTTTCAAACGCATTGGTGCCGGTACCCAAAGAAGGATCCCAAATCGCATAATGCAATTTGGCATTCTGTATACCAGCTGGAGTTGTCCCATAAGCAAATACTCGTCCATCGGGCATAAGCATCATGGCAAGCGGTATGATTGGCCAATTGTGCAGGGGGCCAAATTGTCCTTTCAAGTGCACTTCTGGTCCTGTTGCCAGTGCAGGCGTGATAGCTTCGTAAGTAAATGAGAAGAGGGCAAAAGTAGCTGTTATCAGATACTTTAGGTGCCAAACTCCTCGCGCAGGAAGAAAATGTTTAAACATTATATATAGCTCCTGATACTGAATATAAGAAGTGGAAAAGCATCGATTCTTTTATCATCATGAGGAATAATAAAAGATCTATATTAAACAAACAACAGCGTGCTCATAAACGAGCAGAAAAAACGCTGCGTTATCGCTTATTTATCAAACTTTACTATAGGTGATAGATAAAGATTTGTCATGGGTCAAATCTACTTATTTTATAAGCAAAACATCCTGTGTTTTGGCTAAAAAACTGAATATCTAATTAAATTGGTTTATAAAATGTTCTGTATGAAGATGAGTAAACTACATACGGTGGCGTTGTCGATTAATATGATTTTGTAGGAATCAAGGTAGAGTGATAGATGATAACCATATCGATGTCTTTTTTGAATGTTTTATAACATGTTTGTATCAATCATCAATAAATGTATGGTCAAAAAAAGCAAATACCCCAATAGCAACGCCGCTAACAAACTGAGTATGCACCAAATAAGAAAATTTCTTCAACTCAGTGGGTGTGTAACGTAAGGTCAACAACAGACCGAAGATTCCTTGCCAAACGATCAGTACCAGCAAGGCTGGAAAGAAAAGGATGTGATTATATCGAGAGAATCCCATCATGGTGATATGTAATAGAATGATGGCGACTGTTGGCGATGCCGATGTAAATATGCGTGCGATTCATCCAAGTAAACAAGCGATTAAGATGGGATGGGTTAACCGGGGATGTATAATCCGGCAACAAACGCTGAGCCAATTTTCCCTGGCCCAATGCCAATTTTACAGTGAAAGATTTATGTTAGCGTGTTTGATAACCCATGACCTTAATGATTTCCCACTTGAAATCATGAATGTGAACATCTTCATTGGCTAAGGGCATCGATAAAGCGCCTTTCGATACCGGCGGCAGATCCAGATCAATATGATGTATTTTGGGGTCGTGCGACATGGTGGCATGCGCGTCCATGTGGTGATGGCCGTGGATGGGTTCCATGCTGACAACCAACTGTGTTACATGGTAATTTTCATTGCCGTTGTAGATCGTACCACTAAAAATTCCCCAGCCGAATCCGGCATTAATTTTCAATTTCTGAACGGCTGCTGCGGGCAACTCAATCAAGCGGGATTGTTGTGCATCAGATTGTTGGCAACATGGTGCAACGGTCGGAGATTCGCCAGCCATCGCCGCATGTGAAACGACCAACATTACCAGCGATGACTGCACGAGCATATGCTTAATTGATTGAGATAGATTAGCCATTGAATATCCTTAATGCAGTAAAATTTAAACAAAGATTGATCAGGATTATAAATCAAGGGGCGGATTTTATTGGAACAGATGATGTAGCATCAAGGTAGGACTACGATTCTTATCGTGCCGAATGAAATTGTGGTTTGCAGAAATGAGCGATAGATTGTCCAATGCATGAAACTTCGATTCAATGCATTTTACTTATTAGCAAATCACAATATATTTTGCTGACCGAGTATAAATTGCAAAGTCTGGTATTGTTTGTCTTGCCGAAGGCGCGTTCCAATAACAGACTTTAGATAAAAAAATCAATTTGTAGTGGGTAGCTTTACCAAGGAACGTGGGATTAGGTTATGGCTCTTTAATTCAAATGATCCGGTATATGTACCATTAATAACGTATTCATAGGTTCCTGCAACTAAACCATAGACTTGCAATGGATGGAATATAAGGGAATCACCGGCAGTACATGGCGTTTCTTCCTCTGGAAAGCGCTGCGTATCGAAAGCTACGGTTACTTCGAATTTCTCGTCATTTTGCCTGTCGCTGATGATGGGATAGCCACCGCATGCAGTGTGAAATTGACCTCTTATTTGAAGATAAACCTGAACGGGTAAGGATTCTGTGATAATCAAATCAACTTGTTTAATGCGGTCGTTAGCGATTGAAAGTGTATCAACTCTTTCCAATCGCCATGCATCGATGGATCGAACTGCAGCATTGCCCTTTGGTACAGACCCGGCTGGTTATGAGTATCGATGCGTGGTATATGCAGGGTGTCTGAATAATAAAAGGGGTATGTCTCTCCTGAATAATAAACAGAACCTTCCGACGTCGAATAAACAGTAGCTTCCGCGAGTATTTGCGTGGGTAAAATCAGAAATAGGCTTATGATTAAAGTAATCAGAAACGAAATTTTGTTTTTTTGCTGACGGATCATTTGGATAATCTATCTATCTTAAGTTTAATAAAGAACTAAATTGTTAACATTTAATTGAAACGCTATAAAATATACTCAATTGTTTTTGAAAGTATACTTGCTTTCCTGCAGCACTGTAAGAAATTGTTACCTTGCTATCGAGATGTATTGATCTTCTGATAAATCCAATCATTCAGCGAAACACGCGCAGCAGCAATAATTTCCGATGCAGTCATGCCCAATGGGCCGTGATTATGTTGCAGCAGGCTATCGGCGGCGGCACCATGCAGGTAAACCGCCAGCAACAGCGCATGATCCGGATTCAAGCCTTGTGCGATCAACGAACCGATCATTCCCGCCAGCACATCGCCTGTGCCCGCAGTACTGAGTCCGGGATTGCCGCTGGTATTTATGTAACGTTCTCCATCGGGAAAGCAGCAGATGCTGCCGGCACCTTTCAGTACTACGTAGCAATTGAGTTGTTGTGAAATTTTACATGCGGCATCCATACGGCTGTTTTGTATGGCATCGGTATCCGTTTTTAAAAGACGGGCCGCTTCAGCGGGATGCGGAGTCAAAACACTCGGAGTTTTACGTTGGCTGAGTTTCTTGGCCAGGTGCGGATGCATGGCGATCAGATTTAATGCATCGGCATCCAGCACTAAGGTCCATTCGGTACTGAGTGCGCAATCCAGCCAGGACAGCGCTTCCGGTTCGTCACCTAAACCGGGACCGACCACCAGACAGTCTAACGATTTCAGTTTGAAAAGCTCCGGAGGCGAGCGCAACATTAATTCAGGTTGTAAAAAGTCAACGGGTGGGGCAAGGCGAGTCAGCAAGCCGAGGTAGACGCGTCCAGCGCCCAGATGTAATGCTGAGCGGCCGGCAAGCAACGTCGCGCCGACCATACCGGTAGCGCCGCCCAGAATGGCGAGATTGCCGAACGTGCCTTTGTGGCTATTGGCACAGCGGGGAGGGGGCAGCAGCGATTGTGCCAGTTTTTTATCAAGCAGCCAGATGTGTGGCACGGGTGGTGAGGCGAGCGGGATATCCAGATCACACAGCACAACCGTGCCGCAGCACTCAGGCCCGAAGTTGGTGAACAGACCGGGTTTTAATCCGATGAATGTCACGGTAATGGTGGCGTGTATTGCGGCACCGTAAATGCAGCCGTCATCGCTGCCCAGGCCGGATGGAATATCCAACGATGCGATGGGAACATTCATCTGATTGATGCGATCCACCCATTCCCGGTATTTGCCTTCGATCGGGCGGTGCTTGGATTGATCCAGACCGATACCGAATAAACCATCAATTACGACATCCCAGTGTTGATCGCCGGGGATGTCGGCGGAAATTTCGCCGCCGCTGGCGAGCCAGGCTTGCATCGCTTGCTTGGCGTCGAACGGTTCGCGGTCGCGGTCGCCGGTAAAAGCCACAGTAACCGCATGGCCCCATTCCTGTAGATAGCGTGCCACAACAAAAGCATCGCCGCCGTTATTGCCTGGGCCGGCGAGTACCAGCACAGAATGATTCGTGTGTTTAAGCAATTGGTTGCGAATGACTTGCGCAGCAGCCAGACCGGCCTTCTCCATCAAATGGGGAGGATCGGGCAGCATTGCGGCCTGATGTTCAATGTCACGTATTTCAGCAGTCAAAAAAACAGCATCGGCATTTATCATATTTGTTAGCATCGTCGGATGAGCAGCGATAAGTATATCTTCTCGTGTAAAATTGTAATCTTTAAATAACCGTTTGATATTCCCTGATGCTCCAATTCTGTGGTGGACGTGCGCTATCTTCGTTTCGTCTGGAAAAATTACTCAAAGAAATTAACACGCTGGATCTGCAAGTATCCTCGGTAGCTACCGAATATTGGCATTTTTGTTCGATGACACGGAATTTGCAGATTGAGGAATTCAACGCGCTGAGGAGGTTACTCAATGATGACTCGGCTCAGGAAAGCAATCAGCATCCTGGTGAATTCTTCTTGGTGTTGCCGCGTCCGGGCACAATTTCCCCCTGGTCCAGTAAAGCGACGGATATTGCGCATCACTGCGGGTTAACTGCAGTGATGCGCATTGAGCGTGGTATCGCATATTACATTCAATGTCATACACAGCTCTCAATTGAAGATAAAGCGCGTCTCGTGTCTTTGCTGCATGACCGCATGACGGAAGCCGTGTTTGCTTCGTTTGACGATGCAACCAAATTATTTCAGCATTTTGCACCGAAACCGCTCAACGCGATTGATGTGCGGCATGGCGGTATCGAAGCGCTGCGGCAGGCGAATCAAGCCATGGGACTGGCATTATCAGCGGATGAAATCGAATATTTGTTGCAACATTTTCAACGAGTGCAACGCGATCCGACGGATGTTGAATTGATGATGTTCGCCCAGGCCAATTCCGAACATTGCCGCCATAAAATATTTAATGCGGATTGGATTGTGGATGGAAAATCGCAGGATAAATCGCTGTTTGCGATGATACGCAACACCCATCAAACGCATCCGCAAGGCACGTTAGTGGCTTATGCGGATAACGCCAGCGTCATCGAAGGCGCAGAAATTGCACGTTTCTACCCCGGCGATCGGCAGGTTTATGGCTATGCCCAGGAACAAACGCATATCTTGATGAAAGTCGAAACGCATAATCATCCGACCGCCATTTCGCCTTTCCCCGGTGCGGCCACCGGTGTTGGCGGGGAAATCCGCGATGAAGGTGCAACCGGTCGTGGTGCCAAGCCAAAGGCCGGATTATCCGGTTTTTCGGTGTCCAATCTGAATATCCCCGGCTACACGCAACCGTGGGAATACGATCGTTTCCCTTCTGCCGATGACTCATCAACTTACGGCAAGCCGGCGCGCATTGCTTCGGCGTTGCAGATCATGCTGGAAGGGCCGATTGGCGGGGCAGCGTTTAATAATGAATTCGGACGGCCTAACCTGGCGGGTTATTTCCGTACTTTCGAGGAGCGTGTCGCCGGAGAAATGCGCGGCTATCACAAACCGATCATGTTAGCGGGCGGCGTCGGGCAGATTTCCGATCGGCACGTGCGCAAGGAAAAATTTCCACCGGGTGCATTGCTGATTCAACTGGGTGGACCGGGTATGCTGATCGGCTTGGGCGGCGGCGCGGCTTCCAGTATGGATACCGGCAGCAATACCGAAGCACTGGATTTCGATTCGGTGCAGCGCGGTAATCCGGAAATGGAGCGGCGCGCGCAGGAAGTGATCGACCGCTGCTGGCAGTTGCAAAGAACCGGCGCTGATAATCCGATTTTATTCATTCATGATGTCGGCGCGGGCGGTTTATCCAATGCGTTTCCGGAATTGGTGCATGATTCCGGCAGAGGCGGGCGGTTCAATTTGCGCGATATTCCGTCCGAGGAAACCAGTATGTCGCCAATGCAAATCTGGAGTAACGAAGCGCAGGAGCGCTATGTTCTGGCGATCAAGCCGGAATCACTGGCGGTATTTCAAAGCATTTGTGAGCGCGAACGCTGTCCGTTTTCCGTCGTGGGTGAAGCCACTGCCGATGAACAATTGATCGTGACTGATCAGCAATCGGCAACGCCGCCGGTGGACATGCCGTTGCCGGTATTGCTTGGTAAGCCGCCGAAAATGACGCGCGATGTGATGCACAATAACAGCATATTACCCGCCATTGATTTGTCCGGTGTGAATCTGACCGAAGCCGCCTACCGGGTGTTACGTTTGCCTGCGGTGGCTGACAAAACCTTTTTAATTGCCATTGGTGATCGCAGCGTCGGCGGATTATCGGCGCGTGATCAGATGGTCGGTCCGTGGCAGATTCCGGTTGCCGACGTCGCTGTGACTAGCATGGGTTACCAAACCTATCTGGGTGAAGCATTTGCCATTGGGGAACGTACGCCGTTGGCGCTGATCGATCCTGTGGCGGCAGCAAGAATGGCAGTGGGAGAAGCCATCACCAATATCGCAGCGGCACCGATTGCGGAGATCAGCAAAATCAAACTATCCGCTAACTGGATGGCGGCAGCCGGCCATCCGGGCGAAGATGCCGGGTTATATGACGCGGTGCATAGCGTCGGCATGGAACTATGCCCGCAACTGGGCATCAGCATACCGGTGGGGAAAGACTCGATGTCGATGAAGACGGTCTGGGAAGAAACAGACAAAAACACCCATGAAAGAGTCCGCAAGGAAGTGACAGCGCCGTTGTCGCTGATCATTTCCGCATTTGCCAATGTCACCGATGTGCGCAAAACCTTGACGCCGCAATTGCGCACCGATTGCGGCGATACCGAATTGATCTTGATCGATCTAGGGCAGGGACGAAATCGGCTGGGTGGCTCGGCGTTGGCGCAAGTGTATAAGCAAGTGGGTAATGTGGCACCCGACATCGACGGCAAGACAGGCGCAGACAGGCTCAAGGCATTGTTTGCTGCGAGCCAACAGTTGAATCAGGAAGATAAGCTGTTGGCGTATCATGACCGCTCCGATGGCGGCCTGTTCGTGGCATTGTGCGAAATGGCCTTTGCCGGATACACCGGATTAACGGTGAATCTTGATCAATTGTGTTTTGATGCGCATAGCAGCGATATCGACGGTTCTGAATTGCAGCCGGAACAACTGGGTGGCAGGTTTATGGAGCGTTTGTTTGCGGTGCTATTCAATGAGGAATTGGGTGCTGTACTGCAAATTAACACCGCGCAACGCCATGACGTCATGCAGGTGTTGACCGCAGTCGGCTTGCGCGATGTCAGCTTTGTGATCGGACGGTTGAATGCCACTGATGAAATCCGCTTTATGCGCAATAACAAGCCGGTGTTGGCGGAAAAGCGCGTGGATTTGCAGCGCGCCTGGTCGGAAACTACCTATCAGATGCAAAAACTGCGTGACAATCCGGTGTGTGCGCAACAGGAATACGATCGTATTCTCGATGTCGCAGATCCCGGTCTTCAGGTTGCACTGCGTTTTGATGCGAATGAGGATATCGCCGCACCGTATATTCAAACCGGCGTGCGTCCTCGCATGGCGATTCTGCGCGAGCAAGGCGTCAATGGCCATGTGGAAATGGCGGCAGCGTTCGACCGGGCAGGCTTTACTGCATTCGATGTGCACATGAGCGATATCATTGCAGGTCGTGTGTTATTAAAGGATTTCAAAGGATTTGTCGCATGCGGCGGTTTTTCCTATGGCGATGTGCTCGGTGCGGGTGAAGGTTGGGCCAAATCGATTTTATTCAATGCGCGTGCACGTGATGAATTCGAGGCTTTTTTCCAGCGCGGCGACACGTTCGCATTGGGTGTTTGCAATGGTTGTCAGATGATGAGCAATCTGCATGAAATCATTCCCGGCGCTGAATCGTGGCCGCGTTTTAAGCGCAATGTGTCGGAACAGTTTGAGGCGCGTTTTGCCATGGTGGAAATACAGCCAGGCCCATCATTATTTTTTGACGGCATGGCAGGTAGCCGGATGCCGATCACGGTAGCCCACGGTGAGGGCAAGGTTGAATTTTCTGCCGGTCAACCTGACAATGTGGCTGCATTGGTGACGGTACGTTTTGTGGACAATCATGGGCAAGTCACTGAACAGTATCCCTATAACCCCAATGGATCGCACCAAGGAATAACCGGGCTAACCACATTGGATGGGCGTTTTAATGTGCTAATGCCGCATCCGGAGCGGGTGTTTCGGGTTACGCAGCATTCCTGGTATCCCGAGCATTTGAAGTCCGATGCAAAGGAAGATGGACCCTGGATGCGCTTGTTCAGAAATGCCCGCAAATGGGTTGGATAGCCCGAATCAATTGATCCGTTAACAGGATAACAAAAATGACAAATTTTAGTGTAACTCGACGCAACAGAATGCTGAGTATGATCGTATTGCTACTGAGTTTATGTTGGAGTAACGCCTGGGCCACCGCCGTTAAACCGGCGAAAAAACCCACACTCAATCAGTGTGTGGCATTAGGGGATTGGGTTGTGCCGGGCTCCGGTCGGACGACGCAACAGGACGTGATTGCACGCGCAGCAAAAGCATCGGTAGTATTGCTGGGTGAAACGCACATCAATGCAGATCATCACCGCTGGCAATTGCAGACACTCATTGCCCTGTATGCGATGCGTCCCAATATGGTCATCGGTTTTGAAATGTTTCCACGTCGCGTACAAGCAGCGTTGGATCAATGGGTGGCCGGCAAGCTGAGTGAAAAAGAGTTTCTGCGGGTTGCCGAGTGGGATCGGGTATGGAATACCGACGCCAATCTGTATCTGCCATTATTTCATTTCGCGCGCATGAATCGTATTCCGATGCGGGCATTGAATATTGAAACAAACCTGCGCCGCCAGGTAGCGGAAAAGGGTTTCTATGGCATTCCGGTGGAAGAGCGCGAAGGCTTGACGCACCCTGCAGAACCCAGCCAAGCGTATGTGGATTATTTACTGCCGATTTATAAACAGCACGATCGCAAAGATAAGAAAACAGGCGAAATCTCCCAGGACGATGCTGATTTCAGACGTTTCATCGGCGGTCAACAACTATGGGATCGTGCCATGGCGCAAATATTGCAACAAGCCGTGGCGGAATCCACC
Organism: Nitrosomonas sp. Nm84; assembly: GCF_003201565.1. GTDB lineage: Bacteria > Pseudomonadota > Gammaproteobacteria > Burkholderiales > Nitrosomonadaceae > Nitrosomonas. The sequence goes on along the minus strand of NZ_QJJP01000001.1, from coordinate 154,885 downwards.
GGCGCGGAAAAACCGCTGGTCGTGGGTGTTATGGGCACGGGCCATGTGCTGCACGGTTTTGGTGTCGCGCACCAATTGCATGACCTGGGCGTCAGGAATGTTGCCGCATTATTGCCGTGGGACAGCGATAAATCCTGCAAAAACCTCGTGACAGGCGTGGCGGATGCGGTATTCGGCGTGTTGCCGCATGTTTCCGAATCTTTCCGGCCACAATTCCAACGCCTGGGAATTCGCTACGAAATGGGCCGAGGCGGCGCCGTGGTGCTGCAGGTGGAAAAAAACAGCATTGCTGAAGCCGCCAAGTTGCAGGATTCCGATGTGATTATTGAAATGGCAGGGCTACCGCTTAAAGAGACCGAAGATGTGATCAATATCGTTAAACGTCAGGCGCCGGGAACCTGGTTACCGCTAACCATCAAAAGAGACGAGCAGGAATTACAGATCATTGCCAAATTTCCGGCATTGAAACACTAACCCTTACTGCACGAAACTATGACGGAACGTACATTCATCAAATTCTGCTGGGTTTTTTTATTGAGCTGCGCTATTGCACAATTTGCGCTCGCTGCGCCAGCTCATGAGCCTACTAAGGTTAACGAAATTGATTATGACATCACGGTGCGAATCGATCCGGCTAATCGTACCTTCGAAGGAAAAAGCATCATCACCATCAAACGGCCCAAGGAGTTACGCTTGTTGTTGGGCGCCTCCTTTGAAGTCACCCACGCACTTTTTAACGATGCGCCACTGGGCATTGGCCGTGAACGGAGCAATCAACCGCATTCCTGGCACATACCATTTAGTTTCAGCCAGGAGTATCAATTTGTGATTCATTGGCAGGGAAAATTGGCGCCGCTGGATGATTCGCTCGATCATCAACAGACGCTGGGCAGACCCATCGCTGTCAGCGGTGCAGCCGGCACGTTTCTGCCCGATGCGTCCGGCTGGTATCCGCGCGTTGCAGGCGAACTGGCGCGCTATAAAGTCAAGCTGGAATTGCCTGCGGGGCAACGTGGTCTGGTCGCAGGTCGATTGACTGAGGAAAGTGATTCGGAACAAGGCTATCAAGCAGCGTTTGAATTTTCTCACCCGGCAGAAGGCATCGATTTGATGGCCGGGCCGTATGTGGTTGAAACGCAGACACATCAGAGCATCAACCAGCGTCCAGTCCAGTTGCGCACTTATTTTCATCCGCAAATCAGCGGCTTGTCAACGGATTACTTGGATGCCGTGAAGCGTTATCTGAAAATGTATGAAGCGTGGATCGGCGAATATCCGTACAGCGAATTCAGCGTGGTTTCCAGCCCGACTCCCACCGGCTTCGGCATGCCCACACTGACTTATCTTGGCATCAATGTGTTGCAATTGCCGTTTATCCGCGATACCTCGCTCGGCCATGAAGTGCTGCACAATTGGTGGGGCAACGGGGTGTATCCGGATTACAGGAGCGGAAATTGGTCGGAAGGCCTGACGACTTTCATGGCCGATTACACGTATAAAGAACAGGAAAGCAGCGAAGCCGCGCGGGAAATGCGCCTGGGCTGGCTGCGTGATTTCGCCGCACTGCAACCGGGACAAGACGCACCGCTGACGGCATTTACTTCGCGTACCCATGGCGCATCGAAGATTGTCGGCTATAACAAAGCTGCGATGTTTTTCTTCATGCTGCGGGATCAATTGGGCGATGAGGTTTTTCAGCGCGCGCTGCAGGGATTATGGGCGGTACAGCGTTTTAAGATCACCTCCTGGCAACAATTGCAAAAGATGTTTGAAATCATTTCAGGGCACAATCTGCAGCCGTTTTTCACGCAATGGCTGGATCGCAGCGGCGCACCCACGATTGCGATCAGCGAAGTGAACAGTATTCCGGCTGATTCCGGTCATGGATTGACGATTACATTGAAACAATCCGATCCGATCTATCAATTACAGGTTCCGATTGCCATCCAAAGCGAGCAGGGCACGCAAACTCATGTACTCGATTTGCAGCAGGAGCAACAGACTTTCACGCTGACGCTGTCGGAAAAGCCCTTGTCCGTTTCACTCGATCCGGAGTTGCGCTTATTCCGCCAATTGGCGCCCGGCGAAGCACCGCCTATCCTGCGCGAAGTGATGGTTAATCCATCGACACAGACTGTTCTTTTATCTGATAAAACCGACGTGCGGAAAATCGCCGAAACACTTGCCGGTAAATTGCAAGACCAGAATCCACACATCATTGCATCCAACGCGCCATTATCCGCAGCACCGACGCTCATCATCGGCCTGCAATCCGAAGTCGATGCCTGGCTTGCCGCCAAACAATTGCCAGTCAGACCGGATGAAATCAACAAAAAGGGCACTGCACAAGCGTGGACATTAGCACGTAACGATGGCGCATCACTCGCGATCATTTCCGCAAAAGATGCCGCATCACTTGAAGCCCTGATCCGTCCGTTACCACATTACGGGCGGCAGAGTTATATTGCGTTTGATGGTCGGCAGGCGGTTGAGAAAGGGATTTGGCCGATGCGGGTGCAGCAGGTGATAGTTGAATGATGGCGTCAGGAGAGTTGAGTTCTTATGCCTGAATAATGGATGAAATTGCAGATAGATCGCGATTCGGTATCTAATCCCATGACCCCACTGAATATGTGTCAGAGAATCGAATCACCAAAGTTTAGACGTTGTTAATCTTTTGCTCGGTATAGTTTGACTTTAATAACTTGGCCCAACATTTGGAAATGTTTGTCGAGCGAAAATATTGTACAGTGGTTTTCCTTTGCATTTTGAGCAATGATGAGATCGGGAATGCCAATCCCATTGGATCCGGATTTTAAGTACTTGAATTGCGTATCCATAATATCGTCCCAATCAATTTGCAGCGGGAGTCGATTTATTTCGCTCAGCAATTTAACTACTTTTGCTTGCCGCTTCAGCTTTAAGAAGGGGATTAATTCGGCCAAAATAAAATCGTTGGTAACGATAACGTTTTCGTCGATGAGATCATCCAGTTCGGCTGATTTATTACCGGTTCGAAAATAATCGATCCAGGCAGACGTATCGACCAATACCGCCATTACTGGCGCACTCGAATTTCATCAAGGTTAATATCCAATTCGATTTTTCCTTTGAATTTCTTAAGATCCGAAATTTTTGATTTCCGGATTAACTCCTCTAGTGCCAACACGATAACAGCGGTTTTGGTTTCGGTGTGGGTTACTCGCATTGCTTTATTGAGTAAATTTTCGGGTAAATCCAGAGTGGTTCTCATGATATCTCCTTATGTAATGCATACAAGTGCAGGTAATTATGCATAAAGGATCAAGGTTGGTGTTTGAATTAAACGGCCTGCACGAGATACTGTATGATTACTCTCTTTGTAAATTCCGAATAGGTTTTTTGCCGTTTTTGACACCGTTTTTGTTGCATTTCTGTTGCAACAGAGCCCTCACATCAGTATTCCGTTTTTTGCTCCAACACTGGGAGGCAGTTTTTTTTCTCCCAGCATTTCAAGAAGATCAATTTCAATAGTACGGCATAGGGAAAGCATGGGGATGTCAAAACCCATTCCTTGGAATGGATTCTCCGAATAGTCCCCGACTAGCTCCATCATCACATAAACCCATCCGACCACTGTCGTGATGGAAATGGCGATAAAAATACCCCAATCGTCAATCTGTAGTAAGGAGGGAATCATGCTAAATGGGAAAAGGAAAATGAACAGGCCTATAAAGTAACGATTTATGTTCGCATACTGCCTGGGCAGCGGAAATTTCTTGATGCGCTCGCTTTTTCCTTGATGTTCGTAACAATGAGAAAGCACTTTCATTAATTCCATCTGACCAAAATCGTTAATTAGACCTTGCTCTCGCAATCTTGATAGATCTCTGGATTGCTCATTAATAATTTGCGTGGCTGTGTTGGCATTTGCTATCAGTCTGTCATGTTCATCGGCGGGAAGAAATTTTCCCAACTCAATGCGCGCGACTTCTTCTTCAATCAGACCTAGACCGTATTTTTTCTGGTAATACTTGGCTCGGCTTCCTGTATGTCCTTTTTGTCCAGCAAGCTCCCAGGGAGTGACAATTAAAAGTTGGCTTCTGAGCGTGTAAAGCCAAGCAATGTGTCTGTAAATGAGTCTTTTCTTTATTTGATGGATAGTTTCGTCGGATTGCTTATTTTGGGTAAATTGGTTGGAGATATAACCATCTACATACATTCCCCAAGTTCTACTGCTATTAACTATTGCTCCCCAAATTTTGCGAGCTTCCCACATTCGAGCGTAAGCATTACTGTTTTTAAAACCGATAAAAATAGCGACCGCAGTACCAATAATTGAAACAGGAAGCCATGGTAGCTGAAATGTTACTATCTTGAAGTAATACATCAAGGCGATTGCGGAAGACAGCATCAGGAGCCAAACCAGATGTAGCCAGCTCCAGTCGAATAGGTTAGGTAAAGAGATATTTCTTCTAACAAACATCTAACTGCTCCGTTATGTTTTTAATAATCGTTCTTCTTTTATGTGAGTGTCTGAGTCGTCTCGGTTTTTCAGTGCGGCAGATACGCTCTCTTTTTGCAAATGATTTTTGAGAGATCATGCTGTTTCCAACCGAAAAACATGCAACCGTCAAGTTCGCAAGCAGCGGATTCGCCCCGCGCAAGCGATCCTAATCCAATTTCGTCAACGCCTTGCCCAAGTGAGCGGCGATATGATCGGTCTTGTCGCTTTTAATCTCGTATTGCGGGCGATCTGCCGAGGCACGATGCGTGTAGCCCTTGTAATCAAAATCGGACGTGTGCACTTTTATTATTGTCCCCGAAACGATTCCTGCCTCGGAATTCCAACTCACATGATCGCCAATCTTAAATTGTGCTGCCATTTTTTACTCCTTTACTCCTTGTGAGAGTTAAACAAATTTTCATTTGAATAGTAAACTCGCCCATTTTCAATACGCGCAGGCGATGTGTATGGATGCTCGATCGCCTTGCCAACGCTCATAATGTGCATCACATTCCAGCCTTTTGCCTTCAGATAATCCGCAACCATCGAGCGATGGCATCGCCACCAAACCGCCTCGGCACACATAAATGCCGTTACTTTTTCGGCGCCGATCTCTTCGAGTTGCTCGGCTCCCTTTTTAAATTCCGGTGTCTCCATATAATCCGCGTAGCCGCGAAACGACGCATTCCGCCATCGGTCGTTCACCGAGTCGGGTTGTACGCGACGCCTCCCGCCGAGTGCCTCAATATGTTGATAATCTATATTTGCTGCCCTTAACGACGCTTCAAGATTACCTTGATTAAAATTTGGATATTTCCGCGAACCTGGAAAGTGACGAATATCCGCTACAATCTCGACACCAAAAGAATCAAGCATTGCGATGAATTCTTTGGTTGTGTGAGTAGAGTGACCGATCGTGTAGATCGTTTTGTTCGGATCCTTACTCATGCTGCGTCTCATATTTGATCTGTACTATCAAAATGGAGTCTATCGGTTTTAGCGGCAGGCAGATTGGCATAGTACTACTTGTCGTAGCGGGTCCGGCTGAGCGATGGATTGGACGTCATTCTTCTTCGGTATTCGTTTCGAGGGTGCGTATGACTCGACATGGATTTCCAGCAGCGAAGACACCGGCAGGAATGCTCCGTGTGACAACACTTCCTGCGCCAATCACAGCGCCAGCGCCGATGGTAACTCCGGGACAGATGACCGCTCTGCCGCCGATCCAGACATCGTGTTCAACAGATATAGGGCTTCCAGATTCCAGGCCCCTGCGTCGCTCGGCCGCGTTCATCGGATGCGTTGCACCGTACAGATGAACGCCAGGACCCAACAGTACATTGCTTCCAATCTTGACGGGAGCGATGTCAAGAATGACACAATCGTAGTTTAGGTAAGTGTTCAGGCCTATGTGAATGTTGTATCCATAGTCGCAGTGGAACGGCGCGGTGATCATGACGGATTCGTGTGCGTTCATGAGTTCCTTGAGTATGGCGATCGCTTTCGTGGCTGCTTCGGGTGGCAGGGTGTTGAATTTGTGACAAAGTATACGCGCGCGCAGACGGTCTGCGATCAAATGTGGGTCTGCCGGATCGTAGGATTGGCCGGCAATCATCTTATCGCGTTCGCTCAGGGTGCTCATACGGGTGGGATACGATGCCTAACGTTGGGATCGCTGGATAACAAGAAAGCGCAGCTTTCCGAGTTTTTGTGAATTGAAATGGCATGCAGCATATATTTTAGGTATACAAAAAAGTGCCAGGTCTAGAATCAAGAATTTTTACGCTTGTGCTTATATGAAGAATAACGCCAATAATCGTTGGGTGCAATTGATAGCGAATACCTGGGTCAGGTCGCGAATCAAGAAAAATAGACGTACACTGTAGGCCATGACAAGATCCCTCTGTTTAGAATTTTATTGCGATTAGAAATTCCGGTTCTGTGGGGTGCTTGGGGTTACCTCAGTTTGACAATCGAGACAATTTTTCTGTACATTCAGGCTCTCGAAAAAGGGGATTTATTCTTTTTATACATCGCATCCAAATACGCCCAAACAAGGAGGAATCCATGAGCGATACACAACACGAAGACCGCAGACCAACTCCAGATTTGGCCGAAGAAAACGCCTGTTTCCCCTCACCCTATTCACTGACTCAGTACACCTCTTCAAAGACGGATTTCGACGGCACAACCTATCCTAATCCATATAAGGGTGGAAAGTGGAAAGTATTGATGATCGCATCGCAAGAACGCTACCTGATGATGCAAAACGGCAAATTCTTTTCCACCGGCAACCATCCCGTCGAGATGTTGCTGCCGATGTATCATATGGACCTTGCTGGGTTTGAGATTGACGTCGCCACACCGTCTGGCGATCCGGTAAAGCTCGAGATGTGGGCCTTTCCTCAGGAGGACGAGGTAGTCAAAGCGACATACGAAAAGTATCGCGCCAAGCTTAAAGCGCCGAAGAAGCTGCCAGAGGTTGTGAAGGATCTGGATAATTATATCGGTGTGTTCATTCCCGGCGGTCATGGTGCTCTGAACGATGTTCCCTTCAGCGAGGACGTGAAGAAGGCGTTGTTTTGGGCACATAACAACGATCGCTACGTGATTTCGTTGTGTCATGGACCAGCCGGACTACTTGCCGCAGGTCTCGGTGAAAATAAAGAAGACTTCCTGTTTCGTGGTTATGAGGTCTGCGTTTTTCCTGACAGCCTTGATACCGGCGCCAATATCGAGATCGGCTACATCCCCGGTCCGATGCCTTGGCTGGTCGGTGAGCGCCTGCGCGAGCTGGGCGTTAAGATTCTCAACTCCGATATTACCGGGAAGGTTCATAAGGATCGTCGCCTGCTGACCGGCGACAGTCCATTGGCGTCTAACAATCTCGGCAAACTGGCTGCGGAGACACTGCTCGCCGACGTTGCTACGCGATGAATCTCTCATCGACTGGGGCTGCTTTCAATAAAATATGAAAATATGGGGATGGATCCAGGACTGAGAATGTTTTCGATAGATTGCATGTTTTTTGTTGGGATCTATGCCCGCGATCACCCCTTGCTTCTTCCCGTAACACTGCCTCTTATTCTTCCTCTTCCTGCCGCGCTCTAATCAATGAGATTAAATCATGAGCGAAAAGACTAAAGTTACTTTATATACAATCCTTTTGTTAGCGATATTTACAGCATCGTTTGTACATGCCAATAACGAGAAAGAGTCTTGCGAATCCAATGGGGGTGTTTATGCCAGACAATCCATGACCTGGTCGTATGAATGCATGATACCCGACCCCGCTGAAGTAAAACCATAATCAACTGGCAGGGACTGTGAAATATCCAGAATAATATCTTGATGTCTGCGCAATATTTTGACTAATGCCCAGGTTAATTTTTTCTAAATCCGTAAGGGTAAGTGAGGTCGAGGCGCTGCGGGTAAGGTTGCGGTATTTGGCATATTGAAACGCGGAGGTAAGGTCTATACCAAGGTTGTTGGAGATACCAAGACATAAATGCTGATGCTTGTCCATTACTAGAAAAATAGCACCTGACAGCATAGTTTATACAGACTGTTACCATAGTTACAATGCTCTCGACGTGAATCATTTCTAATTTCCACGGTTTCTCAAAGAATGCGAATTCATATTTAACCTGGTCTACTACAGCCACCTTACTTAAATTGATTTGTGGCAGAACAATACAAATACTTCCTCAAAAGACACTCAATAATTAACAAGCCTATTAAAAGTTATATAACACCTTGGCAATTAGCTACGGCCATATGCGATATTGGCCTTAATTCTCGGCAATTTGCAATTCATCTTCTGATAGTTTCGGGATCTTGTCTAACGTTTTACAAAGAGTTTGCAGTTCCTTCACAATTATCCCTGTAAGTTCAATCGTTGTTTCATTGTTCATACAATTGTTCCAGTGCCTGATTACACTGTTTATTAGGATTTGAGGAATACGCTCATTGACGCCGGTTGTCGAAATGGGTAATCATTTTCGTTCTATCAATCGATATCGCTAGTGAGGGAGTATGAAGACAGCGCTGATTACCGGTGCCAATCGTGGCATTGGACTTGAATTTGTTCGGCAGTATGCCATGGATGGCTGGTGTGTTTTTGCTTGCTGCCGCAGTCCGGTAGTAGCCGATGCATTGAACCACTTGGTTGTGCAATATCCAGATCGGGTAACTACGTATCCGCTAGATGTCGCCAATCATCAGCAGATTGAACAATTGGCACAAGCATTATCCAATCGACCGATTGATTTGCTAATCAATAATGCCGGAGTTTATCCAACGGAGCAGGGTGATGCTTTCGGAGAAACGGATTATGCCGCGTGGGCCCATACTTTTGAGGTCAATACCATGGCGCCCCTGAGAATGGTCGAAGCGTTTATTCAACAAATTTCCAGCAGTCAGCTCAAAACTATTATTACCGTCACCAGCAAGATGGGCAGCATCGCAGATAATCGTGGTGGCGGCAGTTATAGTTATCGTTCCAGCAAAGCGGCTGTCAATATCGTGATGAAAAGCTTGTCGATTGATTTGAGCACAAGCGGAATTACCGCAGTGCTGCTGCATCCGGGATGGGTAAGAACCGATATGGGAGGCCCTAATGGATTAATCTCAGTTGAACAAAGTGTGACAGGGATGCGCGATGTTATCAGTCGTTTAAAATTTAAGGATTCCGGAAAATTTTATGCATTCGATGGACAAATTGTGCCTTGGTGAGAATTTCTGACTTAACACTTATTGAACGTGCAAGGCAAGATATGGCGGAAAGTATTACTTTGATACGGGGAAAACGAACTGACTGGCGTTACAAAAGTAAAAATAATCGGGTTCTTTTGAAACCCCGCTTTTACAGCGGGGTCGCGCATAATCTGCCAAATATTCTGCAAGATTTAAAGAAAACTGCAACCTTACTTCAGCATATCCTTAAATTTTCCTACTTGCGGCGGCGAGGCTAGGTCAGTTTTGTTAAATGTGAATAAGAATAATACGGTATACGCGTTATAAAAAGTGCCGGCAACAAACGGGGAGGACGATGCCAGAAACCGTCCGGAGGGCAATTCAAAAATATCAAAATGGAATCGCGCGTATCCGGATTGATTCTCTGATTTGTAAAACGCTAATTCAGGTAATGCAATGGGTATCAGCGAGGCACTAATAGGCGGAAGGCCGAAGAAAGTAGTTGACAGTTCGGTACCGAGTGAATTGACTATGATATTCACACGGTGGCTCGCATTTTCATCCTGAACATTATAACCATTTAGTCCCAGCCATCCGCCAACAATTCCTTTCATCACATCTTTGTCTCCGCTGACTCCGGTAACATCCAGTTTAACCGTTGCGCCCCGCGGAATAGGAAAAGGTAAGTCGCGTTGCTTAGGCAGGCTACGCATCGCTGCTTCGGTAATCAGTAACTGCTCGGTTGCGGTTCTGGCCGAGTTGGTTACTTTTTGTGTCGATGAGCATGCAGAAAGCAGCCCGGCTAAGGCTACACTCAAGCAAAATGCTTTAACAATTTTCTTGATCATAATTTTTTGCTCCGGATTTTTATTTGTCGATTTTATTCTGCTTAAGCAGCAGAGCAATAGTAGCACAATGTGCAATCAAAACTTACAGATACATGATGACAATGACAATGACAATGACAATGAATGGTTTTGATTCGAAATTTAAAAATAAGAGATTTTAACTGCAAAAATTACAAAAGGAGTCTGTACGCGAACACACGGAGCTCCTTTAATTTTTCCTCTAGTATCTTCACTCGCTAACATCATAGTCTAGAGCCTGAATATTTTGCTTAGAACTTAGAGTTTGGCTGAGCCCATTTTTTAGATATCTCATTATTGACAACCATAAGGAATAAGAAAATGAATAGTAATTTTAAATACAACCGGCTTGACAAGAATGAAGCTGCATTACTGCTGGTGGATCATCAAGCAGGTTTGATTTCGTTGGTACAGGATTTTTCACCAAATGAGTTCAAGGATAGTGTGTTAGCCCTGACGGCCTGTGGCAAGTATTTCAAATTGCCGACCATCCTGACCACCAGTTTCGAAGATGGCCCGAATGGACCGCTCGTTCCGGAAATTAAAGCCATGCACCCCGATGCACCTTATGTCGCGCGTCCAGGTAACATCAACGCATGGGACAACGAAGATTTCGTCAACGCAGTCAGAAAGACCGGTCGCAAGCAGCTGATCATCGCTGGCGTAGTCACCGAAGTTTGCGTAGCCTTTCCGGCATTATCTGCAATTGAGGAGGGTTACGAGGTATTCGTGGTCACCGATGCCTCCGGTACTTTCAATAATATAACCCGCGATGCTGCTTGGGCGCGCATGGAATCCGCCGGTGTACAGATGATGAGCTGGTTCGGTGTGGCCTGCGAATTGCATCGCGACTGGCGTAACGATATCGAAGGTCTGGGTGCGCTATTCTCCAGTTACATTCCTAACTACCGGAATTTGATGACCAGTTACTTCACCATGACCAAGAAATAAGATGGTACGGAGCGCGAGAGAGCGAATAGCTACGGCGTTTCAGCTATCGCGCTTCGTCTGATTTTCTTGTATTACCACTGAGGAGGCGCTCGATTTCAACAGCGTGAGGTTTTCCGCAAGTAATCGCACTCCCCATATCGTCTAAAGGAGAGAATGATGAATAGCCCTAAAGCCCAATTGATCCTTCGCAACGGCAAATTCACGACACTTGATCGTCAGTATCCACAAGCTACGGCTGTTGCGATTTCCGATGGCTGCTTCAGCGCCGTGGGGGATGACAGTGAGGTCATGCGCCTGGCCGATAGCACTACACAGGTAATCGATCTCAATCAGCGCCGCGTCATTCCGGGTCTGATCGACTCGCATCTACACTTTATCCGTGGCGGACTCAATTACAACATGGAATTGCGCTGGGATGGCATTCCCTCGCTGGCTGACGCCATGCGTCGCCTGAAAGAACAGGTGGCGCGTACGCCCGCTCCGCAATGGGTGCGCATTGTTGGTGGCTTCACCAAAATGCAATTTGCCGAGAAACGCTTGCCGACACTCGACGAAATCAATGCAGTTGCACCGGATACACCCGTTTTCATTTTGCACCTCTACGATCGTGCCCTGTTGAATCGCGCAGCACTGCGCGCTTGCGGCTACGATCAGGATACACCTAATCCACCAGGTGGCCTGATAGTCAAGGATTCCAAAGGGGAACCGGTAGGCCTGCTGCTGGCAGAACCCAATGCGACGATCCTGTATGCGGCGCTTGCCAAAGGTCCTAAGCTGCCTTACGAGTATCAGATCAATTCCACGCGCCATTTCATGCGGGAAATGAACCGCCTGGGCGTCACCGGTGTCATCGATGCCGGCGGTGGTTTTCAGAACTATCCGGACGACTACAAGATTATTGAAGAATTGCACCAAGCCAATGAGCTGACCCTTCGCATCGCCTATAACTTGTTCACGCAAAAAGCCGGAGAAGAGGTTGCCGATTTCACTAAGTGGACAAAGATAGGAAAGCCTGGCGACGGCGATGGTTACTACCGGCATAACGGCGCAGGCGAAATGCTGGTTTTTTCTGCAGCAGATTTCGAGGACTTCCGCATGCCACGTCCGGATATGGTACCGAACATGGAAAATGATTTGGAGGCGGTCGTGCGTATTCTCGTCAGCAATCGTTGGCCATTCCGTCTGCACGCCACCTACAACGAAACCATCTCGCGTGCACTGGATGTATTCGAAAAGGTGAACCTGGATATTCCCTTTGATGGATTACACTGGTTCTTTGATCATGCCGAAACTGTGACTGATGCCAATCTCGAACGCATCGCCAAACTTGGCGGCGGCATTGCCATACAGCACCGCATGGCCTACCAAGGTGAATTTTTCGTGCAGCGTTACGGCATCAAAGCGGCTGAGCGCACGCCGCCTTATCGGCGCATGCTGCAAATGGGTGTCAATGTCGGTGCTGGCACTGACGCCACCCGCGTGGCCAGCTACGATCCTTGGAATGCCCTTTATTGGCTGACTAGCGGTAAAACTCTGGGGGGGCTCTCGCTGTACCCAGCAGCGAACCTCGTCGATCGCGAGACTGCGCTATTTCTGTACACGCAGGCGAACACCTGGTTCTCCAACGAGGAAGGTGTCAAAGGCCAAATTAAAGTTGGTCAATACGCGGACCTCGCCGTACTGTCCGCCGATTATTTAAGCGTGCCGGAAGACGAAATTCGCAATCTTGTTTCGGTCCTGACGATCGTCGGCGGCCGCATTGCATATGGTGACGACGAATTCAGCGCGCTTTCCCCACCTCTGCCGCCAGCCATGCCCGATTGGTCTCCGGCGAATCACTACGGCGGTTATTTCAAGCCCTCGGCTGATGCAGCAGCATTAAACAAGTTGGCTCAGACAACCTGCAATTGCGGAATCAGTTGTTCCGTGCACGGCCATGCGCATGGACGCGCGTATCAGGATGCTGTGAATGCCGGTGACCAGCATGGTTTCTGGGGCGCACTCGGCTGTTCGTGCTGGGCAGTATGATGCATGAGACCTTTGCAAGGTATTATTTTATGAAATCTTAAGATAATAAAAACAATAAATTAGAAAAAAAAGATGATGCCTCTGCAAGAGCCTCTGTATTAAACCTTACTTTTTCAATAATAGGCATGTATCAGCAAACAGCTCAAGAACACAAAATTAATCGGATTGCCATTACGGTTCTAGAATTCCCAAAGATGTTAAATTTTCAAATGAACGGAATATTAAGCATCTAGATGATGGTTAATCTTATGATTATAAATAATAAATATTATTTTTGATGATTGCCGATGACATGAAAGAGCGTGCAGCAATCTGCTGGAATCAGCGAATGCTTTGATCGAGTCAAGTCATAGTAAAGCAGCTTCCTCAATTCGTCTGCAGTGATTCCTTAACTAAACAACAGCTAAGAATGTTCAAATTTTGAATCCTTATTTAATCTGATCTATTACAAGTCCCAAACTTAAAACCTATGAATACAAGATTTCTTGGTCAGTTACTTTTAACTGTATTAATAGCGGCTTATGGTGAATGGCTTTTTGTTGATAAATATTTTTTTATAAGCTCGGCAAATGCTGAGGATGTAAAGATCGCAAATGCCGACAAACCATTGCTACTTGGAGAAAAGATATTTATAAGTCAAAGCAATATACTTCATCCCTGTTGTAAGGAAGATAACCGGAATGAGCTATCAAAAAAAGAGACAGAGAGCATCCATTATAAATCGCTGCGCTATCTGGAAGACTATCGCTATCTGAGAAACTCTCAAAATACCGATTTTTGGCGCCCAGTAAAATATATTCCGTTAGGAAAATACATTCCATTAGGTGACCAGGAAGATTGGTATCTAAGTATTGGTGGAGAAATGCGACAACGCTACGAATTTAACCGCAATGAATTGTATGGTGAAGAATTTGTCGGTAATAGCCATAATTGGCTTCAGCGTTATATGTTGCATGGCGACTTGCACTTGGGCACCAATGTTCGCATATTTTCCCAATTTATGAGCACGTGGCAAGATTGGCGAAAAACAGGTCTCAGACCAGAGGTCGATGAGAATGCATTTGATCTCCATCAAGGATTTATGGATTTAACCGCTAGGCTTGGCGGCAATAATTCAGTAACTTTGCGCTTCGGTCGACAAGAATTGGAATATGGCTCAGGACGGCTGATCGCGGGTCGTGAAGTACCCAATAACCGGCGTTCATTCGATGCTATCAAGCTATTGTTTAATTTTGGAAATTGGTCAATAGATAGTTTTCTTGGTCAACCAGTCAAAAATTTAACTGGCGTATTTGACGACGTTCGTAACTCGGATAGATCTCTATGGGGCATCTACGCAGTTAGCGCTTGGCAGCTTTTGCCCGATGGCCATATCGATCTGTATTACTTGGGCTCCGATAATCGCCATGCCGTTTTCACACAAGGCAGGGGGCATGAGACTAGGCATACAGTTGGCACACGAATCTGGGGAAATCCTTTACCTTGGAAATACAATTTCGAATTCATTGGTCAGTTTGGACAATTTGACTCAAACGATATTAGAGCCTGGGCCGTTGCTTCCGATACGCATTACATTTTTTCGCAATTACCCTTGAAGCCTCAATTTGGAATGCGAGCAGACATTACCAGCGGGGACAGCAAATCATCTACACTGGGCACTTACAATCCGCTGTTTCCTACTGGTGCTTATTTCAATCTTGCAGAACTGGGCGGGCCGTCCAATCTTCTCCATCTCCATCCAACGCTTGGCTTTTCGCTAACGGAAAAACTAAAGGCTTCCTTCGATTGGGGATTTTTTTGGCGGCAAAATGTCAATGATGCACTTTATTCCATCACTACTATTCCTATCTTTTCTCCTACTTCCACTGTCGAACAGAAGCATTTTACGGGCAGCTCTCCAGCAGTGGTATTAACCTGGGAACCTGTTCCGCATGTCACAGTTTTGGCGAGCTATGTGCATTTTTTCCCCAGCGATTCTTTTAGAACCGGGCACGAGGCCAAAGAAGTGGATTACTTTACCACTTGGGTAACTTATAAATTCTAGTAAATCCCTTAGTAGGGCTTACTCAGGAAGTATAAGTATGCGCCAGCAGACGGCTAAAAAACGCAAAACCAACTTAATTGCTCTGGTAATGTTTGTCATGTCATTACCAGTGACCGCATCCGAATATAAGCCGCTACGATTCGAAGAAAATTGGGGCGCAAATTGCAACAAAATGGCACCCAAATGCTGGAATATTGCCGAGGGAGCTACGCTTACACTCGGCGCCGACGCGCGCGTGCGCTCCCAAGGTTATTGGCCTCTGGAATTCGGTATCGATAACAACAACAAGGGTGACAGCTACACGCTGTTTCGAGGTTTGGTGCATGGCGATATGCGTTTCGGCAAACATGCTCAGATATTCGCGCAATTCGGTGCCTATGATGAGTCGGGACGTCGCGGAGGCCCAGTGCGCACCGACCAAAGCAATCTTGATTTGCAGCAGGGTTTTCTGGCATGGAATGGCGATAGATTTTCCCTCCGCGTTGGTAGACAGGAAATGACTTTAGGCACCTCGCGCTTGGTCTCGGTACGGGAAGGCCCCAACATTCGTCTTGCTTTCGATGGCGTACGCGTCGGTTGGCAGCAAGGACCACATCGCATTGATGCGCTCGCCTTCCGGCCAGTCCTCAATAAGCCGGAAGCTTTTGATGATGCGAATAATAAATCGCAGTCGCTGTACGGTTTATATGCTACTTTAGCTCCGGAAAGTATTGCACCGCTCAAAATCGATCTCTATTGGCTCGGTTATGAAAGAGATCAGGGGCGGTTTGCAGCAGCGCAGGGGCGGGAACACCGGCATTCTTTCGGCACTCGGTTGTTTGGTTCTGCTAAGAATTGGGACTGGAACCTGGAAGCGGTATACCAGATCGGCGATGTCGGTAGCCAAACCATCCGTGCTTGGACCGTCGCGTCTGATACGGGTTATACCTTTGCTACGCTGCCGTGGTCACCTCGACTAAGTTTGAGAGCGGATATTGCCAGCGGTGATAAGAAACCTGGCGACGGGCAACTCGGTACCTTCAACGCACTCTATCCTAATCCCACTTATTTCACCGAAGCAGCACTATTGGCACCGGCTAATGTCATGGACGTGCAACCAATCGTGACCATCAAACCTGTTCCTACACTAACCCTCGCTGTGGGTTGGAATTTTCTATGGAAACATAATAAAGCCGATGCGGTTTACACGCCACCCGCACCCCTGGTGGCGATACCTGAAACCATTGGGACCGATCGTTACATTGGTGATCAGGTTAAGCTGGAAGGCAGCTATCGCCCCCATCCGCAATGGGAAATACGCGCTGCCGCAGTCCATTTTAACACCGGGGAAGCCTTGACGCAGGCCGGTGGCAAAAGCGTGCATTTTTTCAAGACAAGCCTGGCATTCCGCTGGTGAGCGAGCTTGTCACAACAATGTATTGCACGCCCCGCAATGATTATCAGGTCTGTATAGTGAATTTTGTAGGCTTCAGCAGGAAATTCATAGTAGTCACAAATTATGTGTTTATCGAATATCTGATGATTTCGTAACTTGACCTTGATTGGTTAGTAAATAGCTCAGCCATACACATCCCATAAACAAGTCGACACCTCCCATGAGTAGCGGTTTCAACGGGATTTCATTAGCAGCCCACGCAATCAACAATGCGGTAAATATGTTCAGTTTTCCGGCCACACCGACCCACAACAGCGGTCGGTTGAATTCTCGTTGTCGAGCCAAATAAAGATAAACAAACGCCCAAATCAAAATAGTACCCGCTCCAAATACTGAATAAATCAGCTGCGGTGGGGCTGGTAACTCCGCCGCCTTTCCAATCGTCGCTGGAAACGCGAATGAAATGAATCCCATTATGTTATAAATAACTGAGAAATATAAAAGAATTCTTGATAGCGATTTTAAATCCATGGTATTCCCTTGATCGAGTGGTATCGGAAATTTTGTCGTGAAGTGCAGTTATGTGGCTTAGGTAAATTAATTTTTGGGATAAAGAAAGTCGGTTTTTTCAAATTCTGGATTGGGATAGGTGTAATATCCTTCGCCAGCCAATAATCCAGTCTTACCTTTATCGATGAATTCTGTTTTTAGATACTCGGCTAATGCAGCCATTTCTTTGTTGCCAGCATCGCCTTGGCCTTTCGCAATGTGGTAACACACATTCATTCCCATTTTGTCGATCATCTGAGCTGGCCCGATTTTTCCTTCCATACAAATGCGCCAGGTCCGATCAAGATATTGAGGTGTGCAAACACCTTTCTGGAGGAGTTGTAATGCAGCGACGGCAAAAGGGATGAGCAGTGAATTCAACACGTATCCCGGTTGTTCTTGATGGATAGGAATCGGAACCAATCCTATTTCTTTAGCAAATTCACAGACGGTGTCGAATGTTGCTTGAGACGTTCCTGAAATCATCATGATCTCACCGACATTTGCTTCCCATACATTGACGCAAAAATGAAGCGTTGTCGATCGCTCGGGACGATCCACGTTTTTCATTACTTCGCTGGGTAGCAACGACGATGTATTGGTGCAAAAAATCGTTTTCTGGGGAGCCAGCTCAGAGATCTGCTTCCAAAGTTCCTTCTTGATTTCCATATTTTCTGGCACCTGCTCGATAATCAGATCGGCATCCTTCAGTGCGTCTTTCAAATCTGTGGTGTAACGGAGACGAGCCTTCGTCGCATTAACCTCCGCTTCGGTTGCACCACGTTTTTCCATGAAATGTTTTCCATAGGTATCATGGAAGGCCTTGCCTTTTTTGATACCATCTTCGAAGGCGTCATAAACGGTAACGTTCTTACCATGCCATGCGGTCATCCAAGAGACTTGAGAGCCCATAACTCCAGCACCAGCAGTAGTAACGTTTTTGATCGATGTCATTTTCTTTCTCCCGGTAATCTAAGTTCGTTGAAACAATATTGCTATAAGCGATAGCAACATCAATTGAGCTTTTCGTTTGTAGCAGAAGCCAGAAAAACTCTCAATGCTTTGTATTCACCAAGTCTGAATCAATTTATCATGGAGCTATTTTCCTAAAAAATAGATCATTAGAATCAATCCACGGTATTTAGAATCTCCAATCCTTGACCAGCTTACCCTAAAAAGCTTATATCAGAAGCTCTCATGAATAATGAAAAAAATTATATGATATATGCTGATTTTCATGGCGTCTGAGATTAAGTCTGGATAAAACGTATATGTTTTATTTTCATTTAAAAAATCAGTGCATTAAAATATTGTTTTCGCCTACGCGCTAAAGCAATTCATAGCCAGCGCGCCCACAGTCGTGCCGCTCTTTCTTTGATGCGAACACCGATTGAGCGTTTTCTCCATTCCTCGAGCACGACCTGTTTGGAAGACTCCAGGTCTTGCTCGAACAGTGCATGCATTTGTGTACCAAAATCCGCTCCCAATATGATTGCATTAATTTCTTGGTTGTTAAGGAAGCTGCGCCAGTCGAGATTGGTTGAGCCTATGGTTGACCACACGTCGTCTACGAGTGCGGTTTTGGCATGCAGTAATGCGTCTTGCCGCTCATAGATTTTTACGTTGGCACTCAATAACTCATCGTAATAGGAACGCGATGCATAGAACACCATGTTTGAATCTGTTTTTTCGGGTAGCAGTAACCTTACGTCCACGCCACGCTGAGCCGCTTCCTTCAGTGCGGTAAGCAATTTCGGATCGGGGACAAAATAGGCATTAGTCAGAAAGATTTGGTTTTCCGCACTATTAATAGCGGAAAGTAAAGTGACATAGATCTGACTATAAGGCTCTTCGGGTGAGCTGCCGATGGCGCGGACTACTTCATTTCCTTTCTTAGTAAGCTCAGGAAAATAATTCCTGGATGCCAATGGTTCACCTTTTTGTTCGCCCCATGTGGTCATAAACAGCTTCTGAAATTCACTGACAACCGGACCTATCATACGTAAATGAGTATCTCGCCATGGCGGATCGTCATCGGTCGGCTTAGATCTGCTGAATGATCCTTTAGAATATACGCTGCTGATATTGATACCTCCCACAAAAGCAATCTGTCCATCGACTATCAAAAGCTTACGGTGATCGCGTGCGTTGATTTGCCAGTCTTTTTGTACAACGAGTGGATTGATTGGATTGAATTCCAGCACATTTGCACCGCTTTCCTTTAACGGTTTGAAGAACTCTTTGGGTGTATAAATTGACCCAAAGCTATCATAAATGAGATTTACCTGCACTCCGCTCCTTTGCTTACTAATTAGCAGTTCAGCAAAACGACGTCCGATTTCATCATCTTCGATAAGAAAGGTCTCCATGTTGATATGATCCTTCGCATTTTCTATGGCTGAATACATGGAGTCATAGGTTTTGGGGCCGTCTACCAGCAGTTCTACTTTGTTGCCCATAACCAGCGGGCTGCCGACAATCTCTGATTCCAGTACCAGATGCCTATCGAAGATGGGGGTATCTGCACTATCCTTTTTAAGTCTAGCGAGAATCGCTTTGCTCTGTTGGGTAGTTAAGGGGCCATGCGCGCCATTGAATTGAACAATATGCGATGGCCGCATTGCCATATCTGGCGCTATGATGGGTATTGATTTGCAGCTTACAAAAAGCATCAGGCAAAACATCATAGCGATAAATTTAGCAATTTTTGCAACTTCGATCTTTACATGCATTAGCCTTTCCTTCATGTGGTTTTCATTCGCCTATGAAATGAAAAAAGCAAATCTGGCATAACCAGAAAAAACCGGGTTAACAGCCTGTTAATCCAGTGCTTCCATATTAAACTCACCGCACGTGGACAGATCGGATTCATTGCCAGCAGGAAGCTGTGCCGCCAATGTACGCAATGCGGTACGCAAACCTTCTTCCAGAACCGGGTGATAGAAGGGTATGCGTAGTAATTCTTGCACTGTGAGCGAACGATCAATCGCCAATGCGAGTAAATGTGCCATGTGCTCTCCTGCAGGTGCACACATTTCCGCACCTAGTAGCCGGCCACTCTCCATTTCCGCATAAATATGCAAAATGCCTTTATTACGTTGGCCTGTACGCGCACGTCCCTGGCGCTCAAAACGCACTTCACCAACTAATGTTTTCGTATGGTCGAGTGACTGGTAACGGCTGCCCACGACTGCAATGCCCGGATTAGAAAAAACGATAGCAAGTGGTGTTCGGCGCTTAAAACAAACAGGGATAGGGCGCATGGCATTGAAGCCTGCAATGTGACCTTCATCAGCCGCTTCGTGCAATATCGCTGCTTGATCATTGGCATCGCCAGCCATAAATACGCGCAAATCGGCTACCTGCATGGTGTTGGGATTGACCTGCGGGATACCATGTTGATCGAGTGGAATCCCTAATGTTTCGAGACCTAGATCGCTGATATTGGGATGTCGCCCCAAGGCAGCAAGAACGCCATCGACTACTATTTCTGCAGCTCCAGTGCGTACTTTCAGCCCTTCACCGGCAGCGGCTAATTCAGCTTTATCTCCCAAGTGCAGGGAAAACTCACGTCCCAGTAACTCTATCGCGACTGCATTGACCTGCGGATCCGTTAATCCAGCAATTGTTGGTCGACTACCAAATCCCACCACTTCAATGCCCAGCCGGGAAAGCGCTTGCGCCATTTCAATACCAATAGGACCCATTCCTAATATTGCCATTCGAGAGGGCAGGGTTTCCTGCTCAAATAAGGTATCTGTGGTAAGCAATCGCTTCCCCAGTGACCTCCAAGGCTTGAAAACAACCGGACTCGATCCGGTTGCAATGATGATGTTATGTGCGCGTAATTCCTGCCCGTTGACTTCCAGCCTGCCTGGCGCAAGTAAACGCGCACGCCCGGAAATTGCGCGTTCGCCCAAATCTTGGGTAGTTTTTACAGTGCTGGCGACGAAATCATCGCGTAGGCGTCTTACACGCTGGAGTACGGCGGGTATATCGCAGGTAAGGAAGTCAGCGCCCTGAATACCGAATTCCGCAAAGGTATTGCGGCGATGAAAAGCATTCGCCGCTTCAATCAATGTCTTGGACGGCATGCAACCGACCCGGGCGCAGACAGTACCCCACGGGCCGTCATTAATGATTACGAAGCGTTGTGTATGTTTTCTCACTGCGCGTAATGCAGACAATCCGGCACTGCCTGCTCCGATGATTACAACATCCAATGTTTCATTCATGGCTTCTTCCTTTATAAGAGGTGTATCAGATTTGAGTGTATAATAGTCCGGTTGACTTGGCTCAGATAAATGACGATGAGGAATAAAGTGGAAGCCATAACAAGCAAAGCCCTAGACCGCGGATTATGTTTCAGTCTAGAGCCTCACAATTTACCTGCATGTCTGCAGAGAAGTTTGCTTTCTAAAGTTTCATCTGAGTTTTTGTTTCGTTTGTTTCTTGACTTTTAACAGTCTCTGTCTCTGCAGTACATACGTCTTTTGCGTTACCATCAAAGTCATCACATTTCTCCATAGCTACTGAATAATCAGCATCGATCTGTGCGATACGCGCTTTATAAAGATTTTTATTTGCTTGGTCGGTGTCACGACGTACTTTTACTTCTGCGATACAGATGTCTTTAGCGTTGCCTGAAAGCGATCTGCATTTTTCTTTGTCCACTTTAAATGATGCTCCAATTCTATCTTTATGAGCCATATATTCATCTTTTGACATATTTCCGGCGAGTGCACTGGTGCCGCCAAATACGATGCCTATTAGTACGAGTAAAGTAGTATTGCGAGTTTTCATAATTTTTCCTTGCATATTTATTTTTGGCAACGCTATGAATTCAATTTTGCACTGTCACACGATATAACGATACCCGGTTAGTTGGATGTGGTCGGTTCGGTAACGAACTTACGTCGTGTGCTGAAGGAAAATCGTTAACGGGGGGAAACGACCCCGTTTTCATTGGATAAGATAATTTCTACGCGCCGGTTTAATTGGCGATTCTCGGCGGTATCGTTGCTGGCTACCGGAAAAGATTCGCCATACCCTTTCGCAGCGATACGATTACTACTGATTCCGCTGTCCAGCAAAGCCATCCGTACGGCATGAGCACGGCGCTCAGAAAGTCCTTGATTATAGCTATCGCTACCGGTGCTGTCGGTATGCCCTTCGATCAGTACGGTGCGCTCAGGATATTGTTTGAGAAAATCGGCCAATTTATGCACGGTTCGTAGCCCATTGACCTCAAGCTGTGCCATATTGGTGCGGAATAGTACATCCTGCAGAGTTATCACCAAGCCGCGATCCGTTTTTTTAGCCTTTAATTCCTCCAATTGTCTTTTAGCTTCTTCGGCTTCAGCCGTTCTTGCCTCAAGCAGAACCCGGTCACGCGCTGTATTGGCGTTGGCAACAACTGCTTCAGCTGCTTTCGCCTTGGCAGTTTCTTGCGCGATAGCAACTTGCTGGTTTGCCATATAAGCTAAGTGATTTACTGTGGCGTCACTTTCTCTCTTATTCAAGGCGTTATCTGCTTTATCCAGGAATTTGCTGGCTTCTTTCAATTCAAGCGCAGCCATATCAGTGACCTGTGGATTTGTCAGTGCGTTGTTGTAATTGCTATGTGCTTCAATAAGTGACGGGTTTTGTGGCATTGAGCTACAGCCAGAAAAAATAATTGCGGGAACGACCAGAATCATAGAAAAATACCAATTGTTTTGCATGATAAGCTCCCTAAAGATTATTGGATTTGGCGGTCGATTTCTTGGCGTAACACACGACTGGATTCTTGCAATGCCTCCGCTGCTTTTTGTGCTTTATTTGTTCGAGCCATTGCTTCCGCTAATTGGGCATCAATCTGCGCTTCTTCTGCAAGCTGTCGAGCTAGGACATAATTTTTATCTCCCATAGCATGTTTGGCACCTTCCATTTTATCGATTGCAGATTTGAGCTGTAGTGGGGCAAACTCATTACCACCAGCGCTGAGTGCAGTATCGATCGCAGTTTTGGAAGTTGCTATCTGTTCAGTAGGTGCCGGAGTGCTTGCGCAACCTACCAGAAAAATTGTGGAACATGTCATTACACCCACCATGCGCATCATTGGGTACAATTTTATGTCATTAAAAGTTTTCGGTATTTTCTTGTCCATGGGATTAAACCTCACTATGCATTGTTCAATAGATAAGTATGCAGTGCTTTTGTCACGATTTATTGGTATTCAAAAATCCACATAAACCGGATTTTTGAATATCAATAAAAGCCGGATTCGCATTTCCATCGTACAGGGAGCGGTGCACAATTCGATTGTATTATCTTCGCAGCACATCAATCTGAAAGCTCAGTAACAATACGAACCAGCGAGTTAAGCGGCAAGCAAGCGTTCGAATTCTGTCTTAACAACTTGATAGCATTTGCAAGAACGAACTTCCAGTCCTTCCCGGTCCAACACGGTGATGTGGCCTCGCTTGTAATGGATCAATCCCGCTTGTTGCAGTCTTTCGAGCCTCTGCAATACCTTCGCGGTGCACGCCCTCCATATTGGAGATCAATTCCTAGGTTATCACCAGTTGATATCCATCAGTCATCATTGACAACTCATATCTGTATTAACCACAGCCATATCACTACACACGCTACGCTACGTTAAGAACAGAAGTGTATGGGAAGTATAGTATGTTTTTTTAATAAGCTATGTTCGGTGACGCACATAGCATCTAGGGAAGATCAGAATAAGTGCCTGCACTAGCGAATTGCTGTGTTAGCAGGAGGCAGTTGAAAAATTTTATTTGTGTTGTCGCTACGGTGTAAAAACAGATTAAAGATGCTCATTTATTAGACAAAAATTGCGCTTTCCCGCCTGTTTTTGCGTTGTATCGATTGCCTCGAAAATATTCTCCAACAAACTGTTAGGTGGTGCTCGGAAATTCTCCCCATCTATCCGATATATTGCATTTGCTGCATTCCGTCCGCATTGCACCTCATCTTGCTCGGCGGTTTATTCAGAGCTTCTCTAACGGTGGCGGCGTTGCGCGCGTGCCTCGATGCGTTCGATGTGTATCATGGGCACGAGCAGCCAGATTGCGGCGGTTGCGAACGACGAAATGACGACCAGCCAGATGTAGGCGAATGATCCTTCGCCGAGTTCGGTATACAAGTGTGCGCCGACATTTTGCGAAGCCAGTGTACCAAGGTTGAAGATGGCCATGAGTAGCGCGAAGAATGTGGCTTCTGCCCGCCTAGGGCAGGCGCGTGCCGCGAGATCCAAGAATGCGAGGGTGGTGATCATGCCCGCGATGCCCCAGATCACATGGATCAGCAGCGCGGAAAATTCCCCCATATAACCTAGGTAAGTCAGCAATGTGATGACCGATAGGCCGATGGCGAAATTAATGAGGCGTCGCAGTGGTGTTGAGCGCGCCAGTGGCGCATAGATCAGCGCGCCCAGAATGCTGGCCGCCGAATCGACCGCATTTAGGAAGCCGATGTATTGTTGGTTGAAACCGAGTACGTCAATCTGGTAGTAAAGAAATGCCGGTCCAAACGATGGACTGAAATTAAACAGGAAAATGAAGGCACCAACCAGCCACACCGAACGCTCCCCAAATCCGGACCGTAATGCTGTCCAGATCGCTTTGAATTCCCTCTTTCGGGGATTAATGCGCTTCTCGCGCACGAAAAATCCAGCCATCAGTAACACCACCAGAGGAAATAGGGCGGCAACCGTAAAAGCGGCTTGCAACTGCCGGTACTCGGCAAAATACCCGCCCAGCAACCCGACAATGATCGATGCAGCGGTGATCGCAGTCCATTGTACCGACTGGAAGGCGCCGGTCAGCCCACTTAATTTGCCTTTTTCCACCATCAGTGCATCGGTTAATACGTCGTTGTAGGCGAGACCGAATCCCATGATCGTATACAGGAGGGCAAGTTCCCAATAGGAATAGTTCGCTGAAAGGCCGGCAACCAATCCTGCCATGCATGCCAGGGCAGAAGTCACAATCAGATAGCTTTTGCGCCGTTGGCCGAACAGTGGCACGAAGTCTGAGATTAATCCGTACAGCGGTTTGATAAACCAGGGAATCGATGCCACCAGGAAGAAAGCTGCCACGTCATCAGCTTCAAAACCCTGATCCTTAAAGTTAATCGCAATTACCTGGTTGGGTAGTGCGGCCATGCCCTGGGCGAAGTAGACAATGGCAAACAAAATGGCTAGACGCCGTGCCTCGGCAGTCTTGAACGGATGCAAACGCTGCAACCAGTTCTTCATCGACGCATTCGTCGGCGCAGCATGATGCTGCCTGTCGTGAGAAGGATTTCACGTTGATTCTTACGGATGGTTTTTTTAATCAATTGCGAAAATCGTCGGTTCTATGCTTCGTCTGTCGGTGCGTTGATTTTAACTGTGTTGATAGGAATAAATCCAGTCAGTACAGTTAAACTTGGCGGCGCTCATCTGTTTCTTCTTGTTGCTGTAATTCCCACATACGCGCATACGTACTCTTGGCTGCTAGTAATTGCTGGTGAGTTCCCCGTTCAATGATGCGGCCATGATCCATGACCAGAATTTGATCGGCATCGGCGATGGTGGAAAGCCGGTGGGCGATGGTCAGTGTGGTGCGGTTTCTGGCGATGCGTTTCAATTCCGCTTGAATGCGTTTCTCAGATTCGGAATCCAGCGCCGATGTCGCTTCATCAAAAATCAGAATGTCGGGATTTTTCAGAATCGTGCGGGCAATAGCCACACGTTGTTTTTCACCGCCGGATAACTTCAAACCGCGTTCACCGACGATGGTTGCATATTTTTCCGGCAGGCTTTCGATAAAGTCATGGATATGCGCGGATTGCGCGGCTGCAAAAACTTCTTCCTGAGGTGCATCCGGTTGCCCATAAGCGATGTTGTAATAGATGCTGTCGTTAAATAGCACCGTGTCTTGCGGCACGATGCCCATGGCTTTGCGCAAGCTTTGTTGCGTAACGTCGCGAATATCCTGATCATTGACCAGGATACAGCCTGACTGTACGTCATAAAAACGGAACAGCAAACGTGCCAGCGTGGATTTCCCCGAACCGCTGTGGCCTACCACCGCAATATTTTGTCCGGCGGGAATATCGAAGCTGACATCAAACAGGATCTGGCGATTGGATTCATAGCTAAAATTGACGTGACTGAAACGAACGGTTGCATTTTGGGCAGCAAGGCTCTGGGCATCCGGCTTGTCCTGAATTTCCTTGTTTTCGTCCAATAACGTGAACATACGTTCCATGTCCGCCAATGAGTGCTTGATTTCGCGATAAACAAAACCGAGGAAATGCAATGGCATGTAAAGTTGTAGCATAAAGGCGTTGATCAGCACCAGATCACCCAAGGTCATGCTGCCCTCGACGACTTTATCGGCAGCCAATAACATCAGCAACGTGACACCCACGGCAATAATGGCGCTTTGTCCGGCGTTCAGCGTGGCCAATGACGTTTGATTACGCACGGCGGCTTTTTCCCAGGATTGTAAATGCTCATCGTAACGCCGCGCTTCCCAGGCTTCATTGCCAAAGTATTTCACTGTTTCGTAATTCAGCAGACTGTCGATTGCTTGCGTGTTGGCTTTTGAGTCCATGTTGTTCATGGTGCGGCGAAAAATCATGCGCCACTCGGTAACGATCAACGTCAGTGCAATATAGGCCAGCAAAGTCAGGAAAATGATAGTGGCGAACCAGATGTCGTACTTGCTGATCAATATCGCCAACACCAAACCAATTTCCAATAGCGTGGGCAGGATGTTGAACAACATAAAATTCAGCAGGAAGGAGATGCCGCGCGTACCACGCTCGATATCGCGTGAAACGCCGCCGGTCTGACGTTCCAGATGAAAACGTAATGACAGTGAGTGTAGGTGTACGAATACTTTGTTTGCAACCCGGCGGATTGCACGTTGCGTCACTTTGGCGAAAATCGCGTCGCGCAATTCTCCAAATAACGTACTGCACAGCCGCAAGACGCCATAACTGATTAATAAAAACACTGGTAATACCAGCACGGCGTGCGGTTGATCCAAAGCATCGACAATTTCCTTCAGCACCAACGGCACCGAAACATTGGCAAGCTTGGCCAATACCAGCAGGCTGAGCGCCAAAATAACCCTGACTTTGAATTCCCATAAATAGGGCAGCAGGGCGGCGATCGTTTTCAGGTTGCTGCGTGTGGCCGCAGGTTTCTCAAGGCGAGTAGGGCGCATCGGAATTTGCTGATAACTCAATTACAGTAATAAATAAATGATGGAGCATGCGGATAAGGCGGCTACTCCCAGCCAGCACCAGATCCACATGAATTTCCCGGGACGGTGCTGTTCGGGCATACTGTTGCTGAACATTGCCTGCATGTTGAGTATCGCGAGAATGGGCGCGGCTACGAATGCTACTACGGTGGCGATTTTTACCATGTCTCGCATCGATGTCAGATAAAAGAATATGATGAATAAAGCGCCAGTAATGATAATGAATAACCAGATTAAATAAGTTTTTTCTTGGTCGCGATGCTTGATGCGGTGTGGAAACAACAATTCAAGCGAGATGCTGATCGTACGCGGAAATCCATCCAGTACGGTTAACGTAGTGCTGAACATGGTGGTCAGTGCGGCAATGGCAACAATCGGATAAGCCCATTCTCCCAGCGCTTGCTCATACATGTTCATCAGTTGACCTGCAAATGCCGCACCGCCGGCAGCAAACGTTTCGCCGCTGCCGTACATCACGAGCGCGCCTAATAGCAGGAAGCATATCGCTAGAAACGCAGTGCCGATGTATCCCACCCTGAAATCGAACAATGCCGCTTGCATGCTGGTGATTTTGCCGTCGCTCTCGTTTTTGCTTTGTGACCAGATGGAATGCCATACGGAAAGATCCAGTGGCGCAGGCATCCAGCCCAGAAATGTTGCCAGAAATACTAGATGCACGGTATCAGAGAAAGAGAAAAACACGGTGGCCGTTTGATGGTGACCTGGATTATCGAATAACAGCATGATTACTGCGGTAACCGAAGTGACAGTGAGTACCAAAATGATGATTTTCATCAACTTATCCAACAGCACATAGTGACCACTGACCAGTAGTGTGCAGGAAAATAGTAGTAATGCGCTGCTGATGATAAAGGCAACCATCTGCGGATCGTGTCCGCCAAGTCCTTCAAGTCCAAAGATATTGGTGATCAAACCGGTAGTAACTACAGTAATCGCAGCCTGAACGATAAACATGGTGGATATCGTCATGAGTAGATACAACCATATCGCCCATTTTCCGAGTTTTAGGTAGCCATGCAGTATGTTTTGTCCTGTCGCTGCGGTATAGCGCGGCCCGAATTCAAAGAAAGGATATTTAATCAAATGGATAATGATGACGGCAATGATCAGATCAAATCCAAACATTCCACCTGCTTGCGTAGACTGCACCAAGTGAGATACGCCAACGGCGGCGCCTGCATACAATAACCCAGGGCCCAAGCGTGACAGAAAGTGACTAAAAAATTTGTTGAGTGACATTGTTTTTATTTCTTATGAATGGAATCAAAGTGTGCTCAATGTATCAAATGTTTATCAGTAGCCTGCTCAGCGTGGCCGCAATATTTATTTTTTTACTGCCTTGAGTTCATTGCGCAATGGCGGTAAGGTAACACAAGTACGGGCAGTATATTTTGTTGCAAGCGCATCAATAACCATTACACTAGAATTTTAAAGTACATTGCTGAATCAATCATGGAAATTACCTGTCATCGAGATCTTGAAATCAACCGAGAAGCGCGTTACTTGCCGGCAAGCACTTATAATTTGGCTATCACGCTGTTATCGCGGTGCCCTACCAAACATTTATTTGTTCCTATCCGCAGCATGCAATACATGGCGATTATTGACAGTGAAGAGTTTGTGTTTATTGATGGAGAACGTAAATGCTGGATAGATATTGCATGGCAAAATTTTAAGCCGCATGTGCGTGACGCTTTGGATCAGCCGGTCGCTTATCAAGCAGCTTATTACCGTGACAATATGTCAGTGATCATGGCGCGTTTGCAAAGTGAATTTCCGGCGGCATTGCAAGCGTTGATCAACAAGGAAAGACTGGAGGGACCGGCGAGGATTATCAATTTTCCGGCAAAAAGATAACAGGCCTGCTAATCATCGTCCTTAAGTTCGGTATCCCAGCCTTTTTTCTTGGCATTCTCAATAGCCAGCGTATATAGCCGCGTATGCCGCTCGCGTAAATCATCCGGTAAGCGGCTTGGCAAGTGCGCATAGGGCTCCCAGGCGGCATGGACTTTTTCGTATAGCGTTTGCATTTGCGCGCCGCTCCAGCCGGTGCAGGTTTCTGTTTCCGGCAAAATGCCAAATACCCAGGCATCCCGCACGATACGACCTAAATGGGTAAGTCCTTCGTTGTTATCCTGATCGATACCCACATAAAATTGTTCTGTCATTGCGTTAATCTCGTAAAGGTTTGCATCGGTTGCATAAGTTGCTTGCGTCTCTTGGGTCAGGTAAGCATTTTTCAATGCGGTGCTTCAGATTTTGTGTTGAAACGGTTCAAAATATGATGCGTCATGTTCTTGGCGAGCTCCTCCTCGCCAAAGAATACCGTACCCATATTGTCGTTGCGCAGTAATTTCGATTCATCCTCACTGCGGGTGCGTAGCACAATTTCAATATCCGGGTTCAGCGTGCGTGCGGTATCAATCATTTGGCGCACATTCAACGGATCGGGCGTGGCAATCACCAGCATGCCCGCATCCGTGATGTGCGCTTGTATCAGCACGGAAGGATCTGTGGCATCACCGGACACGGCATTGATGCCTTGTTTGCGCAAATCCTGCACCAGTTCACGGTTTTGTTCCGCAATGATATAGGGAATGTTCTGTTCGTTTAGTGCATTGGCAATACGTTGGCCGACATGGCCATAACCCACAAGCACAACCTGACCTTGCAGAAATTTGCGTTCGGTACTCATGGGTAGTTCTGCGTATGGATCGTCGCGATTTTCATATTTACGCGCTAATGCCGAGTGTTTTAGCATCCAGTTCCGGAATGGCACGATCGCAGCGAAAGCAATGGGATTGAAGGCGATAGAGATTAACGCGCCGGCAAGTACCAAGCTCATGCCTTCCGCAGGCATCAATCCGAGCGATAGCCCCAATCCTGCCAGAATGAATGAGAATTCACCAATTTGCCCCAGGCTGGCTGCTACGATCAAGACGGTATTAAGTGGATAGCCCAGCATCAAAACCAGCAACATGGCTGCTACGGATTTTCCCACCACAATGATTGCCACGACGCCTAAAACCCGCATGGGTTCTTCAACTAGTACGGCTGGATCGAACAGCATGCCGACTGAGACGAAAAACAATACCGCAAAGGCGTCACGCAGTGGCAGGGATTCTTCGGCGGCGCGCTGGCTGAATTTGGATTCGCGCATGACCATACCGGCAAAGAAGGCGCCCAGTGCGAAAGACACGTTAAACAGCGCCGCAGCGCCATAAGCAATGCAGATAGCAGCAGCAACGACAGCCAGCGTAAACATTTCGCGCGAGCCGGTGCGGGCGACCTGCCATAGTAACCAAGGCAATACACGCCGGCCAACAATGAGCATCAAGGCAATGAAAGCTGAAACCAACAGCAAAGTGATGCCAATTGTGTACCATAAGGGATCCGTTGCATTTTCAGCGCCGCTGGATCCTCCCAGCATGGTGGCAAACGAAGGCAACAATACCAGAATCAGCACCGTCACCAGGTCTTCAACGATCAACCAGCCGACAGCGATACGGCCGTTCATGGTTTCCAGAAATCCGCGTGATTCCAGCGCCTTCAGTAGCACTACCGTGCTGGCACAGGATAATGACAACCCCAGCACCAAGCCGGCGCCCGCACTCCATCCCCACCACATTGCCAGCGTCATGCCGAGTGCAGTTGCGACCGCCATCTGAACGATTGCACCAGGTAGCGCGATACGCTTGACAGCAAGCAGGTCATCCAGCGAAAAATGCAGTCCAACCCCGAACATCAGCAACATGACACCGATTTCCGATAACTGAGAGGCAATGCCGATATCCGCGACAAATCCTGGCGTTGATGGACTGATTGCAATGCCGGCGAGCAGATAGCCTACTAACGCAGGTGTCTTAAGCCGTTCTGCGATGAACCCAAAAATCAAAGCCAGACCAAAACCGGCTGCAATCGTTGTAATCAGGGCAACGTTATGTTCCATGTGGATTCCAATGTGTATTATTTGCTGGTTGTTTATGCTTTGCAGGTGTTGAGAAACGATCTGCACTGCTGCTACGGTGTTAAAAACAGGGTAAAACTGCTCATTGATTACCCATAAACTGCGCTTTTCGCCTGTTTTTTCCTGATGTCGTGGCTGCCTAGGAAACGTTTTTCAACGATTCGTTAGTGTGCTTCAAGCTCGACGTTTCCAGGTGTTGTATCAGAGACAATCGGGTTATTTAAGAGTTTCTCAAATTCGATACGTTCTTCTTTGATCGCTTCAAGGATCTGGTGCTTAAATTCTTCGCGTGAAAATGCTTCCTCGAGCATCAGCAGAAGCTTTTCAACAGTCAATCCGATGGTGATGCCGCCAATAATACCACCAATTGCTGCGCCGATGGCTGTGCCGATACCGGGAATGAATGAACCCAGTGCCATACCGGTAGCGGCGCCTGCCGCTGCTCCGCCCAAGGCACTCACTGCTTTGCCCGCGGTTACTTTAATCAGGGCTTGCGCACCGAGCTTGATAATGCCTTTACCCGCCACTTTGGCTGTGATCTTGCCAGCGATGGCACCGGTGATGGCACCGGCGGTACCAATCCCGCCCGAAATCAACATACGGTTTTCCAGATTGACGATGACACTGTGTGCAGGCGGCTCTTTGAGTGCATTCAATGATGCATGCCTGACGATTTCCAGCTGTGAGTTATCGGCGGGCTGGACACGATTTTCGGTCAATATCTGTTCGACTTTTTGCACATGCTGAGCACGTAATTGTTGATTATTTTGTAGCACATTTTCAATGGATTGCTGCACGGGACCGAATACATTGCCTTTCATCAAGTAATTTTGTAGTTTTTCTGCCATCCAATTTTCTAGCACGCCCGTGGCTAATGCCACAATCCGTTCGTATTCACCCGGTAAACTGTAGTACCAATCCAGGTAGTCATCAACATTTTCGGACATTTGCCTAAACCCGGTATCGGTGGCTTCACGTAATTCTTCTAGCGATGTTTCCAGCTTGCCGAGGCTATCGAGATACGCCTGCTCAATTTGTTCTGTTGTGCCGGGTTTGTAGTAATTATCACCGATCATTTCCACCGTTTCGACCACAGCTTGTTGTGAGGTGTGAATTTCTCCGATAGCTTCTGGATTAGAACGTAACCAAGCATCTACGTACACTGTCGAAGGTACATAAATGAACAAGACAAAAAAAGTAGTGAATGCCGACGTAATTGCCCAAGCCCATGGAGAAACCGCAGGTGGCTGATCGCTATCCTGGATGGGGCCAAATACGCGACGGTATTCGGATAGCGATACCATGAAACTGGAAATTCCAAGCGCTACATTATAAAAAAACAGCAAACTGCCTAAAAAAAGAGCGCCCAGATATAGCGTGTCATTGAATGAATGCAAACTGCCTAACGCGTAACGCTTCAATCCTTCAATAAAACCCAATAAACGGTTGGTTTCAAGAATGAGAATGCTGTTGGAAGCGCCAGTCAATTTTTGACTTTCGGTCGCGACGGCTTCTGTCAATGAGGTATATTGACGGTTTATATCCGTATTGTTGACGAATACAACAAAAAACACGGCCATTGCCAGCGCGGTGATCCAGCGCGACCAGGTTAAAGATTTATGCACAGCAATGTAAGGTTTGTATTCGCGCGCTGCGATGGGGAAACAAACAGCATAAATGACGGAAAATACTGGAATGGCCGCGAAGAAGGTAACCCATTCCTGTTTTTCAGCCGCACCGAGATAAAATAACAGCAGAAATGCAAAAATAACCGACCATAACAGCCACCAGATATAGGCCAGAATCCGACGTGTAAACAGCCAATGTAGAATGCCCAATTTTTTGAACTGACTGGAAAGGTAGATTCTTTGTATGGTTACCGCATAGATCGCAGCAAAATAAATGGGTAATCCAAACAGAAATGTTACCAACAACGCAAACCATAGTTGCTGATCGGGAATCAGCCGCCCAAAATAATAAGCAAAACCCAGCCAACTGGCAGAAAATGCAAGATAGCCAAGTGTTCTTACGAGACTGAAGTTTTTAAGCGCTGAAAACACAACAGTGATTCTCCTTCATGGTGAACGACTGGAGATAAGTACAAGCTACAGCAGGATGGGAAGATAAACTAAAGTAGCTGGTTGATAGTAGACTGCATCCGGCTATTGGCTGTCAAGAGAGTGATGGATGAATTAATCGGAATTTTAACAAGCTGTTAAAAAACCATCTGCGTTGCCGCTATGAAGTTGAAAACAAGCTCAAAATGCTCATTGATTACGAGACCCTTGCACGGTCGATACTAGAGTACTGAATCGAGTGATAAATTGTGTTTTAAAACAATATCATTGAAATGATTGATATGAATTTCTCGGAATATGATGTAACCCGCCGACCCGTAAAGGGAACTTCCTGAAGCAGATTGATCAGTTGATCGACTGGAACATGGTAGAGAAAGCAATCGCGGAGCATTATGCACCGGTATCGAGTGCAGCAGGCCGCTCGGTGTATTCGAGGCTGCTGCTGTTCAAGATGTTGTTGGTAGGAATGTGGAACGGCGGTTTAAGCGATGAATCGATGGAAGACTTGGCGAATTCGAATTTACACGTGATGTGATTTCTGAGATTGACGCTGAGACCAACGCATTGAGCGCTTTTCCGATTCTGCGGTTGCCGTAGCTATGATTGCTGGAGTTCGCTATCAGGGTGCGTCAAAACCGGCAATCATGCGCAACAGCGTGGTTTTACCGCAACTGGATGGATCTAGGAGAGTGAAGAACTCGCCTGTGTTGATGCGATGCTGGTGTTATCGACCGCGGTGAAACTTCCAAAGCGTTTGGTAATGTTCCGGATTTCGAGGAGTACCATTACTTTTCTTGTAGAGAAGAAAGTATCAAATTTATCAAAATCTACTGACGCATCGAATATATTTATTCAATAGATGTTATTTGAAATTAGTGGAATATCTGCCAAGCCAGCAATCCAGCCAGTAAAATCGCAATGAGCGCCAACAAGCGATTCTGATGTTTTTCTTCAATGACCAGATCAGTCATCTTTTTTTCCAGCTCGAGATTACGATTTTCAGCAAGAGCCTGATGTATCAAGCGGGGAAATTCTGGCAGAATAATCGCCCAGTTAGGTATTTCTTTTTCTATCCGGCTGGCAAATCCGCGCAAGCCGATCTGTTCAGCCATCCAACGTTCCAAGAAGGGTTTGGCGGTTTTCCACAGATCCAGATCAGGATCCAGATCGCGGCCGAGACCTTCAATATTGAGTAATGTTTTTTGTAGTAGAACCAATTGTGGCTGGATTTCGACATTAAATTGCCGTGACGCTTGAAATAATTGAAATAGCACACGTCCAAATGAAATTTCTTTCAGCGGCTTGTCAAAGATGGGCTCGCAGACAGCCCGTATGGCCGACTCAAAATCATCTATGCGGGTATCTTTAGGCGCCCAACCAGCTTCAACGTGTGCTTGTGCAACTCGCCCGTAATCGCGGCGGAAGAAAGCCAAAAAGTTTTGTGCAAGATAATTTTTATCTTCATCGCTGAGCGTTCCCATAATGCCGAAATCAACCGCAATATACTGGCCATTTGCACCAACAAAAATATTTCCCGGATGCATGTCGGCATGAAAATAACCATCTCGGAATACTTGCGTAAAAAATATTTCCACCCCGACACGTGCCAGTTGCGGAATATCAATGCCTTGTTCTCTTAACTGATCGACATGGCTGATCGGTATACCTTTGACGCGCTCCATCACCATTATGCTGCTGCGGCAGTAATCCCAATAGACTTCGGGCACCAGTAATAGAGGAGAGTCAAGAAAATTGCGGCGCAGTTGGCTACAGTTAGCCGCTTCACGCATCAGGTCAAGCTCATCATCCAAATGCCGGGCAAATTCTGAGACGACTTGGCGTAATTTCAGGCGCTTGCCGTCTGCCCAGATTGCTTCAGCCAGCCAAGCACCCGTATCCATCAGGGCGACATCGTGCGCGATAGTGGGGGCGAGATTAGGGCGTAATATTTTTACGGCTACTTCGGTGCCATCATGCAATACGGCGAGATGAACTTGTGCGACCGATGCGCTGGCTATTGGTGTTTCATCAAACTTAAAGAATACTTTATTGATTTTTTGGCCATATTCTTTTTCTAACGTGGATAATACAAATTTGTAAGAAAAAGGCGGTACCTGATCCTGCAGCTTGGCTAATTCATCAGCGATATCTTGTGGTAACAGATCGCGCCGGGTGGATAGCATTTGGCCGAATTTAACAAAAATCGGGCCTAACGTTTCCAGCGCCAGCCGTAATCTTTCGCCGCGTGGATTATCGAGTTTCCGCCAGAAAGTCATTGTTCTTACAAAAGCCCGCAAGAATTTCAATCGACTATGACTCAAAACAAATTCGTCTAATCCAAACCGGAAAGCAACAGATAGTATTTTTAGAAGGCGGAATAGGCGCATGGATTATATCGATTTGTTGACTAGCATTGGAATTTAACAGAAGCAACTAACATATTACGAGTTTATTTTTATTCATAATCAAAATTCATCTGTGTTGCCGTTTGAAGAAATAAATGTGTTGTGTTTTATTACTTTCCGGTTAAGGTATTTTGCTGCGTTAATCTATCTAATCGTTGTTCTAGTTTCTCAATAGTGTGTTGTAGATTTGTTACTTCTTGAATAAATTGATTACTCGTAGCGCGCTTTGTTAAAACAATATTTTCTTCTGTCCAGTATTCAGCCAGTGCTTGAGAAATACGGCCAAAATTTTTTGTTTGCCATTGCATGAGATGTTCGCCTGTATTTGCGATGCGATGTGCAGGGATGTCTCCAACGATTTTACTCAGATCATGCTCAATAATCATGTTGAGATTAATTTGCTTACCAATATTGATTAATTCTTCAGCAAAAGATTGATTGCCGCTAATTTTTATCAGCTCAAATGCAGCGGTTTCCCTGGCAAGTATTTTGGGCAGAATGAATGGAGACAAGGTGAGTGTCGTATCTGCACAAAAACTATTGTCAATTTGCTGCGTTTCACCTTTTGCATCGATAAGTATTTTGAAATTAACGAAAGGAGGTATCTGAATACAAGCCGTTTGACCAATAAAAGATTGTAGTCGTCCGCACGGCCATCCTTCGCTACGTAAAACATGGTTAATAGGCGCTATCGCAATAGATGTTAGCATGATTATATTTAGGGGCTGAAGATTCTAATAATGAAGAGAGAAAATAATGGTAACCATTTTATTGGATTTGATATTAATGATACGTTTGCAAAATATCAGCATAAAGCCAGCATTCCCTCGCTTACGATAAAGGCCTTTGTGAGTATAGCACTATAAATTATATGACTCCCTGTATCTTCTCGCAGATAGCCATGATAGGTCATAAGATAATCTGTTTGGAGTCTTTGAATGCAATTCATAATATTCAGATATGGTGATTGCATTAATAGCAGCGAGCTAACAGTTTTGACATTAGTGTGCGAAAAGTCACAGTCCTAATCGTGATATAGGGATATATTCCCTCTCTGTTTTCATCTTCAAAAGTACTCAGTAGGTATTATAGTGAAGTCAGATTATCGCAATCTTCTCTCTGCTGTCGAAGGCGCAATGCAAAAAGGAGTGATGCTTTACTGAGGAAGATGTTTTACATTGAGTCTTTTGATTGTGATGAATGATTTTATGACGAGGCCCTTTAATCCCTATTGCTTGCAATAGGGATTTTTTTTGATTGTTTAACAAGCCACCGGAAAACTATCTGTGTCGCCGCTACGGTGTTAAGAACAGGCTAGAAATACTCATTGGTTACGCATAAACTGCGCCTTGCCGCCTGTTTTTGCCTGGTTCGGCTGCCTCGAAAATGTTTTGCAACAGCCTGTTAATCGATGACTAATACAGGTGTAATGGCAAGTTGCTGAGTAATGGTGCTGGCAGCTTGTTTTGCAAGCATTTGATCTGGGTAGGGGCCTGCATGAATTTTATACAAGCCATTATTCTTTGTGATGTTGATGGTTTTGTTGAGCGATGGAATTTTCTTGCGTATGTGTGTGAGAAAATTGTGTGCGTTATCCGGTGAGCCAAATGCTCCCAATTGCAGATAAACCATAGCCATTGCTATATTGCTATCGGCAATAGGCGGTGCTGAGGCTGGTGGTTTAGAGATCGCCAGCCTGGTCGAATCACTATTGAGCATTATACTTTCGACTTCAACTTGGCTACTGCCGCCTGCCAGTATTCCTAATTTATAAGCCGCTGTATAGGAAAGATCGATTAAGCGATCAGATAAAAATGGACCACGGTCATTTAGACGCACAATAATCGATTTGCCGTTTCCCAGATTGGTGACTCGGACGTAACTGGGTAACGGTAAGGTAGGGTGTGCAGCCGTCATCGCATACATATCATAGATTTCCCCCGACGCAGTATTGTTACCATGATAGCGGCGGCCATACCACGAAGCGACGCCACGTTCTCTATAAGGACGAAGCTCAGTCATCGGCTTAAAATATTTACCCAATGCAACATAAGGTTGCATATTAGCCTGGCGTAGCGGTTCAACTTTGGGCACTGCATCCGGAATCAAGTGCAAATCCGGTGGCGGGTTATCACCTGGACCATCATCCAGATAATAACCTCCGCCTTTCCTGGCAACGGAACCGAAACCAGAGTCAATTGTTGCAGCAGCAGAGGAGCGTTTGTGTTTTAGCTTGTCATTATATTGCGGTGTGCTGCTACAAGCTGTCAGCAATGTGAAGATCAGTGCTAATGTTAATCCGGAAACCGGTGATGCGATTACAGACAAAAAATATTTATAGGTTTGCGGAAATGTTAAATAAACGTTTGTCATGTCTTTATGAGTTTAGGATGTGTTTGAATACTCATCAAAATACCAAAACCGAGCAACATTGTCACCATGGATGTGCCACCATAACTGATGAGTGGCAGTGGAACACCTACGACCGGAAGGATACCACTAACCATTCCCATGTTAACGAAAATATAAGTAAAGAAAGTCAGTGTAATTGAGCCTGCAATAAGGCGCGTAAACTGCGTGGATGCATTGGCAGTAATGATCATGCAGCGTCCGATTATCACAAGATATAGCAGTAATAACAGTGTGTTGCCGACTAATCCGAATTCTTCGGAGAAGACTGCAAAGATAAAATCGGTACTTTGTTCCGGTAAAAAATCCAATTGCGTTTGCGTACCGTTTTGCCATCCTTTACCAATAATACCACCGGAGCCTATCGCGATGGAGGATTGGATGGTGTGGTAACCGGCGCCTAATGGATCTTGGGAGGGATCCAGCAAGGTCATAATGCGCTGACGCTGATAATCATGCATGGTTGCCCACACAAACGGAAAACTGCTCGCCGCCGCTACTCCCAATCCGACAATGATGCGCCATGGCAAGCCGGCCAAGAACAGCACATAAAATCCACTGGCCGCAATCAGTATTGCCGTACCCAGGTCAGGCTGCTTTAGGATCAAAAAGACCGGCAACATAAGTAGTATGGTGGCGCCAACATAATCTCGCAAGCGTAGCGTAATTTCATGCTTGTCGAAATACCAGGCCATCATCAGCGGAATGGCAATTTTCATCAATTCGGATGGTTGGATTTTAGTGATCCCGACATCGAGCCAGCGCCTGGCGCCATTGTTGATTTCACCGAATAATGTAACACCAATGAGTAAGGCAAGCCCTGTTACATACATTGGTAGTGCAAGGCGCCTGATTTGTTGTAATGGGATATTGGCAACCAACCACATCACTACCAAAGCTACCGATATGTTGATTACTTGGTGACTGACTTTGCTGATATTTGCACCCGTGGCGCTATAAAGAATGATCAGTCCCACCGACATCAATGTGAGAATGCCAACCAATAGAAAGCCGTCGATGTAGCGCGTGAAGTAGTACCAAATTTTTCTGAGTTCAATCATGGGCTGGTAGAATATTTAAACAGCCTGCTGCAGGCCATTGAAAAACTATCTGCGTTGCCGCTGTGGCGTTAAAAACAGACTCAAAATGCTCATTTATTAAGTATAAATTGCGCTTTTTCGCCCGTTTTTGCCTTGCATCGGCTGCCTCGAATACGTTTTTCAAAAGCCTGTTAGAGATGCTCGTGCGCATGGTCTTCAACAGATTCGGTAAATTGTGCGATCGTTGCTTCAGGAAATTGACCCAATAAAAAATAATCAAATACTTGCCTTGCAATCGGCGCTGCTGTTGAGCCGCCTGTTCCGGTATTTTCAACCAATACCGCTAAAGCAATCTTAGGATTCTCTGCAGGTGCATAAGCAATAAACATGGCGTGATCGCGGTGACGTTCATTGATGGATTTTTCATTGTAGCGTTCTCCTTGTTTGATGCCGATCACTTGTGAGGTGCCCGTTTTGCCGGCAAAGGTGTAGGCGGTATTGATACCGGCTTTAGCGGCAGTGCCGCCAGGGCGTGTGACATCCACCAATGCGTTTTTAACGATTTCAAAATTCTGAGGTTTTAAGTTAACGCTATAGAGCAGTTTTGCAGGAACATCTTCGATATCTCCGGTTTGACTGTTTTGTATTTGTTTGATCAGGCGTGGCAGATATGCCTTGCCATTATTAGCGATAACCATGGTGGCAAAAGCGAGTTGTAAGGGGGTCGCGAGATTATAACCTTGGCCGATTGCGACAGAGATCGTGTCGCCTGCATACCATTTTTGTTTATATTGCTTCATTTTCCAGGCTGACGAGGGCAAAAGCCCGGAAACTTCACCTTCGATATCAATGCCGGTTTTTCTTCCTAACCCAAATTGACCGATAAAGCTGTGTATATTGTCTATTCCCAGATCGTTGGCAAGACTGTAGTAATAAGTATCGCACGAGACTACCAATGATTTGTGTAAATTAACTCTGCCATGACCACCCGGTTTCCAGTCACGATAGCGGCGGTCTACACCCGGTAGTGAAAAATATCCAGGGTCGCTCATACTATATTCAGCCGTGCGTTTTCCCAATTCCAGCGCCGCTAACGCCATAAAAGGCTTGAATGTCGATCCGGGTGGATAAACCCCGCGTAATGCTCGGTTATTCAGCGGTCTGTCAATTGAGTTGTTGAGCAGATTCCAGTTTTCTTGGTCAATACCGCCGATAAAAAGATTGTTGTCGTAGCCGGGTTTGCTGACAAACGCAAGTACTTCGCCGTTATTGGGATCCAATGCAACTAATGCACCACGACGATCACCGAAAGCCTTTTCCGCTGCTTCCTGCAAGCCAAGATCCAACGAAAGAATTAAGTTGTTGCCTGAAACCGGCGGTGTGCGTGATAGAACGCGAATCGAACGTCCTGCCGCATCCGTTTCTACTTCTTCAAAACCCGTGATGCCGTGCAACTGTTTTTCGTAACTTTGTTCAATGCCAATTTTTCCAATATGATGAGAGCCACGATAGTTATTCAGTTCGCCATTCAGTTCAAGTTGCTCAAGATCCTGGTCATTGATACGACTGATGTAGCCGACTACATGCGATACCATTTCTTTTTCCGGGTATTGACGAAATACACGCGCCTTGATTTCAATACCCGGGAATCGATACCGATTGGTTGCAAAACTTGCAATTTCTACATCCGTAAGGCGATTGCGGATCGGTAAGCTTTTAAATCGCTTGCTTTCCTTCATGAGTTTCTTAAAGCGCTGGCGATCATTGGGTGTGATTTCAATAATCGCACCCAGCTCATCCAGCGTGGCATCGATATCCGGAACTTTACTGGGTACGATTTCCAGCGCATATGCGGAATAATTTTGTGCCAAGGCTTTACCGTTGCGGTCATAAATCAAGCCACGGTTGGGAACCAACGGTAGAATAGAGATGCGATTTGCTTCTGCTAAGGTGTGATAGTGTTCTTGCTGGGTAATCTGTAAATAATAAAAGCGCGCATAGAGTATTATAAAAAATATCATTACAAAACCTGCGCTCACCGTAAGACGCAAGCGGAATTTGTGCAGTTCAATCGAATGATTTCGCAGCTCTACTTTATGTTTCATAATGCATTAGGGTCTGATTTCTGCTTCAGCGGCGTACTTAATAGCAATGAAACAGGTACCCATAATAAAGTGCCTGTTACAGTAGCAGAGAAATAGTACCAAGTCGGCAAATCGGAACCGCCGGATACTGCAACTAAAACGGTGACTATTTGCATCGTAAATAATATTAAACTGATCTGGGGTGCTTGTTGCATGACATTGAATATGCGTAATCGCCGCCCGAACACTAATGTCAGGTACACAACAATACAATACGCTAAGGCGTGTTGCCCCAATATGCCGGTATTGCCGACATCCATCATTAGTCCCATGATAAAAGCGATGCTCATGCCCATTTTATGCGGGTAATTGATGCTCCAGTAGACGATTGTGAGCGCTACGAAATCGGGACTAAAAATCAATATATCTTGATGTAGCGGTAAAAAGTTGAACATGAGGGCTATCGCCAAACTGATGGCAATATATCCATTGCTGGGAGGTATATATACATCCTGTCCGAAGTAATCATCCAACCCCAGCCGATTATTCTTATTTTTTTTGTGGTTCAATTTTAGGTGTCTCGATAAGATCATCCAGAACTGACTGCGCTAGCGATAGAATTAAGACTTGCCGGTTTCTATCTACGCCAGCTATCGGTGTACTGATGACTTGAGCAAAATCATCGGCAGGATCACGTTCAATTCTAAGTACCGTTGCGACAGGAATCCCCGGCGGATAGACGCCGCCGATTCCGGATGTTACCAACAGA
The DNA here is from genome assembly GCF_003201565.1 of Nitrosomonas sp. Nm84. Lineage (GTDB taxonomy): Bacteria > Pseudomonadota > Gammaproteobacteria > Burkholderiales > Nitrosomonadaceae > Nitrosomonas. The sequence goes on along the minus strand of NZ_QJJP01000001.1, from coordinate 112,850 downwards.
TCGCCTGGTTGGATATCGATATTGACCGATAAGTAACGCAGTTCCAGTTCATCATTTTTACCTGTACCTGAGACGACCGAGCGTAAATTATTACGCAAAACTTGTACAGGAACCGAATGATTCTTGTCGGTGAGCAGCGTCACTTCTGATGACCAAGGATATAGCTGCGTAATTTGCCCAACGATACCTTTATCGTCAATGACTGCTTGACCTAGCTGGATATTGTGGTAGCCACCTTTATTCAACGTGATTTTGTGATTGAATGGATCGCGTGGAGTATACAAAATTTCGGCTAGAACAGCCTTGGTTTCGGTATTGGTTTCAATGCGTTGAACCGCGCCAAGTAATTGACGTAATTGCGCATTCTCGGCTTGTAATGCATGCAATTTTAAGAGTTGTTCTCGATCTTCCATATACTGCTGCTTTAATTTTATATTCTCCTCCACGAGATAGAAGCTGGCAACGAGCCCTTCGATTTGATCATAGATATGGATGGGAATATAAGCGACTTTTTGCAATGGAAAAATGACTACGCCAATCGTTTGGCGTAGCTCAGGAAAATATTTGAAACGCAAATCTTCAGCGATGAGTAAACAGGATAGCAATACAAATACAAACAGTCGTGCAAGCGGACCTGGCCCATGTCTGAAAAACTGAGGAGCTGTTTTCATTACGTCCAGTATTTATAAGGATCTGGTGTTATTTTTAATGCAATGTATCAGTGAAAAAAGTTTATCGCCAAGTTTGATTAATCACGGGCAAAAATGCCAATCGTACGATCCATGTTTTCCAGAGCGATACCGGCACCGCGAACCACACAGGTCAGGGGATCATCTGCAACAATCACCGATAAGCCGGTTTCTTCCATCAATAAACGATCAATGTCGCGCAATAATGCACCGCCACCTGTCATCACCATACCTTTGTCAGCGATATCCGCGCCCAATTCCGGTGGGGTATGTTCGAGTGCAGATTTTACGGCACTGACGATACTATTGAGCGGTTCTGTTAATGCTTCCAGAATCTCATTGCTGGAGATGGTGAAGCTGCGCGGAATTCCTTCGGCGAGATTACGGCCTTTCACTTCAATTTCCCGTACTTCAGAACCTGGAAAGGCTGAACCGATTTCTTTTTTTATGATTTCTGCGGTGGGTTCACCAATCAACATGCCATAGTTACGGCGGATATAGTTAATGATCGCTTCGTCGAATTTGTCTCCGCCTACGCGTACGGAATTAGAATAAACAATCCCACCCAACGAGATCACACCGACTTCCGTGGTGCCTCCGCCAATGTCTACGACCATCGAGCCGGTCGGTGATTCAACTGGAAGATCGGCGCCTAGCGCTGCAGCCATGGGTTCTTCGATTAATTCAACCTTGCGGGCGCCAGCACCATAAGCAGCTTCACGAATGGCACGGCGCTCTACTTGTGTGGAGCCGTAAGGTACACAGATGACAATACGTGGATTGGCTGAAAATAAGCGGGGAGGATTTACTTTTCTGATGAACATCTTGAGCATTTGCTCAGTGACGGTGAAATCCGCAATAACCCCATCTTTCATGGGGCGGATAGCGGTGATGTTGCCGGGAGTACGACCCAGCATCTGCTTGGCTGCGAGGCCGACTTGCTGAATCATTTTTTTGCCGTTGGCACCGCTTTCTTCGCGGATTGCGACGACAGAAGGTTCATCCAATACAATGCCTTGGCCATGGACATAAATCAGCGTATTGGCCGTGCCCAGATCGATTGCCATATCTGTCGAGAAATAGTTTCCAAGAATGTTGTTGTTCAAAAAATTAAACATAGTGGCAAAATCCGTTATTAATATTTATGATCTATGACGAGAGAATGAATAAAAAAATAAAACCATCAAAAAATAATGCGCCGGTTAAACCGGGCATGATACCCTAATACTTATCTAAATATAAGGTTGCCAATTGACATGACTCTCACAGTGAATGACGTAAAACGTATTGCTGATCTTGCATATATTGAGATTGATGAAGGCGAAGCAAAAGAAACTTTGATCCAGTTATCCGGTATTTTTAACCTGATTGAAACCATGCAAGCGGTGGATACGTCGACTGTAGAGCCGATGTCTCATGCCCAAAGTGTAGTGCAGCGTTTACGTGAAGACGAGGTCACCGAGACCGATCAACGCGAATTATGCCAGTCGATAGCGCCACAAGTGGAAGCAGGCCTCTATTTAGTTCCTCAGGTTATTGAATAGATTAAGAAACTTGTATCGCTCAAAGCAATGGGTCAGAAGAATAGTAATAAAAAAACCACTTAACAATTTAAATCAATCATTGTCGTACGTAGCATTTTATATTTCCTTTATCAGTAAATACCATGTTTAATGCCAGCCTTAAACAGCTCTCCAGTCAACTTGCCGAAAAAAAGATTTCCAGCACTGAGCTGACAACAGAATTCCTCAATCGTATTAAAAAACTTAATCCGGAGTACAACGCGTTTATTACGCTCAATGAAGACATAAGCCTTGCGCAAGCGCAGGCTGCGGACAAGATGCTCGCTTCCGGACAGGCAGGTCCATTGACTGGTATTCCCATTGCCCAGAAAGATATTTTTTGCGCCAAAGGTTGGTTGACCACCTGTGGCTCAAAAATGCTGTCGAACTTTATTTCACCGTATGATGCCGGTGTTATTGAACGTTTCAACCAAGCGGGTACTGTCAATATTGGTAAGACCAATATGGATGAATTCGCCATGGGATCAAGTAATGAAACATCATTTTATGGATTGGTGAAAAACCCGTGGGATGTTGCAGCAGTGCCGGGCGGTAGTTCCGGCGGCGCGGCTTGCGCGGTGGCGGCAAGACTGGCACCTGCGGCGACCGGCACGGATACCGGCGGCTCCATTCGCCAGCCGGCTGCGTTATGTGGTATCTCGGGGATTAAACCGACGTATGGATTGGTATCTCGTTATGGCATGATTGCTTTTGCCTCCAGCTTGGATCAGGGTGGCCCCATGGCCAAATCGGCAGAAGATCTGGCGCTGTTGCTGAATATTATGGTCGGGTTTGATCCGCGCGATTCAACCAGTCTGCAACGAGATGTCGAAGACTATGCGCGCGATCTGCAAAAACCCTTGGCGGGTTTGCGCATCGGTTTGCCTAAAGAATATTTCGCAGAAGGCATGAGCAAGGATGTCGAAAGCGCAATAGAGAAAGCACTGGATGAATATCGCAAGCTGGGTGCGGAAATGGTTGAGATTTCGCTGCCGAATGCAGCACTATCGATTCCTGTTTATTATGTTTTGGCGCCTGCTGAAGCATCGAGTAATCTATCCCGCTTTGATGGCGTGCGCTATGGCCATCGTGCCCCATCATACAGCGATCTTGGTGATATGTATCGTAAGACGCGCGCGCAAGGGTTCGGTGCGGAAGTGAAACGGCGCATTCTGATCGGTACGTATGTTTTGTCGCATGGCTATTACGATGCGTATTATATTAAAGCACAAAAACTGCGTCGTCTGATTGCGCAGGATTTTACCGAAGCTTACCAGCAGTGCAATATCATCATGGGTCCCACGACGCCCACGGTTGCTTTTAATCTGGGCGAGAAAAGCGGCGATCCGATTCAGATGTATTTGTCGGATATCTATACCAGCGCAGCCAATCTGACTGGATTGCCGGCGATGTCGATCCCGGTTGGTTTTGGTGATAAGAATCGGCCGGTCGGTTTGCATATCATTGGCAATTATTTTATGGAGGCGCAGATGTTGAACGCCGCGCACCAATATCAGCAGATAACCGACTGGCATCTGCAATCGCCTGTTTAATCGAATCGTTTATTCATGAAACTATCCATTTAGTCGGGAAACACATCATGCAGTGGGAAATTGTCATCGGTCTTGAAGTACATTCTCAGCTTTCAACGCGATCTAAAATATTCTCAGGTGCTTCCACCGCTTATGGTGCGCCGCCGAATACCCAAGCATGTGTGATCGATCTGGCGCTGCCGGGGGTTCTGCCGGTGCTCAATAAGGGAGCGGTTGAACGAGCGGTTAAACTGGGTTTGTCTGTGGGCGCAAAAATCAACTCGCCGTCCATTTTTGCCCGCAAAAATTACTTCTACCCCGATTTGCCCAAAGGTTACCAAATCAGTCAATACGAATTACCGGTGGTACAGGGTGGCAGCATCCAGATTCAGGTGAATGGTGTCGAAAAGAACATTCGTCTGACGCGCGCTCATCTGGAAGAAGATGCTGGCAAGTCGTTGCACGAGGATTTTCATGGCATGAGCGGTATTGATCTGAATCGAGCCGGCACACCGTTATTGGAAATCGTCTCCGAGCCGGACATGCGCAGTAGCGCAGAAGCAGTCGCGTATGCGAAAACACTGCATGCACTGGTGCGCTGGATCGGTATTTGCGACGGCAACATGCAGGAAGGCTCGTTTCGCTGCGATGCTAATGTATCGGTGCGTCCACGCGACACGGAAAAACTCGGTACACGTTGTGAAATCAAGAACCTGAATTCATTTCGTTTTCTTGAAAAAGCCATTGATTTTGAGGCAAGAAGGCAGATCGAAATTCTTGAAGACGGTGGCACAATTCGGCAGGAAACCCGTTTGTATGATGCTAACAAAGACGAAACACGTACCATGCGCACCAAGGAAGATGCCAATGATTACCGCTATTTCCCCGATCCGGATTTGCTGCCGCTGGAAATCCCGCAACACTGGATTGACCAGATCAAGCAAACCATGCCGGAATTACCACAAGTGCGCCGTGATCGTTATGTGTCCAAGTTTGCACTATCCGCCTACGATGCTTCCGCACTGACAAGTTCACGTGAAACGGCCGATTATTTTGAAGCAACGGTTACGCAATTACCCGCGCAAGCCAAATTGTGCGCCAATTGGATTATGGGCGAGATCAGCGGGCAATTGAACAAGGAAGGCATTGAAATCGCCGCTTGCCCGATCAGCCCTGAGCAACTTGCTGTATTGCTGATGCGCATCAGTGACGGCACTATTTCCGGCAAAGCCGCCAAGACGGTATTTGAGAGCATGTGGAGCGGCGAATTGGATAAAAATGTCGACGCTATCATTGCAGCCAAGGGATTGAAGCAAATTTCCGACGATAACGCCATCGAGCAGTTAGTCGATCAGGTATTGGCTGCCAATGCACAGCAAGTCGCTGACTATCGCAATGGTAAGGAAAAAGCCTTCAATTCACTGATCGGCCAGATCATGAAAGCTACCCAGGGCAAAGCGAATCCGGCACAGGTGAATGCCATGCTGAAGAAAAAACTGGCTGAATAAGTCTATGTCTAACGAACTGCTGCTTGCTTGGCGGATTGACACAGTAGTATTTACAACATCGATTCTTGCGCTTAATCAATAAGTGAAATTAATGGATAAGTTATATTTCACTTGCTGTCTCAGTTCTTATCGATTTCTCTAAATGATGCCTTGATAAGTGGTAATTGTCACTTAACGAGGAAATGTTCCGGGCGAAAATTATCAATGTTCACAATGGTTCGATTGTAGCATAATTCATGAGGCAACTTATTTCTTGCCCGACTTTCCTGAGATATGTTGTCGCAATGATAATTAGTGCTAGTAAAGTCTATCTTTTCATTACTTAACGATCTGGAGTCGCTTTATAAAATAGACATCCTGATAGATGGTAATTAACAACTAGATGATAGGGCGCACTAAAATACGCGTACTGGTGGCAGAAAGCTTTGAGCTTGTCCGCATTGGCTTACGTTCGTTATTTCAAAATCATGCTGCGATCAGTCTGGTTGCGGAAACCAGCCATATAGAAGATTTATTTTACTTGGCGGTACAACATAAGCCGGATGTCATTCTGGTGGATTTGCAGTTGAGCAACGGTAATTATGCCGAACATATCGCCAAATTATTGGACACCTGTCCACGCAGTAGAGTGCTGGCTTTTTCCCAACATGATAGCGAGCATGTCTATTTGCAAACTTATCGTTCCGGGGTAGTGGGTGTCATCAGCAAACATCATTCTTGTAAGTTGCTATTAAAAGCCATATATGCGATTCATGCTGGTCAAGCCTGGTTTGACCGTCACATCGCTCAGCTGACTCGACAGGAGCAGCTTGATCGGAATACGCTCATACAAAGACAAATCGATCTTACTATGCCGCGGCAGCCAAAACTAAGCGATAGTGAGCGTCGCATCGCTTATCTTGCTTGTAAGGGGTTGTCAGCTAAAGAAATAAGTTTACGATTTTTTATTACGGAAAGAACCGTGCGCAATCAGCTATCAACGATTTATAGAAAAATAGGTGTTAAAAAGCAGATCGAACTTTGCTTGAAGGCGCCACGTTATAATTATTTCAAATAATCCCACATATACTACCTCGGGATATTTTGTCGGAAAAATTCGAATAAATAGTTATTCCGAGGGGACAAATGACATCTATTGCTTAGAAAATAGATTTGATAGAATTATTCCTTCATGAAATTAGATAGATAGTAGTAATCAATATCGATAATCCGATGATCTGATCGTGAGGCTTGACAGGCAGTTGAAAAACGTTTTCGAAGTGGTCGATACCAGGCAAAAACAGGTGGTAAGGCGCAGTTTATGCGTAATAAATGAACATGTCAGCCTGTTTTAACACCGTAGCGGCAATACAGATAGTTTCTCAGCGATCTGTAAAAAATAAAAATATGGAGGTGATCTCCCCACATGAAGGATCAAGATAGCGACTCAAGTCCTGCGTCTGAGGCTTTTTAAACCTGGGTAAATTTACAAGCATGGCTGAGCGGTCTGACACAAAAATTCGTGTACTCGTAGCAGAAAGTTTTGAACTCGTGCGCATAGGTTTGCGCGCATTGTTTGAAAATCATGCTTCGGTACGTTTGGTTGCAGAAACCGCTTGTATAGAGGATCTGCTCAATCTGGCTGTGCAGCATAAACCGGACGTGGTACTGGTGGATTTACATCTAAACAACGGCAATTGTACCGATCATATTATCAAGTTATTGAATGCCTGCCCAGACAGTAAGGTATTGGCTCTCTCCCATCAAAATAGTGAGCATACGTACCTGCAAACTTTTCGTGCCGGAGCGGTAGGCATTATCAGTAAGCACCAGTCTTCTGAATTGTTATTGAAAGCGATCCATGCGATTCATGCGGGTCAGGTTTGGTTTGACCGCCATGTCACTAAGTTGCTATGGCAGGCACAGTTCGACGGCAACCCAATGCCTGAAATACAACCCGATGCCAAAGCCACGCATCAATTAAAGCTGAGTGATAGTGAGCGCCAAATTGCCTATCTTGCATGTAAAGGTTTGTCGGCTAAAGAAATCAGCTCGCAATTATTGGTTACTGAGAAAACCGTGCGTAATCAATTATCGATAATCTATAAAAAGATCGGCGTAAAAAAACAGATCGAGCTATGCCTGAAGGCACCTCTGTATGGTTATTTCAAAGATTCCTACATGGTCGGGATATTCTTCCCGGAAGATTCTGAAAAATAAATAGATCTTGAGGACAAATGGCATCTATTTGTTTGAAATTAGCTTTGATAAAATTATTCCCTCGCTAAATGAAATAGATAGCAGTCATCAATTACTGCAATCTACTGATCGAATCGTGAGCCTCAAGAGCATCGTGAGTCTCAAAAGAAAGCACCTTTGATATCCGGATGTGCTTTTTTTTTACACGTTTCTCTTGATGTACATTTTTTTTACATTTATAGGAGGGATGTTAAAAATGTCGTTTCAAATTAATCGACCTTGTTGTGCCACGGAGTTCCTAGAGAATTCCAGTGCCACGCAATGGATGCCCCATAATGCTGTAAGGCAACTGCTGATTATGTTTTTGCTTGTGCTGGCAATGTCTTGTCTATTGATCGGCAAAAGCTTCGCAGCAGAGCATATTATTCAATTGACCGCAGAAGAGACTCAGGATGACGGATTCGGCAACAAGCTGATGGCCTACAAGATGGATAGTCATATGGTAGATGGCGTATCCATTACGGACCGATATAGCAAGGTTGCCACAATTCCAGGACCAACGATTGTGTTGACTGAGGGTGATACGGTCAAGATAACAATTTTAAATGAAATTCCCGGCAATACTACTCATGTCCCAGGAATCAGCAAACAAGTCAGCATACATGTGCATGGCGTTCACTACGACATTCTCAGTGATGGCACGCTCAAAGTGATCAATAATCATCTTGATGAAGGGGCGGGTGCAGGATTGGAGAAGGATCAGTATTTTTCCTTCTATGAGTATAAGTGGAATGTCGCGCCAGGTACTGCGGGCACATGGGCATACCATGATCATAATTTTGAAACGCATAACGGTGCGGAACATAAAGGCCTTTTTGGGGCAATCATCGTAAATCCAATCGGCGCTCCCAGTTATGCCAAAGAGTATGTGCTATACATGGGAGATGATGCTTTCTGGGGTATGGAAATTAATGGTGCTGACAAAAAACAATCAAAACATGGCGCCAATCCTACACTGTCAGCACGGAGCGACAGCAATGTCAGATTTCATTTGATTGCTCTGGGTACTGATATTCACACATTTAAGCTGAATGGTTATCGATGGGTCGATCCAGGCACAAATAATCTTATTAATCAGGTTGCTATTGGTCCGCTTGAAAAGCATGTATTTGTAGTCAAGGCGGAACAAAGTTCTTTTTATGTGGATAAAAATTTCTCAAACCAATTGATGGGCATGAGAGGGAAATTTAATGTTCACTAAGCAGGAAAATAGGCACTTAAATGATAAGGATAGCAAAAAATGAATCATAAAAATATTTCTGGCATAACAAGGCCAATAATAACAGTCATATTTTTTGTCATAGCACTGTTAACATCGTCTTTTGCACTGGCCGCTGTGCATAATATTTCACTAACAGCCGAAACACTGCCGAATGGTCAACTGGCATATGCTATGGCCGGCAATGAGGCAGTAATTCCAGGTCCGGCTTTATTTGTAAAAGAAGGCGATAGTATTAATGTAACGCTTACTAACAACACCAGCACGCAAGTGGGATTTAAGGTTCCAGGTCTTCCACTACCAAGCTCAGCCAAAGTTGGACCTGGAAAAACTAAGAGCTATAGTGTAAAAGCCAGCAAGGCAGGTACCTATGTTTATCACGGCAACATTGATGGCAAGGAACAGCTTGGTTTGTTCGGTGCGCTGATAGTCGATAAAGCAACCGGTCCGCTGGATCGTTACGTAGAAGCCAATGGCAATATCGTTCCCGTTACTCAAGCTGATCTGGACAAGCAGTTTGTACTGTTCATGGTGGGTTCAACTTTCTGGGGAACCGAAATTTCCAGCGATGGCACACAAAAGCCGCTCTGGGCCAATCCCAATCCTGGGGCCGTTGAGAACGATATTGTGCGGTTCCACATTCTGGCAATAGGGCCAGGACATACTTTTCACCTGCATGCGCATCGCTGGTTTAAAACTGGAACAAATGAAGTAATTGATACCAAATTGTTAGCAGATGGTTCAGATACCCATTCATTTACAGTCAAAGCCGGGTCTGGGGTCGGTGACGGAGATTGGCAATACCACTGCCACTTGATTGCCCATATGGAAGCGGGCATGCATGGCAGCTTCAAGGTTTATCCTGAAGGCGGCGATGGCGCCAGTATCGTAGGCGCATCTCCATATGGCAATATTTTACTGGGTGATCAGTCAAGAGGACCGGGCTTAGTAACATTTGAGGTTACCGATGAACCTGCCAGCTGGTTTAGAAGTGCACGCGGTGACGCCATTGTTAAGCTCAGTGATCCGGGTGCTACAGGTTCTCCTCTTCAAGGCGCCGATATCAAAACCAAATCCCTGGAAGTGATTTATCCAGGTAGCAGCGTCAATTTTGTCATGTCCGAAACCAATGGCGTACATACTATAAGTTCGTTGTTATGGCCTAGCGGCGCGCATCATATGCCTTTCAATCAAACCGATGCTTACCGGGGAGGCGGGATTGTCAAGCTTGATACACCGGGATTATATGTCTTTACCTGTAAAGTGCATCCCTTCATGTTCGCTGCGGTGATTGTGGATGATCCCTCCACCGAAGGTTTGGATTTAGGGAATCCGCAATCCAATTACACAATTGATCTTGCAACAGGAATAAAAAGCTTGCCAACTAGCAGTGATCTGGCAGTTCGTTTGCTGAAAACATTTTTTATCACCACCGCAACGGCAAACTGGCGAGACTACAGCACGGGACTTTGGAATGTCAGTTATCCAACACTTCCTGTGAGAATCTCCGGAGAACCTTTTGGTAAGATTGCAGACGGTGGCGTGGGATTTGCGCTTCCTCTATCCGCGCTTAATGTAAAAAATGAGCCGCTTTCAGTTGGCAATGCTCCGGCAACCCGAGGTGTAGGCGAAGTATGGGTTAATACTCAATTTGAAAAAACCGCGAGTAAATTCAAGCCGGGAACCAGCACTGTAGTTGATACGGCAACTTGGACTGTTAAACGTAAAGTTGCGTTGCCGCAGATTAACAACAATAATCCGCACAACATGTGGACTAATCGTGATCAATCAATTATTTTTCAAACGCAATGGTTTGATAATAAATTCTCGATGATTAATCGCGAGACTGGGGAGTTAATCAAGAATATCCAAGTGGGATATTCGCCTTCTCACGTGGTGACATTACCGACTACCGATGATATTACCATCGCAATTAATGGCGAGAATGGCATATACATGATTCCCGCAGGAACGACCAAGGTTGAGAAAATGCTGCCGACGCAAGCACAGGGTCACGTTTCTGCTAATCCACATGGTCACTGGATCAGCGCCGATGGCTCAAAAATCGTAACGCCAAATATCGGTACTCATGACGTCGGTGTATACGCTGTCGATAATGGTACTATTCAGGCCAGGACACCTACTGGAGGCACTGCGCCAGGTGCGCATCCGATAGCAATCGGTATGATGCCGGATTCAAGCAAAATTTATGCAACCAATCTGCTGCATCATTCATTGAGTGTGCTTAATGGTAATACAGGCGCACTGATAAAAACTGTCAGTCTCATTGCAGACTATAACCCTCTCGACGGGACGTTTGCAGACAACGATGGAAATGGCAAGTTAGCAGTTGGTGTATTGCCGATTCAAGCGCCGGTTTCTCCGGATGGTAAAGCAGTGGTAATTGCTTCAATGGATGGACAAATTGTTATCATTGACACCGCAACAGATACCATTGTTACATCATTGGATTGCGATCCAGGTTGTCACGGCGCTAACTTTGGTGCAAAAGAGGGTGGAGGCTATTATGCCTATGTTACATCCAAGTTCGGGAACAGATTGGCTGTCGTCGATGTGGATCCGAATGGGGATGGTGATTTAAAAGATGCGGTTATTGCCGGCCATGTTTCTCTGGTTGATGGTGCAGGTACTGCTAAAGATGATACCGTTACCGGGTTGCCGGGATTTGGCGGTCAAGGAGTTCTGGCTGTTCCGAATGTTTATAACGGCTGGGTACAAAATCTTCCTGCAGTTTGGAAAGAAGGTCTGACTCCTGAACAGCAGAATCCAAAAACCCACCACTAACCGTTGTAGAATAGAAGTACTTTTAAGCACGGCTACTAAGTTATACTGGTAGCCGTTTTTATTTATGGATTAAGATACTTATTAGCAAGGACGGAGTTAAAATATTGTTCAATATTGATTGCTATCACCTGAATTTCATGGATCAGTGGTAGCGAAAAATCTTGATTGCCAATGTTTACTGAAACATAAAGTAAAGATTATTCTGTTAGTATTCATTTGGAGCTTAGTATAGGAAATATGTGTTGCTATTTTTGATGACATACTAGAAATCCAGCATGCCGTTTGTCATTGAGTCGGCCAAAATGAATTGACGATAAAATAACAATCGCAAGTGCTTTGCTATACTGATGCTGGAAAGCTGCCGTGAATCGACTCAACATGCTGTGTAGAAAAAATTATTGGATTTTTGCTAGAGATCCTTTACAAAAAACTAAGGAATAATTCCAGAAAATGCATTCGAATATTCATCCCATTATTTTGTCTGGTGGAAGTGGTACCCGATTATGGCCACTGTCGCGCGCCAATTATCCGAAACAGCTGCTGCCGCTCGTTAGTAAAGAAACAATGTTGCAAGCTACGCTGATTCGGGCAAATACTCTATTGAGTGTGCAGGCCCCCATTATTGTATGTAATTCTGAACATCGCTTTCTTATCCAAGAACAATGTGAAGCCATCAACATTAAACCTGAAGCAATCTATCTTGAATCAGCCGGTCGCAATACCGCCCCGGCGATTGCACTCGCGGCATTTCATCTTGCCCAGACCGATGAAGACGCCATCATGCTCGTGCTACCGGCAGATCATGTCATTGATGATGAGGTTGCTTTTTCGCAAGCTGTGAAAACCGCAGCAATTGCTGCTCGTGAAGACTATCTGGTTACTTTTGGTGTGATGCCTGATGCACCAGAGACTGGCTATGGTTATATTAAAATGGGTAAAGCCATCACATTTGCCAAAGCGACATCACTGGCAGCCTATCAAGTGCAATCTTTTTACGAAAAACCCAATCTGGAAACCGCTCAAGCTTATTTGCAGGAAGGTGGTTATACCTGGAATAGCGGTATGTTCGTTTTCACCGCCAAGTGTTATCTGGAAGAGCTACAACGACACAAACCGAATATCTTTGCTGCTGCTCAGGAAGCCTGGTTAAAAAGAATCGTAGACTTGAGTTTTATTCGTCCCGATAAGGATGCTTTCATGGCTTGCCCATCAGATTCCATTGATTATGCCATTATGCAGGTGACGGACCGTGCGGTCGTCGTGCCTGCGCAATTTGGCTGGAGTGATGTGGGATCGTGGGATTCTCTTTGGCAGATTTCTCCCAAGGATACGAACGATAATTTTACCAGCGGAGATACGTTTGTCATGGACACGAAGAGAAGTTACATTCGCGCGGAGAATCGCTTGGTTTCCGTGATCGGTCTCGATGATGTCATTGTAGTAGAAACAGCCGATGCCGTGCTGGTGATGCATAAGAGTAAAACTCAGGAACTCAAGACCGCGATACAACATCTCGGGTCCAATGGTCGCAAGGAGCATCTCGAACATCTGCGTATTCACCGTCCTTGGGGTTGGTATGAAGGTATCGACAAAGGAGAGCGTTTTCAGGTCAAGCGTATCATGGTAAAACCGGGAGAAAAACTGTCATTGCAGATGCATCATCATCGGGCGGAACATTGGGTGGTCGTCAGTGGTACTGCCAAAGTGATCGTGGAAGATAAAGAAATGTTGTTTACAGAAAATCAATCGACTTATATTCCATTGGGGAAGCTCCACCGTCTCGAGAATCCCGGGAAAATCCCGCTGCATTTAATCGAAGTGCAATCGGGGGCGTATCTGGGCGAAGACGATATCGTGAGATTCGAGGATTCTTACGGACGCACCTTATGACGTGGCAGCGTATGTCTACGCATCAACCACCTCAAAACCTGCGTCGATGATCGCTTCTTTGAGTAGATCAATGTTTGTACTCGCTTGATCGTACTGCACGGCCGCTTGCGGAGGATTGAGAGAAGCATCGACTTGGATTACACCGGTCGCGTTCTTGAGGGCGTTTTTGACGCTGTTGACACAACCCATACAGGTCATACCTTTGATTTTAATGGTGGTTGTTAGCATTGCTGTCATTGCTTCCTTTATATGATTATTTAGTGATTTGCCCGCCAGCGTTTCAATAATAGCGAATTGCTGACGACCGATACCGAACTCATCGCCATGGCAGCACCGGCAATGACTGGACTTAGCATGCCCATGGCCGCCAATGGAATACCCAAGGTATTATAGACAAAAGCAAAGAATAGATTCTGGCGGATTTTTCTGAGTGTGGCACGCGATAGGGAAATGGCATCGGCAACACTCATCAGATCACTGCGGATCAACGTAATATCAGCGGCTTCAATGGCAATATCCGAACCGGCGCCAATGGCAAAGCTGACATCTGCGGCCGCCAGGGCTGGCGCATCGTTAATGCCATCGCCAACCATGGCAGTGAATTTACCGACGGCTTTCAGCTTCATGACTTCAGCAGCTTTATCTTGCGGCAGGACTTCGGCGCGATATTGCGTGATGCCTGTCTGCTTTGCAATCGCTGCAGCAGTCACGGCATTATCACCAGTTAGCATGACGATTTCAATACCCATCGATTGCAAACGTTCAATGGCTTTGAGAGAAGTATCCCGCAGGCGGTCGGCAATCGCCAGATAACCAAGTATTGAGCGAGCATTATCCGAAATGGAGGCAACACCGATAACGGTTTTTCCTTCTGCTTGCAAGGCGCTTATTTGCTTTTCATCCACAACGATACTTTGCTGAATTAAAAATTTGGGTGAACCCAGCAGATAGTGCGTGCCATTCATGTGGGCTGTAATGCCACTACCGGTGATGGCAGAGAAATCATGAATGGGTTGAAGTGACAGTTTCATTTTCTGCGCACTATCCAGAACTGCTCGGGCCAGTGGATGCTCGGATCCTTGTTCCAGGGAAGCTGCGATTCGTAGTAAATCCTGTGTACTCATGGATTCAATGGGAACAATGTCGGTGACTTCCGGTTTACCTTCGGTGAGCGTGCCGGTTTTGTCGACAATGACAGTTTGAATTTTCTCGGCGTGTTCCAGTGCCGCTGCGTTCCTGACCAGCACGCCAACCTGTGCGCCGCGTCCGGTACCGACCATGATGGCGGTCGGTGTGGCCAGCCCCAATGCGCAAGGGCAGGCGATAACCAGAACCGCAACGGCATTGATAAGTGCAGCAACAAAGTCACTGGTAAGCCACCAGGTGATTGCCAATGTCAGAATGCTGATCGCTACAACGATGGGGACAAAAATACCTGAAATAGTGTCTGCCATGCGTTGAATCGGTGCCTTGGAGCCTTGCGCCTCTTCGACCAAGCGGATAATGGCGGCCAATTGGGTCTGTGCGCCGACACTGGTTGCACGGCATTTGAGCAACCCTTGCTGGTTCAACGTGGCGGCGAATACTTTTGCGCTGGCTTGCTTGCTGACCGGTAAGCTTTCACCGGTCAACATCGATTCATTCACACTGGATGTACCTTCAACAACGACACCATCGACTGGCAAATTCTCGCCTGGGCGCACGATGAAAATATCACCGACTTGCAGACTGCTGGCTGGCACTTCGATGATTTCTCCTTCGCGCTCGATGCGGGCTGTTTTAGGTTGTAGTCGGATCAGCGCTTCGATGGCCTCAGAAGTTTTTCCCTTGGCGCGCGCTTCCATTAGTTTACCCAGCAGAACCAAGGTGATGATAGCCGCACTGGCTTCAAAATAGACATGCTGATCCAGTGCGAATGCGGTAACCACGGCACTGAAGAAATAAGCCATGCTGGTACCTAACGCCACCAGTACATCCATATTTGCTCCACCGCTACGCAGAGCATGCCAGCCCCCGATATAGAAGCGCCGGCCAATCCAGAATTGCACCGGGGTTGCCAATAGCCATTGCAACCACCGTGGCAGCATGTCCATATCATGACCGGCAAACATGGCGCCCATTTGCAACACCAGCGGCAAGGTGAGGGCGGATGAAATCCAGAAAAGGCGTAATTCGGTCTGATAAGCTGCCAGGCGTCGCGCTTTTTCCTCCGCATGGTTGGATTCGTTGATTTCACTGGCGCCATAGCCTGCATTGATCACCGCTTCGATTAACTGGTCGACTGTTGTCAAACCCGGTATGAAATTAACTTTAGCCGTTTCGGTCGCTACATTCACGGTGGCTGTGACACCGGGCAATTTATTCAGCGCTTTCTCAATATGTCCGGCGCAGGCCGCACACGTCATTTTGTGTAATTGCAGCTGTACCGAACGTGGCGCAATATGAAAACCGGCTTTTTCGATGGCGCCGATCAGCGTGTCAGTTCTAACCTGACTGGCATCATAATTGACATGAGCCTTTTCATTGGCGAAGTTGACGTTAGCCTGAACACCAGAGAGCTTATTCAGATTCTTTTCGATACGTATTGCGCAGGCAGCACATGTCATACCTTCGATCGGCAATTCGATGTGTTTGAGAGATGATGTATTCATAGAATGTTCCTCAATCCATGCGGTATCTGCAAATGCTTTGCCGTAGTTGGCAGATAAGCGCTGAATTCCAATGTTTACTGACGATCCAGCACCAATACGCCATCGATTAACTGGATTCTATCGCCTTGTTGAAGATTGGATGCATCGGGAAGTGCAATAATTGCCTGACTACCATCGCTCATGGTGATGCCGACCTGATACGGATTACCCGGCTGGCCTGGATGATTCATATTCCCACCATAACCACCGGAGATGCTGCCCATCGTGTTTGGGTGAATAATGCCCTGCGAGTGCGGCGTTTGGCGAATAACTTCTCGCGCGACCGTTCCGGCCACAACACCGCCTGCTATGGCATTTAAACCAGGGCCTTGCCCAAGTTTATTGACGAAATCGATAATGCCGCAGTTGGTGCACCCTGATGTAGGCGGCGGCCTGCGTATGGCGCCGGCATCCGTGCTTTTTATACTGATGCTATTGCGAGGAGCGGGAATAGCTGTACCGATACGATGAATTTTTCTGGGCTGTTTGTTTAAATCGGATGGATTTTCCGGTAAAGGCCGAGTAGTCGGTTCTGAAGGTTGCTGATAGTTTTGCGCGGTATCCGACGATTGCGCGAATGCACTATTGGCGGCAAGTATACTAAAAATGCTAATAGCTAAAATCACTGGTTTTGCTGGATCAATAACTGAACGGATATTGAACATCGCTGATTTCCTCGCGCATGAATATTCATTAATGGGGTGCTTGAGTTAGATCTGGAAGGATTGGGTTGGTTTCATTATAGCGATTTCTACTTATTCTTGTTGATTGCCAACACGCATATGATCAATCTGTTTTTGTTGGGGTATCTTTTTGTTCAGGGGAATCTTTCTTGAGATGTGTTGATGGATCGGATTGAGTTCCTTTGTCGCGTTCTTTGGTCATAAAAGTGGCAATGAGTATGCCAAGTTCATACAGAAGACATAAAGGCACTGCCAGCATGAATTGTGAGATGACATCGGGGGGCGTGAAAATGGCTGCAATAACAAATGCGCCGACAATGACGTAAGGGCGTATCTCCTTTAGCTTCTCAATCGTGATGATGCCTGTTCTGACCAAGACGATGACAAATATCGGTACTTCAAAAGTGACACCAAAAGCCATGAACATGGATAAGACAAAGCTTAGATACTTGCCGATGTCGGTCATGACAGCAACACCTTCGGGTGCGAAATAGGTAATGAACTCAAATACCAGCGGCAGCGCCGCAAAGTAGGCAAACGCCATGCCACAGAAAAATAAGAAACTGCTGCCAAAGACTAATGGTAGTGCTAGGCGTTTTTCATGAGAGTAGAGTCCGGGTGCTACAAAAGCCCATATTTGATACAAAGTGTGCGGTAATGTAATGACAAAGGCCATCATCATGGCCACTTTCATCGGTACAAAAAAAGGTGTCGCAACATCTGTAGCGATCATTTGCCCGCCTTGCGGCAGTTTTTCCAGAAGTGGCTGTGCCAGCAGCGTATAGAGCTCACGCGCGTAAAAAGCACAGGGGATAAAACCGAGCATAAGTCCACCTAGTGCACGAATTATTCTGGTACGCAGTTCTACCAGGTGTGATAGGAATGAGCCTTCAAGCATGGCGGTCGTTATGGGAATAATTATATGAAATGAACGTCAATCGTTATTAAGATAACAGCTGCCAGGAAGCTGCTGTTATTTCTTTTCCTGATTGGGGGCATCGTGTAGAGATTCACCGACACCCGAAGGTTGATGTGATTCAGTGTGCGATTGCGGTGTCAACAAGTTCGCTGACGGATTTACATTATTTTTTGCATCAGTAACGGTAGTTTCCAACTGATCGACACTTTGCCGTATTGAATTCTCAACCGATTGAACAGTATCTTGTACGGAGGATTGCATTTTTTTTAGCTCTTCCATGCGCATTTCATTATGAATGTCAGTTTTAACACTATAAACGAAGCCCCGGCAGCGTCCATATAAATGTCCCAATGTCCGCGCGACGGTAGGTAACCGCTCCGGTCCGATGACGATCAGCGCAACGATTGAAATGACCAGTATTTCCATGAAACTGATATCGAACATGTCGTGACTAAACTTTGATAATGAAACGTTTATTAAGCTCGAATGTGTCGGATCTTAATTTTAGAGAAACTGTGAAATATCTACATCTTAGCTTGTGTTTTTTCCTTGACTTCGGTGTCGGTGGTTTGACTATTGACGCTGGTCGATTGCGATGTGTTGTTTTCGGTTGTGGCTTTATCCGCCTGCGTAGGTGCCGTGGAGAAGCTTGTCGGAGTACGGTGCTCTTCTCTACTGCTTTCTTTAAAGGCGCTTGTTGAAGTTTCCTTCCTTGCTTCAACTTCGATGATCGGGTCGTTGGTGCGACTTGATTGGGATGTGGTATTTTCAGCTTCTGGTTCTTTCATCCCATCCTTAAAGCCCTTAATGGCGTTTCCCAGGTCACCTCCCAGATTACGTAATTTCTTGGTGCCAAATACCAAAACGACAATGATCAATACAATTATCCAATGCCAAATACTGAATGTACCCATTACTTTCTCCTGTTAAATGGAACAGAGTACTAGCCTAGCCTTGATGAATCATTGCAGGCAGGCGCTCCCTGCCACCGATGATATGGAAGTGCAAATGAAACACTTCCTGTCCACCTACACGCCCAGTATTGATAATAGTGCGAAAACCATCTTCACAACCTTGTTCTTTTGCTAGGTTAGGCGCTAATAATAGCATTTTACCCAATAAACTCTGATGATTATCTTGAATATCGGTGAGTGAATCAATATGTAACTTGGGAATCAGTAAGAAATGAACAGGTGCGGCGGGATTGATGTCATTGAAAGCAAGAATGTTTTCATCTTCATAGATTTTATTGCAGGGGATTTCTTTTCTGATTATTTTGCAAAATATACAGTTATCCATAGGTTAGCCTATTGTTCTCGATGCTTTCTCTTCTATCCCGGAGATACCTTCACGCCTTGCCAGTTCTTGCAACACATCGTCAGGCGTCAATCCATGATAGGCCAATAATACCAAGCAGTGAAACCATAAATCAGCGGTTTCATAGATGACTTGCTCGACATTGCCATCTTTAGATGCCATCAATGTTTCAGCAGATTCTTCTGCAATTTTCTTGAGTATCTTATCGTGCCCTCCATGAAACAGCTTGGCGACGTACGAGCTATTCGCATCGGCCAGTTTACGTGCTTCAATGGTTTCCGCCAAGCGGCTGAGAATGCTTAAATCAGTCATTTATTATAAATTTCTTCCGGGTCTTTGATTACGGGAGCCGCGACAATCCATTCATTGCCTTCCAGTTTCTGAAAAAAACAATTATGTCTGCCGGTATGGCATGCAATACCGCCTACCTGCTCTACGATGAGGAGTAATACATCCTCATCACAGTCAAGGTAAATATCTTTTATTTTTTGGATATGGCCGGATTCTTCACCTTTATGCCACAATTTTTTGCGGGAGCGCGACCAGTATACCGCCTCATGTTTTTCCACAGTCAGCTTGAGTGCTTCTCGATTCATCCAAGCAAACATGAGAATCTTACCACTATCAGCTTCCTGAGCGATTACTGGTATCAGGCCATCTTCAGACCAGTTGATTTTGTTAAGCCAAGTATCAGGAGGCATAATTAGGTAACACGTTCGTAACGTTTAAGTGATAGATTTTGCCAGCAATCTTAACATGATAAGCGTACTTCAATACCATGTTGTGCCATATACTGCTTGGCTTGTTGCACAGTAAATTCACCATAGTGAAAAATGCTGGCCGCCAACACTGCATCTGCGTGACCTTGCAGGATACCGCCAACCAGATGATCCAGATTGCCAACGCCGCCACTGGCAATAACCGGTATGTCAATTGCATCTGAAACAGCGTGTGTCAAAGCGATATCAAAACCATTGCGCGTACCATCCCTGTCCATACTAGTGAGTAAAATTTCACCGGCTCCTAAGGATTGCATTTTTTTTGCCCATTCAATCGCATCAATGCCCGTGGCTTTACGTCCACCATGCGTAAAAACTTCCCAGCGCGGCAGGCTATCGGGTGAATTCACCTGTTTTGCGTCAATTGCCACCACAATGCATTGAGAACCATAATGATCCGATGCATCGGCCACTAGCTGCGGATTCAGAACCGCGGATGTGTTGATACTGACCTTGTCGGCACCGGCATTGAGTAGGCGACGGACATCGTCGACCTGGCGCACGCCACCCCCCACGGTCAGAGGAATAAATACCTGAGCAGCGACATCTTCAATGATGTGTAGAATGAGATCACGATTATCAGAACTGGCTGTGATGTCCAGGAAAGTGAGTTCATCGGCGCCTTGCTCGTCATAACGACGCGAAATTTCCACCGGGTCGCCGGCGTCGCGCAGTTCGACAAAATTAACGCCTTTAACAACACGTCCGTTGGTTACATCCAAGCATGGAATGATTCGTTTAGCGAGGCTCATCAGATTTAAAAGCCGATTGTGAAAATAAGAGAAAGATAATGAATTGTGAGTGTGCAGTCGTAGCGTCTGTGTTATGAAATACCGCTATCTTTGCTGAGCTTGTCGGCCAATATCTGAGCTTCTTTGAAATCCAGAGAACCCTCATAGATTGCGCGTCCCGTGATGGCGCCCATGATGCCTTCTGATTCAATTTCACACAATTTATGGACATCATCAATATTGGTAATGCCGCCGCTGGCGATGACCGGTATCGTGAGCTCTCTGGCCAATTCAACGGTCGCCTTGATGTTGACGCCATTGAGCATGCCATCCCTGCCGATATCCGTGTAGATAATGGCTTCTACGCCGTAGTCTTCAAATTTTTTAGCCAGATCAACGACGTCATGTCCGGTGATTTTTGACCAGCCATCGACGGCTACCTTGCCATCTTTCGCATCCAATCCGACCATGATCTGACCTGGAAAAGCATTACAGGCATCCTGCAGAAAACCAGGTATTTTAATGGCTGCGGTACCAATAATGATGTAGGTGATGCCATCATCCAGATAACGCTCAATGGTATCGAGATCGCGGATACCACCGCCTAATTGAATTGGAATTTGACCATCAATGGCCGATACAATATCACGTATCGCCGCTTCATTTCTTGGTTTGCCGGCAAATGCACCGTTTAAATCGACAAGATGAAGTCTGCGTGCGCCTTGACTTAACCAATGTGCTGCCATCTCAGCAGGTGCTTCGGAAAATACCGTGGCATCTTCCATAACCCCTTGTTTGAGTCGAACACAATGTCCATCTTTAAGATCTATTGCAGGAATAATCAGCATAGCTTAATCAGAATTAATAGTTGATTAATAGAGTTGGTTTATTACTTCTTGGCTTTAGAAATGTGGTGTCCATTTGGCAAAATTACTCAATAGTGTCAATCCTGCTAATTGGCTTTTCTCGGGATGAAACTGTACTGCGAAAATATTATCCTTTGCAACGGCACAAGTAAATGGAAAAGGATAATTGCTATGTGCAGCAATTGATACGGCATCAGTAGTCTCAACATAATAGCTATGTACAAAATAAAAACGTGCATCTGCCGCAATACCTTCCCATAAAGGGTGTTTAATAGCTTGATAAACTTGATTCCAGCCCATATGGGGTACTTTAAGTTTCTGCCCATCCGCTGTTTTCATGACTGCGGCAGGAAAGTGTACAACCTTGCCGGGCAGAATGTTTAAACCTTTGACATTTCCTTCTTCACTTTCTTCGAACAACATTTGCAGACCGAGACAGATGCCAAGAAATGGTTTGTCTGCAGCCGCCTCCATGACGGCTTCACGCAATCCGCGAGTCTCAAGCTCATGCATACAATTGCGCATGGCGCCTTGTCCGGGTACTACAATCTTTTTCGCTTTCCGCACGATATCCGGGTCGCTGGTAACGGTAGTCGAGACGGTTGGTGCAACATGTTCAAGCGCTTTATGTACGGAACGCAAATTTCCCATTCCATAATCAACAATTGCGATATCAGTCATACGATGATGTTTATGAACAAGGTTACTTATAAAGTGCCTTTGGTGGATGGAATAATACCGACTGCGCCAGGATCATGTTCAATCGCCACACGCAGCGCCCGCCCAAATGCCTTGAATATGGTTTCAGCCTGATGGTGTGCGTTTTTTCCCGACAGATTGTCAATATGCAGGGTTACCAGAGCGTGATTGATGAATCCCTGGAAAAATTCGTGGATAAGGTCAGCATCAAAATCACCAATGCGCGCTCGCACAAAGTCGACATTGAATACCAGGCCCGGGCGTCCGGATAAATCAATGACGACACGTGATAATGCTTCATCAAGGGGCACATAGGCATGGCCATAGCGGCGCAACCCTTTCTTGTCGCCCACTGCCTGAGTAAAAGCTTGACCGAGCGTGATACCAATATCTTCAACGGTGTGGTGTGCGTCGATATGCAAATCGCCCTTGGCAGTAATTTCAAGGTCAATCATGCCATGACGGGTAATCTGATCAAGCATGTGATCCAGAAAAGGTATCCCTGAATTTAAAACGGACTTGCCTGTTCCATCTAAATTCAGATTGATGCCGATTTGAGTTTCCAGCGTATTTCTTGTTACCTGTGCTTGGCGCATAGAATAAAGTTTTTGATTAATACGGGGATTGTGAGTGAGTTTTAAGCTGTTTCACTAAGTATGGCATGCAATGTTGCGCAAAACTGTGCGTTTTCATCAGGTGTACCTACTGTTACACGTAGACAATTTTCTAATAATGGGTGCGTACCATCAAGGTTTTTTATGAGTATTTTCCGCTGCTTAAGTGCCTGAAAGATCTGGCTGGCCGCATGGATACGGAACAGAATAAAATTAGCATCCGAAGGAAATACTTCTATGCCGCTGATTGTACCAAGATATGCATTCATTTTGGTACGTTCTGATTTGATAGCTTCTGCTTGTTCCAATAGCACATGAGTGTGATGCAATACCTTTTCCGCGATTAGTTGCGTCATTATGCCAACATTATAAGGTAAACGCATCTTTTCAAACTGCACTAACCATTCACGTCGGCCTACCAATAGACCCAATCGTAAGCCAGCCAATCCTAATTTGGATAGTGTGCGCATTAATAACAGGTTGGGGTATTGCGCTAGTCTATCCATTAAACTGGCATCGGCAAAAGCATGGTAGGCTTCATCGATAACCACTATGCCGGAAGTTGCCTGAATGATGCGCACAATGGCATCGGCATTAAATAAATTCCCAGTTGGGTTATTGGGATAGGCTAAGAAAATAACGGCTGGTTTGTGCGTTGCAATGGCTGCTAACATGGCCTCCGGATCAAGCGTGAAGTCTTTTTTTAGCGGTACGCCGACATATTGGATATTTGCGAATGTGGCAATCATCCGAAACATGACAAATGCGGGTTCAACGCTCATTAGTACTGCATTCGGTTTGGCAATCGCCATGGCAATGATTTGGATAATCTCATCCGATCCATTGCCCAGCAGAATATCCATATCGTCAGTAATAGCCAGCGCCTGACGCAATGTTGCCTTCAGTGAAATGGCACTGGCATCAGGATAACGATTGACGGGCGCATGCATCGTTAATTGCGCAATCTCATCACGCAAAACGGGTGGTAGCGGATAGGGGTTTTCCATGGCATCCAGCTTGATCATGCCTGTAGCGGGCGGCACATGATAAGCTGACAGCGCGAGAATTTCCGGACGGATAATTTGATCTGGGTTATGAAAAATAGACATAGCCGTTTATTCTAACCCAACGCAGGTTTAAAGTTGAGAGTGAGAATTCAATTTTGTTGAATTATTTACAGTAAGCGGCTCATATCCCTGCTCCTGAACCCGATCAATGATTCCGAAAAATTCTTCTCGAAGGCGATGACCTTAAATAACTCACCCATTTCAGCCGGGCTGACCAGTTTTTGCAGTTGATTCGCTTGCGGTAAGTAATTACTGCTGTCTTCAGAAGATGTTTGTGCCAGAATTTTGGTGATACCACAATTAATCAGGAAATGTGCCTGTGTAGTGTAACCCGCAAGCAGTAATCCAGCATCTTCCGCAGCGCGAGTTATCGCACTGAAGTCCACGTGGCAGGTGATATCCTGCAGGCCAGGCAAGTAGAATGGATCGTTATGCGCATAATGGCGATAATGGCACATTAGCGTACCTTGATTGCGTTGAGGATGATAGTATTCGGTGCGACCAAAACCATAATCAATCAATAAGATAACACCTTGATGCAGAATGCTTGCTAGGCTGCGCATGAAGTAAGTGGCGGCGAGATTGATTTCGCTGACATAGGGGTGAATCAAGTCATTATTGGGATTTACCAGCGGTATTAATTGGCTGGCGCTATCATGAAGTTCTGCATTGTGGATGGGGCGATCCTGCCACGCGAATTGGTCGTTTTCCCAAATGACACCGCGCTCATACAACGTATTGTTATGCCATGTCACGATATGGATCGGCATGGCATCGAGTACTTCATTGGCAAGAATGACGCCATCAAATTGGCTAGGTAATTGCTCCAACCATTCCAGCAAATGTTCAAGATGAGGCGCCTTGCTGGCAAACAGCATGTGTTGTCGCTGACGTAGTTCGGCACTGACTTCAAGAATGAAGTATTTATTCGGTAAAGCATCTAATTTTTCCAGCTCCAACAGCAAATCCAGTGCCAGTTTGCCGGATCCGGCGCCAAATTCAAGAATATCCGCTCGGTTAATTTGCCGGGAAATCTGCAGCACTTGTTGTGCCAACGTGCGACCAAACAACGGAGAAATTTCCGGTGCGGTGACAAAATCACCTGCACTGCCTAATTTGGTTGTTCCACAGGTGTAATACCCCATTCCTGGTGCATACAGCGCCAAGTTCATAAATTGCTCGAAGGAAATCCAACCGTCTGCAGTATGAATCCGATCCCGAATTAGTGTTTGTAGCGAATGGCTATGTGCGAGTGCAGATTCACTGGCGAGTGGTAGAGATGCATGTAAAGACATAAAAAAGGACGTTTATGGTAAATTGCAAATGGCGATTGTCGGTCAAGCCGTAGTGTAGCAGCACTCAATGTTTTGAAGGAGGTGTATGTGCAGGGGAAAGTGATATTGATTACTGGTGGGGCAAAGCGAGTAGGGGCTGCCATTTGTCGCAGGTTGCACACACAAGGTGCGAATATGGTCGTGCATTATCGTTCTTCATTGGATGAGGCGAGCGCTTTGCAAAATGAATTGAATCAAAAACGCCCCAATTCAGTGGCACTCGTGCAAGCGGATTTGCTAGATACAGAGTTGTTGTCCGACTTGGTTGAAAAAGCAGCAAAGCGTTTTGGACAACTGGATGTATTGATTAATAATGCTTCCAGCTTTTTCCCGACGCCACTGGATCAATGTACGCTGAAAGATTGGATTGATCTGGCCGGCAGTAATTTGCAAGCGCCATTGTTTTTATCCCAGGCCGTAGCGCCTTATCTGAAAAAACAATGTGGTTGCATTATTAACATTGTCGATATTCATACCGAACGACCTCTAAAAAACTATGTCATCTACAATGCCGCCAAAGGCGGGTTATTATCACTGACCAAGTCGCTGGCCGTGGAAATGGCGCCGGAAGTGCGTGTCAATGGCGTTTCGCCGGGGCCTATCTTATGGCCGGAAGATGGGGAATGGACTGATGAAGCGGCGCGCCAACAGATTATTGCCAGCACTTTGCTCAAACGCTGCGGCGAACCGGATGATATCGCTAAAACCGTACAGTTTCTGATTGCCGATGCTCCTTATATCACCGGACAGATCATTGCGGTGGATGGCGGGCGCAGTATCCATCTATGATGATTCATCATTCGCCAAACGCATTTTTGATCCATTCAATTTTCTTCCCATCTGCACCTGTCAGCAGCAATGCATCAAAGCGGCAGGGCGGTTCGGTATTGAGTTCGGACAAATAATGCCGCGCGGTGTGCAATAGCTTAGCTTGTTTGGCTGGCGTGATACTGGCGGCAGCACCGCCAAAAAATTCATTTGCGCGCATGCGCACTTCAACAAATACCAGGGTGGCTCCGTCACGCATGATCAGATCAATTTCTCCAAAGCGACAATGGTAATTTTTTGCCACTAGAGTTAGGCGATGGCTTTGCAGGTATGATACGGCCACTTGCTCGGCATCACTGCCCTTCATGAAATGTGGTGTCTTTCGGCTGGTTGATGAGTTGTAGTTTACCTTGCTCAAACTGAGCAGCGACAGGTTCACGTACGAATTGGTTGGGCGGCACAAAATGGATGTGACCGGTTACTCCGTCGAAAGCAACGTCGTAGACAGATTGCGGTTGCAACAGATGGGTCATCAAACGAAAAGCATCGATGCCCAACGCATACAGGCGTTTCATATCGGTACTGCGGGCTTTATCGGTGTGGCGATAGGCCATGACAGCAGGGTGATCGGGTTGTAATAACCATGGCATGTCCACAAACTGAATGCCATTCAGATCATTGTTAAACAGAAAGTTATCGTCACCTATGAAAACTTGCGAGGTGGCATACACGGGAACATCGGGATTAAGGTATGTGCGTAGTGCGCGTGATTTTGCAGCATCCAAAGCAAGGAAAATTAAGCGATCCTGGCCGGTTGTCAAACCACGAAGCTGCTGGAGTTTGGCTGGGTCTTCCGTATAGCGCAATGATTCGGCGGTTCTACCATCTTCACTGTGCCAGCGTTCCGCAAAGGCAGTTTGCAAACGTTTGGATAACGCGCCATCATCGCTGATGATGATGGCATGGTTTTTTCCGCTGGTTAAAGCCAATTCTGCGATTTGACTGGCTTCCGTTTCCATCTGTAAGCCAAACAAATACAGCTTGGACGGTAAAGTCACTGAATTGTCGACGGTATTTAATGCCAGTGTAGGCACTTCCAGAATTTTACTGGACGCCATGGCCGAGACACCATCCCGGGTAAGCGGTCCGACGACGAATACGGCGCCGGCAGCCAACGCCTGCTGATAGGTAATGAAAATATCCAGGGGATCGTCTGTCGTGGCATATAATCGGATGACGTATGGTAAGGGTTGTTCGCGCATGGTAGCAGCAACAAACCCTTCTTTGACCATATTGGCGGCTTCTGCAAATGAAGGGGATTCTAACGGTAGAAGTAGTGCAATATGATGCACAAGTTGAGGCTCTGACGCATTTCCCCACTGCAAACGCACCATTGAATCAGTAGCCGTTGCCACTGGGCTAACAGACAGCGAAATGATTGTCAGAGCAATTATAAAAAAATGTTGCATAGTGAGGATTATGCTGGAAAAAAAAGCATTATATGTGGTTGCTACACCAATAGGAAATTTAAACGATATTAGCTTGCGCGCATTAGACATATTGGCAAAAGTTGATGTGGTTGCGGCTGAACATGTACAAAATTCCAAACATTTGTTGGCGATGCATGCTATCACAGCAAAGTTGATCAGCTTGCATCAGCACAATGAAACGGTCGTTGCAGACAAAATATTAACACTACTGGATGCTGGAAAAAGCGTCGCACTGGTGACGGATGCGGGTACTCCCGGTATTTCTGATCCCGGTGCGATTCTGGTTAGGCGCGTGCGGGAGCAAGGCTTTTCCGTCATTCCGATTCCCGGCGCCAATGCAGCCATTTGTGCGATGTCAGCGGCCGGAATCGTGCATCCGCATTTTCTATTTTATGGTTTTCTCCCTAACAAAACCGGATTGCGCAAACGTGAATTGACAGCGCTGAAGTCGCAATCGTGTACGTTGATATTTTATGAGGCGCCGCATCGGATTCTGGAATGTGTGGCTGATATGGTGGATATCTTTGGCCCACGACGCCAAATGATCATTGCCCGGGAATTAACCAAATTATTCGAGACCATTCATGACGGGACACTGGAAACGGTATATGCCTGGCTACAGGCAGATGCCAATCAGCAGAAAGGTGAATTTGTTTTGATCGTGTCAGGCGCAGAAATCCTGGAGAAAACTGAGATCGGTGAGCAGGCCCAACATACACTGCAATGCTTGTTGGCCGAACTGCCACTAAAGCAAGCGGTTAAGCTGACCACCGAAATTACCGGTGAAAATAAGAATGCGCTGTACCAACTTGCGCTGGCATTGAAACAACCGAAATAGCATGTTGGCTGAGATATAATGCCGCCATTTCAACATACTCCGGATTAATCGTGGACAGTATAACCATCACCCGCCCCGACGACTGGCACTTGCATGTGCGCGATGGCGAGCAAATGCATGCCGTATTGCCGCATAGCGCCAAGCAATTTGCACGTGCCATTATCATGCCGAACCTTAAACCGCCGGTAGTGACAACTGATACGGCGCTGGCGTACCGCGCACGCATACTGGCGGCTTTGCCGGCAACGCTGCAATCCGGTTTTGAGCCATTGATGACCCTTTATCTGACGGATAATACGCCGCCTGCAGAAGTCATCCGGGCTAAAGCGAGCGGGGTGGTACATGGTGTGAAATTGTATCCGGCGGGTGCAACGACGAATTCGGATGCCGGGGTGACCGATATCACCAAATGCTACGCTACCTTGGACGCCATGGAACAAAATGATCTACCATTGTTGGTGCATGGTGAAGTGACGGATCCTGATGTGGATGTGTTTGATAAAGAGAAAGCTTTCATCGACCGAATACTTGCGCCACTGACACAGCGTTTTCCAAATTTACGCATCGTGTTTGAACATGTCACCACTCGCGATGCGGTGGCGTTTGTCAAACAAACATCCAATGCTATCGCCGCCACGATTACAGCGCATCATCTGTTGCTGAATCGTAACGCGATCTTTCAGGGCGGCATCCGACCACATTACTTTTGCCTACCGATATTGAAGCGTGAAACTCATCGGCAAGCCTTGCTGGAAGCAGCTACCAGTGGCAATCCCAAATTTTTTCTGGGTACCGACAGTGCACCGCATTCGCAAGCCAATAAAGAGAATGCCTGTGGTTGTGCAGGGATTTTTACTGCGCATGCAGCCATTGAATTATATGCGACAGCATTTGAGCAAGCCGGCGCGTTGGAAAAATTGGAAGCTTTCGCCAGTTTTCATGGTGCGGATTTCTATCAACTGCCGCGCAATAAAGATGTTATTACACTGAAAAAAGACCGTTGGATTGTGCCGGAATATTTCGAGTTTGCGGGAGAAAAACTGATACCGCTTTATGCGAACACCGGCTTGACTTGGAGGCTGACGTAACGCCGGGAAATACGCACGAATCGGTGCAGACAAAAGAACTTACCAGTGTTTTAACGCTCGATTCCAAAGATAGAGTAGGCGTGCAAACCCGTTATAAGCGACACGTGCAAGCGGCCTGATAATCGGCAATTTAAACACCTGCGCCAGCCAGCGTTGCCCCGGCGTTTGCTGCCAGAGCGCAATGAATGCATCGATACCGACATTAAGTTCGTTGTTGTCATTTTTGACGTGCAAGCGCTCGCGAACTTGTTCGAGCGAATCGTTTACTTCTGCAGCCGCCGTCGGGTTGTTATGTACATCCACCCACTCAATATCGCTAACACCACATTTCTCCATGCGCTGGCGCTGATCTTTGATTCCCGCATTGCAAACCGGACAAGCGCTGTTGTAATAGACTTTAGTAGGCATTGGCAACCCGGGCTTAATAAAACGACGGCATCGACATTCCCATCCACAGCATGACCAGAACAATCATTGTAATACCTATCCCGATGGTTCCAATCATCATGCCGATCAGTATGGTGACGCCATCTCTGTTGAGAAGCCCCAGCGACATGATCAATATTCCGCAACCTGGCGGGAAATTGGTCAAGGGTAGCGGCAGCGATATGGAGAGCGCAAAAACAAAGGAAAAAATACCGATGATTCTTTCCCACGTATGCACGCCGATATAAGTCATGCGTGGTTGCATGCGATTTTCAAGTTTCTTGAGCCATGGATTTGCCTTGGCTACTATTTTCTCCAGATGGACGCGTTGAATGCATTTTTTTTCAATCCAAGCCGGTAGCCAAGGTGCTCGCATACCGAGAACCATTTGTATCGAGAAAATGAATAAGGGGATAGAAAACAGTGTGGTATAGCCTGGTGGAACAGGTACCGGTAGACAAATCGGAAGGGCGGCAATGGCCATTAAGATGCCAAAACCACGCTCATGCAGTGCATTCTTGATTTCACCGACTGTCATGGCTTCTTGTTTATTTTCTACCACGACAATGGCCAGGAAATCGGAAGTGGGGCGCTCTTTTTCTTTGACTGTCATGAGTTACTCCTTTTTCTACAGTGAATATGACTCAATACACAAAATCTAACGGCCTGCCAAGCAAACTATTCATATCGCAACGCATCAACCGGTTTTAGCGAAGCGGCCTTCTTAGCGGGATAAAAACCAAAAAATATGCCAATTGCCGAAGAAAATAAAAAGGCCAGCCCAATCATGCCCAGCGTAATCACGATCAGCATGTCAGCGAATTGGCTGACTAGCCAGGCGCCGCCAATACCCAATAACAAACCGATCAATCCACCCATAATACAGATCATCATCGCTTCTAGCAGAAATTGCGTCAAAATTGCACGCTGATTGGCGCCAATGGCCATACGAATACCAATTTCACGCGTGCGTTCAGTCACAGAAACCAACATGATGTTCATAATACCGATTCCACCTACCAATAAAGAAACTGAGGCAATTGCGCCTAATACAATCGACATGACTTTTGCCGCATCGGTTGCAACATCCGCAATAGCCGTTAAATTGCGCACCGTGAAATCATTTTCTTTGCCTTGTGCAATGCGGTGACGCTGGCGTAGTAATTGGGTAATTTCTATTTCAGCAATATCCATATCATCCGCTGATTTCGCTTGTACCAGCATATATCGGATGGAACCGGGAAACTGATTACCGGTAACCTGTCTTTCGCTGGTTGTGATCGGTATGAAAACCGCGTCGTCCTGATCGCGCCCGGTCAAACTTTGACCTTTGGCCATCAGTACGCCGGCAACCATAAAAGGGCGATTGGTAATACGGATGGTTTTTCCAATCGGATCTTCATCGCCGAACAGGTTTTTCGCTGTGACAGAGCCTAGAACAGCCAAGCGGGCGGCTGAACGCAGATCGGACTCTGTAAAGGCTGTGCCCGATTCCATTTTCCAGTTACCGACCGCAAAATAATTCGGTGTGGTACCTGTGATGATGGTGCTCCAATTCTTGGCGGCGTAATTGAGCTGCACGGTTCCGCTAGTGATAGGTGCAGTGGCGCTGATGGACGATAACTCTGCAATGGCATAAGCATCATTGATGGTTAAGGTTCTGATGCTGCCGCTGCCAAAACTGAACCCGCCGGAAGAGGTGGCGCCCGGAACTACGATAAATAGATTGCTACCCATCGCCGCGATGGTTTCATTGATTTTGGTTCGCGCGCCTTGACCGATGGATAGCATGAGCACCACAGCGGCTACACCAATGATCATGCCCAGCATGGTTAATCCGCTGCGTAACCGATTCTGGCGCAGGGCACGCAATGCTTCACCGATAATGGCAAACAAGTTCATGATGTCAATAGGAGCGGATCATGAACAGAATATAATTCTGAATAATCATTAAACCAACTGAAATCATGTAACTTCATGCAAAGTTGTTGCAACTGTGTTGTTTTTGTCAACAATGATGTGTCCGTCCTTTAAGCGAATTAAGCGTTTTGCGTACGCCGCGATATCGTCTTCATGCGTCACCAGTACGATGGTGATGCCTTGATCGCGATTGAGTTGTTCAAACAACAACATAATTTCACTACTGGTTTGTGTATCGAGATTGCCTGTTGGTTCATCCGCCAAGATCAATGGTGGGTGATTGATCAGTGCACGGCTGATAGCGACACGTTGTTGCTGACCGCCGGAAAGTTGATTGGGCTGGTGCATGGCAAAATTTTCCAGTCCGGTACGGCGCAGAAATTCTAACGCCTGCTTACGGCTATTGGCGCGGTTGACACCCGCGTACAGCAGTGGCGTTGCCACGTTATCCAAAGCCGTCATACGCTTGAGCAGGTTAAATCCCTGAAATACGAAACCAATGCTTTGATTGCGAACATGCGCCAATTCATTACTGGAAAGTGCGGCGACATTTCTTCCGGATAACCAATACGAACCGCTCGTCGGCGTATCCAAGCAACCCAGTATGTTCATCAGTGTGGATTTGCCCGAACCGGAATGTCCCATAATGGCGACGAATTCGCCCTGGTTGATGGTCAAATTGATATTGAATAAAACCTGAGTGGTGATGGTTTTGCCGTTAGCATCTTGCAAACTATAACTCTTGCAAAGATTTTCTATTTGAATGAGTGGATTGGCAGAGTGCGTGGCCTGAATCGACGACATCAGAATACTCTTAACTTAAATTTGCTTTCGGCTTCT
Source organism: Nitrosomonas sp. Nm84 (assembly GCF_003201565.1). Taxonomy (GTDB): domain Bacteria; phylum Pseudomonadota; class Gammaproteobacteria; order Burkholderiales; family Nitrosomonadaceae; genus Nitrosomonas. The sequence continues at coordinate 80,338 of NZ_QJJP01000001.1, read as the reverse complement.
TTTTTATTGACGACTTCACTGATGATCACTTTATCGCCTACCTGTATTTCACCGTCGATGATTTCGGTGAAATTGCCATCGGTAATGCCGGCAGCGACATGAACAGGTGTGGGTTGATCTTGCGACAACAGATAGAGCGTTGGCTGGTTCGCAGGTTTGCCGGGTTTGCCGCCTTCACTGGGTTCCGTGCTCTTGGGTTGGAAGCGTAAAGCGGCGTTAGGCACACGCAAGACATCGTTTTTTTGTGTAACCACAAAATGAATATTCGCCGTCATGCCGGGTAATAATGCGCCATCATCGTTATTGACCAGTGCGACAACGTTATAAGTGACGACATTTTCCAGGATGGTCGGATTCAGACGAATCTGTCCGACGGTACCGGTAAATTTGCGCTGCTGGAAGGCATCGACCGTGAAATTGATCAACTGGCCGATGTGTAACTGGCCGATATCGGCTTCTGCCACACTGATGTTGACTTGCATTTGCCGCAGATCCTTGGCGATCTGAAACAGTGTCGGTGTCTGGAAATTGGCCGCTACCGTTTGGCCGATATCGACATCGCGTGCAATGACGACACCCGATATCGGTGAGCGGATTACACTGTAATTCAGATTGGTCTGGTCGCGGTCCACTTGGGCCTTGCTGACAGCCAATTGCGCGCGGGCTGCCTCGGTTTCCTGTTCAATAGCTTGCAATGCTTCGAGTGAAACAAAATCCCGTTCTTTTAGCAGCCGGTGGCGCTTCAGCTTGCTTTCGGCAATTTTTAACGTGACCTGTGCGTTGAGAAGATTCGCTTTGGATTGCTGTAATTGCGCGCGAAATAAGGCCGGATCCAGTTCCATCAATATCTGCCCGACTTTTACTTCATCGTTATAGTCCGCATACAACTTAGCCACGGTACCCGAAACCTGCGTACCGACGTTGACCAGCACAACGGGGGTAAGGGTACCGTTGGCAGAAATGGTTTGTATGATGTCGCCGCGTTCGATTGTGCGGGTTTTATATTGACTGGTTTTAGATTCCTTCTGTCCACCGCTGTACCAATAGACGGCAGTGGCAACAATCATAATTAAAGCAATGACGATCTGTTTGGTGCTGACAGTAAACATTTAAGGTACTTGGTTAGATCCGAAAACTAATATTGATGGAGAAAGTGTAGGCTGGATTTTGCCACGATGCTTTATTTTTCCTCTTTTTCTTCTTCCGCCTTGAGCGCCTGTACTTGTTTCAAGCGTGCTTCCACGCTCGATAACTGATAAAAATTCCCATTGCTGCTTTTCAGTGCGGTTTGCAACTGATCGATAGCGCCTGCGTAGTGTCCTTTCAACATGTATGACTCGGCCAGTGCGCGGTGCTTGAGCATTCTATCACCTAATAAGGCATAGCATTGGGCCTGTAGGTTAAACAATTGAACATCATTTTGAATGAGTTGCAATTGCTTGTTGATAAATTCCAGCGCTATTTCAGTTTGCTTGTTTTGGATTAAAGCCTGGGCATAGCCATGCATCAACGCACGGTGCTGCGGATAGACCTTTAATGCATTTTCATACGTGTTGAACGCCTCGGTGATCCGCCCATTTGCCAGTTTCACACTGGCCGAGAGTGTTTCAATCATGGCGCCGGCGATAATGTTTTTATATTCGACACGTACGGTTTTCCCTAACACATGGTCGGTCAGAATAGGTGCGGAAGGACTGATCTGCAGCAACTGATACAAATGAGCCAATTCGATGTCGGCTTGTTTGTTTTTTTTGTCGCGCAATAGTGCATGGATATAGCCATAGCGTTCAACCACTTCATTGCTATAACGTTTCTCATCCAAGCGTGTTTTGAATTGCACGACTGCATCATGCGGCTTTCCTTGTAGGGCGCGCAATTTGGCACGTACCAGTAAAAAATCGATGCTATCCGGAACCTGGCGGTACGACATTTCGCGGGTGCGGTTCTGGATGTCGGCGATACGTTCATAAGTAATCGGGTGAGTGCGCAGATAGGACGGTGCGCCGTTTTCATGAAAGCGCCCGGCACGTTGCAAGCGTTCAAAAAAAGCGGACATGCCTTGCGGATCAAATCCGGCGTCCAACAAGATATTCAGACCGATACGGTCGGCTTCCCTTTCATGTTTGCGGGTAAAGTCCAGTTTTGATTGAATCATACTGGCCTGGGAAGCAACGAGTACCGCTTGGCTGGCTTGCGAATTGGCGCGCGACGCAATAATGGCCACTGCCAATGCGGCGATTGATTTAATCCAGTCATATTTTTGGGAAGCGATCATGCGCGCCAGGTGTTTCTGTGTCACATGCGCGATTTCGTGCGACATCACCGCAGCCAGTTCGGATTCGCTTTGTGCGGCGACAATGAGCCCGCTATTGAATCCCATGAACCCGCCCGGCAAAGCGAATGCATTGATGGACGAATCCTGTACGGCAAAAAATTCAAATGACTGACCGATACTGGCTTCATCGGAATTGGCAATCAACTTATGCCCGAGATTGCTCAGATAAATTGCTATCTCAGGATCGTCCAAATAACTAGGGTCGGCACGAATCTGGCGCATGATCTGCAGCCCGATTTGGCGCTCCTGATGCGGCGTTATGGTCGCTTGCGACACGTCACCCAGATCGGGTAACTCATGTGCGAAACTGCTTGCCGGAAACAGGAGCGATAACGCAATGATCAGGCAGATTAATTTCATGACTAAAGCTAGTAGCAAAATTTTTATCGAAACCGGTGATTTCCAAATTGGATTGACTGATTAAGCGATGGTTTCTTGTGAATTGTAATTCTTTATGTCTGATTATATAAATTGATAAGGTGTCCATGCATGGCATAGCTCTAATTCTAGAATTATATTTTATTTTCTTATGCTTAAATGCACGCTCTTATTTGAGTGCCAGATCAGTTTGACAAAAAAGAGGAGAAGCATATGAAACGAATATTTTTTATTGCTGGACTAATCACGGCATTCGTATTGCCGATCAATAATGCTTTCTCAGCCGCCATTACATTCACTTACGCAGACCATGGATCAGGAAATCTCGATGGCACCTTGTTTTTTGATGCAGATTTTACGATTGCCGCTTCCATTAACATTTCAGATGTTGGTAATCTCACGTTTACAACGCCTACTCGATTCTTCGTAAATAATACCGTAAATACCGTTGGTTTTTCCCATGGCGGTATCTAACTTTCAATGATGATGCAAATGTAAGCGCAACATTTCAAGCGGTAGTAAGTGCGATACCAGAACCTGAAGTCTATGCAATGCTGATCTCTGGCTTAGTGCTTGTAGGATTTGCGATTCACCACACAAAGAAATGTAATTGCTAATGTTTAAGAACTACACTTTTAACTTGCGATTTCCTGTGATTTTGCCGCGGGGCTAGGTGCAGGGTGCGCGGAGCAAATTTATTCAGCTAGTAAAGTAGACCAGCCCTGATAATTGGATGTAATGGGGTAAAACCACGCGGTGCCGAAATCGCAGTGCGTGATGCGAATTCCCGGCGGTGCTTGGCGGCGTTTATATTCATTCTGATGAATCAATTGAATGATTCTGTTGACGTCTGCGGCGTTGTAATTCAAGGCGATAATTTCAGCCGGTGAAAAGTCCTTTTCGACGTAGGCTTCGATAATCGCGTCCAGAACTTCGTAGGGCGGCAAAGTATCCTGGTCCGTTTGATTGTGCCGCAGTTCAGCGGAAGGCTGGCGATGGATGATGCGCTCGGGAATGATCGGGCTGATTTGATTGCGGTATTCACACAATTGATACACCATGGTTTTACTGACATCCTTCAGTACCGCAAAGCCGCCTGCCATATCGCCGTATAGCGTGCAATAGCCGACTGCCACCTCGGATTTGTTGCCGGTAGTCAGCACGATCGAACCCGAATGATTGGAGAGCGCCATTAATAATGTGCCGCGTATGCGTGCTTGTAAATTCTCCGGCATGGTGTTTGCCCCAGTGGGGTCAGGAAGAATTTGGAAATCATGTTCGATTTTTGCCAGAAATTGATCAAACAGGGGTTGGATACTGCACTCGTAATGTTTGACACTCAATAATTCAGCCATTGTATTGGCATCTTCCAGGCTGATGTCGGCGGTATATTGCGAAGGCAGCATGACGGTTTTAACCTTGTCCGCCCCGAGTGCGTCGACGGCAATTGCCAGGGTCAATGCCGAATCAACACCGCCGGAAAGCCCCAGCAGTACGCCAGGGAAGCCATTTTTATCGATATAGTCTTTAACGCCCAAGCATAATGCCTGATAGACGCTGGCGACCGGAGATTGCGGTGCGACTAGCTTGCCTCTGATTGGTTGTCTGTCGTGAATATCGACTAATTCAATGGTTTCAACAAATTCATCCAGTTGGTGTGTGAGCTCCCCATGCCGATTCATCGCAAAAGAAGCGCCATCAAAAACCAATTCATCCTGTCCGCCCACCAGATTAGTGTGGATAACGGAGATGCCGGTGCGCTTAATAAATTCGTGTGTGGCTTGATAACGAGAGACTTGCTTATTGATATGATATGCCGAAGCGTTCAGCACTAATAAAATATCTGGATTGGAGTAATCCTCTGCGGTGCATAAATGACCTAGCCAAAAGTCAGTGCAGATCTGTATGCCGAATTGAATGCCGGCCAATTCAAATACGCAAGGCTCAGAACCGCTGTCGAAATAGTAGGCTTCATTAAAGAAGGGCGATTTGCTGAGAACTCTTTTGTGATAGGCATGGATGATTTCACCGTTGCGAATCACCGATGCGGTGTTATACAGTTTGCCGTCCTGGAATCTTGGATGACCCACGATCAGTGTGATGCCGTCAATCGCTTTTACCAGCGCTGTCAGCGCATCATTGCACGATTGACAGAAAGTTTCGCGCAATAATAAATCAACAGGAGGATATCCAGAGAGCGCCAGCTCCGGGGTTATGAGCAACTGGGCGCCAGCCCGTTTCGCTTGCTCGACAGCTTCCAGTATCTTTGCAGTGTTCCCTGCAATATTACCCACGGTGCAATTAATCTGAGCAATCGCAATGCGCATGATGTGTCGAACGTATGGGTGCTGTTTTCAGCTAAAAAGGAAGTTGCGCACCTGGTTTGGCCTGCAGGATGTTGTGACGGAAATCTTCCTGAATGCGCTTTAAGGCCGATTCGTTATCGGCCTCAAAGCGTAATACGATGACCGGTGTAGTATTCGATGCGCGTGCCAAACCGAATCCGTCATTGTATTCAACGCGCAAGCCATCGATGGTGACGACTTGTTGTGCATTGTTAAAAACCGCATTTTGTTGTAATTGTGCGATCAGTGCGTGATTTTCTCCTTCAGCCGTGCGCACCTGTAATTCCGGGGTGTTGAGACTGTCAGGGAGACTATTGAGCGTGGCATTGATATCTGCTACGCGAGTCAGCAGCTCCAGTAGCCGCGCACCGGCGTACAGGCCGTCATCAAAGCCATACCAGCGTTCCTTGAAAAACAAGTGTCCGCTCATTTCACCGGCTAACAAGGCTTTCTCCTCGATAAGCTTGGCTTTGATGAAAGAGTGACCGGTCTTCCACATGATCGGTGTGCCGCCATGCTGACTGATCCACGGCGCCAGATTGCGGGTGCATTTCACGTCGAAGATAACTTTGCCACCGGGATTGCGCGATAGCACGTCGGCTGCAAATAGCATCAATTGACGGTCAGCGTTAATAATGTTGCCGTCTTTGGTTACAATGCCGAGTCGATCGCCATCGCCATCAAAAGCGAGCCCAATTTCTGCATCAGTCGTTTTCAGTGCTTGAATCACATCGCGCAGATTATCCGGTACTGATGGATCGGGATGGTGGTTGGGAAAAGTACCATCCACATCGCAGAATAGCTCGGTCACTTCACAGCCCAAGCCACGGTAGAGCGCCGGTGCAAATGCGCCAGCCACGCCATTACCGCAATCAACCACAATTTTGATCGGGCGGGTGAGTTTGATGTCGTTGGTGATGCGCTCCAGATACGCATTGACGATGTTATGTTCGGAATAATTGCCTGTGCCGTCAGTGAGATCGTTATTTTCTATGCGTAAACGCAGAGCCTGAATAGTCTCTGCCGCCAGGGTTTGACCACCCAGTACAATTTTGAAGCCATTATATTCAGGTGGATTATGGCTGCCGGTGACCATCACACCGGAATACTGACATAATTCATGCGCCGCATAATAGAGCATGGGTGTCGCCACCATGCCGACATCTATTACATCGACGCCACTTTTTTGGATACCGCGCGCCAGCGCCTGGGATAGTTCGGTTCCCGATAATCTGCCGTCACGGCCGATGGCTATGGATGTCAGTTTTCGGGCGCGTGCCTCGGAACCAATGGCGTGTCCAATTTTTTCAACATTTTCAGCGGTGATCGTTTTGCCAACAATGCCACGAATATCATAAGCCTTAAAGATTTCATGAGGGATTACACGCATAATTTAATTGCTATAAAGTAGGAAATCATTGATAAAAAATAACGGGTAATCGAATTCATCGACGTAGTGCGTGTTTTCTCGGGAAAGTAATTGATATCTCAGTGATCCCAATGCTCTGGGATAGCACCGCCTTTGAGGGTGTAGTGTGTACCACAATAAGGACATAAGATTTCACCAGTTTCTTCTATCGGAAGAAAAACCCGCGGATGCGAATTCCACAATATCATGGATGGCATAGGACAATGCAATGGTAAGTCGTCGGTTGTTATTTCGATTTCACGTGCTTTGTTATCTACTTGTTGATTCATAAAAACTAACTCCAATATAACTTATTAAACCAAAGTAAGCCAATTCGCATGATTTTTAGCTCGACCTTTCACACAATCAAAGAACATGGTTTGTATTTGCGCGGTAATAGGCCCACGTTTACCGGGTCCTATGATACGGTTATCCAATTCGCGGATTGGCGTCACTTCAGCAGCGGTGCCCGTGAAGAAGGCCTCGTCAGCACAATAAATTTCATCACGGGTAATGCGTTTCTCGATGACTGGAATGCCGATTTCCGCAGCTAATTCAATCACCGAGGCGCGGGTGATTCCTTCCAGACATGACGTCAAATCAGGGGTAAATATTTTTCCTTGCTTAACAATAAAAATATTTTCTCCGGATCCTTCCGCCACATAGCCTTCGACATCCAATAGTAGCGCTTCATCATATCCATTCAATGCAACTTCTTGATTGGCCAGAATGGAATTGGCATAAGTGGTGACTGATTTTGCGCGGCACATATTGATATTGACATGGTGGCGGGTGAACGATGCAGTTTTGACGCGAATACCGTTCTCGAGGGCTTCAGGGCCCAGGTACGTACCCCATGGCCAAGCGGCGATGGCAACATGCGTGGACAGTGTTTTAGCGGAGAGTCCCATGGCTTCAGCACCATAAAAAGCGATCGGACGGATATAGCCGGATGATAATTTATTTTGCTTGACGACATCACACTGCGCTTGCATCAAGGTGGCCTTGTCGTAAGGCATTTTCATCATGAAGATATGCGCCGAGTTAAATAGGCGATCGGTATGTTCTTGCAAACGAAATATTGCAGGCCCTTGTGCAGTTTCATAAGCACGTAGTCCTTCAAACACACCCAAACCATAATGCAGGGTATGGGTTAACACATGTGTATTGGCATCCCGCCACGGAACCATCTTCCCGTCATACCAGATTACACCATCACGGTCAGCCATTGACATTCAGGAACTCCCGATAAAATTCTAAAGCGTATATTCTAACTTATTTTTAAGGTGACGTTGAATCATGGCAGCATAATCATCACCAGTTTGTTGCGCAGCCAGCTACAAAAGAATCGCTCTCAATGCCTTCTGATGCGGTTGATCGGCACAGGTCGCGGCTTGTGTTGCCAAAAAGACTAATTGCATTTGTTATGGACATCGGGCCGAACGCTTGAAGATCATCCCCGATACTTGTCAGGTTGCCATCAGTTTATTCGAGTATAGGTGGTATGCCAGTTACTGAAGCGGTTGGGTAATTCGCGTCATTTACAGCCATGTTCGGTAACATACAGAATGGCATTGAGAATTTGTGGATTGGAATGACTGATATTGCCGCGCTGGCGCGGCACAGGTTTGTACAAGGCAAATTTTATGTCAAAAATATACCAAACTTGCTGTACCACTTAACACGACGAGCTTATAAGAATCTAATTGACCATAGTTCAGACTGCTAGGGGTAATGGCCTTATGCCTGGTGATAATACTTTCTGTCTTGATATTTGCTTCCATTGTCGAATCGAGATTAATCTGTGGAATAAGGATTGTAAAAGTGGTTGATCCTGAATTAACAGTTGTTCGGATTGTTACGCTAACCAGAGTGCCAAGTTCCGTTCCAACCTTTCTGATCTCATCACCTCTGAAAGACTTGGTCGTAATTCCGTCATCATAATTAAGCTGGGGTTTTCCATCAAAACTTGTTGTCGAGTAGGTTATTCGCAGATCGTTACCCTGCAGAATGTATAGATTTGGCGATTGGGGCGTGAGAGAAACGGCTAAAGCCAACGATGTAGTCGCCAGAAAAAATGAAGTAATTAAGATCAAACCTTTGAATGTGGAATTAGCCATACTGCTTCTCCTTCGTTGTAATAAAAGTAAATCAGTCATCCATACATTTTATTTTTGAATAGACTATTGGGAGCCCTATTAAAAATATAATTAAAAGGTATAAATGGTTCCAAGAAAGATCACAGTTTAACCACATTAAAAAGAACGCAAGGATTGAATATAAATAAGAAAGGGGTTCAATTCGCTATTCGCAATAGTAGGCTAAGAATGATGGAGATACCCGTCCACAGAATCGGATCTAGCTCAGTATAGGGTGGCTTCCCTATGCAATATTTTATTCCGTCCGGAAACTCCAATCAGCAGCAAAAACCCTGATTAATTCGACGGTTCAATAACCTGTTAAAGAGCTATTGTTGCGGAATTATCTCAATATTGAACCCCCAAGGCATGGTGGAGAATTATTGGACATCCCGTTTTCTTCAAACCATTCTTCCATAGTCATTGTGCGCAGAACGAGGGCATGGATAGAATGAGTAAGCTCATCAGTCAGAATAGTGTTAATCATCCGATGACGAGCTAAAAGCATTTTTCCATTAAATTTCTCAGAAACGATAGTCACCTTGAAATGAGTTTCTGACCCCTTCGGCACATTGTGCATGTGACTTTCATTGGTTACTTCCATGAACTGTGGTTGCAATGCTTGAAGCTTGGTTTCGATAGAATTTTTTATATGCATAATAAGATTACTTTAATATCGTTTCATTGTTTCTTTTGCAAGAATCCATGTAGCCTATGCTAGCATATCCGATTTCGATTCACCTGTCCTAAAGCTATCTCCGCCATCTCAATCTTAGCTGTGCTAATTGACAATTATTTAGCTATAGAGTAGACAGAAGGTAACGAATTTTTTCGTTACGGTCTCTTCGATCGCGTTCAAAGAATGTCAATGGATCAACGGATTTTAATCAGCACATATTTGGTTCTAGCCAAAGGAGATCTTATGAAAACGCAATTTTGGATTACAACGATATCGATCATCTTTTTGATAGCATTCGGTCCAGCGAATGCGAGTGAAAAAAAAGTCAGTCAACATCAGGTGCCCAAAGCAGTACTCGAAGCTTTTGAAAAAGCTTATCCAAATGCCAAAGAAGTGGAATTCGAAAAGGGGATGATCGAAGGTAAAGCCATTTATGAAGTGGAATACAAGGAAAACGGCAGAGAATATGAGATTACGTATGACTCCGCTGGAGTGATTCTACAAATTGAAGAAACTCTCGACGTCAAGACACTGCCAGAACCAATAATTCAGGCCATTACCAAGGCATATCCGCAAGCGACCATTGAAGATGCAGAAAGAGTGATAAAACCAGATGGAACGGTTACTGTTTATGAGGTAGAAATCAAGACGGAAGGAAAAAAACTCGAACTTGAATTGGATGCTAATGGAAAAATCTTGAAAATCGAGCAGGATTAAGGCCAATAGTGTTTTATTGGGTTTCTTTTTGCAATATAGTATTTCGGGCAACAGATAATGTATCCGGATAGTCCTTACTGTAATGTAATCCTCGACTTTCATGACGCAACATTGCGCTTCTCACGATTAAGTCGGCGCTATCAACGAGATTGCGCAATTCTAATAAGTCGCTGGTAACCCGAAAGTTTGTATAGTACTCATTGATTTCTTCGCGTAAGAGTTCAATTCTGCGTTGAGCACGTTGTAATCGTTTTGTTGTGCGTACAATGCCGACATAACTCCACATGAAACGACGCAATTCATCCCAATTGTGCGCAATGACAATTTCTTCATCGGCATCGATAACACGGCTTTCATCCCAATCAGGTAGTTTGGGTAATGGATTAACGGGCTGATTGGCAATGTCGTTCCCTGCAGCTTGGGCCAGCACTAAGCATTCCAATAAAGAGTTGCTTGCTAATCGATTGGCACCATGTAGTCCGGTGTGTGCGGTTTCTCCAATGGCATAGAGATTATCTAGGTCAGTTTTGCCATTTTTATCAGTAACAACGCCACCGCAAGTGTAATGTGCAGCTGGTACGACAGGAATCGATTCTTTAGTTATATCAATACCTAATTCTAAGCATCGAGCGTGTATAGTGGGAAAGTGCTGCTTTAGAAAGCTGGCTGGTTTATGCGATATATCCAGATAAACACAATCTAGTCCTCTTTTTTTCATTTCAAAATCGATGGCGCGAGCAACAATGTCACGGGGTGCGAGCTCGGCACGTTGATCATGCCACGGCATGAAGCGCTCGCCATTGGGAAGTTTTAATAACCCACCTTCACCACGAACAGCTTCACTGATTAAAAATGATTTCGCATGAGGATGATAAAGACAGGTTGGATGAAATTGGATAAATTCCATGTTGGCGATACGGCAACCTGCTCGCCAACCCATCGCAATGCCGTCGCCCGTGGCGGTGTCCGGATTGGTGGTGTAGAGATACACTTTGCTGGCGCCGCCTGTTGCCAGTATGGTATTTTGTGCAGTGAATGTATATACGCTACCTTTCCGCTTATCGAGTATATAAGCACCAAAGCATCGCCTATGCTGTGAGTCTGTATGACCTGATAGTTTGTCGTTGGTAATCAGATCGATAGCGATATGATGTTCCAATACACAGATATTCGAGTGAGCTCTGATTTTTTCGGTGAGCGCTTGTTGAACAGCTTTGCCCGTTGCATCACCGCTATGAATAATCCGTCGCAAGCTATGGCCACCTTCTTTAGTGAGGTGATATCCCGTTTCACTGGTTTTATCGCTGGTAAAAACAACACCTTGATTGATTAGCCAATGTATTGCCTCAGATGCATTCTCGGCAATATATTGAGTAACTTCCTCATCACATAAACCAGCTCCGGCTATCAACGTATCCTGAACATGCTTTGATGGTGAATCATCAGTTGATAACGCTGCTGCAATACCACCTTGTGCCCATGAGCTGGCACCTGAATCAGCCGTTTGTTTGGTTACTATGCAGACTTTTTTGTGTTGCGCTAAGTGGAGTGCAAGCGCGAATCCAGCTAACCCACTACCGATAATAAGTGTATCAAAATAATTGTTGGACATTAAACTGAATTCGACTCTCAATAATGGAAGCGTTGCGTATTCGTCCAATAATAGCAGACTCAATATGCTTCATGTCTTTATTCACAGATTTGTAAGATAAAACTGTATAGAGAGTGAGACGTGAACTAATTAGCGTGATTAATTGTCTCTACGATGAGCGATAGCGCGATTTTAATTATCTGGTTTCCGAGATTTGTTTGAATGGATATACTTATTCTGTTGTGTAATTGTGCTACATTTAGCAGGACAAGAATAAAATTACAAATTCATTCAAAATGCTCAGGGATCAGGTAGTATGGGTGATCGGGAAGTCGATCAGCAATTAGTAGAACGGGTTCAAGGTGGGGATAAGCACGCATTCGATCTGCTAGTCGTCAAATATCAACGTAAGCTAGCTCGTTTATTATCACATTTTATACGTGATGCTGCTGAGGTTGAAGATGTGACACAAGAAGCTTTTATTAAAGCTTATAGAGCACTGCCTTTATTTCGCGGGGAGAGTGCTTTTTATACGTGGTTATATCGAATTGGCATTAATACTGCTAAGAATTTCTTGGTGTCTCAGGGACGTAAGGTACCGACACTGCAGGAATTTGATAACGAGGATGCCGAGAATTTCGAGGATAGCGGTATATTAAAGGAAATGAACACACCGGAGAGTGAACTGATGAGTAAGCAAATCGCTCAAACGGTTAATCAAACGTTGGATTCATTGCCTGAGGAATTACGTACTGCAATTGTTTTAAGAGAGATCGATGGATTAAGTTATGAAGAAATTGCAAATATTATGAGTTGTCCGATAGGTACTGTACGTTCGCGCATCTTTCGCGCACGTGAAGCAATATCTGAACAATTGCGCCCTTTATTAGGAACCAGTAAAGACAAGAGGTGGTAATGTGAAAAGCAAAATATCAGCATTAATGGATGGTGAGCTTGGTGGACAAGATGCGTCAAATACGATCGCAGTACTTCGGGAAGATGATAATTTACGGGATAAATGGAAAACTTACCACTTGATTGGCGATACGCTGCGACAATCATCACGACTGTCAACAGATGTATCCTTCAACGTTAACCAGAAATTAAAAACCGAACCTACTGCGCTTTTTCCCAAAACATCGAATATACCCAAGCAACAAAAATACAAAGTGTTTGCTTTTTCCATGGCGGCTTCAGTGGTTGCGATGATTTCCGCATGGGCAATCATGTACAACGCTTCCTACGTGCCTCAGCAAGCGCTGATTGCAGAAAATCCAAACCATAATAGTAATCTGACTGCTGCGCCTGTAATGGTTTCATCGCCTGTCTTACTAAATAATTACCCTCCAATTGAGATTAACGAATACTTATTTGTGCATAGAGAATTTTCACCAGGGACAAATATGCGAGGGCAAGTTACTAATGTAAATAACGTCAATGAATATAGCGAAAGATATGGTAGATGATTAGCCGTAAAATAATCACGCTGTTTTTTTTGTTAACATTTGGTTTCTTCCATGCTGCGCTGGCGCAGAATTTACCTCATTCATCAGAAAGCGCGCTGGGATGGTTGAAAAAAATGGCCGATGCTCCGCGTCAGCATAATTACTCAGGAACGTTTGTTTATTTTGCTGATGGGCATATGGAGACATCACGTATAATCCATAAGACTGATCAAGCTGGGGAACGTGAAAAAATTGAAGCTTTAGATGGCGTTCCACGCATTGTTTTTCGCAATAATGATGAGATGAAATGCTACTTGCCTGATAGCAAGAATATTTATACTGAGAAGCGCTGGTTTCGTAAATTCTTTCCTAATCTTCTGCCGCAATCGTTTGATAGTATTGATGACAATTATTATGTCAAAGAAACCAAGCGTGAGCGTATATCTGATAATGAATCCCAGGTCTTATCCCTGACGCCAAGAGATTCTTTGCGGTACGGTCATCAATTCTGGATTGATACCAAATCAGGTTTGTTGCTAAAAGTTGCAGTAATGGATGGAAATAAAACGGTTGAGCAATTTGCATTTGTGCAATTGGAAGTTGACGGGGAAATTCATTCTGACTTGTTAAAGCCTGATCAGTCGATTCTCACACAGGAATGGAAAGTAACCGATTTGGTTACATCAATTCTAAAAGAAGGTGAATTAAAGTGGCAAGTTAAGAACTTGCCGACTGGCTTTAAGAAATTGGTTGAGATGAAGCGTAATTTGACTGAAAAACCCACATTGGTGGATCATATTGCGCTATCGGATGGGCTTGCAACGGTTTCTATTTTCATAGAGCCTATTATTAGGGATGCATCAGCACCAGTACCAGGTGTTTTTACAAGCCGCGGTGCAATTAATATTTATGTTCGTACGCTGGGTGATAATAAAATTACGACTGTTGGTGAAGTGCCTGTGGAAACGATAAAGCTAATAGGCGATTCTGTCTTTAGGCAAGATTGAGTATCAGTCGGTAGAAGCTTATTACACAATTAATCTGCGAATCAGAAAACTGAATAAAGCTAGCAATCTGATGTACACCTTATTTAAGGCGTGTAACGATAATGTGATAGTCTTAGTCGATTAAATTTAACCCTTCCGTTTTTCTTCAACGATATCTGCAATAATTAAACACATTTCCTGATTGATAAGAATATGAATAAAATGCTAATTATCTATACTGGTTACATGGCAAGAACAAGAATAATTTTTCGATTCATAGTGATCTCGCTGTTTTTATCACCATTTGCAGTTTTTGCACAAGCTAATGAGCTACCGGATTTTACCGGGCTTGTAGAAAAACATGGTGCTGCGGTAGTAAATATTAGTGCTGTGCAAACATCAAACACGCTCAATGGTCAGGTACTTCCAGAGATACCGGGTATTCCTGAAAACTCACCTTTTTATGATTTTTTTAAAAGACATATGCAACCATTTCCTGCACCGAGAAGATCTGAACCTAAGTCTTTAGGGTCTGGTTTTATCATTAGTTCGGATGGTTACATTTTGACCAATGCGCATGTTGTTGAGACAGCTGATGAAGTTACTGTGAAGCTTAACGATAAACGTGAATTTGTAGCGGAAATTATCGGTACTGATCGAAAAACAGATATTGCATTAATCAAAATAAATGCAACAGATTTGCCTAAAGTTACACAAGGAAATCCAGAGAATCTCAGAGTGGGCGAATGGGTTATTGCAATTGGATCGCCTTTCGGTTTTGAGCATAGTGTGACTGCAGGGATAGTCAGTGCTAAAGGCCGCTCCTTGGCACAAGAAAATTATGTGCCATTTATACAAACGGACGTAGCAATTAATCCAGGTAATTCAGGCGGACCTTTATTTAACATGAAGGGAGAAGTGGTTGGCATTAATTCTCAAATTTACAGCCGGACTGGTGGATTCATGGGATTGTCATTTGCCATACCGATCAATGTGGCAACTGAAATTGCAGATCAGTTAAAAGCCAGCGGTAAAATAAGCCGCGGCAGAATTGGCGTGATGATTCAGGAAGTCACCAAAGAGCTGGCGGAATCCTTCGGGTTGACGGACAGTAGTGGTGCGTTAGTCGTTTCAGTGGAAAAGGGTGGCCCTGCAGACACGGCAGGAATCAAGCCGCGGGATATCATTTTGAAGTTTGACGAGAAAAACGTTACGACATCTGCCGATTTGCCACGTATCGTTGGTAATACCAAACCAAATGCAAAAGTAACTATTCAGGTTTGGCGAGATGGTGCTTTAAAAACTGTCAATGTTGAGGTTGGGGAAACACCTTCCGATGAAGTGATAGAGAATCGCAAACTCAAGCAAGGAAAAAAACCGGATACTTCAAATCGTCTTGGATTAGCGTTAAGTGAGATTACCGCCGAACAGCGGAAACAATTGGAGATTGCTAATGGGTTATTGGTTGAAGACATGCAACCCGGTATTGCCAGTCGCTCAGGGATTCGAGTCGGGGATATTATTCTTGGGCTTAACAGCAAAGATGTTAAGAGTATTCAGCAATTTAATGAATTGCTTGGACAAGTTAAAAGTGGAAAGAATATCGCCTTGCTTGTTAAAAGAGGAGATATGAATACTTTTATTACGATGAAGCTTACCGATGATGACAAAAAAAATTGAGTCGGATTCGTGTGCCGCAAATCAAGCAAATACACTGATTGTATACGGCCGTGAAAGTTGTCATCTGTGTCAAGATATGATACTTGCGCTGCAAAATTTGCAAGCGCAAGTATCGTTTTATTTTCAAGTTGTTGATATTGATACTAATCCTGAATTGGTGGCACGGTATGGGGAGAAAATTCCAGTGCTGTTGTCATCGCTTACTAATCAAGAGATTTGTCATTATTTCCTGGATTTAGCAGCTTTAGATGATTATCTTAGTAAATTTCGTTAGAATGCTGCCTCTTTTAACTGTCCATCCACTATTTTAATTTCCGCACTAGCGCGACATTAATTTCCACATGACTGGAAACATATTTTATTTCTCATATCCTGATGCGGCATATTCGTAATTTTTCCATCATTGCACATATTGATCACGGTAAATCAACGCTGGCAGATCGTATTATCCATTTGTGCGGCGGCTTATCTGATCGTGAAATGGAAGAGCAAGTATTGGATTCCATGGACCTGGAGCGTGAAAGAGGCATTACCATCAAAGCCCAAACTGCGGCGTTGCACTATAAGGCAAGAAATGGTGAAACTTATTTATTGAATTTAATTGACACACCGGGACATGTCGATTTCTCTTATGAGGTGTCGCGTTCGCTGGCTGCATGCGAAGGTGCTCTCTTGGTTGTTGATGCATCGCAGGGAGTCGAAGCGCAAACCGTTGCCAACTGTTATACCGCAATTGAACAAGGCGTTGAAGTTATTCCGGTTTTAAACAAGATTGACTTGCCGGCTGCTGATCCCGAGCGTGTTATCAGCAATATTGAAGAAGTGATTGGAATCGATGCGCATGATGCGGTCAGAGTTAGTGCTAAAACCGGGCAAGGTGTTGAAGATGTTTTAGAGGCACTGATTGCAAGAATTCCTGAGCCGACAGGCAATCCGGATGCACCATTAAAGGCCTTAATCATTGACTCTTGGTTTGATAATTATGTGGGTGTCGTAATATTGGTAAGAGTCATGGATGGCATCATCAAACCTGGTGATAAAATTTTATTGATGGCCAGTCGGGCAGTACAGTTGTGTGAACAGGTGGGGGTATTTGTACCGAAATCAGCTTATCGTGACGCGCTCAGTGCAGGGGAAGTAGGATTTATCATTTCCGGCATTAAAGAGTTGGATGCGGCGAAAGTTGGCGATACGGTGACATTGGTTAATCATCCAGCGGAAAAGCCACTGCAGGGTTTTAAGGAGATAAAACCACAGGTATTTGCCGGTCTGTATCCGGTCGAATCCAATCAATACGACGCATTACGTTCAGCATTGGAAAAATTAAAATTGAACGATTCGTCACTGCATTTCGAGCCGGAAGTATCGCAAGCATTGGGTTTTGGATTCCGTTGCGGTTTTCTTGGGTTGCTGCATATGGATATTGTCCAAGAGCGACTAGAGAGAGAATACGATATGGATTTGATTACGACTGCACCGACAGTGGTTTATCAGATATTGATGCGCGATGGCACACTCATCGAAATTGAAAATCCATCAAAAATCCCTGATCTTTCTAAAATTGCAGAGATTCGTGAGCCTATTATTACTTCGACCATTTTGGTACCGGAAGAATATGTTGGTGCAGTGATTACATTGTGCGTGAGTAAGCGCGGTAATCAAACGAATATGCAATATCTGGGTAAGCAAGTCATGCTGACTTATGAGATGCCGCTGAACGAAGTCGTCATGGATTTTTTTGACCGATTGAAATCGACCAGTCGCGGTTATGCTTCATTGGATTATGAATTTAAAGAATTTCGTGCTTCTGATTTAGTGAAGCTGGATATATTGATTAATAGTGATAAAGTGGATGCTTTGTCATTGATTATCCATAGAAGCAGCAGTCAATATCGAGGGCGCGAATTAGTGCAGAAAATGCGTCAATTGATTCCTCGTCAGATGTTCGATATTGCCGTACAAGCAGCCATCGGAGCACATATCATTGCGCGTGAAACTGTTAAGGCATTACGCAAGAATGTGTTGGCAAAATGCTACGGTGGCGATATAACACGTAAACGAAAGTTGCTGGAGAAACAAAAAGCAGGTAAAAAGAGAATGAAGCGGGTTGGTAATGTAGAAATTCCGCAAGAAGCATTTCTGGCGATTTTGCAGGTTGACAATAAATAATGATGCGTAAAAATAAAATTCGTTCACCTAACCATAGATTGAGTCTGAGTGAATATAACAAAATACAAAATGGTTTTAATGTTGTATCAGCAAAGGGAATCGTATGAATTTCCCTTTGGTCTTATTTGTTTTGCTCGTAATTACCGGCAGTATTTGGTTGTTAGATACGCTGCTGTGGAAGAATAAGCGCACACCGGAAGACAATGAACCGTGGTGGATTGAGTATCCTAAAAGTTTTTTCCCGATTATCCTGATTGTTTTCAGTTTGCGCTCGTTTGTGATTGAGCCATTTAAAATACCATCCGGCTCAATGATACCCACATTGCTGGTTGGTGATTTTATCCTGGTGAACAAGTATACCTATGGTATCAGGCTCCCGGTAATCAACAAAAAAGTATTTGATATCAATGAACCAAAGCGCGGCGATGTGTTGGTATTTCGTTATCCGGAAGATCCATCGATTGATTACATCAAACGTGTCGTTGGGCTGCCGGGTGACACGATTACTTATCATAATAAGCAATTAATTATTAATGGTGAAACGATCAGAACAGAATATGAAGGTGATTACAAATATGTTGAGTCAGGATTTGGGTATATCTACTCCGATCGTTTTTCAGAATATTTAACTGACGAGAGTCATTCGATTCTTATCAATCAGGATGTGAAAGGCATACAATTTTCAAATGTCAGGCAATTCGAATTTAAGGAAAATTGTAAATACCGTAGCACCGGATTTACGTGTGAAGTGCCACCAGGCAATTATTTTACGCTGGGTGACAATCGTGACAGTAGTAGTGATAGCCGTTATTGGGGATTTGTTCCGGAAGAAAATATTGTAGGTAAGGCTTTTATGATTTGGTGGAATTTTGGAGATTTTGGTCGTATTGGATTAGCAATTAAATAACTATTCAAATTTCTCCTTGGAGGGACCATGCATTACACGGCAATACGGAAACAACAGGGCTTGAGTCTGTCTAGTTTGTTAATATGGTCAATCATCCTAGTGTTGATTGCAGTATTTGGAATGAAGCTTGTGCCAGCCTATATTGAGCATTCCGCAATTACAAAAAATTTAAAGGCTATTGCGAAGGAAGTTGAATTGCAGGCTGGTGATCCTAATCAAATAAGATTATCGTTTAGTAAGCGTGCGCAGATTGATAACATTAAATCGATTAGTGGGCAAGATATTAAGATCAATCGAGAAAACGGACGCGTTGTTTTGAGTGCCAAATATACCGTAAAAATACCGCTTATCTCCAATATATCGTTGAATATTGATTTTGAATCTATGAGCCATTAGTGCTCGGTAATATCATGCCAAATGGAGATATGCAAAGCTCAAGCAATAACGGATTGTTACTCGATACATTTTGTAAGCAGCTCAAATACTCCTTTACACGGCCAGAATTATTGCGGGAGGCGTTAACTCATCGGAGTCATAGCGCATCGCATAACGAGCGTCTTGAGTTTTTGGGCGACGCCATATTAAATTGCGCCATTGCTGGGTTGGTTTATAAATATTTTCCAGACTTACCTGAAGGACACTTATCCCGGCTTCGCGCCAATTTTGTTAATCAACAAGCATTATCAGATATAGCGCTTAGCTTGCAAATCGATAAAATCATTCGATTGGGCGAAGGAGAATTAAAAAGCGGCGGTTGTCATCGTCCATCTATTTTGGCCGATGCTTTCGAAGCCGTATTGGGGGCAATTTATTTAGATAGTGGTTATGCTCAAGTGGAAACTGTAATTGCATTGCTCTACTTGCCCAAGATGGAAAGTATAGACACTAAGAAGCAAGGGAAAGACCCTAAAACCTTGTTGCAGGAATTGCTGCAAAGCCAGAAGTTGGCGTTGCCGGAATATGCTGTGGTTACAACAACTGGGAAAGCGCACAAACAGAAATTTAAAGTGGAGTGTGTGTTGCCGACGTTTAATATTCGAACGTTAGGTGAAGGAACAAGCCGTCGCAATGCGGAGCAAGCAGCAGCAAAATTAGCCTATGAAGAAATCTACGTACCTCATTCAGTATAGAAAATTGGAAAATATGATCGGTGATAATGTTCTAATATTTGCGATTTATCAGAATGACCGTTGATGCCGGTTTTAGCACTGGCTATATTGCGATTATTGGTCGTCCAAATGTTGGTAAGTCAACATTACTGAATAAGCTACTTCAGCAGAAAATCAGTATCACATCCAGGAAAGCACAAACAACTCGTTTCCGCATCAACGGTATTTTAACCGACCAACAAACACAATTTGTCTTTGTTGATACGCCAGGTTTTCAAACGCAATATACCAACCGATTGAACACTGCAATGAACCGGGTGGTAACACAAAGTATTCAAGATGTGAATGTTGTTTTATTTGTTATTGAAGCAATGCGTTTTGATCAGCGCGACCTTGCCGCACTCAAAATTTTACCTCAAAATGTTCCGGTTATTTTGGTGATCAACAAAATTGATAAGCTGGACGATAAAAATCGCTTGCTTCCATTCTTAAACGATATGGCCAAAGTATTTCAATTTGCAGCCATGATACCGGTGAGCGCCGTTCATAAAATTCAATTACCGGAACTGCTAAATACAATCCGTACCTATTTGCCTGTTAATCAACTCTTGTATGATAAAAATGAGGTAACAGACCGTAGTGAGCGTTTCATCGCTAGTGAATTCATCCGGGAAAAGTTATTCCGCTTAATCGGTGATGAAATTCCCTATTCAACCAGTGTCGTGATCGATCAATTTAAGCTGGAAGGGCATTTACACAAAATTTATGCCACGATTCTTGTTGATAAAGCGAATCAGAAAGCGATTGTTATTGGGAAAAAGGGCGAAAAGCTTAAGCAAATAGCTAGCCAAGCACGCAAAGATATGGAATTGATGTTTGGAGGGAAAGTGTACCTTGAAGTCTGGGTAAAAGTTAAAAGCGGTTGGGCTGATGATGAAAGCGTATTAAGGAACCTTGGTTATGAATAATTACTTACACCGGTATCTCGGGGAATTTTGAATGATGATTGAACTGGGCGTCAATATTGATCATGTGGCAACATTACGGCAGGCGCGCGGCACCAGATATCCGGATCCAATCGAAGCAGCAATGATTGCTGAATCTGCTGGCGCTGATGCGATTACCCTGCATTTACGCGAGGATCGTCGCCATATTCAGGATCGCGATGTTGAAATTCTGCGAGACCGGTTAACGACCAGAATGAACCTGGAGAGTGCAGTAACGGATGAAATGGTTGGCATCGCACTCAGAATAAAACCCCATGATATTTGTCTGGTCCCCGAAAGGCGCGAAGAATTAACGACAGAAGGCGGGCTTGATGTCGTGAAGCATTTTGATCAAATCAAGCGTGTGTGCCAGAAGTTGGGAGAAGCCGGAATACGTGTTTCATTGTTTATCAATGCGGATTCGCTGCAAATCAATGCAGCATTTCGTGCAGGCGCACCTGTTATTGAGATCCATACCGGTAGTTATGCCGATGCGTCTACGCCTGAAGTACAAGAAAAACAATTCAATGAGGTACGAGAATCGGTTGCGTTGGGTATTGATTTGGGTTTAAAAGTAAATGCCGGGCATGGCTTGCATTATGAAAATGTTCAACCCATTGCTGCCATATCTGAAATTTCCGAACTCAATATCGGTCACGCCATTGTTGCCCGTGCCATTTTTGTTGGTTTTAAACAGGCCGTGCAGGAAATGAAGCAACTCATGCTCGAGGCGCGTAGATGATTTATGGTATCGGCACCGATATCGTGCAGTCAGCGCGTATCGCACAATCGCTGGAGCGTTTTGGAGATCGGTTTGCGCGGCGTATATTAACCGATAGCGAATGGTTAGAGTATCACGCAAGCAGCAAGCCAATTCTGTTTCTGGCCAGTCGCTTTGCAGCCAAAGAAGCGCTGTCTAAAGCAATGGGTACCGGTTTACGTCATCCGGTTAATTTGGCCTATATTACAATTACCAATGATCAGCTGGGAAAGCCATTTTTTCAATTCCATCCTGAACTCAACCAATTACTTAGCGACGAAGGTATCACGCAGCACCATCTTTCTATCAGCGATGAAATAAATATGGTTTGTGCCTTTGTTGTATTGGAGAAATAACCATGTCGCTTGGGCCAGTGATGCTCGATATCGCCAGCACGCAATTGACCGAAGACGATATAAGAAGGCTTTCACATCCGCTCACGGGCGGTGTCATACTGTTTGCCCGGAATTATTCCAATCATCGCCAGTTAACTGAATTGACGCAGCAGATTCATTCGTTACGCAATCCGCATTTGCTGATAGCAGTCGATCATGAAGGCGGTCGTGTTCAACGTTTCCAGAAAGATTTTACAAAATTGCCTGCCATGCATGCGTTGGGGGAAATCTGGGATAAACAGTCCATTCGTGCGCGTCATCTTGCTAAACAAGTTGGTTTTGTGCTGGCTGCAGAATTAAATGCTTGCGGTGTCGATTTCAGCTTTACACCGGTGTTGGATCTTGATCATGGACAAAGCTGTGTCATCGGCGATCGTGCATTCCATCGTGATCCTAATGTCGTCTCCGATCTGGCAAATAATCTGATGCTCGGTTTGAAAAAAGGCGGTATGCTGGCGATAGGGAAGCATTTTCCCGGTCACGGCTATATTCAAACCGATTCTCATCTGGAAAAATCAATTGATCGGCGTCGATACATTGATATCGAAATGAATGATCTGGTTCCGTTTCAGCACATGATTGATTCTGGATTAGCTGGAATAATGCCGGCACATGTGATCTATCCGGAAATTGATCCCAAGCCTGCCGGTTTTTCGACTGTCTGGTTGCAAAAAATACTGCGTACAGAACTGCAATTCGAGGGGTGTATTTTCAGCGATGATTTGAGTATGCGCGGTGCAGGTGATTATCTGGAATCCATGCTGCTGCGCGCACAAGCTGCACTTACCGCGGGCTGCGATATGATATTGGTTTGCAATAATTCCGCAGGTGCAGATGAAATCTTAACGGAATTACAATGGGAGATGCCAGCGACCAGCCTTTCTCGCTTGGCGCGGCTGCACGCTAGAAATAACTTTGGTTCAATGACAAAGCTGCGTGAGAATGGTGATTATGTGCAAGCTGTGCGAGAGATCAGTATCATTGGATGTGAAAGTGAAGAGTTACCATTACAGTAAATCTGCGATTTACCCAGCGAAAAGAATCATGACCAGTACATTCTGTTTTACTTTAAAATTACTTCATTCATAAGATTTCTTATAAGGTCTTAATCATGTCAGAAACATTTGATGTAGCAGTCATTGGAGCAGGTCCAGGCGGTTATGTTGCTGCGATTCGTTGTGCGCAGCTTGGCTTGAATACGGTTTGTATTGATGAATGGAAGAACCCAAAGGGCAAAGCAAGTCTCGGTGGCACTTGTTTGAATGTAGGGTGTATTCCGTCCAAAGCTTTACTGGAATCCTCCGAGAATTATTTTCAAATAAAACACAAGGTTTCAGCTCACGGTATCGCCACAGAAAATGTGTCTGTGGATGTTCCTGTTATGATTGCGCGTAAGGACAAGATTGTTACTACGTTTACTGCTGGCATTGCGTCGCTATTCAAAAAAAATAAAATTAAATCAATACACGGCAGGGGAACATTATTGAAGCAGGAATCATCCGCCAATGCTTGGCAGATAAAAATTGATGATAATGGCAGTACTGAAATAATCCAAGCAAAGCATGTCATCGTGGCAACCGGTTCAGTACCACGATCGTTACCTTTCACGTCGATCGACAATAACCTGATTCTGGATAATGCCGGTGCGTTAGCTTTAACGGAAGTGCCCAAGCGATTGGGCGTTATCGGTGCTGGGGTGATCGGCCTTGAAATGGGCAGTGTGTGGTGCAGATTAGGTGCGGAAGTCACTATTCTCGAAGCAATGCCTGGATTTCTCATGGCAGCTGATGAACAAATTGCCAAAGAAGCAAAAAGCATATTTACCAAAGAACTTGGTTTGCAAATCAATACCGGTGTCAACATCAAATCGATTAAGGTATCCAATAATAATGTGATTGTGAATTACAGCGATTCCAATAATCAGGAGCAGATTTTGGAGGTTGATAAATTAATTATCGCTATCGGCCGCATTCCGAATACCACAGGATTAGGTGTAGGCGAGAACGGTTTATTATTGGATGAACGTGGATTTATTGTCGTCGATCAATATTGCCGTACCAATCTAACGAATGTTTATGCGGTAGGCGATGTGGTGCGCGGACCAATGCTGGCGCATAAGGCATCCGAGGAAGGGGTAGTCGTCGCTGAAATGATTGCGCATATTGCAAAAAGCCAAGCAGGTGAAAATGAGGTAGTCGATTTTAATACGGTACCTTGGGTTATTTATACTGCGCCTGAAATTGCCTGGGTGGGGAAAAATGAACAAGAATTAAGAGCTGCCGGTATTGCTTATAAGACGGGGCAATTTCCTTTTATTGCTAACGGCCGTGCGCGCGCAATGGGAGAAACGAGTGGTTTTGTCAAGATATTGGCAGATGAAAAAACCGATCGTGTGCTGGGTGTGCATATGATCGGTCCGCATGTTTCGGAGCTTATTTCAGAAGCCGTTATGGCAATGAAATTCTCTGCCAGTAGCCAAGATATCGCTTGTATTGTTCATGCTCACCCATCTTTATCGGAAGTATTCCATGAAGCTGCCCTTGGGGTGGATAAGCGTGCCTTGCATATCTAAATCAATTGGTATGATGCATGTGATAACTAAAAACAATGAGTCTTGTCGGGATCAACACTGCAGGACCAGCGCAGTTGCTTCATTCCAGCAGATTTATTGACGATATATTCGGCTTTTAATTGCTTATTTTGCTCTATTGTCAAGGAAGCTTTTTCCGGTATAAAACGTTCTTGACTCCAGAATCTAATTCTACAAAAATCATCATCAGCGCGGCACAATCTGTTGATAGCGGCACTGTAAATGGTTTTGTCTGTGTAGACGCTGTGATCAATGAGTACCATATGAACAAATTTTCCAGAAGTACCCATTTCAATAGCACGAACCACTCGCCAGCCATTACCGCTTTCCAATTGAGGTGAAGCGTTCGTAGCTGCAGTCGGTTCGTCGTGTTCGTGATCTTCCCCTGCATGAGAAAAAACACTGGATGGTATGGCGAGTATCAAAAATAGTAAAAAGCCGGATAATAGTTTGTGCATATATTCCCTCCTGGCGAATGCCAATTCATTAGCTATAAATATATAAATCGTATTATTGATTAGCACATTGTGCTTCCAGGTAAGTTTCTATTTTTACGCTGGATAATTCTTGCAGCGGGGCAGTATACTCGAAATTCGCTTTATGAACATTATTGACAATTCAAATTTGCTGATAACATATAAGGCAACAAGCAAGCCGGATCAGCTGAAAACGGACAGGAAAGTTGATTGTGCAGCCTCAGGTAAACGAATAAGCCTGCGGTGGTACAGGCTTTTTGCTGAACGGTTTTTTGTGTGAGAGGGTACAGATAGTTTGTTTGATCGATTAATTTTATAGATAGGTTTTTTGAATGTGTTATCAGTGTGAACAAAGTAATAGCCGGGGTGAAAGTCCAAATTTAAATTTATGTCGCAGTAAACGATCTTTTCTCAGGCTGGCCGTGGCATCCGCTGTCAGTTTTGGAATGCTGCGTGCCGGAATGCTAAGTGCCGATGAAAGCATGCCTGTTCAAACTCCTCGCGCAAGTTCTCCTAAACCAGAAAATGTCTTAACGCCAGATCAAGCGTTGGAAAGACTGATGCAAGGTAATGAACGCTATGTTTCAGGAAAATCCAAGCCATTAGACTTTCATGACATTCAGTCCACTTTAGCTGGTGGGCAAAATCCGTATGCCACCATACTGGGTTGCTCTGATTCGAGAGTGAGTCCAGAGCATTGCTTTGACGAGGCGCATGGGGACTTGTTTGTTGCGCGAGGTGCCGGTAATTACCTGACCAACGATAACATTGCTACCATTGAATATTCAGTTGCCGTATTGAATACCCCATTAGTTATGGTTCTCGGTCATGAAAGCTGTGGTGCTGTTAAGGCAGCTGTTGATGCGGTTGATAATCATCGGGATTTTCCTGGTCATATTCAGTTAATGGCCAGTGCGATAGCGCCTTCGGTTAGAGCTGTCAATGATAGATCAAGCAGTCGCGTAATGAATATAACCAGAATGAATGTCATCATGACAGTCGAAAGATTGAGAACTAAATCGCCAATTCTGGATTATTACCACGATCACAAGAAAATTCGCATCGTAGGAGGGATATATCACCTGAATACTGGTAAGGTTGAGCTTGTCGCTTAATTTATTGTGCTGAAGTTTACCGGGTACCGATGCGTGTTGTTACTTAATTATCCGATGTTACAAGCACCTGTAATGAGCTATAATTCTATGTTTTTTCACTAATTGATCAAAATAATGTTGCAGGGGATTAATCTCGCATGCGTTCGTGGTGACCGTGAGCTTTTTAAGAATATCAATTTTTCTCTTGAGGCGGGTGGTTTGATGCAAGTGCACGGTCCAAATGGTAGTGGTAAAACTAGCTTATTGCGTATGTTATGTGGATTATCAAATCCTGCCGCCGGTGAAATTCGTTGGTGTGATAAGGCTATTCATTCCTTAGATGGCGATTATTTTGCTGTGATGACATATATTGGTCATTTAAGTGGGACTAAAGATGATTTGACGGTCATGGAAAATTTGCGAATTTCTAGCGCGCTTGCAGGTTCTGAAATTAGTGCAGATCAAGCTAAGGAGGCGCTTGAATACATTGGATTGAGCGGAAGGGAGGCACTACCTGTTAAGGTTTTGTCGCAAGGTCAGCGTCGGCGCGTAGCACTAGCTCGCTTACTTGTTTGTAAAACTTCAGTGTGGATTTTAGATGAACCTTTGGTTGCATTGGACGTAGCCGCAGTTAAGCTAATCCAAGGATTGTTGGAACAACATTTATTGCAAGGTGGTATGGTGGTAATGACAACGCATCAGGAAATTGATATTGCAGCTGCATCGATTACGCAGTTGCAATTGGCCTGATCATGCTTATGTGGATCATTAAACGTGATCTTTTACTGGCTATGCGACGCCAATCGGATGTATTCACGATCCTATTTTTTTTTATCATTGTCGTTAGTTTGTTTCCGCTAAGTGTGGGGCCGGAAATGAATATGTTGCGAACCATGGCGCCAGGTGTGGTATGGGTTGCGGCCCTTCTGGCTTCAATGCTTTCCCTAGGCAGAATGTTTTCGAATGATTATGTGGATGGTACATTAGAGCAGATGCTGCTATCACCTCAGTCATTATCACTTTTAGTACTTGGAAAAGCCTTAGCGCATTGGCTGGTGACAGGCATTCCATTAGTATTGATGGCGCCGATATTAGGTATTCAGTATGATCTGCCAATAGAGGCATTATTTGTTTTAACGATAACTTTGTTGCTGGGAACGCCAGTATTGAGTTTGATCGGGGCAATCGGTGCCGCGCTTACTTTAGGATTACGGGGTGGAGGTGTACTGGTTTCGCTATTGGTATTGCCATTATATATACCTGTGTTGATTTTCGGTGCGGGTGCGGTTGAAGCTAATATGGCAGGTGTAGGATATGATGCGCATTTGTCATTAATAGGTGCATTTCTTCTTATGTCACTAGTTTTTGCACCTTGGGCCGCAGCATCTTCCTTGCGGGTTTCGTTAGAGTAAAACAGATTTTGAAAAGATTATTGGTAATAAACCCACTGTATTCATTTCATAAATTCTGTTTTCTGAACTTTCAATACTCTGAATTTGCTAACAAGAAAGCAATTCTTGATTTTGTGTTTTTAGTATAGAATTGGCGGCTACAAAATTTAGGGTTCGGTTCCGGACTCAAACTTAATTTGAAGAATTATAAAATTTAATATGTCGATTAATTGGTTCAAATATTCTTCTCCTGCAAGTTTTTATTCATTAGCGGGAAAAATTACTCCAATATTTGCTTTTGCCGCGGTGATATTACTGGTGGCAGGTCTTTATATTGGTTTTTTTGTAGCACCTACTGATTTTCAACAAGGTGAAGCCTATCGGATTATTTTTATTCATGTTCCCGCTGCATGGATGTCGATGTTTCTGTATGTCGTCATGGCTTTTTGGGCGGGTATTGGTTTGGCTTTCAATACACGACTTTCCTCCATGTTTGCTACAGCCATTGCTCCAACAGGTGCCATGTTTACCTTTATTGCATTATGGACGGGAGCGCTATGGGGAAAACCGATGTGGGGAACATGGTGGGTATGGGACGCGCGGTTGACTTCTGAATTGATTTTGCTGTTTCTTTATATTGGTTTCATGTCCTTACAGGCAGCTATTGATGATCCGCGACGTGCAGATAAGGCAGGTGCAATTATTGCATTGGTTGGGGTAGTTAATATTCCGATTATTTATTTTTCAGTGCAATGGTGGAATACCTTACATCAAGGTGCATCAGTAAGTGTAAATCAAGCGCCTTCGATGGCTACCACGATGCTAGTAGGTATGCTCGTCATGGTGTTTGCAAGTTGGATGTATTCCATTGCAGTAATATTAAAGCGTACACGTGTCATTATCCTTGAACGTGAAAGCCATACAGCATGGGTGGCAGAGTTACAAAAGAAAGGAACCGTACAATGAATTGGTCAAATTTATCAGAGTTTTTTTCGATGGGGGGATATGGCTTCTATGTTTGGGGCTCATATGTTGTGACATTGGTTTGTATTGTAGGAGAAATTTTGCTGATTTCAAATCGCCACCGAACTTTAGAGAAGCAGCATGGTCTCATTTTCGATATAAATAGAAAAAGAGATAACAAATGAAACCACGTCATAAGAAACTTGTAATTATTGCATCAGCAGTTACTGCACTAGGTGTAGCTTCAATTCTGGTACTGAATGCTTTTCAAAGTAATCTGGTTTTTTTCTTTAGCCCATCACAGGTTGTAGCAAAAGAAGCACCAATAGGGAAGAGCTTTCGTATTGGTGGACTAGTGGCAGAAGGTAGCGTGCAACGTGATGATAGAAGTACAACAGTTCGCTTTGCAGTGACAGATACGGCGCAAACCATACCGGTTGTATATACAGGCATTCTTCCAGATTTATTTAAAGAAGGTAAAGGTGTTGTTGCGCAAGGAAAAATATCAGCAAATGGTATTTTTGAGGCTGATGAAGTACTGGCGAAACATGATGAAAATTATATGCCACCTGAAGCAGCAGAAGCTTTAGAGCAAGCAGCCAAAGCACAGAAAGCCTCTCTAGTGCAGTAGTCGTTTCATGAGCATTATCTCAATACTTAAACATAATATTGTTTAGTTCTATAATCATTAACTTATAATATAAAATTATGATTCCAGAAATTGGTAACTTTTCCCTAATTCTCGCTTTACTTTTAGCCATCACACAAGGAACACTGCCTATTATTGGTGCTGCACGAGGTATTCCGTCATGGATAGCGTTGGCCAAACCAGTGGTGCAGGGGCAATTCGTTTTTGTTTTAATTGCGTTTCTATGCTTGGGGTATTCGTTTGTCAGTAGCGATTTCTCAGTAATGAATGTGGCAAAAAACTCAAACTCAGAATTGCCTTTTCATTTTCGGGTGGCTGCTACATGGGGTTCTCATGAAGGTTCTTTATTATTATGGGTTTTGATGCTAGCAGGCTGGTCTGTGGCTGTGAGTGTTTTTAGTAAGCAATTGCCAGATGATGTTGTGGCGAGAGTTTTGGGTGTTCTTGGGCTTGTTAGTGTAGGTTTTTTACTATTTATGCTGTTTACTTCAAACCCATTTGACCGGTTATTACCTGCAGCACTAGAGGGCAGTGATTTAAATCCATTACTGCAGGATGCAGGTATGGTGATACACCCCCCGATGCTCTATATGGGCTATGTAGGTTTTTCAGTTGCTTTTGCTTTTGCTATTGCTGCTTTGCTCAGTGGAAAACTAGATGCAACTTGGGCGCGTTGGTCACGCCCTTGGACAATAGTTGCTTGGGTATTTTTGACTATTGGGATCATGCTGGGGAGCTGGTGGGCTTATTATGAATTGGGTTGGGGTGGTTGGTGGTTCTGGGATCCAGTAGAAAATGCATCATTCATGCCTTGGTTAGTCGGTACGGCATTAGTTCATTCATTAGCTGTTACTGAGAAACGAGGTAGCTTCAAAAGCTGGACAGTATTACTGGCGATAAGCACATTCGCATTAAGTCTCCTAGGAACATTTTTAGTTCGATCAGGTGTACTGACTTCTGTGCATGCTTTTGCAACAGATCCAGCACGTGGTGTATTTATTCTCGCATTCTTGGTTATAGTGATGAGTTGCTCTTTATTATTATTTGCCTGGCGAGCACCTAAAGTTGGTTTGGGTGGAAAATTTGAGCTAGTGTCGAGAGAGTCATTATTACTTGCAAACAATATACTGCTATTAGTGGCGGCAGGCAGTATCCTGTTGGGTACGTTATATCCATTGATTATTGATGCGTTAGGTCTTGGAAAGCTGTCGGTCGGCCCCCCCTATTTCGAAGCAGTGTTTGTTCCCGTTATGACACCGGCAATCTTTTTGATTGGTATCGGCCCCATTTCTCGCTGGAAGCAAATGAGCTTGCCTACACTGGTAATTCGCTTACGTTGGGCATTTGCTGTGAGTGTCATTTCTGCTCTCACGACTCCATATTTAATGGGAGAGTGGAAGCCGCTGGTAAGCTTTGGTTTATTATTAGCATTTTGGATTGTTGCATGTGCATTTGTTAATTTGAAGCATCGCTTAAGTAATAGTGGGCAAGGCAGTATATTCGCTCGATTGGCTAGGCAATCCAGAAGTTATTACGGAATGCATTGTGCACATATCGGTGTAGCTGTGTTTATTATTGGCGTAACACTGGTAAATAGCTATGAAACTGAAAAAGATGTTCGTATGGACGTTGGTAGCAGGGTAACCGTTGGAGGGTATACATTCCAGTTTAATGGAACAAGTGATGTCATTGGTCCTAACTATAAAGCAGTTCGTGGTGATATTGATGTAATTCAGGATGATAAAGTTATTCGTGCTATGCATCCTGAGAAACGCACTTACAATGCGTCTGGAATGGCAATGACAGAAGCAGCAATTGATACCGGTTTATTCCGAGATCTTTATGTGGCTTTGGGTGAGCCGCTAGCTAATAATGCCTGGGTAGTTCGTGCTTACCATAAACCATTCGTTGACTGGATTTGGTTAGGATGCTTTTTGATGGCGATCGGAGGCATTCTTTCTGTAACGGATCGTCGTTATCGTTTGAAAATTAGCAAAACAAGTCATAGTGTGGTTAATAATATAGAAACTGAGAGCTCGCAATCATCAGAAGCTCCTCCAGTAGCAGTTACTCCTGCGATAAGTAATTCTGTGCTATCCACAGAAACCAGAAAAGTATGATGCGATATCTAATTCCATTATTTGCTTTTATGGTACTCGCAGCATTTTTGCTGGTTGGCCTTACATTGAATCCGCGCCAGGTTCCATCGCCACTTATTGACAAGCCCGCTCCTGTATTCCAGCTTAACCATTTACATGAGCCTGATAAGGTTATGGCGTCAGGTGACAACCTTGGTAAGGTTTGGTTGTTGAATGTATGGGCGTCGTGGTGTGTTGCTTGTCGTGATGAACATCCACTGTTAGTTCAGTTGGCTAATTCGGGTATTGTGCCAATATATGGACTTAATTATAAAGACGAACGTACTACTGCGATGCAATGGTTGAAACGATATGGTGATCCTTATACGATCAGTATCGTTGATTCGGATGGAAAGGTTGGAATTAATTATGGTGTTTATGGTGTTCCTGAGACATATGTTATTGATAAAAATGGGATCATCAGGCATAAACAAATCGGACCAGTAACTGTGGAATCATTAGAAAAAACAATCATTCCACTCATTATTGAATTGCAAAAACAAGCCTAGAGAATTAATAAATATGTTTAGAGATCATAATCAGCACGACTGGGCTTTGTGTCAATTGAAGAGAGCAAACGGAATTGTCATTTTTCTTTTTCTGATATTTATTATTCCTTCATTGGCGTGGTCTAAGGAAGCGATACCCGTTGCAGAAGATCCTGAAATTGAGAAGAGAATGTTGGCATTAACAATGGATTTACGCTGTTTGGTTTGTCAGAATGAATCAATCGCTGATTCCCGCGCTGAGTTTTCTAATGATATAAGACGTGAAATTCGTGAGCAAATTAAAGCGAATAAAAATGATCAGGAAATTATTCAGTTTTTGGTTGATCGGTATGGTGACTTTGTTCTTTATAATCCGCCCATGAAGCCCACGACAATATTGTTGTGGTTTGGTCCTGTTGCTCTGTTTATTATCGGATTTGGATCGCTGATAATTTATTTAAGGCGTCGGCGCAGACAAATAGAGGATGTGCCATTATCCGAGGCGCAGCTCAAAAAAGCTGAGGCATTACTGAACGAGAATAAAGGTAAGGACTTATGACGTCATTCTGGGTTATCTCTGGTGTTTTTATTGTAACAGCCTTGTTATTTGTAGTGCCTACACTATTGCGAAATAGGAATATACAACAAGAAAATTTAGAGCATGATGCAGTGAACATCACTGTTTATCGTGATCAATTGGCTGAGCTCGATAATGACTTGCAAAATGATATCTTGACTCGCGAGCAATATAGCAAAAGTAAACAAGAACTTCAGCAGCGCATGTTACAAGACGTTCCTGAAGGAGAGAAAGCGATTATTAAGAAAAATAAGAAAATTTACAGTATTGCAACCTCAGTTGTTATTACATTAACTTTGCCACTTACGGCAGTTTTTCTGTATTTGGTAATTGGAGATACAAGAGGTTTATTACCGCAAGCACAACTTGCTAATGCGACACAAATGAATCGCGGTGGCGGTAATGACTCTCCTGCTGGACATGACTTTTCATCTGTTTTGGACAATCTTGTCGCGCGATTAAATAAAAATCCTGAAGACATAGAAGGATGGATAATGTTAGGTCGTACGTATGCGATCATGGAACGCTATACTGATGCGAGTAATACCTATGCTAAATTGGCAGAATTAGTTCCCAATAACCCTCAGATACTGAGTGATTATGCTGACGTACTGGCAATGAAGAATCAAGGGAATTTGGCAGGAAAACCTACCGAATTGATTTATCAAGCTTTGAGTATTGATCCACAATATCCAAAGGCGCTAGCTCTGGCGGGAACAGCTGAATTTGAGCAAGAAAAATTTGAACAAGCTGCGGCTCATTGGGAGAAATTACTGGCAGTAATTCCCGTTGACTCTCAATTAGCTAAATCAGTAAAAGATAGTATTGATGAGGCTAGATCACTGGCAGCAGATGGTGGTAAAAGGGTTGTATCGGAACAACATGCCGCTACAGTCACCGAATCACAATCGCAGCAGAACTCCGTTGCTCAGTCCCAACCTGAAAAGAGCTCAAATGTAGCTGCATCGAATTCGATTTCAATTTCTGGGCAAGTGACTATTAGTAAAGAGCTAACGTCAAAAGCTTCTCCTAATGACACATTATTTATCTATGCTCGTGCTAAAACAGGACCTAAAATGCCGCTGGCTATTTTGCGTTTGAAGGCGAGTGACCTCCCCGCTACCTTTACATTAACTGATGATATGGCGATGATGCCCTCCATGAAAATATCGAGCTTCCCAGAAGTGGTGATTGAGGCCAGAGTCTCGAAATCCGGGCAAGCAGTCACTGCTAGTGGGGATCTGCTAGGATTTAGCGAGCCAGTCAAACTTGGCCACAATAATGTATCGATCGTGATTAATAAACTGGCTCCATAAACAGAATGTTAACGATTAATCACCCTGTTGAAGATTTTGTTTTACCCTCAACTGACAATAAAGAATTTTCGTTGTCAGCCAATAGAGGTAAAAATCTTATTATCTATTTTTATCCTAAAGACGATACGCCAGGATGTACCTTGGAGGGTCAGGATTTTCGTGATCACTGGCATGAGTTTATTGAGAATAATTGTATTGTTCTGGGTATTTCACGAGATAGTGTCAAATCACATCAGGATTTTAAGGAAAAAATGCAGTTTCCTTTTGAATTATTGAGTGATGAAGATGAAAGTGTCTGTAACTTATTTGGCGTCATGAAAATGAAAAACATGTACGGAAAGCAAGTTCGTGGCATTGAACGCAGTACGTTTGTAATCGATACGCAAGGTATATTAAGAAAAGAGTGGCGGGGTGTAAAAGTGCCGGGGCACGTTCAAGAAGTTTTGAGTTTTGTCACTGCATTCAAGTGAATCTGACCTTGTGAACTTGTGATTCTCCGTGTTTTTGCCGCGGGATCTGGTTAGGCATAGACTGCTGGGATGCGAGATGCTGTAGAGAAGGCGAGTATTGGTGCGACGATGAACCGATACAATTTAGTTTTTGCTGAAAGCGAGTATTCCCCGCTTTGACAGTTTCTCATCGATAACCGCTGCCGAAACCGGAGGAGAGAAATAATAACCTTGTCCGATATCGCAGCCGAATTCTGTGAGCTTACGTACCTGTTCATCTACTTCAACGCCTTCTCCGACCACGGATAAATTCAGGTTTTTACCCAAATTTATTATTGTGCGGATGATAGATTCAGCCTTGATATCGTTGATTAAATCATTCACAAAACATTGATCGATTTTAAGCGTGTTGATTGGAAAACGTTGCAACTGCCACAATGACGAATATCCCTTGCCAAAATCATCAATTGCTACTTTAACGCCTATCTCATTAAGCTGATTCAAAGTATTAATCGCTTTTTCAAAATCATCAATCAAAGTACTTTCAGTAATTTCAATCTCGAGTAAATGAGGTGGGAAGTTCTGCTCGTTAAGAATATTAAGTATTTCATTTGCTAAATTCGGTGTACGAAACTGCCGGGCAGATAAATTAACTGCAGCACATAGCTGTATTTTATGATATTGATTCCATTTAGAAACTTGTCGACAAGCTTCTCTTATGGTCCATGCACCGATCGGAATAATCAGGTTAGTTTCTTCTGCGTAAGGAATAAACTCATCGGCACCAATCAATGTTTCATTGTCTACGCGCCAGCGTATCAGAGCTTCTACACCAATAAAATGCTGATCGGAGAAGCGAATCTTAGGCTGATAAAAAACTTCAAAGCTCATGTCTTTTACGGCATGATGTAGTTCATTGATCATTTTTAGCCGATTATTTGCCCGAATTGTCATGTTTCGCTGAAAGAACTGCACTTGATTTTTACCCAAGTTTTTTGCATGGTACATTGCCAAATCGGCATGCTTGGACAGCTCCTCCAATGTATCTCCGTCATCTGGATACAGGGCAATACCGATACTTGCCCCTACTCGTACTTCATTGGGAGGAATGATAATGACGTTATTAATCAACGCGATAATCCTACTGGTCAGCGGGCCAATCTGTTCCGGTGAATCAATATTTGTCAATAACAGAGTAAATTCATCGCCTCCAGAGCGCGCAGCCAGATCGGGTTTTCGTATGCACTGTTTGATACGTTTCGCTACTTCTATCAGCACCTTATCACCAGAGCCGTGACCAAGACTATCGTTTACATCTTTAAACCCATCTAGATCTAAATAGACGATTGCAAACGATTTATGAGCGCGGTGATGATGATTCAATTCTTGTTCAAAGCGCATTTCGAAACCAGCTCGACTCAATAATCCCGTCAATACATCAAAATTCGCTTGCTTCCAGATCATCGCTTCTGTTTTTTTTAGGTCTGATATATCCGAAAATACGCAGACATACCGATCGATATCATTATTATTATCCAACACAACGCTAATCGTTGACCAGGTAGGGAATACTTTCCTATTACTTCGAACTTGCCACGCTTCACCTTTCCATTGTCCTTTACGCATAAGCAACGTCCACATTCCGTCGGGGAGATTCTGTTTTTCAATAAATTTCTCAGAATAGAGTAGTTTTGCATTCTTACCTTTGATACTCTCCAAACGATACCCGGTTATTTTTTCTGCAGATGGGTTCATTGAGCAAATACAAAAATTCGCATCACACACAATTACTGCTTGGTTCATGGTATTAAGTACTTGAGCAGCTAACTCGGCATTCTTTTCACGTTCCAATATTTCACTCAAATCTTCAATAAAAGAGAAGCTCATACCACTTCCATCGGGGAATAGTCGGCTTGTGACATTTACAGGCCAAATAGTTCCATCAGCTTTTACATGTTGTGTACGCATCTGTGCATGCCCTTTTTGTGCCAGCTGGGAAAAATAAGCTGTGATTTCATCAGTTGACTGATTCGCATCCAGTTTACTGATATTCTTTCCAATCAATTCCCATCCTTGATATCCGCTGGTTCGAGTATAGACATCATTAACAAATACTATTGTTCCATTCGATTCCGTTTCCAGATATCCTTGAGAATACATACCGATCGTTATTGAAGCTTTCGTTTCAGCAAATTGCCGTGTTTTCTCCTTTTGTACAATATCTAGCCAAATCGCATGGGTCATCTTATTGAATTCATGTATTAATTGACCGATTTCATTGTTACTTTCTGTGTCAATTGTGACGCGGTAATTTCCAACGGAAATCTGTGAAGTACCTTTGACCAGATCCTGAATTGGCCTGAGAATCTGTCGGTGCATCAGAAATAAGGCCGCTATCAATCCGAGGATAATGGCAATCAGTTCTACCCAAGTATGAAATATCAATTCCTTTTGCTGGTATTCTAAGGATGAGATTTCTCGATTGGTACGAGCTCTTACCTCTTTGAAGAAACTATCTATAGGTGTCATAATATCTGCCTTTGCATGGTGATACTCCAAACCGTGCACCAGATCTCTGGCTTTTTCTAACCATATGCGTTTACGTTCGTCGTCAGGAGATAAGGATGCCGCGCGTATCACCAGATCCATTGCATCGGATTCAAGCTTGACCAGCGCATCTGAACGTGATCGTGCCACTGCAAGCAAGTTAAATTCTTCTTGACTAAACCCTGCTTGCGTCATTTGTTCCATTAAGGAAATCTGTGGTAATCCCTCCTCTCGTGGTTCGCGTTCATTTGGGATTATCAAATCCCAATATATGCTGCCGTAATCTGCTAGTCGGGGAGCCGTTCCATCCCGAATTGCCAATATTTTATAAAAATAGTTTCGATAAGCAGTATTACCGGTTACCACATAAGTGCGAACCATGCGAGTAAGGTCATCAGAGCTCTGCCGTAATTCATTAGCCAGATGAATTGATTTAATATTGTTTCCCTTAGTAAGGGTCAGTTGTTTATTGATTGATGATAATTTCCCAATATTCAGTACCAGAAGACCGGAAATAATCGCAGGGATAGCCAGTGCAATAGCAGCAGTTGTCGCTATCTTCATTTTGATTTCCTCGGAGAATTTTTAGTGTCAAAACTAAGACCACCCCTCGAATAAGTAAAAAGAGCAATTAACCAAAGAATCATAATTGGATATGTACGCACATATCTGTTATTGATAGAACAAACAAAGAATCCATATAATTTAACACTAAAAACTAAAATTGCTGCATTGTTTTCTTTTGGATGATTCTCGCTCTGATCTAATGGAATAGATTTTACATATATAAATAACTTCTACATCTTTCTTATTTTTGACCACCATTCCGGTCATTGTGGTCGAAGAATCCTGTTATGTGCCATATAAAAAAGCTTTGCGATCTAAAATATCCTTGGGAAAACAGAGGGCCATCGTTTCTGCATATGTTTCAAAGACCCATTGCTTTTGCAGTTTTTTCTATATCGCAAGCTGAGGATAATTATCAAAATAAAACAGAATGGCAACTCCAATGATCGAAAACAATAGCTGTTCCAGACTATTGAACATTTTTCCCTTCTCTCTTATACCTTGATATCAATGCCGGCAGCTTTGATGAGCTGCAGGATACGACCAATATTTGTATTGGCTGGTGTAGTGGTTAACTTCGGCAATACCGATGTCAATAGACTGCACATATCGAGGATCTTTATTGGATTCCCGTTTTATGCGCGACGAAAGGCTGGATTTTCTTCCCACAGCAATTTCTCGCCATTGATCCGCGTTACCGCAGTGATATAAGTAAAGCGCCGGGTTCCGGTTGCGTCTTCCATTCGCTGAAGAAACGCTTCGGACCATTTGGGGTTAACAAGTTCACGGAATGGCTTCCATCGTTCTCGGCCAGAAATTTTCTTATTTTGTTCGATCGCTTCGATCTCGGTCTTAGGATTGAAGCCGCTTTGCCAACTTTTACAGCTTACCGCAACAACGCGATCCTCTCCTTGCCGGTGCGGATGAATGCCAACAACATCGATGTCACTGTGGTTCGAATCTAATTGTCGCACAAAATCGGGATGTGCTTCATCAGGTCGAAACTTCAGGTTGTGCTGCACGAAATAGCCCTCGTGAAGTAAGTACTCCGCCACGAGTTGTTCGAGTATATCTTCCTTGATAGACATGTGAAAACGACGGAACTTGCGAGCTAATGCTGCAAATTATCGGTAAATAAATAGTCCTTTATTTTTTTATCAAAAGAAGGATCTTTTCGTCTGATCCATTCAAGCACCATTGCAGCATGTTCTTTTTCTTCATCTCGATTATGCGCTAGAATTGCTTTCAATTGTCTATCCTTGCATGCATCAACTCGCTGGTTATACCAATCTACCGCTTCCAATTCCTCCATCAACGAAGTAATTGCTCTATGCATATCTCTGGTTTCGTCAGTCAGTTCATTTATCGGTTCGTGGTAACCTTCGTTTGCCATTTCTTTCGCCAGTTTTTGATGTATTGATACTTAAAAGTTTAAGCTAAACTTGAATTGACTATTTGCTAATCAATTCTGCGATTAATATAATACCGTAACTTATTATTGATTGCCCTAATTCACTGCGGTGGATTTCATCTTAACCGATCAGTATCATGGCGAGTAATACTCATAACAATCATCAGAAATTCAAATCGACACGTTCATCATCTTTATGACAGACGCTTTTGGGATCTCGTTGTTACTCCCCATCAATAAAGCATATTGCTGCGAATATTCAGCAAATACATTTCATGCCGAACGTTGCATCCTTATTCCGTAATCACTGCAACTATTTATTTCAAAGAATAATTGCCGTATATCGTATGCACATTTGTTCTTCTCTCATAATACCTTGATCAATGGCAACATTATCAGTTCCATCAACGCATACAATTCCATCAAATTTGAATCACTATACTTATGCTAGGAAATCTCTATGTCAACATCTAAATATTCTGTTTTAGATAACCTGGAAGTTTCTGAATTGATGTTTAATTCGTGGCAGGAAACGGTAAATCTCATGGCGGAAATTTTTTCGATACCCGCCGCACTCGTCATGCGGGTACACGCAGAAGATCTCGAAGTATTTGCTACAAGCAGTAATAAAGATAATGTTTATCGACAAGGTGAAAAATCGCCTTTGAATATTGGTCTCTACTGTGAAACTGTAATGAGTACACGAAATGAGTTGCTAGTTCCCAATGCACTCAAAGATCCAAAATGGAATAAAAATCCTGACATTGCTTTAGGCATGATTTCGTATTATGGCTTGCCACTTACCTGGCCTTATGGAGAAATTTTCGGGACTATTTGCATACTCGACAATAAAGAAAATGCCTATTGCCTGCAATACATGAAAATATTGAAGCGTTTCCAACAAAGTGTGCTTTATGGATTGGAAGCTACTTATCAAAAGCACTATTACGCGAAAGAAGCGAGTATAGCCAATGAGAAATTCAACATCATGCTACAAGCTCTACAGCAAAGTCCTAATGCTATTGCCATTACGGATACAAAGCTGGACATTATCTATGCTAACCAAGGTTATGAAAAACTATCAGCGCATTTCAATAATGAATCATCTGACAAGGCATTGAATAATTTATTAAGAAATCAAATGTCCAATTTAACTGAAGAAGATATCCGGCGTGGATTACTGATCAACAATTATTGGACAGGAGAAATTCAAACGCTGGATAAGAATAATCGTCAACATTGGGAACATGTACAAATTTCCAGTATTTTGGATAAGTCTGGAAATCCCAATAATTACTTGTTGATTCGAGAAAATATCACCAAACAAAAAACACACGAAGATAAGCTGCGCCAGCTCGCATTGTTTGATCAATTGACAGGCTTACCGAACCGTAGGCTGATTATTCATCGGTTAAATCAGCTAATCGAAGTTGCCAAAAAAAGTGGACAAAGAGTTGCTGTTATTTTCCTCGATCTCGATGATTTTAAAAAAATCAACGATAGCATGGGACACGAAAGCGGCGATGAATTGATTGTTAATATTGCAGGTCGAATCAATGCCATCCTCCGTACAAACGATATGTTGGGCCGGTTTGGTGGCGATGAATTTATCATTTTGATGGAAAATTTGGACGACATTGCATCTATTCAACAATTAATGGGCAGAATTAAAGACTTATTTAGTAAAAGCTGTCAAATCAGGAATCGGAATTTTCCGATATCTGCAAGTATGGGAGTTGCTGTTTATCCTGATGATGGTGACACGCCGTCACTTTTAATTAGAAGCGCAGATACCGCGATGTATTATTCCAAAAAAAATGGCAGGAATACTTATACATTTCATACAAAATCGATGAATCAAATTGCCGAGTATCGACTCAAGCTTGAAGAACAGCTCAACAAGGCTTTGGGGCTGGGTGAATTTAAAGTATTTTATCAACCTCAAGTTGATATTGTTTCAAGGAAAATAATTGGATTTGAAGCATTGATACGCTGGCATAATTCGGAACTGGGTGAAGTTTCGCCAGATGAATTTATTCCTCTGGCAGAACAAACCGATCTAATAATTCAGATTGGTCAATTTGTTTTGGATCAAGCGCTGATGCAACTTTCAATCTGGCAAAAAACACAGGATCAATCATTAAAAATGGCAGTTAATTTTTCGCCGCGCCAATTCTATGATCCATTGTTGTTTGCTACGATACAAAATGCATTGGCAAAGCATAAACTCAGCGCTAATAGCCTGGATGTTGAAATTACCGAGGGACTGCTAATGAGCAAGAACTCATATGTGTTTGATACACTGACTAGCCTCAGAGAATGCAACATAATGATAACCATGGATGACTTTGGTACAGGTT
Source organism: Nitrosomonas sp. Nm84 (assembly GCF_003201565.1). Classification (GTDB taxonomy): domain Bacteria; phylum Pseudomonadota; class Gammaproteobacteria; order Burkholderiales; family Nitrosomonadaceae; genus Nitrosomonas. Next base: position 39,294 of record NZ_QJJP01000001.1, on the reverse strand, counting down.
ATTCGTCTTTAAGCTATTTAAACCGATATCCGTTCAATATGATTAAGATCGATCGTAGTTTCATTAAAAGCATAACAACTGATACGCAGAGTCAACATCTGGTTAGATCTATTATCACTATGGCGCATGGCATAGGCTACAAAGTTATTGCTGAAGGTGTTGAAGATGCGGACCAATTAAATATTTTGTCTCGATATAAATGCGATTATGCGCAAGGTTATTATTTTGGAAAGCCTTCATCTGCAGAAGCTATCTACCAAGAACATTTGGCACAATCACTTTAGATAAAATTTATGTCATTTCCTCTTTGCCAAAGAATTCTGACAGTTTTTAAGCATTATCACATTGAAAATATGATGATCAATAGAAGATCACTCTGTGCGATGTTCCGTCATTCATTACAAGCACTTATTTATATTGATTGCTTGTGGCATGGTTAAAAAAACTGATCACTAGATCGTCCATCAATTCTCACCAAAAAACCAAACCATCCTTTATAGTCATCACCTCAGAATGAGTGAATCGATTCAATAATCGGCGATTGTTAGACCAGTTGAACTTAAAATGACATATTATCGCTAATAATGGGAGCTAGACTGATAAGGTCTTCAAATTAGAAAGCTTTCGGAAAAACTGAGATAATTCGACGTGGTTATGATTCAATACGATGCTAGCAGTACAATTTGGCGAGTCGTCAGCTGATCTGGCAACAGCTCGCAGGCACTGCAATAGACTATTCTATTGGTATCATTCAGCCACAATTGGGGTTTTTTGTCGGTATGCTAAGTCTTGTAGGACAATAACCACGAAAGGCGGTATCGTTCTTCACGGAGGCACCCAGGATTATTATCTTCGTGCGTATGATGTAGAAACGGGTGAAGTCCTTTGGCAAGGGAGACTACTTTCCGGTGCGCAAGCAACGCCGATGAGTTATATTGACGAACGTACAGGACGTCAATTCGCTATTACGACAGCAAGTGCGCTTGCTACAATCCGAATGACTGAGGTGATTACATTGTTACCTTTGCGTTACCCAATAAGAAATAGACCCGCTTCCATTGATCAGGTTAATTTTTATTTTAGAGTTGAAACCCCGTCTCAGAGAACGGGAAATTGAACTCGGGCTCATTGGATTCCACGAATAACATCATAAAATAAGAAAGTATTTTTTAAATTCACAGAACTCGTTAAATGTCATCTAAGTTTGACGAATTCTTGTTTAGCGCTTATGTTTGATGAACCTTATAAACTACTAGATTACCAAATGACATTTAAATCTATAAATCGACTAAAGTATTTGTTTTTTCTGACTACCTTTCTGATTCTCGCCAACCACGTCCATGCCGACACTTTTGAAAAAATATTGAAGTCCGAGCAACTACGTGTTGGGGTATCATTGTATGAACCTTGGGCTTTTAAGGATCAAGCAGATAATTTAACCGGATTTGAAATTGAACTGGCTAAACAGCTTGCAAAAGATATGGGTGTTCAACCTACATTTGTTACTCTTGAATGGTCACAATTGATCAGTGCTCTTGAAGCAAAACAGATAGATATTATTATATCCGGCATGGCAATAACCCCGGAACGTGCTTTGCGTGTCAATTTTTCCAGCGCATATGCATCTGCTGGGTTTGACGTTGCAGCTTCACTCTCAAAAACAGCTCACATTAACTCACTGAATGAATTGAATCATCCTGAGATTACGATCGGTGTAGTCAGCAACACTGCACCTGAGCAACTAGCCAAAAAGATGTTTGAGAAAGCCACTATAAAATCATTTAAGCAGCACTATGATGTCAGAAAAGCAATCTTGAATGGTGAAATTCATGCGTGGTTCGATTCGACACCGATACCACGTTATCTGGCGCTCGAATATCCTGACAAGGTGGATACCCCACTTAAAGAACCTCTGCTTGGTTACAAAGCTGGAATGGCAATCCATAAAGGTAATCAAGAATTTCTGAACTATCTTAATTCCTGGATTACCGCTCGGGATGCAGATAGATGGATCTCATCCAGGCATAAGTACTGGTTCGAATCGCTAGATTGGAAAAAGAAATAATGGCAATCATTCCACTCGATCGTGTCGCTATCGCAATGTTCGATCGCAGGGTATTTCTTACGATGTTGCTATTGCTGGCTTCTATCGCAATGGCAGAAACAAGACTAAAGCTCAGCTTTCCAGATGAGTTTTATCGTGAACAGCAGTTATCCGATTCAGAATTTAATCGTGGTACTCAATCTAAAAATGAACCCAAAGCCAAAGCGCGGCAATGGCGCGAGCATGCTGATGAATCATCAAAGGGATATCGCTGGAAAGGAGCTGAATTTCATTATGCGGAGCATAACAAGCAGCATCCACAGACGATTCCCGATAGCCAAGATAGAATTTCTGCGCCACAGATCGAATTGGAACGACAATTTGAATTGCGTTTTTAAATCATTTAACTGATATTCAGCTTTCTATGCAAGCAACTGTCGCAAAACAACCTGCAGCTAAAGTCGATTTGAACCAGATCGGCACAAATGAATTGAATATCATTCTGGGAGGCAACTGGCAAATACAGCAAGACCATCCATCGTTCACTGATATTGAACCATTAGTACGTGATATGCCAAGCATTCGGATAAGTTTCAATAGTCAGGCGCTAGACAGTTGGGATACCAGTTTACTGATTTTCCTTTCCCGGCTATTTAAATTTTCCCAGCAACACCGAATGGAAATTGATTATTCCGGTTTGCCGAATGGCGTGCACCGCTTGATGGATCTGGCAAGCACCAAAACATCCAACGCCAACGCCAACAAAAAAAAGAAGTCTACGAATTTTATCACGGAACTTGGCAACTCGGCCTTGGATTGGTACCGTGGCGCGATAGGGATGCTCGCATTCCTAGGTGAAATAATATTGTCTCTGAAACGTTTCATACTTGGCAAGGCGCAGTATCGGAAATCCGATTTTTTCTTGGTCGTGCAGGAAGTCGGACCACAAGCACTTGGGATTGTATCGCTCATCAGTTTTCTGGTCGGATTGATTCTGGCTTATATGGGAGCAATACAACTGAGCCAGTTTGGAGCACAGATCTTCGTTGCTGATCTCGTTGCTATCGGCATGGTACGCGAAATCGGCGCACTGATGACAGGAATTATTGTTGCGGGCCGCACTGGTGCTGCATTTGCTGCACAACTGGGCACCATGCAGGTAAATGAGGAAATCGATGCATTTAAAACCTTAGGAATTTCACCTATGGATTTTTTGGTGCTGCCACGTTTGCTAGCGTTGGTTCTCATGATACCACTATTGACAATTTACTCCGGAATCATCGGCATCTTGGCCGGATCGCTCGTTGGTTATGCTGTTTTTGATATTGGGATCTTTGAGTATTATCATCAAACGGTGCGTGCACTTGATCTGAATCAGTTCGCAGTTGGAATCGCTAAGGGTACGGTTTATGGCATTTTAGTCGCTTATGCCGGTTGCCTCAGGGGGATACAATGCGGCCGCAGTGCTCAAGCGGTAGGACAGGCAGCAACATCAGCGGTAGTGACGGGCATATTATTGATTGTGATATTTGCATCACTCCTCACCATACTATTTCACAATCTGGGAATTTGATGGAATGACATTACTTTCTGAAACACATCAAGAAAATACTGCTGTCACTCGACAAAATACCCGTCCGCATATTGAAGTGCATGATCTTACCATGGCTTATGGCGACTACATCATTCAACGAAATCTCAATTTCACGATCAACCGAGGTGACATATTTATCATTATGGGTGGCAGTGGCTGTGGGAAAAGCACCTTGATGAAACACCTGATTGGCCTCAAGCCACCCGCCAAAGGCGATGTATTGATCGATAAACAGAATTTCTGGAAAGCGCCATCTGCTCAACAAGAAGAAATCAAACGTCGTTTTGGTGTCATGTTTCAGGCGGGAGCGCTCTGGAGCTCACTGACGCTAGCAGAAAACATCGCGTTGCCTTTGGGTGAATACACGCGATTACCTAAAAAAGAGATTGCGGAAGTGGTCGAATTCAAATTGGCATTGGTCGGTCTAGCGGGATTTGAAGATTTCTATCCCTCTCAAATCAGCGGCGGTATGCAGAAGCGTGCGAGTCTTGCACGCGCGATGGCATTGGATCCAGAGATTCTATTTTTTGATGAGCCTTCGGCAGGATTGGATCCGATCAGTTCGGTACGGTTGGATCATCTGATTTTAGAATTAAGCCACAGTTTGGGTGCAACGGTTGTGGTCGTAACACATGAACTGGCCAGCATTTTTACTATTGGCAATAATTCAGTGTTTCTGGACGCGGAATCAAAAACAATGCTCACCACCGGTGATCCCAAAATCCTGCGTGACGAATCGCACATTCCGCAGGTGCGATCCTTCTTAAATCGAGGAGAAATATGAGTAAGCAAGCAAATCCCGCCACCATTGGCCTTTTTGTGCTGGGTGGCTTTGTCCTGAGCATTGGCATTATTATTTTATTGAGCAGGGGAGGTTTTTATCAGGAGAAACATGAGTTTGTCATGTATTTTGATGGCTCCGTCAATGGATTGAATGTTGGAGCACCTGTTACTATGCGCGGCGTACAAATTGGTATCATCAAGCGTATTTCCCTGATTCACAATTACGCTAAAGGACAAATTATCATTCCCGTCGTTGCGGAATTTTATCCCGGTAACATTATACATGTTGATCAAAGCCGTGGACCGACTCATGAAACAGTAAAGAAACTGGTGGAAAAATTCGGTCTGCGTGCGCAATTACAAACTCAAAGTATTATAACAGGCCAACTCTACGTGCAGTTGGATTACCATCCAGGAACTACCTATAAGTACTATAGCGGTGATGATGGTGATGATGAAACGATTGAAGTCCCTATCATACCATCCACATTGGAAATGCTTGAGAAGAGATTTGAGAAACTTGAGTTGTCTGCATTGGTAGAGGATGTATCGTCCGCTGCCAATGCGGTTTCTCAGCTTGTTAGCAACCCGGAATTAAACCAATCAGTCCGGCAACTTGAGGCAACATTAACAGCAATGAGATCTCTGGTACATTCCATCGATAACAAAATTATTCCTTTGTCGAGTAGAATTGAACAGTTATTGAATGGGTTGCAAGATACGGTATCCAGAATTGATGCTGCAGCGATCAACGTTCAGGAACTAAGTGATACAGAATCACCAACGCTTTATAAATTCAACACAGCAATGGATGAATTGACGCGCGCCACAAGATCAATGCGTACGCTGACTGACATGCTGGAGAATCACCCGGAAGTGCTGATTCACGGAAAGAAAACAGGAAAATAAATGACATTCTCAGAAATTCGGCTGTTAATATCACGCACCGCTATTTACGCATCTAGTTTGATTCTGATCGGGTGTATAACTACCCAACCTACTCAATACTACATGCTAACCAGCCTTGATGATGCTCGTGAAAGCGCCCCCTCAATGCCAGGCTCCTCCGGTGCGCGAATCGGCTTGGGTCCCTTGAATTTTCCAGAATATCTGGACAGACCAGCCATTGTATTACGCAGCCCTGGAGCGGAGATTATTATCAATGACTATCATCGTTGGGCTGAGTCACTAGATAAAAACTTTCTGCGAGTGCTATCAGATAATTTGCAAATGCTATTAGGTAATACATCTGTTGTAATGTTTCCTTGGCACAACTCAAAGGACATTGATTACCAGGTAATTATTCAGGTTGCACGCTTTGATGCAGATCTCAGCAACAAGATTCAGTTATTCGCACACTGGACGATTCAGAGAAAATCTGATGGTAAAATCTTACATACGCAAAAAAGTACTATCACGCAGGAAGCCGATAGTAATGACTTTAACACCATTGTCAAAACACAGAGTAAAGTAATCGGAACATTGAGTCATGAGATAGCTACTGGATTGCAGAAGATTATCCAATAAAGAACGTTTGAATGCCGAATAAATGTGCTTTCATGCGTAAAGAGGGAAAGTTTTCCTAAAAAAGGAAAAAACTTCACTTTTTATCAGAATCACGTGCGACAAGTGTCATTTGGAAATTTTTCTCTGTCACTACAGCGAGATTCTCAGAGTTGTGCAGGGGGCTTTCCTGCCGGACTTGAACTTAAAATCTAGACCTGACCCCGGTTGTGTTCATCAAAGTATTAATAGGCGGTACCAATGCGATCAAACGTTCAAAATCAATTTATTTCTTTAGACTTCCTTAGCGTATGGGTTTATGTTCTTAGATCTTGATTTATTATCACACTGGCTTGCTGGGTCGAGCTGCTTCGCATTGTGAACCAGATTGCCATCATCCAAATGCTGCAAGCCCGTCTAACCAATCTGCTGGCGATCTACGCTTTCGGCAGCCGTATTCAAGGTACTGCACAAGTTGATAGTGATCTCGACCTGGCGGTGCTGGTCGCTGGCTATGCCGAGCCTCTGGTATTGTGGACGCTGGCAGGTGATCTGGCGGATGTAGCTGGTTGCCCGATCGATTTGCTCGATCTGCGCGCTGCTTCCACCGTGATGCAATACCAAGTTATCGTCACCGGTCAGCGCTGGTGGGCACTGGATGTACAAGCGGCTTTGTTCGAGATCGCTATCTTGAGTGAAAAAACGGAACTGGATACTACTCGTTCCGGATTGCTATCCGACATTCAAAAAAGAGGAAAGGTCTATGGTTGATGATGTGCTGATCAACAAGGCTGCCACCATCGAGCGCTGTGTGGCGCGGGCGCGGGAAGAATATGTAAAAAATCCCACTACTTTTCCTATCGATTTCACACGGCAAGATGCGGCTATCCTGAACATTCAGCGAGCTTGCGAAGCAGCGCTGGACATGGGGCAGCACGTAATCCGGCGTGAAAAGCTGGGCGTGCCGCAAAGTGCGCGCGATGTTTTCGCGTTGCTGGCGCAGAGCGGTTGGATCGATACCGTGCTTGCCGACAAACTTAAACGTATGGTGGGTTTTCGCAACATTGCCGTGCACGATTATCAGGCACTGCAACTGCCGATCTTGATTAGTATCATCGAAACGCATTTGGATGAGTTTTTAGAGTATAGCCATGCGTTGCTGTTGGGTAATGCTTCTCAGACAAAAGAGTAAGCGTGAAGCACATCGACGAGAAGGTACTCTGGTTAGCAAAAGTCATGCAGGTTGTGAAATTAAAAGATAAGGCTAATGCGCCTTTTTGTGTCGGCGCATCCTACCGGGCTTGAGCCTGAATATTCTCTGTTCTAGACCTGACCCCGATTGTGCGCTGATTGTGCGCATGCACACTACCCCTATTTACTGCTTAGCTGTATCGCAGCATGGCACATTTGCTTGCTCATTTGCCCTAGTGACAGTTAAGCAAATCGTTGATTGCGACTCATACAAGCCATGCTGAGGTGTCAGGGGTAGTTGCGATTCCGATAAATCTAGATTCGGTCCAATTTCCCATAAGATTTTGAATCGTTGATTACGCATCATTTCCTCGAAAGAATCCCACCAGGTTGCGCCTTCACCTAATCTCAATCCATAGCCGGCCCATATTTCTCCGATGCCAACAAAAGCGCTCACGTCAACTAAGTTATTGAAGACTTCAAGGTATGCAAAAGGCGGGAGTTTGTCAAAAACCTTAAAAGCTTTTTGGGGAAAAATATTCTCGTCTGTTGCAGCCCACCAGGAAGAACCATCTGTAAGCCATATGTCATTAGGCTGGTTTTTGAGTCGGAATCCGACAAAAATATCGCCTGTCTTGGAATGATCCTCTGGCGGAACGACCAGGTAATGACTAAGTCCAACACTGTTGAATGTTTTACCACGTACCGCAACTTCCGGTAAGCATAATTCTACAGGTGAAGAAAATTCAGTAATCTTGGAGCCGATTCTCAAACGATCATCAGCCTGAGTTAGTGGCATGTTCAACAAGTAAATACACAGTACTGTAGTCAGTTTCTTGGAGCTGGGCATTTTTTATCTCCAGAATAATCGTTGTAAATTAAGAATACGTATTTTGCGATAGGTTCGTTTATTGAGGTAGTTACCTCATAGCGGTCGTCAAAAATTGTTGATCTAAGTACGATAACAGCTTTGATATATCATTAATTTCTTCAATTACATTTTCGTTATGGATAGTAAAGATGTGTCAAGGAGTAAATTATAAACGGCATCAATAATATTATAACTATTCAAGAGTTTTCTGTTGCTCTGCTTCTAGTAACTATTACATAACGATACAGGTATTAAATGAAATATTTTTATCTGGCCTAACCATTTATCTCGTCAACCCCGCATACAATACCGGCAATTTCTCCGGCAGCCGCTCCACATGATCCACTACCAAATAGTTACGCTCACCAAAAATCCGCGAAACATACTGATCTGCCCGTGGGTCGAGGCTCATGCAGTAGGTGAGGATGCCTGAGCGGCCAGCTTCTTCCACCGCTTTTTTGGTGTCGTAGCGAAGGTATTGTGGGTCGCGTACGTCGACATCAGCGGGTTCACCATCAGTGATGACCAGGAGCAGTTTTTTTGCAGACTTTTGCAGTTTCAGATAGTGGCTGGCATGGCGCATTGCGGCACCCATGCGCGTGGAAAGTTGCCCGGTCATGCCGGCGAGGCGAGCTTTGGGGATTTCGTTGTAGGGTTGATCGAAATCCTTGAAGCGATAATATTCTACATCATGCCGTCCATCCGAGCAGAAACCGTGAATTGCAAACGGATCGCCGATTTTGTTGATGGCGTTCGCAAGCAACACGGTGGCTTGACGGGTCAGATCCAGCACGGAGTAGTCATGTCCGGCGACTTTTTCATTGGTGGATTCGGATAAATCCAGCAGCACCAGTACCGAGATGTCACGGACCTTGCGTACCGAACGCATCATGATGCGAGGGTCAGGCTGCATGCCCATGCGGATATCGATCATCGAACGGATGGCGGCGTTGATGTCGATTTCATCGCCGTCTTCCAGTTTGCGGATGCGGCGGGTACCTTGCGGTTGCATGGCATCTAGTAAAAACTTCATGCGCGCAATTTCACGCTTGTATTGCTGCGCGATGTCGTCAATACATTGCATGTCGCCCAGCTTGGCGCGTTTTTCCTGTACCGTTGCCCAATCAGGGCGTTCCAGTTGAATCTGGTAATCCCATTCGGAATAGTGATAGGGCGCTGAAACTGGTTCTTTGCCTTCCAGTTCGTTGTAGGAAACACCGGTATCTTCATAGGGAAAGAATTCAGTACTCATGACCCAGATTTCCTGGGCATCATCTCCGGCTGATTCCACTTCGACTTCGTTGGCGAATTCCATCACATTGACATATTTGCGCACTTGTTTCGGTGCTTCATAACCAGCCGATAATGATTTATTGAAATCAAATTCCTCGAATTCCCAGAAATAACGATTGTCATCGCGATAAGGTGCGGTGAGGTGATCCGTGAGCATGGCGAAAGGAATATTTTTTTCTCTAAAGCTGTGGGCTAGTTGAACACCGATATCCCATGAGATTTGGTAGCTGTCCAGTTTGTCCTGTGCTGCTACAAAAAGACGGCGGCCTTCGGCAATCCAGTGATCTTTATCCTGATAATCAGGATCGAGTAAAGCGCGTGCCAGGCGATTGAGGTAATCTCCCATCGTGGCAACCATGTCGGGTTCGGCAGTATGCAACGCTGCCCAAGTTTTGCGCAATCCGGGAAAGCGACGAATAGCAAGTTCTTCGATACGTGCATCTTCAATCACGGAGATTACCGCCATTTGCATTGGATTCAATCCTTCCGCAGAAATGGGTTGTTTGGTTTCCACCAAGTGTGCGGCGGCGTGTGCAGCGGCGGCTCGATAGACTTCAGTGGCGGTAACATCGCCATGACTGTCATAGGCATCAGGTAAGTAGATGAAATAATTTTCAATATAGGGTTTGTAGCCTTCACGCGTTTCAAAATCACCAGAAGTGGGTTTCATGAAAAAATCACGCCCCCAAAGTGCGCGCAGATACATATTGATGCGGCGCTGTACATCGACAAACAGCGTACCTTTGCGCTCTTTTTGCAGAACTGCGAGTGACTCCTTGGATTCCAATCCAAAATACTTTATCTGCTCTTCGTAATCCGTGCGATGCGCATGTGCTCCCCACATGGCCCAACGGCGCAGGCCACCTAGCGTCAATTGTCCAAACAGGATATCCAGTTTGTTGAGCATGGGGCGCATGCCGCGAGGTGCTTGTGCAATCAATGTATTCAGGAATTGCAGGTAATTCTGGAATAACTGGGCATCACCCAGGCGTTTGGCGGCTGTGGGGGAGGTGGCTAATACCAATTCAATTACCGCGCCTGAAGTTCTTGACGCAAGCGAAAGCACGGAAGTCGCCAGATCGCTGATGACATCCTCACCAATTTCTTTGGCGACCAATGGGATTTCATCAATCCAGCAATCCACCAGACTGCGTCCACGACCCAATCCACGCAGTGCTGAGACGCCTTTCAGGTAATTATCCAATCCACGCGCTGAAAAAGTTTTGACTACCTCAGGCCAGGCATGACTGAGTAATTCAAGCGATTCCGGTTCCAGATCTTCCAGTAATTCTTTGTAGTCATCCAGATTAATACTCATCGTGACACACTCTTATATAAGATTATTGAGCAACTGTATGCAATGAACCTGCCAAGTTTAATTAAAGAAAGTTGACACAGCGGCATCCAATGCATCGCGCATATCAGGGTCATCGGTAATGGGGCGCACCAAAGCAACGCGGCAAGCGGCATGGGCATCTACTTTTTTGACGATGAGACTACCGGCGTAAATCAACATGCGTGTCGAGATTCCTTCATCCAATCCATGGCCTTTCAGATTGCGCGCACGTTCGGCAATCGACACCAATTTTTCTGCAATTTCAGTGGATACGCCGGTTTCATGCGCGATAATTTCACTTTCAATGTCATGACTGGGATAATTGAAATCCAGCGCGCCAAAACGTTGTTTGGTCGATTGCTTGAGATCTTTCATCAAACTTTGATAACCTGGATTGTAGGAAATGACAATCTGGAAATCAGCATGCGCATGAACGAGTTCGCCTTTTTTCTCCAATGGCAAGACACGTCGATTATCGGTTAATGGATGGATCACCACGGTGGTATCCTGGCGTGCTTCAACGACTTCATCCAGATAGCAGATAGCGCCATACCGTGCGGCGACAGCTAACGGGCCATCTTGCCAGCGCGTACCATTGGCATCCAACAAAAAGCGGCCCACCAGATCGGATGCGGTCATATCTTCGTTGCAGGCGACGGTAATCAGTGGTTTTTTTAATTTCCATGCCATGTGCTCGACAAAACGGGTTTTGCCACACCCCGTAGGACCTTTCAGCATCATAGGCATGCGCACTGAATAGGCCGCTTCATATAATTCCACTTCATCAGCTACGGGATGGTAATAGGGCTCTGCGGTTACGCGGTATTGATCAATGATTTTGCTCATGATGAACTCCTGTTATAGCAATCTGATAAGTATTATTTTGATCAAAAAAAACCCCCGACCCTGTTGCAGGTAAAGGGGGTTCCAGGGTAAGAAACCCGTTGTGTCTTAAACAGTCTTGCCGCGGTATATCACCATGGCGGTACCTTGTGATTGGTTGAAATTGTTGTAACCAATCAAACGGACATGATTATTCGGGTTGGCTTTATGACATGCAGCAGCCTCCCCCAGCACGCGATCTACATCAGTTTCACCAAACATGGGTAGCTTCCACATGTACCAGTAGGAGTCCATGACATACTCAGGTTCCGTATGTTCGATGGCTGGGTTCCAGCCTTTACTGATCAAATACTGTACTTGCTTTTTGATCTCCTTGTCAGCCATCGCAGGCAGGTAGGAAAATGTTTCAAATTTACGGCTTGCTGGATCACTGACACGTGATTTGTAATCGATTACTTCACTCATTATTTATTCCTTAATTTTAGAGAGGTGAAGAAGAGTAATGTTAGTCATTAGCTCTTCTTCTTTAACTATGCATTGCTTACTTGTGGGCTACGTCCAGTTTGTCAACTGTATCAAACTCGAACTTGATCTCTTTCCATGTTTCCATGGCGATTTTTAGTTCGGGACTGCTTTTCGCTGCCTTGGTCAGAATCGCTTTCCCTTCTTTTTCGATGTCAATACCTTGGTTACGTGCTTCTACGCAGGCTTCTAATGCAACACGGTTAGCAGCAGCACCAGCAGCGTTGCCCCATGGATGACCCAGAGTACCACCACCAAACTGCAAGCAGGCATCATCACCGAAGATTGCGACAAGCGCTGGCATATGCCAAACGTGAATACCGCCCGAAGCAACTGGGAATACACCTGGCATGGAACCCCAATCCTGATCGAAGAACAGACCGCGACTGCGGTCTTCTTTGATGAATTTGTCGCGCATGGTATCGATCCAACCGAGGGTTGCTGCACGGTCACCTTCCAGTTTACCAACCACGGTACCGGAGTGCAGGTGATCGCCACCTGACAAACGCAGCACTTTGGTTAAAACACGGAAATGAATACCATGGTGAGGGTTGCGATCAAGCACAGCGTGCATAGCGCGGTGGATGTGCAACAGCATTCCATTGTTGCGGCACCAGTTAGCCAGTCCCGTATTGGCTGTTAAACCACCGGTCAAGTAGTCATGCATGATAATCGGTGCGCCTAATTCTTTAGCAAACTCAGCACGTTTGTACATTTCTTCCGGGGTTGGTGCGGTTACGTTCAGGTAGTGGCCTTTACGTTCTCCGGTTTCACGTTCAGCTTTTTGGCAAGCTTCCACCACGAATTGGAAGCGATCGCGCCAACGCATGAAAGGCTGACTGTTAACGTTTTCATCGTCTTTGGTCAGATCCAGGCCGCCACGCAGACATTCATACACAGCACGACCATAGTTCTTGGCAGACAGGCCCAGCTTAGGCTTAATGGTACAACCTAACAGCGCACGGCCATATTTGTTCAAACGATCGCGTTCTACTTGAATACCGGTAGGAGGTCCGCCACAGGTTTTGACGTAAGCAATCGGGAAACGAACGTCTTCCAGACGCAGTGCACGTAACGCTTTAAAACCAAACACGTTACCTACCAGCGAGGTCAACACGTTAACGACAGAACCTTCTTCAAAAAGATCGATTGGGTATGCTACGAAAGCATAGAAACAGGTATCATCCCCAGGTACGTCTTCAATCTTATAAGCGCGTCCTTTGTAGTAATCCAGATCGGTAAGCAGATCAGTCCATACCGTGGTCCAGGTACCTGTGGAAGATTCTGCAGCCACTGCAGCAGCAACTTCTTCACGAGGTACACCGGGTTGTGGCGTAATTTTGAAACATGCCAAAAGATCGGTATCCAGTGGCGTGTAATCAGGGGTCCAGTAAGTTTGTCGATATTCTTTTACACCAGCGTTATATATTTTTACGGCCATAGTTTCTTCTCCAGTTAAATTCCACTCAACTTCAGCCAACAACACAGACAGAAAAGAGAGGATATTGCGTTACAAACATCAAACATGACTACTCAAATCTATGAAATGCACTATAGCGTTATTTATCTATAAGAACAAATCAGTAATTCTGATATTTATGATAAGGTTATACTTATGATAATTTTACTGAGATGATACATGCTACATCTTACTTTGCGACAGCTAAAAGTATTCGAATCGGTTGCTCGGCATTTAAGCTACTCGCGTGCAGCTGATGAACTTCATTTGACTCAACCTGCTGTTTCCATGCAAATTAAGCAATTGGAGGACAACGTTAGTTTACCGCTATTTGAGCATTTGGGTAAACGAATTTATCTGACTGAAGCCGGGCGCGAGTTGTATCACTATAGTCGTGCAATTTCCCAACAGCTATCTGATATGGAAGTTGCCTTGGATGAACTGAAAGGCATGGAGCGTGGTAAATTAAACATTTCGGTGGTGACAACGGCCAATTATTTTGCACCGCACTTATTGGCGAAGTTTTGTCAAAGATACAGCGGTGTTACCGTCAGTTTAAATGTTTCCAACCGTGAAGCAGTATTGAAACAATTGGCGGATAATCTGATTGACCTTGCGATTATGGGGCAGCCACCGGAGGATCTCGATATTGATAGCGAATCGTTTATGGAAAATCCATTAGTGGTGATAGCACCACCTAATCATCCGTTGTGCCAAGAACATAATATACCGGTCAAACGACTGGAAAAAGAGATTTTTCTGGTGCGTGAATCGGGCTCCGGAACGCGCGGTGCCATGGAGCGTTTTTTCGTCGAGCATAGCATCAAAATCAATAAAGGCATGGAAACGGATACGACTGAAGCCATTAAGCAAGCCGTACAAGCTGGAATGGGATTGGGGATTATGTCGCAGCATACCGCTGAACTGGAACTTGAGATGAATCGTTTAAAAATTCTGGATGTGCAGGATTTTCCTATTATTCGGTATTGGCATGTGGTAAATAGAAAGAACAAGCGGTTGTCCAGTGTTGCCAATGCTTTCAGAGAATTTCTGCTGAAGGAAGCTGCCACATTGATGGTTGAATCAAAAAAATAAAGGTGATTGTAGTCATAGTAATTTGGTATAGTTGCGTAGGAATAGTCTTACAGTTGTTTGGTGAAATCAGAATAAATAATTCAATGAGATTAAGAAAAGAAGGGCAGGCGATATGAGTGATATCGCTATTGATTATGAGCATTCTGTCAATGATGAAGGTACAATTAGTAAACTATAATGCATTTGTAACAACACAATATCGAGAGAGGAAGAACAATGTCAGGGCAAGGATCTGGTGGAAATGTACTTGCAGCGGTTTGTAGTTTTTTTATTCCTGGTTTGGGACAACTGGTGCAAGGGCGGATATTGGCGGCAATTTTATTTTTTGCCATCGTCGGGGTAGGTTACTTTTTCGCAGTGCTGATTATTCCTGCAGTCATTGGCGGAATTTTTCATCTGTGGTCGATTATTGATGCAGCAAGGTTTGTTGGCGTTGATTAGATTGCTTTTAATTCATAAATAGTTGTCATTTATTTTGTTGACCAGCGATGTGTTCCAGCCATGACTGTACTGCCATTTTAAATGTGGTCAGTGGAATTTTCTCAGGCTTTCCGCCTTCTTCTGCAAAGTCCTCTTCAATTTCGACATAATCCGGGAATAATCGCAGGCAGTATGCATTACCGATGCGTTCCCATTCAGGAAGCTGTCCGGAGTGAACAGCGCTGATTTTCTGTGACAGTTCACTCGCATCTTCTGGGCTTCTTTGTATATCGATCGTCAAATAAGCAATGATCAGGCGATGCGTGGGTTCATCGGGATGATGCCCCGGCCAGGTAAAAGGATGATCATTCATTCGAAAATTGGAAATGCTGTATTAATTTTGCCTTGTTTGGCGGGTGCAAAGCCGATGGTAAAAAACTTTCCATCTTTGCTGCAGTATTGGAGGTTCTCGTCTTGATTCGCTGCAGATTTGTTTTCAGGTTTGTTTTTTCCGCATTGCGTCCAATCGGGAGAACCAGATGGGCACTTTGTGCTTGAACTTGCCGTTGCATAACTGATGGAATTTAACACTTGTGAGAGGGTGCAATGGTCCGGAAACATGGATGAGAATTTGTTTTTATCCGAATGATCCTTATATGACCAACGACTGGTATAAATTCCCGCTGCATTGGGTTTGCTTTGAACGGTCAGGTGTGCGACGGTCGAAGGATTGTTGCCGCCAGGTCGCGAATGAAAACCTTTGGGGCGATTGTGGCTCCATTCACCACAAAAAATATGCTGTTGATTGATCTGCAATCCATTGTTCAATGTCGCCCAATGCGGTAGTGACGCGCAATCAATCTGGGCGAATACTGACGTTGGTGTGAGCATAAGCAAGTATAGAATTACTTTCAATATATACCGGATTTGCAAATAATCCATGTTTTTCCCTTTTTGCCAATTGCTAATGTATTAGAAGATAAAAAATTGTAATGGGCAGTTATCAGATAAAATTCAGTATTTGCTCAATAGCTGGATCATATTCTTATTTAATTATTTTTACATGTCATCTAAACATACTGCACAAAAAGTTGGTTTTATTTCATTGGGTTGTCCAAAAGCACTGGTAGATTCCGAGCAAATTCTGACACAGTTACGAGCTGAAGGTTATGAAATATCACCTTCGTACGAAGACGCTGATCTGGTTGTCGTTAATACCTGCGGATTTATCGATAGTGCGGTGGAAGAATCGCTGGATGCTATTGGCGAAGCGCTGGCCGAAAATGGCAAAGTCATTGTCACAGGCTGTTTGGGTGCCAAAGAGGATGGTGATGTCGTTAAAAAAGCCCACCCGCAAGTGTTGGCGGTTACCGGACCGCATGCACTGCCGGAAGTGATGTCCGCGATCCACACGCATTTACCGCAGCCGCATGATCCCTATACCAGCCTGATACCGCCCCAAGGAATCCGGTTGACGCCCAAACACTATGCTTATGTGAAAATTTCCGAGGGATGTAATCATCGCTGCACATTTTGCATTATTCCTTCAATGCGCGGCGACCTGGTGAGTCGGCCGATTCATCAAGTGATGCAGGAAGCGGAACATCTCGTAAACGCTGGTGTAAAAGAGCTGTTGATTATCTCGCAAGATACCAGTGCGTATGGTGTTGACGTGAAATATCGTACCGGTTTTTGGCAAGGCAGACCGGTTAAGACCAGGTTGACTGAACTTGCACAGGCGCTGGGCACATTAGGGGTCTGGGTGCGCTTGCATTATGTTTATCCCTATCCGCATGTGGATGAAGTGATTCCATTGATGGCGGAAGGTAAAATACTGCCTTATCTGGATGTGCCATTCCAACACGCCAATTCACGCATCCTGAAAGCCATGAAGCGTCCGGCGAATGCTGAGAATAATCTTGCGCGCATTCAGCAATGGCGCCAAGTCTGTCCTGATATTACCTTGCGCAGTACCTTTATCGTGGGTTTTCCGGGTGAAACTGAGGCGGAGTTTGAGGAATTATTAGCATTTTTGCGGGAAGCGCAATTGGATCGTGTGGGATGCTTTGCTTATTCGCCGGTGGCGGGCGCAACGGCTAACCAGTTATCTGATCCTGTGCCGGAGGATATCAAGGAAGATCGCCGTGTGCGTTTCATGCAATTGCAGGAGGAGATCAGTCGTCAACGTTTGGCCGCAAAAATAGGCCGAAGGATGACCGTGATGATTGACGAATTGACTGAGGATGGCGTTGTTGCCAGAAGTAGTGCCGACGCACCGGAAATCGATGGTCTGGTGTACGTGGATCAAGTGACTCATGGTCAGCCGGGTGATTTCATTGAAGTTGAGATTGTGGATTCGGATACGCACGATCTTTTCGCCAAGCAGATTAACACATAGCGCGTAATTCACTGTTCGCGCAATCTTCCCTATATTGCCATGCAGCGCCGCTGGGATATTTTTTGCAGAGTTGTTGATAATTTTGGTGATATTGGCGTCTGTTGGCGCCTGGCCAGACAATTAACGCATGAACACCACCAAAGTGTGCGGCTATGGATTGATGATCTGGCCAGTTTTGCCTGTATAACGCCGACTGTCGATCCAAACATCCAATATCAAGTAATACATGGTGTTGAGATTGGTCGCTGGCAAGAAGTATTTATTGCCGTTGAGCCTGCAGAGGTGGTGATTGAAGCGTTTGCCTGTGAGCTGCCGGAGGTTTATGTGGCTGCACTGTTGCAGAAAATAAAGCAACCTGTCTGGATCAATCTGGAATATCTCAGTGCTGAACCGTGGGTCACTCAATATCATGCGCTACCGTCACCACATCCGCGTCTTTCTTTAACCAAGACATTCTTTTTCCCTGGTTTTGTGCAAGGCACTGGCGGGTTGCTGCGCGAAAGGGATTTGATCGGGCAAAGGGAAGCTTTTGGCATGGCAGTAGAACATGCATTTTTACAACGCCAGGACTTGCCTGAACGTAACTCTGATGAAATACGTATTTCACTATTTTGTTACGACACTGCGCCAGTCGAAAAACTGATCCAAATATTATCAGAATCGACAGTGCCGGTTTTATTAGTCGTGCCAAAAGGAAAGGTGGCTGAGAGCATCATGGCATTCTTTGCATGTGAATCGGCGTTGATGACGCATGGGCAACTAACCGTGCAGGTCATTCCGTTTATGGAACAGACTGATTATGATCGGCTGCTCTGGAGTTGTGATGTTAATTTTGTGCGCGGTGAAGACTCTTTCGTGCGCGCCCAGTGGGGAATGAATCCTTTTGTCTGGAATATTTATCCGCAGACGGAGAGCGCGCATTGGAAAAAACTGGATGCATTCCTTGAGTTATATACCGTCGATATGTCGATGGAAATGGCTGCGGCAGTACGCGAAATGTGGCATTGCTGGAATGGTAGGAGTGAAGTAAATAGCGCAATCTGGATGAATTTCTTATCCTTCCGCAAGCCTCTTGCGTACCATAACAAAAACTGGGTTAAGCAATTACTGAAACAGAATGATTTGACATCCAGTCTGGTGCAGTTTGCTGAAAATCGGCTATAATCCGCTGCTTATAAATTTGATGCTGGGTTTTATTCAACAACATCATTTTTGCTTTTAACTAAAATTCTGGAATTGAACTATGAAAACCGCAATGGAACTACGCTCAGGTAACGTCGTAATGGTTGGTAATGATCCCATGGTCGTGCAGCGGGCGGAATTTACCAAATCTGGCCGTAATGCATCGGTGGTCAAAATGAAACTTAAAAACTTATTTTCCAGCACGACGACCGAAAGTGTTTACAAAGCCGATGAAAAATTCGAACTGGTTGTACTGGATCGCAAAGACTGCACGTACAGCTATTTTGCCGATCCGTTGTATGTTTTCATGGATGCCGACTATAACCAGGTTGAAGTGGAAGCTGATAATATGCCGGACG
Organism: Nitrosomonas sp. Nm84; assembly: GCF_003201565.1. Classification (GTDB taxonomy): domain Bacteria; phylum Pseudomonadota; class Gammaproteobacteria; order Burkholderiales; family Nitrosomonadaceae; genus Nitrosomonas. The sequence continues at coordinate 20,401 of NZ_QJJP01000001.1, read as the reverse complement.
TTCTGAATTATTTGATCGATGGCATGGAAGATGTTTGTCAGGTAACCTTTTATGATGGCAAAGCGATTTCCGTTGAATTACCCAACACGATTGTGCGCGAAGTTGAATACACAGAGCCTGCGGTGAGAGGGGATACCACGGGAAAAATCATGAAACCGGCGCGGCTTGTCGGAACAGGATTTGAAATTCCAGTGGCTGGTTTTGTGGAAATTGGCGACAAGATTGAGATCGATCCGCATAACAATGAATTCAGAAAACGGGTTTGATGCATGTTCGGGTCTAAAAAAGCGGCGTTAGCCGCTTTTTTTATTGAATCATGAGTAAGCGCGAGTACTTCCACGCATTATGTGGCTGTATTTAGCTTTTTCCGAATAAATCATCCAGTGTGGCTGATAGCTGAGTAAATTTGAATTCAAAGCCACATGTTTGCAGCAACTGAGTGGGTACGATGCGATAGCTATTGAGCGCCAGTGCAGCGGCTTCTCCTAATGCCAGTTTCAAAACAAAAGCCGGAGTTGGAAAGAATGCGGGCCGATGGAGCGCTTTGCCGAGCGCGGTCGCAAAGTCATTGAATCGTACCGGATTGGGTGAAACGACATTCACCGCGCCGTGATAACGCGTATCCACAGCAGCGGCCACGTACGCTGAGACCAGGTCGTCAATATGAATCCACGGCAACCATTGGCACCCATCGCCGACAGGTCCACCTAATCCCAGTTTAAATATGGGCAAGAGCTTTGCCAGCATGCCGCCATCCCCCAATACAATGCCGGTGCGAATGCTCACCCGGCGTATTCCTTTGCTTTCAATCGCCGCGGCTTCTTTTTCCCAATCACGGCAGATGGTTTGCATGAAATTTCCCTGTTCAGGTACTGCATAGGATTCATCATAAGTTTCATCGCCATGGCCGGGATAAATGCCAATCGCTGAAGCGCAGATAAAACATTTCAGGCTGGAAGGCGCTGCTGCTACCAGCTTACGAGTGCTTACAATGCGCGAATCATAGATCTCGTGTTTGCGCTGGACTGTCCACCGACCATTACCCAGATTTTCACCCATCAAATGAATGATTATTTGGATATTTTTCAGTGCTTCGGCAGGCACTTCCTCATAGGCATAGTTCCAATCATACGCCGACACGCCTAGCTTTTGGCTAGCCTGCACAGCATTCCGGCTAAGCACCTTGATCGTATGGTGATCTTGCTTTAGACGCTGTACAAGGTGCCGGCCAATGAACCCTGTCGCGCCAGTTATGAGTATGTTCATTTTTTCTATGACTCATTTCAAAACTGATCGGTTAATACTTAGTAATGTTCTACATTTTGTGTAAGTGGATCTTTATCAGTGTGCACTTTTCAATCAAAATAGTAAATAAATAAGGTAATCCCCCGGCTATGCCGAGGGAATGATAAAGGTTTGATCGGGAGAAACGGTCACCTTGATTCTTTTAGCTTGACCAAAAGCTAGGAGAATCAAATGAGAGATTACAGAGGGTGACGCATACGACATGGGATTGTAAGTATCACGTAGTATTTATTCCGAAGAAACGAAAGAGGATGATATTTGGAGTGATACGTAAGCATCTAGGGAAGTGCTGCATGATTTGGCATAGCAAAAGGGGTGCGAAATATTGGAAGGGTATTTGATGCTAGATCATATTCATATGTGTATAAGTATACCGCCGAAATGTTCGAGTATCGCAGGTAATAGGCTACATTCATCACCTCATCGCCCAGGTGATTGATAACCTTCACGGAGATGCGTCCTTTTTGGGCTTATCAAAAGGCCGGGATATATTGTACTGTTCAGCGAATTCCAAGCTTCCTGATTGATCTCGGCTTTTAGTGTGGTTTTCAGCGATTTGTATGGATCGTTTGCCCCAAGAAAATAGGCATGACGAACAAAGAAACTCTCAGCACAAGTGCTTGCACTGATGCGCCGGATAGACGAATTGCTTCTGAACCATCCCTTTGCAGGGGCCAAAATGCTCAAACGTGAAGGAAGTTTATTCGGCCAGCGTCGTGTATCCACGCTGATGAAGCGAATGGAATTCACGCAATCTACCGCAAGCCCAGCACCAGCAAGCGGTATCAGGCGTATCCAGTCTATCCGCATCGGTTACGCAATTTGTCCATCACCCGCTCCCATGCCTGGGCAGCAGATATCACGTACATTCCAATGAAACGTGGCTTCGTTTATCTGTTCGCCGTATCGACTGAGCAAGCCGTCGGGTGCTGTCATGGCGATTATCTAACACCCTGACTGTCGACTTCTGCATTGAATCTGTGCAAGAAGCCATAAACATGCATGGCAAACCGAATATTTTCAATACTGACCAAGGTTGCCGATTCACCAGCTTGGAATTCACCGGGCTGCTAAAGGATAACGGTACTCAGGTCAGTATGGACGGCAAGGATAGCTGGCGTGATAATGTATTTGTCGAACGGCTTTGGAAGAGCGTTAAATACGAAGAGGTATATCTGCACGCCTACGACAGCGTATGTGATGCAAAACAAGGCCTAGAGAAATATTTCGTGTTCTACAACCAAAACAGACCTTACACCGCGTTTGACGACAAAACACCAAATGAGTTCTACTTCAATAACCTGCCTGCAATGCAAAAAACTGTCCAATCCAGTGAGGCCACTTCTACTGCAGATCATCCGCAAAGAGAAAAGTATACAGTTCTGAAAACCAGGATTTTGGATATACCGGATTGAATTCAGTCAATTATATCTAAGTAATAATTGGAAAAAACATGGCTAAAATCCAGGTATCAGCTTTATACACCAAGGTGTAACAAGCAGGGCTGGAACTTAGTCGTGTTCTATTTATAGGTAATATATCGTTTGTACTGACGGAGGCGAGGATTGGATGGATTGTAGGCAAGTTTTGCATTGCCCACATTGACAGCGACAATTTTCGCCATTAATCCCAATTTATTTTAAAAATTTTGATTATTTTTACGCTAGTTTCGATTTTGAAGGCATGAACTTTTGCCTTCATAGATTACGCACGGATTACGCATGGGAAACAAAAAAGATATAAATTTTTTATAACTCCTTGTTTTTATTGGCGTCCCCAACGAGATTCGAACTCGTGTTACCGCCGTGAAAGGGCGATGTCCTAGGCCTCTAGACGATGGGGACTAATTCATGTTTATATCGTTATAGCTTCACTAGCAATGATAAACTGGTGGAGATAAGCGGGATCGAACCGCTGACCTCTTGCATGCCATGCAAGCGCTCTCCCAGCTGAGCTATACCCCCTAATCAAAGGAACAGCGATTATACTGATGCCATGATTTATTGTAAAGAAAAGATCAATCTGGAAATTTGCTGAGACGATTATTGATACGAGCAAGTGTTTCTTCACGGCCCAGTAGTTCCAATACTGCATCAATTGAAGGAGTGTGTACTTCTCCGGTTACCATCACCCTCAGCGGCATTGCGATCTTCGGCAACTTAACATCATGATTCTTGGCTGCTGTTTTTATTTCATGATGAATTGATTCGCGCGTCCATTCAATATGATTCAGTTTCTCAATTAAATCAGCTAAAAGAGATTTTGTTTCCGAATTAAGGTATTGCGCTTTCAGTTCATCGGTTGGGTCTAGTGGACGATAAAAGTAAACTGCTGCGTTTGCCAATTCTTCGATGGTATTCACTCTTTCTTTTAATAAATTGACAACATGCGTCAAATTGGGGCCACCAGAAACATGACAATTATCTTTATTAAGGAAGGGCACGACCAATTGAGCCAAACGTGAGTTATCAGTTTTTTTAAGATATTGCTGATTAATCCAATGCAGTTTCTCTGGGTTGAATTTCGCAGGGGAGCGACTAATTGATGATAAATCAAACCATTCGATCAATTCTTCCCGGCTGAATATTTCTTCATCGCCATGTGACCAGCCAAGCCTTGCCAGGTAATTCAATAAAGCTTCCGGTAAATAGCCATCATCACGATATTGAGTCACTGAGACGGCACCGTGGCGCTTGGATAAACGTTCACCATTGGAACCTAGGATCATGGGAACGTGTGCATATTCTGGCAACGATGCATTGAGTGCTTTGAGAATATTGATCTGTCGTGGCGTATTATTAACGTGATCATCGCCTCGTATGACATGACTGATATTCATATCGAGATCGTCAAGTACAACGCTGTAATTATACGTAGGGATTCCATCACTTCGTAACAGTACCAAGTCATCGAGTTCATGATTGGCAACACTGATGCGGCCCTTGATCTGGTCATTGAACGTAACATAGCCTTCTAATGGGTTTTTGAACCGAATGACCGGTTTTACTCCAGCAGGTGGTGTTTGTGTTGAGTCACGCCAGCGGCCATCGTATCTCGGCTTTAAGCCTGCAGCTAATTGTCGCTCACGCATGTCATCGAGTTCTTCTTTAGTCGCATAGCAATGATAAGCCTGATTATTTCGTAATAATTGCTCGGCGACTTCGTGGTAGCGCTGTAATCGTTGCATTTGATAGAATGGACCTTCGTCATATTCCAGCCCCAGCCATGCCATGCCATCAAGAATTGCCTGTGTGGATTGCTGAGTTGAGCGTTCTTGATCAGTATCTTCAATGCGTAGAATAAACTTGCCGCCATGCCGACGCGCGTAAGCCCAGGAAAAAAGTGCGGTGCGTGCGCCGCCAATGTGAAGATAACCGGTTGGACTGGGTGCAAATCGTGTACGTACCATCATGATTATTGTGTCAACTATTATGCCGAGCTGAAGAAAAACGATAGTTTACGCGATTCTGCAGAGGCGGTGTTCATCATCATTTGATGTTGTATTAATGGCTAAAGGATACTATTCAAAGCTGACTATAATTGTTAATAATTTCACTCCGGTTGATTTTTCCATGTATATAACGGTGATCTGCTTTATCAATGACTGACTTAATCCATGATCTAATTTTTACAACTGCTGAGCGACTGCCTGCTGCTGAGGCCTTGTCATATCAAGGTCAACATATGTGCTATGCAACTTTGGCTGAAGAAGTTGCAGCAAAAGCAAGTGGTTTACATGCATTGGGATTAAATCGTGGTGAGCGTGTCGCTGTTTATCTTGAGAAACGTTTTGAGACGGTGATTGCGCTATTTGCTGCAGCGGCGGCAGGTGGCGTGTTTGTGCCGGTCAATCCGGTATTGAAACCTGAGCAGGTGGCTTATATCCTGACGGATTGCAATGTGAGAATACTGATTACCTCGCGGGAACGCTTGAAGGTATTGCAAGCGGTTTTGCTGTTTTGCCATGATTTGCATACGATTGTCGTGACGGATGCCAAAGACGATTTGCCAACCATTGTCGGATTTCTCATCGTCGACTGGAGAACAATTGATGCTGCGCACAAAATCGCAGCATCAGTCTGCACAATCGATAGCGATATGGCTGCGATTATTTATACTTCAGGCAGCACCGGTAAACCCAAAGGAGTTGTACTTTCGCATCGTAATCTGGTGGCCGGTGCAAAAAGTGTCGCGCAGTATTTGCGGAACCGACCGGATGATCGCATTCTGACTGTACTGCCGCTGAGCTTCGATTATGGATTGAGTCAACTAACAACGGCTTTTTATGTGGGTGCAACGAATATTCTAATGAATTATCTGTTGCCGCGCGACATTATCAATACAATAAAAGAACAACAAATCACTGGCCTTGCAGCAGTGCCGCCGCTATGGATCCAATTGGCACAACTGAATTGGGGGGAGATATCATCATTGCGCTATATCACCAGTTCGGGTGGTGCCATGCCGGGTACGACATTAAATCAGTTACGTATCGCATTGCCGGCTACACAAATTTTCCTGATGTATGGTTTTACCGAAGCTTTTCGTTCCACCTATCTGGCGCCGGAGGAAATCGACCGGCATCCTGATTCTATGGGTAAAGCGATACCGAATGCGGAGATACTGGTATTACGTGAAGATGGCTCGCACTGCGTGCCGGGTGAGCCCGGCGAATTGGTGCACCGGGGTGTTTTAGTGTCGCTGGGTTATTGGAATGATATCGAAAAAACGGCAATGCGTTTTAAACCGATCAAGGCGCAAGCCGGATTGTCTATTGCCGAAATCGCGGCATGGTCGGGTGATACCGTACGCATGGATGATGAGGGATTTTTGTATTTTATTGAACGTCGTGATGAGATGATCAAGACCTCGGGTTATCGGGTCAGCCCGACAGAAATAGAAGAAGTTATTTATGCAACGGAATGTGTCATAGAAGCGGTTGCTCTGGGTGTTCCGCATGCCGTGCTGGGACAAGCGATTGTCGTGATTGTTGTCGCACGCAATGATATTACGGTGGATATCGATACTTTGATGGCGGCATGCAAACATTGCTTGCCTGCTTATATGTTGCCGCATCATATTGATGTGCGTGAAGGTGATTTGCCACGCAACCCGAACGGTAAAATAGACCGCAAGTTATTGTTACAGGAAATGCGACATTTATTTACGGAGCATATCAAAGACAATGCGTGATTCACTCCCAAAACATGCCCCGTTTGTGCAATTTCCGATACGAAATGATTGCCTGTATATAGGCGGTGTTGCGCTGACCCGATTGGCGCAGCGAGTAGGCACTACGCCTTTTTATGCCTATGACCGGCAAAAAATCACCGAGCGGATTGCCTTGTTGCGTCGGCATTTGCCGCCGGAGATTCTGTTGCATTACGCGATGAAAGCTAATCCTATGCCGGCAGTGGTGCAGCACTTGGCGGGACTGGTGGATGGCATGGATGTCGCTTCCGTCGGGGAAATGAAAATTGCATTGGATACAATTCTGCCGCCGGGTAGCATCAGTTTTGCCGGACCAGGAAAAAAAATGCATGAACTGAGCAGCGCTATCGCTGCCGGTGTTGTTTTGAATGTCGAATCCGCGCAGGAATTGGAATTGATCGCGCAAACGGGCGAAAGCTTAGGCATCACTCCAAAAGTGGCGATCCGCGTTAACCCAGACTTTGAACTCAGATCTTCCGGAATGAAAATGGGTGGTGGGTCTAAGCCATTTGGTGTAGATGCCGAGCGCGTACCTGATATGCTCATGCGATTAGGTGCGATGGGATTAGATTTTGTTGGTTTTCATATTTTTAGCGGTTCTCAGAACTTGAATGCAGCAGCGATTGGTGAGGCGCATGCAAAAACTTTTGAGCTTGCTGTCAGAGTTGCTGAGCATGCGCCATCAGCCGTGCGCTTGCTAAATATCGGCGGCGGTTTTGGCGTTCCCTATTTTCCTGGAAACCAAGCACTGGATCTGCCTGCCATTGGTGAGAATTTGCAGCGTCTGATGCCGGAAGTAAAACGGCAATTGCCGGACACCCGGATTGCGATTGAATTGGGACGATATATGGTGGCGGAAGCGGGGATTTATGTCTGCCGTATTCTGGAACGGAAGTTATCGCGCGAGCAGGTTTTTTTGGTGACCGATGGCGGTTTGCATCATCACTTGGCTGCTTCGGGTAACTTTGGTCAAGTGGTTCGAAAAAATTATCCTGTTATCATCGGAAATAAGGTGCAAAGCGCTGAAAAGGAGATTGTCTCAATCGTAGGACCGCTGTGCACGCCATTGGATATCCTGGCAGAGCAGATGCAGATCACTAAAGCCTCGGTGGGTGATCTGGTTGTTGTATTACAGTCAGGCGCTTATGGCTTGACAGCTAGTCCAACTGCATTTCTTAATCACCCAGTGCCAATGGAAGTGTTGGTGTAGTCTGTTGCGCTATGAATGATAGGTTTCTATCAAATATTGTGCGGTACCTCTGATTCAATCACGATCAAGTGTTTCAGGGTATGTGTTGTTTATTGTGTACAGATTTGCATTTTTGTTGTAATTCTTTCTACTAATTAATAATGATCAGTTGAATATTCACCTTAAATGACTAATATAATTAGTCTGCATTAGTTATTGAATGGAAAAGTATTTATTCGACCATGGAATTAACTTTCTGGCAATATGGAATGGCAAGGAAAGAAACTCCAATGAGAAGAAGAAATAGGGCAATGTTTTTATGTTTATTCATACATGTAATAAAAGTGGTCTAGTTTATATTTCTGCTGTGCATAAGTAACTGGCTGCAATTCTTGTTTTTTGATGAGAGAATGCGCTTGGAGTGATTGTTCAAATAGAGATTTTATTGTTGCAGAGCTAAACTGGGTGATTCTATGAATGATTTATATTTAAACTTCCAGAAATATTTTGAAGTTGTGGTAGTTGATACGCCTGAGTTACTTGAGAGTGCCTATAAACTTCGCTATCAAGTATTGTGTATCGAACAACGTCTCCCCGGATTTGATGCATCACTTTATCCGGATGAATTGGAAAAAGACGATTATGACAATCATTCTCTTCATGTTCTTTTGCGGCACCTGCCATCTGGAAATTTTATTGGTACGGTGCGTTTGATAATCCCGAATCCGATACAACCCGAGAAATTATTTCCGATTGAATTGTATGGTCAATTAGATCCAACACTCTGCGATATTAAAACATTACCACGGCATCAAGCTGGTGAAATTTCTCGTTTTGTTATTACGAGTCAGTTTCAGCGGCGAAGAGGAGATCGCAATATAGACGAAATTGATCGTAGAGTAGAAAAAACAGAGAATAAAGAAGGAAATACGGATATCAGAGAAAGGCGATCCGCAGACCGTCGAGACCGTCGGTTAACGCCTCCTCTAGCCTTATTACTTGCAGCAGGTATCGTGCGTTTAAGCGCTGAACAGAAAATCAATATTTGGTTGTCAGTTATGGATCCTGCTTTAAATAGACTACTAGGCTATTATGGTTTGGAATTAAATGCAATTGGCCCCCTTGTCGAATATCACGGCCAGCGTCGACCTTATTTCGCAAAGATAGGCGACGTATTAAACAGAATGTACAAAGAGCATCACGATGCTTGGGAAGTTGTGACAGATTATGGCAAATATAATCAATTCGTTCTCACCAACCCATAAAAAGTATTGAATTAGGAACTTATTTTTTGAATCTACTTCAATTCTTAATACGAATACAATTTTCAAGATATTGTTTGCCTAGGGTTAAGGCATATTTCTATTACGTTTTATTAATATGCGTGTTATGTGTAAAGACCGAAGTCCGGGCGGATAATGATTATGCGATTGTTACTTATCCAGGAGTCGGCGAGAAAGTGCTCTCGGTGAATTCGTTACGTTCTATCTTCAGTATGCATTTAAAAACTTGGCCTGATGGAACTAAAATCAGGGTTTTTGTACTACCCGATGATGATCAACTGCATCAAAGTTTTTCCAAGGAAAAATTAAACGTATTTCCTTATCAATTAAGGTCCATGTGGGACCGGCTGGTATTTTCAGGGACTGGTCAAGCACCCATCAAAGTAAATTCAAGTGAAGAAATGCTTGCCAAGGTTGCTAGTACACCTGGAGCGATAGGTTATTTATGGAGAGCAAATATTAGTGAAAATGTTAACGTGCTCCAAATTAAGTAGCTTACTGAGATGGACGGTTAGGCGATTGGTTTTGCTATCGCTTATCGGAAGCTTCTCTGCTCAGGCGCAACAGCCTAATCAACCGCGGAAGGAACCCGAATCCATTCAGTCGCCCACTAGGCTGCAAACATCAGAGTTGCCGGCGCAAGCGACTGAATCTGCTGAAGCTAAGAAAAAGCCTGGTGCGATAAGTTCGGCGTTAAATTGGTGGCGCACGACAGAGCTTCCCGGAGATCTCCAGATTCATGGTTTTGCTAGCCAAGCATATATCTTAACCTCTGATAATGACGTATTTGGCAACAGTGATGATGGTGGTAGATTTGGCCTCACAGAGGCTGGACTCAATGCTTCAGTACGGCCATTGCCTAGGTTGCAGTTATCAGCACAGGTGCTATCCCGTCGTGCAGGTGAAGGAAATACCGGCACGCCACGTCTTGATTATGGCTTTTTGGATTACCGACTGTTCTCTCAGGAAGTGAATCAGTTTGGTATACGCGTTGGCCGGTTGAAGAATCCATTTGGTTTTTATAATGATACGCGAGATGTGGCGTTTACTCGTCCGGGCATTCTGTTACCACAATCGATTTATTTTGATCGTACGCGTAATTTAGGTCTTTCGAGTGATTCCGTGCAGCTCTACGGTGACACAACATTATTCAATTTGGGTACAGTTTCTACCCAATTTGGGGTAACGCTGCCAGTCGTCAATGACAGGGATACGGAAAGTTCGCTGCTTGCAGGTGTACGGGTAGGACAATTAAATCGCGAAGTTTCGTATATTGGTCGTGCAATTTTTGAAACGAATGATAAACGACTTCGTCTGGGTGTCAGTGGCATATGGTTAAATACATCCTATGATCCTAGCATCAGCCATAATGATAGGTTGGGTCCCGGCGCCTTGCAATTCACTCCGGTTATTTTTTCCGCTCAATATAACGCGGAACGCTGGACGCTGACCTCTGAGTATGCAATTCGTCATTTTAAATATGATAATAATTTTAATTTGGTACTGCCAAATGGTTATCATCTGCTCGATAACCAAAATTTTTATGGCGAGAGCTATTACTTTCAAGGTGAGTATCGTTTTACTCCAAAATGGGAAGCTATTGTGCGTTATGATGCTCTCTTTACCGATAGATCAGATCGGAATGGCAGCAAGTTTGCGCATAACGTTGGCGGGATCGCTCCTGCGCATTCCCGTTTTGCCAAGGATATCATGGTAGGTTTGCGCTGGAACGTTACGCCCGAGTTCATGTTGCGTGCCGAATACCATCACGTCAATGGAACCGGATGGCTTTCGAGATTAGACAATCCAGCAAGTGAAGGCCCGCTAAGCCAGCATTGGGATCTGTACGCAATCCAGGCTTCTTTTCGCTTCTAAGCAAGGTTTTAATGAACAAAAATTCCGAGTTATAAATTGGAAAAAATTCACTTGACTCATGATCGCAAAGAGACAAAATTCCGGAGCTTAAGGTGGAAGATTTCACTGAGCAGCAGCCTGATATTGCTTGCCGTTGTCACGCTGTTTTGCTTTGTGAGCTATTTAAGTTTAATGGCCAATTTTGATAATCAACAGGATACTGATAACAGGCGTTACTCAAGAGAAATCGATAATTTAATTAAAAATACCTCACAAAGTTTATATCGTCTCGCCGAGATAGTGCCATTTCTGGACGGTATGAAGAATGCGTTGCGAACGAGCGATGGTGAGAGTATTAGTAAGATTTTTGATCAACACTGGGCATTATTACAATTTCATAATGGTGTTGAATTCGCACATTTTTATAATTCATCCAATCAGCTGAATGCGGGCTGGGGCAATTTAGAATCGAATATCGATGATGAAAATTTATTGCTGAGTTGGGTCAGTGATGTTAATCGCTCAGAACAACCAATCAATCCCTTACTGTGTAGAGATAGTTGTATACAATTTATCGTTGCACCGTTATTGGTGGAAGGAAAGAAAGTCGGCGTAGTGGTATTGGGTATTTCATTAGCGGATGTACTTTTAGCCTTCAAGCGGATATTTGGTGCTGATATCGGCTTGTTGATCAAGAAACGGGGTAATCTGTTACTTCAAGATGATACCGATGCGTTGCAATGGGATTTTCAAATCTCCGCACTGACTGACCGGGAACGGAATTCTCAAATTCTCAAAACAGTTTCGCAGCTATACCCTGATATCGATGTGCTGAATGAAAGTATCCAGGTTAACTGGCATGACTTATATCAGCAGGTAAAGTTATTTCCTTTAGATTCAATCGAGCCTGATAATGCGAATTTGGTTGTCATCACAGATGTTACGGCTACGGTGAATAATATTCATGCGTCGATTTGGAAAATTGCGTTAATTGGTTTGCTTGGCCTGATTATCTCTGAAATTTTATTATTCCTGATTTTTACCCGCTTGCTGTCGCGCTTAAAAAATGTTGCATTTGCACTTCCGTTGCTTGCGAATGGGCAGTTTGAAAATTTCCGCTTATCGCTGGCTTCAACTGATCGGGCGCAACGGTTTAGTGATGAAATTGATACGCTATCCGAGGCTGCGGTTACGCTGTCTGTGCAGTTGGAAAAATTAGAGCTAAAGGTTTCCACCCGCACTAAAATGCTTATCGAGCAGCGGGATGAGCTGAGCAAGGAAAGGGATTTTGTGAAAAATCTGCTGGATACGGCGCAGGCAATCGTTTTGACACAAAATTCAGAAGGTAAGATCATTTCACTCAATGCGTATGGAGAAATGCTAACGCGTTACACAGAAAGGGAGTTATTGGGTAAACCCTTTCTAAATGTATTGATTCCTGAATTCGAATCGCAAGATTCGCTGGCGCGTTTTAAAGAAGTTCATGCAGGACAGAAAATGCAGCTTCGTCATGAAGCGATTACACACTGTAAAGATGGCGCAACGCGTCATGTTGCCTGGCTGCATTCGCACCTGAGTCGGAATTCTGAAGAAGATCCATCCATTTTATCAGTCGGTTTAGATGTTACTGAATACAAACGAGTTGAAGGTCACTTAGCCTGGTTGGCGGATCATGATCCGCTGACTAACATGTTTAATCGGCGGCGTTTCAGCGAAGAGCTGGAGCAGGTGCTAAGCCGGGCGGAGCGGTATCGACATCCGGGTGCTTTGTTATTCTTTGATTTGGATCGCTTCAAATATGTGAATGACACCAGCGGACATCAAGCCGGCGATACACTGCTTAAAATCGTTGCGGGCATGCTGGCGCAAACCATTCGCACCGATGATATTACCGGCCGTTTAGGGGGTGACGAATTTGCCATCATCTTGCCGGAAATCAATGCCGATGGCGCGATCGAAGTCGCCAAAAAAGTGCTGAATCAATTGGATCAGGCGCAATTAACCATTAATAATCGCACCCATAAAATCTCCGCCAGCATTGGTATTGCCTTGTTTCCCGAGCATGGTGCTAATATCCATGATTTGCTGGCTGCTGCTGATCTTGCCATGTATCAGGCAAAAGCAATGGGGCGCAATGCTTGGTATTTATTCTCGGATAATGATCGTAGCCGTGAACGTATTCACACATTGGTTTACTGGAAAGAAAAGATCGAATACTCGCATTTGCATGATAATTTCATGCTGTACTTGCAACCCATCATGACAGTCAAATCGAAGCAAGTTTCACACTACGAAGTACTGCTGCGAATGCAGGACACCGATGGCACAATTCGTTCACCTGCCGATTTTATCCCCGCTGCGGAGCATACCGGGTTAATTCACGCTATTGATCATATGGTGTTGCGCAAATCGATTGCACAGGCCGCCAAGATTTATCAAGCAGGACACTTGGCTAATTTCTCCATCAATTTATCCGCACATGCTTTCAATGATCCTGAATTATTGCCGATCCTCAAACAACAACTGGCGCAGCACCGAATCAATCCGGAAAATTTAATGTTTGAGATAACCGAAACCGCAGCACTAGAAGATTTGCCTGGTGCGCGCGGGCTGATGAGAGAGATTAAGGAATTGGGTTGCGGTTTTGTGCTGGATGATTTCGGTGTCGGTTTCTCGTCGTTTTATTACTTAAGAGAATTACCGGTTGATGTTGTAAAAATCGACGGCTCATTCATACGCAATTTATCTGAAAGCAGTGATGATCTGATTCTAGTCAATGCGCTATGCAGCGTCGCCAGAGGTTTTGGTAAGAGAATCACGGCAGAATTTGTTGAAAATGCTGAAATATTCTCATTGATTGAAAAACTGGATATTGATTACGCACAGGGGTATTACATCGGAAAGCCATCGCCGGCACGTGAATTTCTAGCAGCACAAAATAGCGCTGACGATTGATCTGGAAATGATGGATGGACTACACAACAAAACGCAATACATTGTTATTCTGTGCGCAATGCATCAACCGAGTTTAAGTTTGCAGCGCGCATAGCCGGTATCACACCGGCTGCAAGACCAATCAGAATCGATACACATAAAGCACCCAGTACATAATCCCATGGAATATTGACAGGCAAGCCGCTAATCAGCAGTTTGAGCAGACCTGCAATACTTGCACCGACAATTAATCCTATCAGGCCACCAACCGTGGAGAGCGCAGTGGATTCCAATAAAAATATGATGCGAATACGCGCGCGCGTCGCACCTAATGCGGTAAGCAGGCCGATTTCTGATACCCGCTCCGAAACCGCGATATGCATTAGCGTCACCATGCCAACTGCACCGACCAGCAAGGAAATACCTCCTAATGCGGCGACCGCAAACTTTAATACATTCAATACCGTGGATAAGGTACTGAGCATTTGTTTTTGCGGTGTGATGGTAAAATCCACGCGCCCATGCCGTGCCACGAGGATGCGCTGAATATCGTCGACTACCGCTTGTATCGGTGCATCGGAGAAATAGGAAAAATTGATTTCCATCACGCCTTGCCGGTTGAATACCTCCAATGCACGAGTTGTAGGCATAAAAACCGTGTCGTCCAGATCAAAACCGAGTACTTGACCCTTGGATGCCATCACACCGATGACCCGGAAGCGCGATCCGCCTATTTGCAGCAACGCCCCCAGCGGATTGATAGCACCAAATAATTCGGTGCGCACTTTTGCACCCAGCACCACATACGCACGCGGATTACGCGGATCATCATGTGGCAGAAATTGCCCGATCTCGACTTGCATGTTGAATGCTTTGGCGAAATCCGGTCCTTGTCCGTAAGCAGTTACGCGCCGACTGCGGCCTTGCGCGCGGATTTCTGCATTGCCGACTACATTGGCATTGGTGTATTGCGCATAGCGACTTTGTTTGAGTGCCATGGCATCTTCTATCGTCAGCAATCGCGCACTACCGATGGCACCCAATGAACCGCCATGGGTATGGATTTTTCCAGGGTTGATATTGACGATATTGGTGCCGAATTGCGTGAATTCCGATAACACAAAACGCTGCACACCGTCACCAATCGCGGTCAGGAGAATAACCGCCGCAATTCCCACAGCAATTCCCGATGCCGATAATAGGGTGCGCAAACGATGCGCTGTCAGCGAACGAAAAGCAAATCGGAAGGTATCGGTCAGGTTCATTTCTTGCTTAGCGCTTGCACGGCATCCAATCGCGCCGCCTGACTTGCAGGGAGTATGCTTGCCAGAATGCCGGTCACGAGTGCGACACTGATGCCTGCGATCGCAGCCCAGGCGGGCGCCCAGGCGGGAAGTTGCGGGTATGTCAGACGCAGCAACAAACTACCGAATTCTCCTAATAAAAATCCTAGTATGGCACCGACCAATGTCAACCATACGGCTTCAGCAAAAAATAAGCGGTGGATGTCAGTGGACGTGGCGCCGATGGCTTTCAGCAAGCCGATCTCCTCGGTACGTTGGTTTACTGCAACCAGCATCACATTCATGATCAAAATCCCGGCGACAAGCAGGCTGATTGCTGCAATTCCGGCAACAGCCAACGTCAGTGCATGCAGAATCCGGTCAAAAGTGTTGAGAATGGCATCCTGCGTAATGACGGTAGCGTCATCTTCGCCGTCATGACTTTGCCGCAAGCTGGCTAAAATGGCTTGCTTGGCGGATTCAATTTCACTGTGGCTTTTGGCTTCTACCAGGATACGGAATAACGACGTGGTATTGAACATCGCCTGTGCGTAATCAATGGGAATGATGACGATTTCATCGGTATTGTAGCCCATCGATTCGCCTTGGGATGCTAAAACGCCGGATACCAGAAAGCGACTATCACCCAATCGAACCCGTTGACCAACGGCTTGACTGCGAGGGAAGAATTCATTGGCTATCTTTACACCCAAAACGATTTGGGCGCTACGTTCGGTGCCGTGTGCCAGAAAGCTTCCTTGCGCCAGCTTCATATGTCGAATGGGTATCAAATGAGCGGTACTACCCAGCACGGTGACTTCGCGCAGGCGATTGGCGGCAGATAATTCCGCAGCGCCGACATTGAGTGGCGCATAGCGACGGACTTGCGGTAACCGACCCAGCAATTGTGCATCTTTTAACGTCAAATCGCGCGGTGTCTGGCCTAATACCGCGCCCAAAAATGCGCCGGAAGTTTCCGCGCGTCCTGGCAAAACGACGAGTAAATTAGTGCCGATGGAAGAAAATTGGTTGACGACATAATTTCTAGCGCCGTCACCCAAAGCCGTCAGCACGACCACCGCAGCCACACCCAGCGCCATTGCCAGTATGATCAGCAGTGAGCGGACGCGATAGCTCATCACGGATTTCAACGAAGTGTGCAGTGTGTCAGTGAGCGTCATCAGTTTGATCCGTTAAAATCTTGCCGTCGCGCATGGCGATCTGTCGGTGTGCGCGTGCGCCCAATTCGCGGTCATGCGTGACGATGATCAGCGTGGTACCGCCATGGTGCAGGTTTTCCAGCAGTAGCATCACTTCAGCGCCGATCTGATGATCCAAATTGCCGGTCGGTTCATCCGCCAGGATAACGCTGGGCCGCATGATGGTTGCGCGCGCAATTGCCACGCGCTGGCGTTGTCCGCCGGAAAGTTCAGAAGGGCGGTGATGTGCGCGCGGTGTCAGTTCAAATGCTTGCAAGGCATCATTGACACGCAGTTGCCGCTGCGCGGGCGGCATACCGCTTAAAATTAACGGTAGTTCGATATTTTCTGCAGCGGTCAGGCGTGGAACGAGATGAAACGATTGAAAAACAAAGCCGATTTTTTCTCGGCGGATCTGTGCTTGTTCTGTTTCCGACAAATCGGTAATCAGCTTGTTATCCAATTCATAATTGCCGCTGTCAGGTTTGTCCAGTAAGCCGATAATATTCAGTAGTGTGGATTTTCCTGAACCGGAAGGTCCCATGATCGAAACATATTCACCCGAAGCGATATGCAGGTTAATATTGTTCAACGCATAAACCGTCTGGTCACCCATGTAAAATGTGCGGGTAATGGCTGTCAGACGAATCATTGGGTTTTTGACTGTACGGCAGCACCAGCCTTGATGTTGTCGTGATCGAATGAAATCAATACATGATCGCCTGCTTTCAAGCCGCTGCGAATTTCAGTAAAACTCCAGTTGCTGAGGCCGACTTCCAGTTGCCGTTCCGCTAACCGGCTGTTGTCGTCTACCATCCATACCATGTTGTTTTGCCGTATCGCTTGCGTGGGAATACGTAATACGTCGATTTTGCGATCCAGCACAACTTCAACATCCGCGCTGTAGCCCACCAACAAAGCATCCACGGGTACTTGCTGGAAATCCACTTCGATATCCACAGTGCGTGCCTGTTTTTCGATTTCGGTCACGTATGGTGCAATGCGCCGGATTTTTCCGGAGAAAACTTTTCCTGGTATGGCATCCAGCGTGATACGAGCTTCTTGTCCAACCTTGATTTTAGGCGCATCGACTTCATCCATCGGTGCTGTGGCATACAAGCAACGATCATCAATCAGATCTATCGTGGGTGGCGTAGGGATGCCGGGAGGCGAGGGCGTAGTGAATTCGCCCAACTCACCGGTGATTTTGCCAATGACACCTGAAAAAGGTGCAGTGATCACGGTGCGATCAATTCCGGCTTGAGACACGCGAATTTGTGCTTCAGCGCGCTTGATATCGGAGATGGCCGCTTCACAACTGGCTTGTCGGGAACGTGCGTTGGCGTTGATATCATCTGCGCGCTGTGAACTAACAAAGCCTTGCGTCACCAGTTGTTGTGTGCGAACGGATTCGCGCCGGGCATTCTCAGCCAGAATGCAGGTTTCACGGCGTCGTTCCTGTGCCATGGTCAGTTGTCGTTGCGCCAATTCACGTTGTGCTTGTAAATCTTGATTCCAAAGTTCCAACAAAACCTGATCTTTTTGCACATGATCGCCTTCTTTTATCCATATTTTGGCGATTTTTCCGCCGGAAATGGGAGCGAGGTTGGATCTTTGGCAGGATTTAATCGTACCGGCGCGCGTGTTGACAATCGTTGCTTCCACATTGCCTGCAGCGATCGTGGCTAAATCCACTTGCAATGGCTTGGGGCGAGTGTAATACCAACCGGCAAGCGCAATTGCGCTCATCGTAGCAATCAAGCCGATTAGTCGTAGCGGTTTTTTGATGGATATCATCTGAAACTAAGCGCTCGTATGTAATAAAATGACATTGTGTTTCATTTCAAATATGCGTATTTTACACATTCAATGAGCACTGCTTGTTGGCAACGCACAAAACAAAAAATACCTTTAACAAACTATCCCTATGATTGATATTTGGCGCAAGAAATTCATCTTATCCGACTCCGATCAACCCGCGACTATCGATGATATTCGCCCAACCGATGCGAATCATGACGCACTGGATCCGAAAACTTTTGAGGCGATAGAAGCGGCGACGCTACTTAGCGCGATCGATAGTACCCAAACAGAAACAGGATATCTGACGCTGTATCGATCCATCTCCCGTCCTGTTCAGGATGCGCAAACGTTACAGCAGAAACAGATTGCTTTGCGCGAAATTGAATCGAATCCGGAATTATATAGCGTGCTGGGTCATTTTGTGAGTAAAGCGGTTTCGGGAGAAAGGTCATTGAAGTATCTTTTGTATGGCGAATTTTCAGGCGGCCTGGCTACCGATGAACCGAGTACTCGTTCAGATAAGCTTGAATTTGGCGGTTATGGCTACCGGCAATACAAGGATGGTACTCAGTTTGCCGTGGATTTGGTTGCTGGCGTCGAAAAAATACCACGCCCACAATCCGCTTATTTGCGTACGCTGCTGGATGCCATCCGTGACTTCGGACAGTCGCGTATTTATGCATTAATGCAAGGCCCGGTTTATTCTTCCGGCAGCAAGTTTAAAACGAAAAAAGAGAAATCAGCATTGGATCTCTATGCGCGTTTCCGACCTGCGTTGCTTAAAATCATACCGACGCTGATTTTCTTTTCCGCATCGTATGGCATCCTGCTCTTCTTTGATACGTTGATGCCGCAATTCGGTGCATCACATATCGGTTATGGCATTCTGGCGCTCACCGCGCCGGTTTTGCCGATTATCCTACTGGCAATGGGTGTTTCAGACCGCGATTCGATCATTTATCCGTTACGAAAGCAATTCCGCGAAAGCCCGGAATTGGCGAGGGCAGTGGAGGCATTAGGTATGCTTGACGAATTGCTGTCTTTTTATCGCTATGGGAAAGCATGTATTGGTGACAAGACATTACCGGAGATTCTTGATGAAAAACAACATCGGCTGACCGTCAGCCAAGCCAGGAATCCACTATTGATCAAGGTGATCCCGGATTATGTGCCAAATGATATCCACTTGGATCCAGCCGGCCGCGTACTGATCATTACCGGTCCGAACAGCGGTGGTAAAACGGCTTACTGCAAAACTATCGTACAGATCCAATTATTGGGACAAATTGGTTGCTATATTCCCGCTGCCCACGGGCAATTGGTGCCGGCAGAGCATATCTATTATCAGGTTCCCGATCCAGGCCAACTCAGCGCCGCGATGGGGCGCTTCGGCCACGAACTCAAACGCACGCGCGAAATATTTTTTAATTCCACGCAACGCAGCTTGGTGGTGTTGGATGAATTATCTGAAGGTACAACATTTGAAGAAAAAATGACTATTTCGGAATATATCCTGAAAGGCTTTCATAAACTGGGTGCAAGCACACTGCTGGTAACGCATAACCACGAATTATGCGAACGACTGCAAAGTGATGGCATTGGTCGGTATCTGCAAGTGGAATTCATGCCGCAAGGCCCAACGCATCGTTTGATTGAAGGGATATCCAAAGTCAGTCATGCGGATCGTGTTGCCAGTGCAATTGGATTTAGTCAAAAGGATATTGAAGAACACCTGGGGAGGCAAAATGAACAGTGACCAGATCAGTTGTACTGTACTAGCTCAAACCGTTAATCCTTGAATACCCTCCTGAGCTTCATATAAAACAAGACAGATCTTGTACTAAAATTCAGGATGATTCATTTGTTCGCTACAATTCTCTACGCAGATAGTTGACCGAGAAGCTTCAAAACGTTAACATGCACCTCTCATCAATTCCCTGATAGCTCAGTCGGTAGAGCGACGGACTGTTAATCCGCAGGTCCCAGGTTCGAGCCCTGGTCGGGGAGCCAAAATAAACAATGAGTTACATAAAAGAAAGAAACTGATAACAAGTATTAGTAGCCGTATAGTAGACTAATCAGATAAAAGCTCGTTCAGTGTAATCTCCCTCTACTCCCAAAGTTTGCTATCAATTTGCACTCAAAAAATTTTGCCTCTCTTTTGTGTAAGGTTTAACAAAAAATATCCAAACCATCCAAATAAACACACGTCATTTCATCGAATATCATCTTTCAACATACGTCATGTCAATCGGCGTGCAAAACTTACCGGGATTTTGGGTAAATCGGCGTTGAAAAGTTTCCACCCAGGATTGTTAAATATCCGACATTTAGTCGGAG